>NZ_JAIUDM010000003.1:0-379150 GCF_030418435.1 Gordonibacter sp. RACS_AR49 | reverse complement strand
ACCATGGAGGCGGGGATCACCCGATCCCATTCCGAACTCGGAAGTTAAGCCCGCCATCGCCGAAAGTACTGCGGAGTCAGTCCGTGGGAGGATAGGGCGTCGCGCTCGCGGAGGATGCTTTCTTTCTGCAGGCCCCCGGACCGGATGACGGCCCGGGGGCCTGCGCGCGTTGGGGGGGGGTCCTCTAGGGGGCGGGGGCTTGTTCGCGTTCCGGGTCGTGTTTATTCTGCGCGGGGGAGGCGGGGTTCGCCGGGGCGAGGGTATAATGAAATGCTAGGCATGGTGTTTGCGTGCTTTTGATAACGAGGATGGAGGAACGTCTGGTGAGCGACAAGGCGCAAGAGGCAGCGAAGGTGGCCGCATCCGCGATACGCGACGAGGCCAAGCTCGGCGAATTGACGGAGGCTCTGTCGGGAGGATCGCGACGCGCCCGTCAGAACGCCGCATCGGCTCTTGCCATCGTCGCCAAAGAGGCGCCCGAAATGCTCGTTCCCCATGGATCGGCGTTCGTCGATGCGCTTAACCGTCCCGAAGCGCAAACGCGCTGGGAATGCCTTGATATCCTTACCGCATTGGTGGATTGCGACTCGCGCACGTGCGACAAGGCCGTGCCGGGTGCCGAGGCTGCGTTGTTCGACGAGGAGAGCGGCCCGGTGCGCCTTGCCGCGATGCGCTTCCTATGCAAGCTGGGCGCCACGACGGAGAACCGTTCCGAGAAAGTCTGGCCGCTTGTCGACGAGGCCATACAATGCTGGCATGGCGACCTGGAGTTCCAAGACATGCTCGTGGCGGTGGTTGACTTCTCGGCCGGCAAGCTTGCTTTGCAGGTGAAGGAAGAGTTGCGGGATCGTATGAAGTTCGACGCGGAGAACGGCAAAGGGGCTCTCAAGCGCCGTGCTCAGCAGATCGTCGAGAACGTGCAGGCTGGCTAGCCTTTATCTTTCCTTATCTTCTAGCGGTTCTCAACCGCCGCTTTCCGCGTCTTCTCCGTTCCCCATGTAAGGGGTGACATCAGGAAAGCAGGGCGCGGTGTACTGCGCCACCCATCCAAGGGCTGGCAGTGGCGCGGAGATTATCGGTGCCATGCGCAGTGTGATAAGCTCATGGCGCAGAAGGCATATGACGCCGTCTTTGGCGGGCGAGTAAGAGAGGGAGGCGCGACGGGACGGGCGGGAGCCGGCCCTCGCGCGCGAGGGCCGCCTTGGGGCGGCGGATTGGAGTCATGCATGACTGACGAGACCAGCCGTTTTGCCGACACGCTCGAAGCGGGCGGTACAATCTACACCTACTATCCGGTGGCGGGCATTCCTGGCTCGGAGACGCTTCCCTATGCTCTGACGGTGCTGCTGGAGAACGCCCTGCGCAACGCCGAGAGCCCGGAGGAAGCCGAGGAGCTGGCCGGGCGTATCGTGGCGGCAGGCAATGCGGGCGAGGTGGGAAGCGAGGTGGAGTTCTCGCCGGCGCGCGTGCTGTTCCAGGACTTCACGGGCGTGCCGGTGTTCGTGGACTTCGCGGTCATGCGCGAGGCGTGCGCCGAGCTGGGGGGCGATCCGGCGAAGATCAACCCGCAGATCCCCTGCGATTTGGTGATCGACCACTCGGTCATCGCGGACGCGGCCGGCTGTGCGGGCGCGCTGGAGCAGAACATGGAGCTGGAGTTCGCGCGCAACAAGGAACGCTACGACTTCCTGAAATGGTCGCAGCAGAGCTTCGACAACGTGCGCATCGTTCCACCGGGGGCGGGCATCTGCCATCAGCTGAACATCGAGCAGTTCGCGCACGTAGTCATGACGTCGGATGACGCGGGGGTGGCGCGCGCGGACGGCGAGCGCCCGGTGGCGTACTTCGACACGCTCGTGGGAACCGACAGCCATACGCCCACGGCGAACGGCATCGGCGTGCTCGGTTGGGGCGTGGGCGGCATCGAGGCCGAGGCTGCGGCGCTCGGCCAGCCCATCACGACGCTCGTGCCGCGCGTGGTGGGCGTGCGCCTGACGGGAGAGCTCGCCGAGGGCGTGGCGGCCATGGATGTGGCGCTGACGTTCGCCCAGATGCTGCGCGAGAAGGGTGTTGTGGGCTCGTTCGTGGAGTGCTTCGGGCCGGGTCTTGTCAGCCTGAACGCCACGCAGCGCACGTGCATCTCGAACATGACGCCGGAGTACGGCAGCACCTGCACGCTGTTCCCCGTGGACGATGCAACACTGGCTTACCTGCGCCTGACCGGCCGTACCGAGGAGCAGGTGGCGCTAGTGGAGGCGTATGCGAAGGCGCAGGGATTCTGGAACGTGCCGGACGCCCCGGCACGTAGGTACGCCGAGGTGATCGAGCTGGATCTGAGCTCTGTCGGCCGCTCGCTCGCCGGTCCTTCGAGGCCGCACGATCGCATTCCACTGGAAGGCGTGCAGGAGCGTTTCCGTGCCGTGTGCGATGAGCGCGAGCTCGACCGCGGCAAGACCGTGGAGCTGGAGCTGGCGGGCGAGGTCCACGCGCTCACGCATGGGGCGCTTGCCATAGCGGCCGTGACCAGCTGCACGACGGCCACCGATCCGCGCATGATGCTGGCGTGCGGCCTGGTGGCCAAGAAGGCCGCCGAGGCGGGGCTTGCGCCCAAGCCGTGGGTGAAGACGGTCCTCGCCCCGGGCAGCAAGGCCACCGAGCTTCTCCTCGAGCGCGCTGGGCTCATGGAGGGCCTGCGGGCGCTGGGCTTCTACACCTGTGGATTCGGATGCATGAGCTGCATCGGCAACTCGGGGCCTATCTTGCCGGCGCTGCACGACGTGGCCGACGACATCGAGCTGGCGAGCGTGCTTTCCGGCAACCGCAACTTCGAGGGGCGCATCTCGCCCGACGTGTCGCAGAACTACCTGGCCGCTCCGGCCATGGTCGTTGCCTATGCGCTGGCGGGCACGATGGACGTGGATCTGGAGCATGACGCGCTGGGGTGCCGTGAGGACGGCACGCCGGTGCGACTGGCCGACATCTGGCCGAGCGACGAGGAGATCGACGCGTTGGTGGCGGATTGCGTGAACCGTGCTCTGTACGAGGACGGCGCGCGCGGGCTGTACGACGGTGACGCGGCTTGGCAGGCGCTCGGCAGCGAGCCGAGCGACACCTTTGCTTGGGAGGACGCGTCTACCTATGTGCGCCGCGCCCCTTACTTCGATGGCATGCGGCGCGAGCCATCGGCACCCGAGCCCATCGTGGGCGCCCGGGCGCTCGCACGGCTCGGCGACTTCATCACCACCGATCATATCTCGCCGGCAGGCTCGATCGCGGCGGACTCGCCGGCAGCGCACTATCTTGAGGAGCATGGGGTGGTTCCGGCAGACTTCAACACGTATGGTGCCCGGCGCGGCAACCACGAGGTGATGATGCGCGGCACGTTCGCTAACGTGAAGCTGCAGAACAAGCTGGCCGAGGGAAAGAAGGGTGGCTGGACGCGCGACTTCCTGGCAGACGAGGTGCGGCCGCTGTTCGATGCGGCCATGGACTACGAGGCTGCGGGCGTGCCGCTCGTGGTGGTGGCTGGCAAGATGTACGGCAGCGGGTCGTCGCGCGACTGGGCGGCGAAGGGCCCGGCGCTTCTGGGTATCCGCGCGGCGTTCGCCGAGAGCTTCGAGCGCATCCACCGGTCGAACCTCATCGGCATGGGCATCCTGCCGTTGCAGTTCCCGGAAGGCGAGAGCGCCGAGAGCCTGGGGCTCGACGGCTCCGAGTGCTACATGGTGGCGCCGATCGACTTTTCGGCGGGGCTGCCCGTGCCGCGCGAGGTGGAGGTGACGGCCGAGCGGGCGGACGGCTCGACGGCGACGTTCAAGGCAACCGTGCGCGTGGACACGCCCACGGAGGGACGCTACTACGAGAACGGCGGCATCCTGCCCTACGTGCTGCGAAGCCTATTGTAAAGACGAGGTAACGGTGGCGCCCGGTTGCGATGAGCAAGCGGGCGCTTTGCCGTATAATGGAGTGTTAATTCTAGCAATCGAGGGATACGGAAAGGGATGCCGTGAAACAGACATCCGGAATCGATGCGCTGCTTGAAGCGCTCAGGCAATCGGGGGTCAACGTGGACGGGCGCTTCGACGCCGACGCGGAGGCCCCTTCGGACGGTGCGGGTCGCGCCGGCAGGGGAGGCGGCGGAGGCTCGCAGCCGCCGCACGTTCACGTTGAGGTCCCGTTCGCGGACCGTATGGCTGCGTGGGGCAAGAAGGCCCTTATCATCGCCGCCATCGTTATCGTGCTGGTAGGCCTGGCCGCCTACTGGTGGTTCCACCCGCCCATCAACATCCATTCGACGGACACCTGGATGTTCGTGGCCGTGTTCATCCTGCTGCCGCTGTTCCTGGTGTTCTGGAGCCGCTCGCACAGCTACAAGGAGGGCACCGCGAAGGTCGAGGCGAACCCGGGCAAGGCGAAGGCGTTCAAGTTCGCGAGCTACGTGCCGGTGGCCGTGGCCGTGCTGGGCGTGCTTGGTGCCGTGATGTCGCTCTCCATCTTCCCCGGCAACGCCGAGAAGTACGCCACGGTGCTGCAGACGACGGAGGACAACTTCGCGCAGGATATCAAGGAGGTGAACTATTCGGAAATTCCCGTTATCGACCGCGACTCGGCCGTGCTGCTGGGCAACCGCGAGATGGGCTCCATCCCCGAGTACGTGAGCCAGTTCGAGATATCGCCGCTGTACAGCCAGATCAACTACCAGAGCTCGCCGGTACGCGTGAGTCCGCTGGGGTACGCGGACCTGTTCAAGTGGTTCACGAACCGCGAGGCCGGCATCCCCGCCTACGCGTTGGTGAACATGACGACGCAGGATGCGGAGATCGTGCGCCTTGAGGACAATCCCATCCATTACTCCGAGTCCGAGCCGCTCGTGCGCAACATCGACCGCCACGTGCAGCTGAGCTACCCATTCTACATGTTCGACCAGAAGTCGTTCGAGATCGACGACGAGGGGCATCCTTGGTGGATCTGCCCGGTGCAGTCGCGCACCATCGGCCTGTTCGGCGGCACGACCATCGAGCGCGTGGTCATGGTGGACGCCACGACGGGCGAGACGCAGGACCTGGCCATCGAGGACGTGCCGCAGTGGGTCGACCACGCCTACCCGACCGATCTGCTGCTGGAGCAGTACAACTGGTCCGGCAAGTACAAGGACGGCTGGCTGAACTCCGTGTTCGGGCAGAAGAACGTGGTGCAGACCACGCCGGGCACCGATGGCAACCCGGGCTACAACTACATTGCCAAGGACGATGACGTATGGGTGTACACAGGCGTGACCTCGGCCACGGCCGACAACTCCATCGTGGGCTTCGTGCTGATCAACCAGCGCACGGCCGAGTCGCACTTCTACCCGGTGGCCGGCGCCACCGAGGAATCGGCCATGCAGTCGGCCGAGGGCCAGGTGCAGAACCTGCGTTACCAGGCCACGTTCCCGCTGCTCATCAACGTGTCGGGCCAGCCGACGTACTTCATGGCGCTGAAGGACAACGCGGGACTCGTCAAGCAGTTCGCCATGCTGGACATCCAGCGCTACCAGAACGTGGCCGTAGGCAACACGGTGGCCGAGTGCCAGAAGGCCTACCAGGCCCTGCTCGCCACGAACGGCGTGCTGGCCGAGTCCGGCGTGGACACGGGCGCGGTCGAGAAGCAGGGCACGATCGCGCACATCGCCCAGGCGGTGGTGGAGGGCAACTCGCACTTCTACGTGAAGCTGGACGACGGCAGCGCCATCTACGACTTCGCGCTTCCCGGGCTGATAGAGATCGTGGGGTACAAGGAAGGGGACGCCATCACGTTCACCTACGTGGAGGCGGAGCCGACGAACCCTGTGGAGGAGATTGTCGGCGCCGACGGCGCGAAGACCGGTAACGGGGCCGATGCTGCGAAGGAGGCGGAGAAGGAGGCCGATGCCACCGCCGACGCGAAGGGCGACGCGGCATAGAGTTTCGACGCCAGAGAGCTTGCTTGGGAACCTCCGTGATCGGGGGTTCCCATGGTTTTCGGGCGGGAAGGTGATCGATGGCCGGGGAGCGCGGAGCCCGGGGAGCGCGCCAGAGGGCGGGCTTTTCCGTGTTTTGGGTTGACAAATGGCGGAATGATGGCAAAATATAACGGTTGCTTCTTCGGGAGCACGACGTATAGCTAGTTCCGCTGCCCAAGACAGCTGGTACCGAGAGGTTTAATCGCAGGGATGCGGCCCGCCGAGGTGGTTGTATAAGTTTCGCGCTTAGACGACCCCTGCTGTCATGAGACGGCGGGGGTCGTTCCTTTTTCTTAGGCGACGATCCCAGACGAGGGAGCGGAACCCGAGTTCGAGGAAAAGGAGGTGTACTACATGCCCAACGTGAAGAACCAAGAGACGCTTTCCAAGATCAAGGAGGATCTCGACGGCGTTTCCGCTGTGTGGGTCGTGGACTACTGCGGCCTGACGGTGAAGGACATCCAGGCGTTGCGCGTGGCCATCCGCGAATCCGGTGCCAGCATGAAGGTGTACAAGAACACCTTGATGCACATTGCCCTGGACGAGGCCGGCCTGCCCACGCTCGACGATATCCTGGAAGGTCCGAGCGCGTTCGTGTTCGCCGGTGACGATGTGGCTGCTGCCGCAAAGGCCGTGAAGACGTTCGCGAAGACGAACCAGAACCTGGAGATCAAGGGTGGCTTGATGGAAGGCGAGCAGGTTTCCGCCGCACAGGTGGAGGCTATCGCTTCTCTCCCGTCCCGCGAAGAGCTCCTGGCTCAGATCGCCGGCGCTATCTCCGGTGTTGCCCGCGGCCTTGCCGTGGCACTCAACGGCGTGCCGCGTGGTCTGGCGCAGGTCACGAAGGCCGTGGCCGACCAGAAAGAAGCTGCTTAACCGCAGCATAGGCGGCGCGGCGAGCGCTGCCTGACGATAGGCAAAACACATCGGTCGGGAAGGACCCGGCCGCTTCGAAAGGAAACGAACATGGCTGTTACGCGTGAAGAGATCATCGAGGCCCTCAAGGAGATGTCCCTGCTCGAGGCTTCTGAACTGGTGAAGGACATCGAGGAGACGTTTGGCGTTTCCGCCGCCGCCCCCGTGGCCGTGGCTGCTGCCGCTCCTGCCGAGGGTGGCGCTGCTGCCGAGGAGAAGACCGACTTCGACGTCGTGCTCGAGGGCTTCGGCGACAACAAGATCGCCGTCATCAAGGTTGTCCGCGAGATCACGAGCCTGGGCCTGAAGGAGGCCAAGGAGCTGGTCGAGGGCGCTCCGAAGCCGATCCAGGAGGGCGTTGCCAAGGACAAGGCCGAGGAGATCAAGGCCAAGCTCGAGGAAGCCGGCGCGGCCGTCACCCTCAAGTAAATTGGTTCCGACGGCCTGACGGCCATCGAGACTGCTTGAAGAGACCCCCAGATACTGGGGGTCTCTTGGTGTCCGGAGAGAATTGCGCTGGGGAAGCGGGGAGCCTTCGCATAGAGGATGTTTCGTCTTACTGACGGAATGGCAACGGTTCGCGTGCGCTTGGCCCGCGCGCGTTTATAGTAGAACGCGCTAACTGACAGACTGTGCGTTAGCGCAGCTGAAGAGGATAGGAGGGGAGCTATGCAGGCCGGTTATTTCAATGCTGCTTGGCATGACGTAAAGAACTCGCCCGGTTGGTTCGGCAAGCTGCTTGTGCTGGGCTTGGTGAGCCTGGTTCCCATCTTCGGGTGGATCGTGGTAGCTGGTTACCTGTACGGATGGGCACGCGATATCGCATGGGGCGTCCATGCGCCGATGCCCGCCCATGTGTTCGGCAACGAGGATGGGCGGCTGTACAGTCGCGGGTTCTTCGTGCTCGTCATAGGCTTCGTGTGCTCGCTCATTCCCTGGGCGGTGGAATTGGTGGGATCTATCCTGACCGGAGGCTCCTTCGGGATATGGTCGGGCTGGGGCTATCATTCCGAGTTCCTGTCGTTTCCTCTGGGCCTTGCCTCGGGCCTTGTCGGCCTGGTGTTCTTCGTCCTGTCTATGGTAGCGTACCTGCTCACGACATTCTTCACTTGGGTGGGCTCCATGCGCATGAGCATCTACGGTCGATTGTCGGCCGGATTCCAGTTCGGTAAGATCTGGACCATGCTGCGGCACGACTTCGCCGGAATGCTGCGCATTCTGGGCATGGCTGTGCTGATGGCCATTGCGGCAACCGTGGTGGTGACCATCCTCATCGTGGTGGTGGTATTCTTGTGCATGGCTATAGGGTTCGCGGTCACGGGCGGCAACCTGAACATCAATTCCAGTCGGGTCGATGCGGCTATCGTCGGCATGGTATTCGGGATTGGCGGCGTGGCGATAGTGCTCTCGCTGCTTGCGGGATTCGCGTCTATGGTAGTGGCCGTGTTCTTCATGGCGATGATCACGCGGGCGCTGGGCTACTGGACGCAGCAGTTCAACGTGCCGGCGTGGCGCGGGCAGGATGATCCGATGCCGTTCGAGCTGGCAGGCGCTCCCGGCGGTTCCGGCGGGAGCGGCCAACCGCCGTACCAGCAGCCGCCGATGCGCTGAGGATAGGCGTTCCGGGCCCCCTTTGACTTGCCGGTCGAAAGGGGGGGCTTTTCTTTATACGGGGCCGTCGCGCAGGCGTTCTGGACTATACTGGTGCGCGAGATGCGCGTTGTTCGGGAATGCGCTGCGTTCATTCAGGGGAAAGGGGCGGGCTGTGAAGTACGAAGAGCTGAAAGAGCAGATCGACGGTTTAGGCGAGCGGCAGCGCCGGGGGTGCGCCCGCGTGCTCTCGCTCGTTTCTCTTGGGGGCGGGGTGCGATCCGAGTTTTTGGGGCACTTGGACGGTGCGTCGACGTATCGCGAGTTCTTCGAGGCGCTGTACCGTGACGACGACCTGCGCTTCACGCGCGCTTGGGCCGCTTGGGCGAAGCTGGACGGCAAGCAGTGGGTCGGACGGTTCGAGCCGGTGCGCACGGCGATGCGCGTGCCGTTCGGCGGCCGCGGGCTACCCGTTGTGCTCACCGGCGGCACCATGCTCGTGCCCTTGGCCGGCCACGGGAAGCAGGCGCACGTCCTGGAGTTCGAGGACGGTGCCTTCAACGAGGACGCGGCAACGTACTTCACGTCCATCGAGGGCGCCTTCACGTGCGCCGAGATGGCATTCGAGGGCATCTACGACGTGTTCACGAGTGGGAACGCGGTACTGTTCGAGCGCTGGGCCCTCAACGAGAAGGGCGCCCGCGTGAAGGCGGCCCAGCTGGCGCAGAAGTACGGCCTGACCGGTTGACACTGATGCGGCGGGCCGGTCGGCCCGACAAGCTTAGAACAGGCGGTTGCGGCGCTGCATCGACAGCACCGCCCTCACGCCGAGGAGGGCGAACGCGGCGATGGCCACGGCTCCTGCCGCGCCTCCGGCGATGAGCCCGCTGGCGACGGCGATGCCGCTTTCGGGCGGGCGCGCGTTCTGCGAATTATTCCCGTGCGAGGATTGATGCGAGGGGCTGGGTTCGCCATCTTGCTGCCTGAACCCGACACCGTCCGAATGGCCGACGCTCGGAGAGGCTTCTGCCTGGTCGGTCTCCCGCGTGCGGTCGCTATCACCGGCCTCTTGCGCACGTCCGTTGTCGGTTCCGCGGGCGCCTTTCTTTTCGGTGCCCCCTTGTACGTCGCGTTCGCCCATAAGGGTGTCGAGCCCGCGCCCCAGGGCGGTGGGGCGTGCGGCGGTGTTGTCGTCTCTTGCGATCATAGTTGCTCCTTTCCGGTTGCCTTGCGCATAGCCCGATACGATAGCCGCAGTGCAAAATGGTGCAGCGGGCGGCTGCGCGGTGTGAACCGTGCGCCTTCCATCCGTTACGCGGGTTGCCTCTTCTGCGGCACAGAAGGTGGTGTAGCCACGGTTTTCCGACAATCCGGAAGATGCTTCTTGACTAAGAGTGAGCTCCAAGGTGCATGATGGTCCAAGAAGAAACCTCACGGACCAAGGAGAGAGCCATGCTCGGAAACTTCACCTACGACAACCCCACCCGCCTGCATTTCGGACCCGATGCCCTCGAACGGCTGCGTGACGAGCTGCCTGCGTTCGGCCCCGTGGTCCAGCTGGCCTACGGTGGCGGCTCCATCAAGGAGACGGGACTGTACGACCAGGTGGTGGCGCTGCTGAAGGAGTGCGGCAAGACTGTGGTGGACGATGGCGGCGTCATGCCGAACCCCACGGCGGAGAGGCTGCTGGAGGGTCGCGACAGGGCGCGCGAGAACGACGTCGACTTCATCTTGGCCGTGGGCGGCGGCTCGGTGGCGGACTACGCGAAGGCCGTGAGCGTTTCGGTGCACTGCGACGAGGATCCGTGGGAGCGCTACTACCTGCGCTTCGAGGAGGTGGAATGCGACGTCGTCCCCGTGGGCTGTGTGCTCACCATGGCGGGCACGGGCAGCGAGATGAACGGCGGCGCGGTCATCACCAACCGTGGGCAGAAGCTCAAGATCGGGCACGTGTTCGGCCCCGAGGCGTATCCCAAGTTCGCCATCCTGAATCCGGAGCTCACGTTCACGGTGCCGAAGCGCCAGATGGTGGCCGGCGTCTTCGACGTCATGTCGCACGTGATGGAACAGTACTTCTCGGGCGAGGACGACAACGTGTCGGACTACCTGATGGAGGGCCTCATGCGCTCGCTCGTTGCCAGCTCGCGCGCGGCTGTTGCCGACCCGCGCGACTACGAGGCGCGCAGCAACATCATGTGGGCGGCCACCTGGGCGCTCAACACGCTCGTGGCCATGGGCAAGTCCACCGATTGGGAGGTGCACATGATCGGCCAGGCCGTGGGCGCCTACACCGACGCCACGCACGGAATGACGCTTTCGGCGGTGTCGCCCGCGTACTATCGCCTGGTCGCGCCGTATGGCCTGCCGAAGTTCGCGCGGTTCGCCCGCACGGTGTGGGACGTGAAGGGCGATGGGCGCACGGACGAGGAGCTTGCCGAGGCCGGCATTGCCGCGCTCGAGGCGTGGGCGCGCGAGATCGGCTGCGTAATGCGCCTGTCGGAGCTCGGCGTGGACGAGGGCATGCTCGACGGCATCGCCGAGGCCACGCTGCCCATGGAGGGCGGCTACCACCCGCTCTCGCGCGACGAGGTGGTGGAGGTGCTGCGGGCGAGCCTCTAGAGAGCGGTTCGGCGATGCCCGGTTGGGCGCTTGGACGAACTTGACGGTGCAGGGCATGACGAGCCCGCCGCCGCGAGCACGCTCATGGTGCGCGGCGGCGGCTTCGCCAGCACCTCCTGGCTGGGCGGGTGGACGATCCAGGTGCAGAGCGCGGCCGAGGCATCGAGCGCGAGGCTGGTCATAAGCCATGCCTGTCCGAGCACGAGCAACGGGCACATTGGGCCATTCCATAAGATCGGGCTGGCATCCACGATTGCCGAGCAGGCGCGCTTTCCGGAGTTTGGGCGTTTCGCGGGACGTTTTCCGCTGCTATGATGAGGTGGACGGAAGGTGAGGGGGGTGCGCGATGGGCCAGGCGAAGGGCTCGGGGATGATCGAGATGGACGAGGAGTTCTTCGAGCGCGTGTACGCGCAGGTGCGGCGCGTGCCGGCGGGCTCGGTGTGCACGTACGGGACAATCGCCGAGCTGGCGGGGTATCCCAAGGCGTCGCGCGAGGTGGGCCTGGCCATGAGCCGCGTGCAGCGCGGGTGGAACCTGCCGTGCCACCGCATAGTGAACGCCAAGGGAACCCTTGCGCCCACCTACGCGTTCGGCGGCCAGCGCGTGCAGCGGCAGCTGCTGGAAGACGAGGGCGTGGCGTTCGTGGACGACGAGACCATCGATATGGCACGGCATCGCTGGCCGCCCTGCGATGAGCCGGGTGGACCCGAGCAGCTGGCGCTGCCGCTGGGATAGCGGCGGGTCCCGGTACAGGAAGGCTGCTGGCACGGCAGGCGCGGCACGCACGGCGGCGCGCCCCGGGTGCTGGCGAGTACGTGAAGGGAGGCCCGCGGGCCTCCCTTCACACGGACGGTGATGGTATGCTGGTTCGGACTTTCGGAAGAACGAATCAGCAAGGAGCCTTCCGTGCCTTACAAGGTGAACGACCCCGACGCGCCTGCGCGGCCCGTCATCGACGACGAGCAGTTGAAGCGCATGATGAACGCGAACACGCCCGGGTTCTTCGAGCGCAACCGGTTCCGCCTGGTGACGCTCGTGCTCATCGCGCTCAATGTGATCGTGTTCGCGGCCGAGGCGGCCATATCGCTGCTGGCCGGGGCGCGCATGGGGGTCTCGCTCGACATCCCCACGCGCGTGCTCGTGGACATGGGCGCCATGTACGCGCCGCTCGTTCAGGCGGGCGAGCTGTTCCGGTTCGTAACGCCCATGTTCCTGCACATGGACCTCATGCACCTGGGCTTCAACATGGTGGCGCTTTTCAGCGTGGGCGAGGTGCTGGAGCGGGTGCTGGGGCGCGGCAACTTCCTCGCGCTCTACTTCGTGGGCGGCATTACGGGCAATGCCGTGTCGTATATGGCCGACGTGCTGGCGGGCGGGATGCCCACGGTGAGCGCGGGCGCATCGACGAGCGTGTTCGCGCTGTTCGTGGCCGTGGCGCTGCTCGGCGTGCTGCACAAGGGCAATCGGCATGTGTTCGCCCAGTACAGCAAGAGCATGCTCGCCATCATCGGCATCAACGTGGTGTACACGTTCCTGGTGCCGGGCATATCCG
The DNA here is from genome assembly GCF_030418435.1 of Gordonibacter sp. RACS_AR49. NCBI lineage: Bacteria > Bacillati > Actinomycetota > Coriobacteriia > Eggerthellales > Eggerthellaceae > Gordonibacter > Gordonibacter sp. RACS_AR49. Next base: position 366,493 of record NZ_JAIUDM010000003.1, on the reverse strand, counting down.
TGAGCGGGCACTTGGGCGGGGCGCTGGGCGGGCTCATTGCCATGCTCATGATCCCGGCGAAGAACCTGCGCGTCCCGAACGGCGTGCGCGTGGTGGTGGCGGTGCTGTGGATCGCGGCGATGGCATGGGTCGTTGCGGCCGCGCTGGGGCTGGGGTAGCGATACCCTTGTTGCGCGGAGCAGGCAATCCGCATGGCGGCGAAGGCGGTGGCCAGGTGCTCCATGCGTGCCTCGCTCTACCCGAGCTCATGGCCGCCTTCTTCCTCGTGGCGGGCGCGTCGGGCGCCCGATGCTTCTCTCGAGGGGCAATGATGGCAGCGTACGCCGGACGCTCTCGTCGATCTGCTGCCCGTGATCAGGGTCATGCCATCATGTCGATGACGGTCTGTGCAGGTCACAGTTTTGGACGCTGTGAAGCTCGCCGGAGCCCTTTCGGGCGATGGCGAAATATGCGACCAGGCGAAATGCTCTCGGATGGTACGTCGGAGCGTGCGAAACCGTCCGAGATGACGCAAAAAGACTTCACAGCGGTTAAAACAGTGACTTCGTGCGCCCGTTTTTGCGCAAGATTCCGGCCTCCACGCGTGATCGCGTGCGTGCTCGGGAGCGGGGACGTGTTCTTTTGCCGTGGGGGCGGGAATGGATGACGAGAGCAGGTAGAATACGCAGTCGACGAGACGATCGAACCATTGCGGAGGCTTCCTCATGACAGAACAAGCGGCAGACGGAACGGCGGCGCGTGACGAATCCGTCGAGAGCGAGGCCTTTGCGCACGGGTCGCTCGGGCGGCTGGCGCCCACGTGGTGGGAGCCGGAGGAGGGTGAGCCGGAGCCGTGGCTCACGGCCGACGAGGCGCTCGACCGGTTCCTTGGCTGGGTTGAGGCGCGCGGTATAGAGCTCTGGCCCCATCAGGAGGAGGCCCTGATGGACCTCATGGTGGGCGACCACGTGATACTGGGCACGCCCACGGGTTCGGGTAAGTCGCTTGTGGCGCTCGGCCTGCACTTCATGGCGCTGGCCACCGGGCGGCGCGCGTACTACACGGCGCCCATCAAGGCGCTCGTGAGCGAGAAGTTCTTCGACCTGGTGGACATCCTCGGGCGCGAGAACGTGGGCATGATCACCGGCGACGCGCACATCAACGCGGAGGCGCCCGTCATCTGCTGCACGGCCGAGATCCTGGCCAACCAGGCGCTGCGCGAGGGTGAGGGGGCCGACGTGGGCTGCGTGGCCATGGACGAGTTCCACTTCTACGGCGACGCCGACCGCGGCTGGGCGTGGCAGGTGCCGCTGCTCACGCTGCCGAAGGCCCAGTTCCTGCTCATGAGCGCCACGCTGGGCGACACCGATGCCATCGCGGCGTCCCTCAAGGAGCGCACGGGCACGGACGTGGACGTGGTGGCCGACGCGCCGCGCCCGGTGCCGCTGGAATACGAGTACGTGGAGATGCCTCTTGAGGGCACGGTGGAGCTGGCGCTGCGCAAGGGGGAGGCGCCGCTGTACCTGGTGCATTTCTCGCAGGATGCGGCGCTCGCCACCGCGCAGGCGCTGTCCAGCTACGGCGTGGCCACCAAGGAGCAGCGCGAGCAGGTGAAGGAAGCGGTCAAGGGGACGCGCTTCACCACGGCGTTCGGCAAGACGCTCAAGCGCCTGCTGGCCAGCGGCGTGGGCGTGCACCATGCGGGCATGCTCCCGCGCTATCGCCTGCTGGTGGAGAAACTGGCCCAGCAGGGGCTCCTGCCGGTTATCTGCGGCACGGACACGCTGGGCGTGGGCATCAACGTGCCCATCCACACCGTGGTGCTCACGGCGCTCACGAAGTTCGACGGCCATAAGATGCGCCGGCTGCGCGCCCGCGAGTTCCACCAGATCGTGGGTCGTGCCGGGCGTTCGGGCTTCGACACCGAGGGCATGGTGATTGCCGAGGCGCCCGAGCACGACATAGAGAACGCGAAGCTGGTGGCGAAGGCGGGCGACGACCCGAAGAAGCTGCGCAAGATAAAGAAGAGACAGCCGCCCGAGGGGTTCGTCACGTGGAACAAGCAGACCTTCGAGCGCTTGATAGCCGCCGTGCCCGAGACGCTGAAGCCGCGCATGAAGATCACGCATTCCATGGTGCTGTCCGAGGTGGTGCAGGGCGGCGACGCGTACGCCCGCGTGCGGAAGCTCATCGCCGACTCGGCCCAGACCGACGAGGAGAAGGCGGCGCTGCGGGTGCGCGCCGACGAGATATTCGACACGCTGGCAAACGCAGACGTGATAGAGCAGGTGGAGGGCGAGGACGGCGCCGTGGAGTACGTGACCACGGTGGACTTGCCGGAGGACTTCGCGCTCGACCAGCCGCTATCGCCGTTTTTGCTGGCGGCGCTGGAGCTTCTGGACCCCGAGAGCGAGACCTATGCGTTCGATGTCATATCGATGGCGGAGGCCACGCTGGAGGACCCGCGGCAGGTGCTGCGCGCCCAGGAGCGCGCGGCGCGCGACAAGGCCATGGCCGACATGAAGGCCGACGGCGTGGAGTACGAGGAGCGCCTGGAGAAGCTTGCCGACGTCACGTACCCGCGGCCGCTGGAGGACCTGCTGGAGGCGGCGTTCGAGCGCTACTGCGCCGAGGTGCCGTGGGCGCGCGACTTCGCGCTGGCTCCGAAGTCGGTGCTGCGCGACATGCTGGAGGGTGCAGCAGACTTCAAGGGCTACGTGCAGCGTTACGGCATCGCGCGCTCGGAGGGCACGCTTCTGCGCTACCTGGCCGACGCCTACCGCGTGCTCGATCGCACGATTCCCGCCGACAAGCGCGACGAGCGGCTGGAGGACATCATCGCATGGCTCGGCTTCGTGGTGCGCTCGGTGGACTCGAGCCTGGTGGACGAATGGGAGAGCGCGGGCTCGATGTTCGAGGTCGCGCCGCCCTCGGCTGCCGACGCCGTGGTGCGCGACCGCCGAGGTCTCACCGTGCTCGTGCGCAACGCGCTCTTCCAGCGCGTGCGGCTGGCGGCGCAGGGCCGCACGGCGGAGCTGGGGAAGCTCGACCAGGAGTGGGGCTGCGGCGAGCCGCGCTGGCAGCGCGCGCTCGACGCGTACTTCGAGGCGCACGAGGCCATTGCCATCGACGCCGACGCCCGCTCGGCGGCCTACCTGGCGATCGACGAGACGGACGAGAAGGCGGAGCGCGTTTGGCACGTGCGCCAGATATTCAGCGACCCGGAGGGCGACCACGACTTCGCCATCGCGGCCGACGTGGATCTGGACGCCACCCAGGAGGAAGGCGAGGCCGTGTTCAAGAACTACCGCGTGGGGTTTGCGGAGGAGCTGGGGGAGTAGGCTCCGACGCGCTTGGTTGAGACGCGGCCGTGTCGGCACGGCTGCGCCCGCGACCGTGCGAGGCCATTCCGGCAGACAGAATCGACGGGCCCGGAGCATGCGCTCCGGGCCAGCTGCATTTGAGGGCGATTTTTGAGGCGGACGGTGCGGATGCGAAAAAATCGGGAACCTGTGAACCTCGCGCTCCTTCGGCGCTACTAAGGGGTTGAACGCGATGACGGGAATGAGGGGCGGTGACATGGAGGAGTGCGAAGCGGACGATGGGCGGGCACGCGCCGCGCTTGCGCGCATGGCGCGCGGCGATGAAGGCGCGCTCGAGGAATTGTACCGATGCTACGCGCCGGCCGTGCTCGCGTTCGCCTTGGCGCGCTGCCCGGATCGCCAGCTTGCCGAAGAGGCGGCCGCCGACGCGTGGCTGGGCTGCTGGCGCTCGGCCCGCGCGTTTCGCGGCGACAGCCGGGTGCTCACGTGGCTGCTGGGCATCACGAAACGCCAGGTGTACGTGCGTATGCGACGCGCCCGTCCCGTCGAATGCGCGCTCGATGACGGGACGGAGCAGCTGGCCGACGAGACGGGCGATGCGTTGGAGGTGCTGCTTGCGCAAGCGGGTCTCGGCGAGATCGTGGCCGCGCTTGACGCCCTCGAGCCGGCGTTGGCTGAAACGGTGCGGCTCGCTTGGCTGCACGAGCTTCCCTATGCGGAGATCGCCCAAGTGACCGACGTGCCGGTGGGCACGGTGAAGTCGCGCGTGTCCCGCGCGCGAGCCCTATTGCAGAAGACCTTGGGGAGGCGAGTATGAACACGGATGAAACCGAGTCGCGCGCGGCGTTGCGCGAGGCGATGAGGATGCAGGAACGGGCGTGCGCGTCCGACGTGCCCCCGTTCGCGTGCATCGCGGCGCACATCGAGGGCGAGCCGTCGATCTTCGAGGCGCCGGCTTGGTCGGTGCGCAAAAGCGCGCGACTGGCGGCGAGCTTGGCGGCTGCGCAGGTGCGCGCGATGCCGTGGGCGGTGCTGCCGATGGCGCTCGTCATGGCCGCGCTGGCGGTGGGTGTGGCGTGCTTCGTCGACGCAGGCTGGGATGGGGATGGGGCTGTCTGGTGGCTCTCGGCGCTTTTGCTGTTGGGTGCGGCGCTCACCGTGACGGCCGCGCTCTCGACCGATGCCGCCGACCTGCTGGCGCTGGCCATGCCGCTGGGGCCGCAGACCGTGCTGCTCGCGCGGCTGGCGGTGGTGCTGGGCGTCGATGCGCTCGCCGGGCTCGCTGCCTCGGCGGCGTTCGCTTGGTGGGGCGCGCCGGTTGAGCTCGGAGCGCTCGTATCCTCGTGGCTCGTGCCCCTCGCCGTTGTCGCGGGCGCCTCGGCGTTCGTCGCGGTGTGGTCGAACGCGCCGTGGTCAGGCGCGGTGGTTGGCGCGGTTCTCGTGCCGCTCGTGGTACCGGTAGGTCGTGTGGCGGCGGGCGGCGGTGCACTTTCGGTGATCGCGCAGCTGCAAGGCGCCGTCGGGTCTGGAGCGATGGCCGCGGCGGGATGCGTCCTGCTCGCGGTTGCGGTGGTCACGGCGCGCAGGGCGCTGGTCGCTCACATGGAGGCGGCATGAGATTGAGGAGGCTTCGCATGGATGCAGGGTATGGCAGCGGCAACGGCCGCTTGACCGGATCGCAGCTGCGCGCGCTCGCAGCTGCGCAGACGTGGCGGGTGCGGGCCGTGGGCATCGTCGTGCCGGTGGCCGTTGGAGCGTGCATCGCCGCCGTCGGCGCATGCTGGGTGCTCGCGGCGGGCGCGATGGCGGCTACGCATGCGATGCTCGCCTTCACACAGGCGTATCCCCTTGCGGTGGGCGTCTGCGCCGTCGCCGTGTTCACGGGCGACCCGCTCGTAGAGGTGCAGGCGGCCACGCCGGCGGAGTTCCGTGCGGTGCAGACGCTGCGCGGAGCCATTGTGTTGGCGGCGGCAGCAGTCGGCGCGCTCGTGATGTTCGTGCCGCTCGAGGCGCTGGGCCTCGTGTATCGCGACATCGGGTGGGCGGGAGCCATCACGCCGGTGGGCGGCGCGACGCTTATGGTGCTGGCGGCGTACGCGGCCGCGGCGCTCGCGGGTTCTTCGCGCAGCGCCGCGCTCGTCGTCGTGGCGGTTTGGCTGTTCTTTGCACTCGTTTGGGATCCGAACGTGCCGCAGCTCGTGCTGCAGCGCGGGCTGCCGCTGCTCGTGCTGTGCTTGCTCTGCGCTTGCGTCTGGCGCGCACTTGGCGCGTCCGAGTACGCGTGGCGCAAGCTGGGAGGTGCGCGATGAGGTCCTTGTCGTTGGCGGGCACGCATTTCCGCTTAGCCGCACGGCAGCGGGCGCTTTGGATCGTGTCGTTCGCGCTCGCGTTGCTGTCGATCACGATCACCGTGAACCCCGGGCTTTCTTTTGAGACGGACAATCCGACCGCGCTCGCTTTGACGGCGCAGATGCTCGCGCTGCTGCCTCCCATCGCCTACGCGGCGGCCTTCACCGACCTGGCCGCCGAGGCGGAGCGACTCGGCATCTCGGAGATCGAGGCGTCCGCACCCGTGCTTTCGTTCGAGTTGGTTGCGGCGCGTGTGGCGGGTTCCCTTGCGGCGATGGCGCTGCCGTCCGCAGGGGTGCTGCTGTTCTGCGCGGGTGGCCAGATGCTGCACGGCAACGCGTGGGCGATGCCCCAGGCGGCTTTCCTGCTGATCGGCATAGTGTTGCCGTCCGCGCTCATCGCGGCGTCGCTTTCGGCGTTTGCCGGCTCGTTCCTGCCGCGGGCCTTTGCGCGGATCGCGGCTATCGTCGCCTGGATCGGGGTGCTCTTCCTCACCGTGTTCGTGCCGACTCCCACTGCCGGAGGCGGCTTGCGGGTCCATATCGCGGCCAATCCCGTGGCGCAGGCATTCTTCGGCAGCACGCCGCTGCTCGATTCCCCTGAATCCGCCGCAACCGTCGCGGCTGCTACGCCCCTCGAGTCCGTCGTGCTGCTCGCCCTCGAGCTCGCCATCGCCGTCGCGCTGATCGCGGCGGCCGGCGCCATCGCCCGCAGGCGAGCCTACCGGCGCCGCTGAGCACCCAAGAAAGGAAACCCCCATGTTCATCTCCCTCGACTGTCTGGGCAAGGACTTCCCGAAGAAGCCCTGTGCCCTCGACGGCCTCACGCTCGACCTGCCTTCCGGCATGATCGGGCTCATCGGTCCCAACGGCGCCGGCAAGACCACGCTCATGCGCATCCTCTGCGGCATCGTGGGCCCCACGCGCGGACGCGTGTTTGTTGACGGGCACGACCTGTCCGAGCCGCGCAACCGCCGCGCGCTCAAGAAGGCCCTCGGCTACTTGCCTCAGGACATCGAGCCCTATCCCAACCTCACGCCCCCCGAGTTCCTCGACTACGTGGGAGTCCTCAAGGGCATGGACGACCGGCGTGCGCGGCGCCGCCAGGTCGACGAGCTCATCGAGCGCGTGGGGCTGACCGATGTGCGTCGGCGGCGGATCGGCGGCTTCTCGGGCGGCATGCGGCGGCGCGTGGGCATTGCCCAGGCGCTCATGGGCGACCCTCGCCTGCTCGTGGTGGACGAGCCCACGGCCGGCCTCGACCCCGAGGAGCGCATGCGCTTCCGCACGCTCCTGGCCACGCTCGGCGGTGAGCGCACGGTGGTGCTGTCCACTCATATCCTCGACGACGTGGCGCAGACCTGCCCTTACGTGTGCGTGCTTCGCGGGGGACGCCTGCAGTACGACGGTGCCACCGCAGGCCTCATCGACGGCGCGCACGGACGCACCTGGCTCACGCCGCCGCTCATGGCCCCACCGGCGGGAGCCGTCGTGGTGAATGCGGCGACCACGGCCCAGGGCACGCGCTACCGCATAGTGAGCGACGCGCCGCCCGCAGGATCGGCGCCCGTTGAGCCCACCCTTGAAGACGGTTACATGGCGCTCGCCGCCCGATGAGCCCTTTGTTTCGCGCTCATTTCCAAAAACCGGTGATGTCGTTGGTTTTGCACGCGATGCGCCTGCGCGGGCCTGGGCTGGGGTATGATTGCGCAGTACACACGGGATGCGGGCGAGCCGCGCAACGAGGGAAAGGCTGACAATGGCGAAGATTCAGATGACCACGCCGCTGGTGGAGATGGACGGCGACGAGATGACGCGCATCATCTGGCAGATGATCAAGGACGAGCTGATCTGCCCGTACGTCGACCTCAAGACCGAGTACTACGACCTGGGCCTCGAGCACCGCAACGCCACCGACGACCAGGTGACCGTGGATTCCGCCGAGGCCACCAAGCGCCTGGGCGTGGCCGTGAAGTGCGCCACCATCACGCCGAACGCCGCGCGCATGGACGAGTACGACCTGAAGCAGATGTGGAAGAGCCCCAACGGCACCATCCGCGCCCTGCTCGACGGCACGGTGTTCCGCACGCCCATCACCGTGGCGGGCATCGAGCCGTGCGTGCGCAACTGGGTAAAGCCCATCACCATCGCCCGCCACGCCTACGGCGACGTGTACAAGAACACGGAGCTGCGCGTTCCCGGTCCCGGCAAAGTGGAGCTCGTCTACACCGCCGCCGACGGCACCGAGACGCGCGAGCTCGTCCACGAGTTCGACGGCCCGGGCATCGCCCAGGGCATGCACAACCTCGACGCGTCCATCGAGAGCTTCGCACGCAGCTGCTTCGAGTACGCCCTCGACGTGAAGCAGGACATCTGGTTCGCCACGAAGGACACCATCTCGAAGAAGTACGACCACCGTTTCAAGGACATCTTCCAGGAGATCTACGATGCCGAGTACGCCGCGCGCTTCGAGGAAGCCGGCATCGAGTACTTCTATACGCTCATCGACGACGCGGTGGCGCGCGTGATGAAGGCCGACGGCGGCTTCATCTGGGCGTGCAAGAACTACGACGGCGACGTGATGAGCGACATGGTGTCGAGTGCGTTCGGGTCGCTCGCCATGATGACGTCGGTGCTGGTGAGCCCGCAGGGGTACTACGAGTACGAGGCCGCGCACGGCACCGTGCAGCGCCACTACTACAAGCACCTCAAGGGCGAGGAGACGTCCACCAACTCGGTGGCCACCATCTTCGCGTGGTCGGGGGCGCTCCGCAAGCGCGGCGAGCTGGACGGCCTGGACGACCTCGTGGCGTTCGCCGACCGCCTGGAGCGCGCCACGCTCGACACCATCGAGGCCGGCGAGATGACGGGCGACCTGGCCCTCATCACCACGCTGCCGAACCCGGTGAAGCTCTCCACCCGCGACTTCATCCTCGCCATCGCGAAGCGCCTGGCGGCGTAAAGGCGCGGCGGCGCGCCCCTCCCTCACCAAGTTCCTCGGCGCCCGGGATCCTTCCCGGGCGCCGCTGTTTTCCGCATGCGAGGTTGGCGGCATAGAAGCACATACCCTCGTCTGACCAGCCCCTTAAAAAAATATTGAACCGGCAATCGCGCATGTTCGCAAGTTCCGGTTTGGCATACTTACCTTCTTGGAGCCGCGCCGCCGCGGCTTTGATGCGCTTTGCCGCCTTTGCGCGGCCGAGCGCATGCTTCGGGGCAGGCCCGCAGATGCGTGGCAGGCATGCGGGGCCGGGCGGAGGTTTATCCGATGGGAGGAAGCACATGGGCAAGGTGAGGACGAGGGGCGCGACGCTTCTACTCGTCGCCCTGGCGCTGGTATGCGCGCTTGCAGGGCTGGCAGGATGCGGCAGTGGCGAGGGCGCCAAGGTCACCCCGGCGAACGGCGAGGCGCTGCGCGTGGGCGTTCGCAGCGACGTGGTGGGCTTCGGCTACCTGAACGAGGGAACGGGCAAGTACTACGGCTTGGAGATCGACATCGCCGAGGAGATGGCCGCGCGCATGGGCTACGGCACCGTGGAATTCGTGACCGTGACGCCCGACACCCGCAAGGACATGCTGGCAAACGGCGACGTCGACTGCATGGTGGCCTGCTATTCCATCGCCGAGTCGCGCGAGAAGAGCTTCGATTTCTCGCCGTCCTACTACACGGACGCCTCCATCGTGATGGTGGAGAACAGTTCGCTCGTGTCGGGCATCGATGGCCTCAAGGGCCTCACGTTCGGCACCATGGCGGGGACGAACACCGCCCCGCAGCTGGCGCTGAAGCTGACGGAGTCGGGCTTCACGTCGGGCGAGGCGCTGGAGCAGACCGAGGACCACTCGATGACCCGGTTCGACAACTTCCGCCTCGTGCAGATGGCGTCCTACCAGGACCTCAGCCGGGCGCTCGAAGCAGGTTCCATCGATGCGGCCTGCATGGACGGTGCCATTGCGCATACCTACCTGAACGCTGACCGCAGCATCCTCGACTACGTCATCGACACGCAGGAATACGGCGTTGCCACGCAGAAGGGCTCCGCGTTGAGCAAGCCGGTCTCCGACGCCATCCAGGGCATGCTCGACGACGGCACCATTGCGGTGCTCACGGACAAGTGGAACTAGGGAGGCGATGGGGCATGTCGAGAAAACTCAAGGTCAAGATCGCCGTCCTCGTTTTGGTGGCAGCCGCGAGCATGGCGGTCATGGGCGTTCTGCTGTCCACGATGCAGACCGAGCTGTCGCTGGACGGCTACGCGAGCGAGATGCGGCAAGAATCCGACGCGCTGGAAGGCCTGTTGGCGTCAGCGGACGAAGGCGTGGAGCAGAATACCGTCACCTTCGACGAGATATACCAGTCCAAGGCGGCGAGCGTGGCTTTCATGGCGAATAACGACGCCGGCTTCGCAGCGACCGATGCGAAGATGGTCGAGTACCAGGACTTGCTGGGCGTCGACAACGTGCTCGTGGTGTCGCGCGACGGCGCTATCGTCGCGAAGGCGCAGGACACCCCCGCGAACTTCGCGTATGCGCGCTTCAACCAGTTGCGCACCGTGTTCGATGACGGCGAGCCCTCCGCGGCCGTGGAGGTGGAGCTGCCCGAGCAGAACTGGCTCAAGCGCTACTACGCTGCCCGCATCGACGATGGTTCCATGGTGGTGGTCGAGCAGGACCCGGCCGAGCTGCGCCAGCTCGTGGAGGACACGGGCTCAACGAAAAGCGTGCTCAAGGACATCGCCATCGGCCAGCATGGCTTCATGTTCGCCGTGTCGGCGCAGGATTACTTGGTTGAGTACCATCCGAACGACCTTCTTGTGGGCACCGACGCCATCGATGGCGGCATCGACGTAGCCGACCTCGAGGACGGCGCGTACGCGTGGATGGTTCTTGCCGGCGAGAATCTGTACGGCCATGTGAGCAAGATCGGCGACACCTACTATATCGCCGCCGTGCCCGAGAGCGACATGGCCGCTACCCGCAACGTCACGGTGGGCGTGATCCTCTTCATATTCTTCGCGGTCATGGCCGTGGTCATCATGTACGGCATCTTCGTCATGCGCGAGGACGAGCGCGAGGGGCGCAGTCCCGAGGACTACCGTGCTGTCGGGCCGCTGCGCTACAACAAGGTGATAGGGCGCAAGGCCGCCGTGCTGTCGTTCGTGGGCTTTCTGGCCATCCTGGGCGTATCGTTCTACATGCAGACGCTGTTCGCCCTGTCATCCCAATCCGTGGCAAACAACGAGCGCGCCGCCGAGGTGGTGGAGACCACCCAGCGTACCCAAGCGCGCATGGACGAACTCATCAGCCAGTATGACGAGCGCTATCTGGGCAAGGCGCGCGTGGCCGGCTACACCCTGGACCAGAACCCGGCGCTCGAGAACCGCGACGACCTGCAGAAGCTGGCGGACGTCCTCATGATCCAGTACGTGTTCACGTACGACGGGAACGGCGTGATGACCGCAACGAACTCCTCCTACGCGAACTTTACCCTGAGCGAGGACCCCGAGGACCAGTCCTCCGAGTTCCGCAAGCTGCTCCAGGGCGCGGACTCGGTGGTGCAGGAAGCGCAGCCCGACGAGATATCCGGGCAGCTGCGCCAGTACATCGGCGTGCCGCTGCACGACGCGGCCGGCACCGTGGACGGCGCCGTGCAGATCGGCATTCGCACGACGCGCCTGGAGAACCTGCTGGAGACCGTCACCGTGGACAGCGTGCTGGGCGGCGTGAAGGTGGGCTCCGAAGGGTTCGCATTCGCCGTGAGCAAGGATGACCATACGTTCGCGTACTTCCCTGACCAGCGACTTGTCGGCAAGGATGCGCTGGAGCACGGCATGACGGAGAAACAGCTGAAGGACGGCTACTGCGATTACCTCACCGTGGAGGGTACGACGTACTACGTCTCGTCGGCCGAGGCGGAGAACTACTTCCTGTACGTTGCCGGCACCGAGGGCGAGCTCATGGCCGAGCGCGTGCCGCTCACCGTGGCCACAGGCGGTGTGGCCCTCGTGTGCCTCGTGGTGATATTTCTGCTGCTGGCCTTCGAACCGAGGGGCAGCGTGACCGTGGCCAAGGCGCCGGTCGAGGCCGACGCGCGCATGATCGACGTGAAGATGCCGAGCGGGCGCACGGCCAAGACCGAATCGGCAGCCAGCCGCTGGATTGCCCGCTCGTTCAAGTGGAGCGAGAAGACGGCCGAGCAGAAGACGGCTACGGTGGTGCGCTGGCTCGTGGGCGTGTTCGTGATCGCCGTGTTCGCAGCTGTGGTGTTCCAGGAGAGCATCTTCGGCCAGGGCTCGATCTTCTCTTACATCCTGGGCGGTAATTGGGAGCGCGGCGTGAACGTGTTCGCCCTCACGGCGTGCATCATGTTCGTGTGCGTGGCGCTGACCGTGGTCACGCTCGTTCAGAAGCTGCTGAACCTGCTGGCTACTGTGCTGGGCGCGCGCGGCGAGACCGTGTGCCGCCTGCTGGGCAGCTTCATCAAGTACGCCACCATCATCGGCATGGTGTACTACTGCCTCATGCTGGTAGGCGTGGACACCACCACGCTTTTGGCCTCGGCCGGCATCCTGTCCATCGCCATCAGCTTCGGCGCGAAGGAGCTGGTGAGCGATATCCTCTCCGGCCTGTTCATCATCTTCGAGGGCGAGTTCCGCGTGGGCGACATCATCAAGGTGGGCGACTGGCGCGGCACCGTGGTGGAGATAGGCGTGCGCACCACCAAGGTGGAGGACGGCTCGCAGAACATCAAGGTGATCCGCAACAGCGACATCAGCAACGTGGTCAACATGACGAAGGAGACGTCCTACGCCTCGTGCGATGTGGGCATCGAGTACGGCGAGTCGCTTGAGCGCGTGGAGAACATCCTGTCCAAGGAGCTGCCGAACATCCGCAAGCGGCTGCCGGCCATCATCGACGGCCCGTTCTACAAGGGCGTGGTGGAGCTGGGCGACAACAGCGTGACCATCCGCATCGTGGTGCAGTGCGCCGAGAGCGACCGCCTGCAGCTGGAGCGCGACCTGAACCGCGAGATGAAGCTGATCTTCGACAAGCACGACATCAGCATCCCGTTCCCACAGGTGGTGATCAACCAGCCCACCGTGTTCAAGAAGGCCACCGAGTACGAGAAGCGCAGCGCCGACCAGTTCAACAAGCAGCAGAAGGCCGCCGCCAAGGAGCTGGGCAACGACGAGGACGACGAGACGCGGTAGCGCTCGCGTTTGCGAGGGAGCGGCGGGCCCTGGGGCATCACGCCCCGGGGCCCGCCATACGTCGGGAGGCGGATTGAACGCCGGGGTCCTGTCGGGTTCGGGCGAGATGGAATGCGCGCGGCGCTTCGGCTTCGCGCGGTGCGGGCCGTCCGGTTCGGCACGCCGCGTTCCGCCCGCCTCGGTTGCCGGCAGCCGAGAGGTTGACGAATGTAACGTGTTCGTCAATCTTGCGTGACGTTACGTGCCGAGAGGGCTATCATTGTTCGGTATTTATCGGGCGGAGAAAGGGCGCGGCAGCGGCTATGGGAAACGTTTTGCGGGTGCTCAAGCGCGATGTGCTGCGCTTGCTCAAAACGCCTCCGGCGCTCGTGGTGGTGCTGGCGCTGCTCGTGCTGCCGTCGGTGTACACCTGGTACAACGTCGTGGGCTTCTGGAACCCCTACGACAATACGGGCGCGCTGCGCGTGTGCGTGGTGAACGAGGACGAGGGCGGTTCGAGCGAGCTGACCGGCGAGCTGCGCGTGGGCGACATGATAGTGGACGAGCTGCACGGGAACACGCAGCTCGACTGGGTGTTCGTCGACCGCGACGACGCCATGGAGGAGCTTGACGCGGGGAAGAGCTATGCCGCGTTCGTGATACCCGCGGACTTCACCTCCCAGCTGCTCTCGCTCACCACCGGCGATTTCACGCAGCCCAAGCTGGAATATTTCGTGAACGAGAAGGCGGGCCCGGTGGCACCGAAGATCACCGACACCGGCGCCAGCACGCTCGACGAGACCATCAACTCCACGTTCGTTTCCACCGTGAGCGACGTGGCCGCCGATGCCATCGACCAGGCGCTGGGCGAGTCGCGCGAGAAGCTGGACGCGTCCCGCTCGCAGGCGGTGGAAAAGATCGCCCAGGCCGTGCAGACGGTAGGCGAGGCGCGCGATTCGCTTGCGGGCATCGAGTCGGCCACCGACGAGGCGCAGGCCAAGGTGGGCGGCGCGAAGGACGCGCTCTGCCGCGTGCGCGCCGACCTGGGGACGGCGTCCGACGCGCTGCAGACCGTGTCCGGCCTGACGACGCAGATGCAGGACGGGCTGGCGAGCTTCTCCGCCGCGGCCATGCCGGCGGTGGGCACGGGCCTGTCATCGGTGTCGCAGGCCTCGTCGAAGGCGAACCAGGCGGTGGGGGACATCGCGGGCACGATCGGCGAGGCGCAGGGAAGCGTGCGGGCGACGCTCGCGCAGGCCCAGGCCGTGGTGGACGAGGACAAGGCGCTGGCGGCGTATCTGAAGAGCGTCGCCGACGGGCTTCCCGAGGACAACCCGGGCAAGCAGCCGCTTGCCGAGGCTGCCGCGCAGCTGGAGCAGCAGGCTGCAGACGCCCAGGCCACGCTCGATGACCTCACCCGCATCAGCGCAGACACCGAAAACATCTCGCAGGCCACGGCCCAAGCGGGCAACGACCTGAACGCCGCCGTCCAGCAGGCCGTCGCGGGCGCCCAGGCCTATTCGGACAACCTGTTCGGCACCACGATCCCCGCCGTGAACGGGAGCCTGGCGCAGCTGGGCGCGGCGTCGTCGTCGCTGGCAACCGCCGTCTCGAACCAGCGTTTGCTGGTGGACCAGACCTCGCTCGTGTTGGACCAGCTGGCATCCACGCTCTGCACCGCGAAGGACGCGCTCGGGCAGACCGACGGCATCCTGGCCAGCCTGGAGGAGGGGTTGGACACCGTGCGCACGGACGTGCTGTCGCTGGGCGAGTCCGGCGTGCTGGCGAAGCTGGTGGGAGAGGACGGGCTCGACGCGTCGAAGATCGCCGACTTCATGGGATCGCCCACCGAGCTTAAGACAGAGGAGCTCTACCCGCTGAACGCCTACGGTTCGGCCATGGCGCCGCTGTTCATGAACCTGACGTTTTGGATCGGCGCGTTCATGCTGTTGGTGATCATGAAGCAGGAGGTGGACGGCGAGGGCATCCGCAATCTTACTGTCACGCAGCGCTATCTAGGGCGCTTTGCGCTGCTCGCCGTGATGGCCGTGCTGCAGGCGGTGATCTGCTGTGCGGGAGTGCTGGTCATCGGGGTGCAGGCTGTCAGTGCGCCGGCGCTGTTCTTCGCGGCGGCGGTGGCGTCGCTTTCGTACCTCAGCATCATCTATGCGCTCTCGGTGACACTGCAGCATATTGGCAAGGGCATCTGCATCGTGCTCGTGTTCGCGCAGATCCCCGGGGCTACAGGGCTGTACCCCATCGAGATGACCTCGGGTTTCTTCCAGGCCGTGTACCCGTTCTTCCCCTTCACGTACGGCATCTCCGCCATGCGCGAGGCTATCTGCGGCTTCTACGGCTCGCACTACGGCGACGCCATCGGCATGCTGGCGTTCTTCTTCGTGCTGTTCATGGCCTTCGGCATCCTGCTGCGGCCCCTGATGGCGAACGTCAACCGCATGGTGGCCGGCCAGGTGCGGCAGGGCGGCATCTTCAACGGCGAGGACGTGGAGATCCCCGCGCGCCCGTACCGTTTCTCGCAGCTGTTCCGCGCGCTGTCGGGCAGGGATGAGTACCGCGAGGAGCTGCGCGTACGCTACGAGCGCTTCACACGCTGGTACCCGCGGCTTATCCGCGGCTCCGTGGCCCTGGGCCTTGCGGTGCCGGTGGCGCTGGCGGTGGTGTTCGCGCTCACGCCCGCCGAGAAGGTGTGGCTGCTCACGGCGTGGCTCGCGTGGCTTGTGGCCGTGTTCGTATTCCTGGTGGTGGTCGAGAGCCTGCGCGACAGCTTCGAGCGCCAGATGAGGCTCGACGACATGACCGACGAAGGGCTGCTGGAGCTGGGCGCCTCGCGCAACGAGATGGAGCGCTCGGCCGCGGACGGCGACGACGGTGCGGAAGGGGGTGCCGTGCGATGAGCAACGTCTGGCACCTGTTCCGCGGCGACATGAGGCGCCTGTTCTCGAACGCCATGAACATCATCATCACCGTCGGGCTCGTGGTGATGCCGTCCATCTTCGCCTGGTACAACATCATCGCGTGCTGGAACGTTTTCGACAACACGGGCAACCTCACCGTGGCCGTGGCGAACGTGGACGACGGGTACGAGAGCGACCTCGTGCCCCTGCGCGTGAACATCGGCGAGCAGGTGGTGTCCGCCTTGCGCGCCAACGACGAGATCGACTGGACGTTCACCACCGAGGAGGATGCGGTGGACGGCGCGAGGTCGGGGCGGTACTACGCGGCCGTGGTCATCCCGCACGATTTCAGCCGCGACATGCTGACGTTCTACTCCGATGACGTACAGCACGCCAAGATCGTGTACTACGCGAACGAGAAGAAGAGCGCCATTGCCCCCAAGATTACCGACAGGGGTGCGGACTCGGTGTCATACCAGGTGAACGAGGTGTTTGCCGAGACGCTCTCCGAGGTGGCGTTGAGCATTGCCGAGTCGCTTTCCCATTACGCCGACGAGTCCGACGCGGGCGGCCGCATCGCCGATCTGTCAGCGCATGTGCGTTCCATGGGCGACCAGGTGGACCGTATGGCGTCGGTGCTGACGCTGTACTCGTCGCTGGCGGGGGCCGCCCAGTCGCTCGTGGGCGAGTCCGCCCAGCTGGTGGAGGCTGCGCAGCACCAGGCGGACGGCCTGGGGAGCACGGCGTCGCAGGGTGCGGCCTCGGCCGCGAGCCTGGTGGATGCGCTGCGGCAGGCGGCGGATGGATTGTCCCAGGCGCTCGAGGACGGCGGGCAGGGCTTCGCCGCCGTGTCGGCATCCGTGGATGTGCTGTTCGATGCCGCCGCCACCGGCTCGCAGGACAGCGTGGCCGCGCTGCGCGGGCAGGCCGATGCCATGGACGGGCAGGTTGTGGCATGCCGGAGCATCGTCGCGCAGCTGGAGGCGCTGCGCGACCAGGTGCCCGACGAGTACGTGCAGGCGCTCGAGAGCGTCATCGCGCGCATGAACGCCACTATCGGCCTTTTGGAGAACATGCGCGACACCATGAGGGGCGCCGCCGACAAGCTGGAGGCGGGCAGCGCCGACGTGCAGGCGGAGCGCGCGGAGATTAAGCGGTTGGCCGACGAGGCGCAGCAGGGTGCGGCTACGATGCGGGACGAGTTCGACGCCGAGCTGAAACCGGGACTCCAGAAGCTGGCCGACGAGGCGTCCTCGCTGGTCGCGAGCGTAGGATCAGGCTTGGACGGGCTGCGCGCCGCGGGATCCGGCCTGTCGGATTCGGCCGATTCTGCTGCGGCGGTGCTGGGCGGGGCGGCGGAGAAGATAGATGCGACCGTGGGCGAGCTGCACGGCGCCTCCGCTACGCTGCGCGAGCTGGCCGACGGCATCGACCAGGCGCTCGTTGCCGGGGATGCCGACCTGCTGCGCGAGGTGCTGGGCTCCGACACGCAGGTGCTGTCGAAGGCGCTTGCGGCGCCTGTGGGCATCGACCGCGTGGCCGTGTTCCCCGTGGACAACTTCGGTTCGGCTATGGCGCCTTTATATACTACGCTCGCACTGTTCATCGGGTCGTTGCTGATACTGGTGGTAGTGAAGCCTACCGTTCCCGGCCGGGTGCGCGCGCAGCTGGCCGATCCGCAGCCGCGCCAGCTGTTCTTCGGGCGCTTCGGCGTGATGGCCTTCCTGTCGCTGTCGCAGACCACGGTCATGGGCCTGGGGAACCTGCTGTTCTTGCAGGTGCAGGTGACGCACCCGCTGCTGTTCATGCTGTGCTTCTGGCTCGCCGGGCTCGTGTTCACGTTCCTGATATACGCGCTCGTGGCGGCGTTCGCGAACCTGGGCAAGGCCGTGGCGGTGCTGCTGCTCATCATACAGGTGACAGGGTGCGGCGGGTCGTTTCCGCTGCAGCTGCTGCCGCCGTTCATCCAGGGGCTGAGTCCCTGGCTGCCGGCCACCCACGTGGTGAACGCCATGCGTGCGGCCATGTTCGGCACCTACGGGGGCGACTTCTGGTGGGAGATGGGCCTGCTCGCGCTGTTCCTGGTACCGGCGGCCGTCATAGGCCTCGTGCTGCGCAAGCCGCTGGCGAAGTTCATGAGCTGGTACGTGGAACAGGTGGAGTCCTCGAAGCTGGTGGGGTAGGGCGCGCTGGCCGCGCGGCCGGGGTTGCACGGATGTGCGATAATCTTCTTGAAACACGAGAAGGAGAATCCTATGGCACGATCCGCTGCTCCGTCGACGACGCGACGCACGCTGCACTACTTCTGGCTGGTCACCCGAAAGCACCTCGGGCTGTTCGCCACGCTCATGACTGCGACGCTTCTGTTCGTGGCGTTGCTGTCGTACGGCAACCCCTACGTCATGAGCCTCGTGGTGGACCGCGTGAGCGCGGGCTCGGTGGCGCCCGACGAGGTGTTCGCGGTGTTCGGCCCCTACATCGTCGCGCTCATCCTCATCAACGTGGCCGGCCAGGCGGCCAGCAAGGTGCAGGACTACGCCATGTACCGGCTGCAGATCGCCGCCTCCTACGACCTGGCCACCATGTCGTTCGACGCGCTGTCCAACCAGTCGATGTCGTTCCACTCCAACCGCTTCGGCGGCACGCTGGTGAGCCAGACGACCAAGTTCATGAGCGCCTACCAGCTGCTGCTGGAAACCATCACCTTCCCGTTTCTGCCGGTCATCTGCTCGGTGGTGTTCACGTGCGCCATCCTCGCGCCGCGCGTGCCGGTGTACGTGGCCATCCTCATGGCGCTGCTCGCGGTGTACGCGGGCGTGTCCTACTACATGTACAAGCGCATCCTGCACCTCAACGAGCAGGCGGCCAGCGCGCAGAACCAGCTGTCGGGCGAGCTGTCCGACTCGGTTGCCAACATCCTGGCGGTGAAGACCTACGGGCGCGAGGACTACGAGCGCGGGCTGTTCGACCAGGCGAACCGCGAGGTGGTGGCGCGCGACTCGAAGCGCATGTGGGCGTCGCTCACGCGCGGCATCGTGACGGCGTGCATCACCATCGCCATCATGAGCGTGGTGGCCGTGTTCATCGCGGGCGGGAACGCGTGGTACGGCATCACGCCGGGCACGCTCGTGGTGATGTTCACGTACACCTACACGGTGACGAACCAGTTCAACTTCATCAACAACGGCCTGCAGCGCTTCAACCGCGCGTTCGGCGACGCGAGCGGCATGACCGTGATCCTCGACGAGCCGCGACTGGTGGCCGACAAGCCGGGCGCGCCCGAGCTCGAGGTGCGCGAGGGCGCCATCGACTTCGAGGACATCGGCTTCTGGTACACCGACGGCGAGGCGCGCACGCGGGTGTTTGACGACCTCGACCTGCACATCCCCGCCGGCCAGCGCGTGGGCCTCGTGGGATCGAGCGGGGCGGGGAAGACCACGCTCACGAAGCTTTTGCTGCGTTTGTCCGACATCCAGGAGGGGCGCATCCTCGTGGACGGGCAGGACATCTCCGAGGCCACCCAGCAATCGCTGCGCCGCCAGATCGCCTACGTGCCGCAGGAGGCGCTCCTGTTCCACCGGAGCATTGCGGAGAACATCGCCTATGGGCGGCCCGACGCCACGATTGAGCAGATCAGGGAGGCGGCGCGGCAGGCGAACGCCTTGGAGTTCATCGAGCGGCTGCCACAGGGCTTCGACACCGTCACGGGCGAGCGCGGCGTGAAGCTGTCGGGCGGCCAGCGCCAGCGCATCGCCATCGCGCGAGCGCTTCTGGCCGACTGCCCGGTGCTCGTGCTGGACGAGGCCACGAGCGCGCTCGACTCGGAGAGCGAGCAGCTGGTGCAGGACGCGCTGGCCACGCTCATGCGCGGGCGCACGGCCATCGTGGTGGCGCACCGCCTGTCGACGGTGGCCAGCCTCGACCGCATCGTGGTGCTCGACGGCGGCCGCGTGGTGGAGGACGGCCCGCACGCCGAGCTCATCGAGGCCGGCGGGGCCTACGCGAACCTGTGGAGCAGGCAGACGGGGGCGTATCTGGAGTGAATGCCCCAATAGGGGGCGGTCCCATTCGGGACATTTTCGTTCAGCCGCGCTTCGATCCTTGGCGGGAGATGCCGCCCTTGTGGCCGGAGGCTTTGTTGGACCCCAGGCCCTTAGTTGCGCGCAGTTGTTGGCCGCGTGGCTGGCCTGCGACTTTTCCCTTGCCGCCGTTCGCCCATGCGTCCCTGCCGGGGTTCTTCGCCATTGATCGCCTTTCCCTCGTCGACGCCGGATAGTGTACCATGGGGCGCATCGACGCCTGATGGAAGGGGAGCGCCATGCGCGTGCTCGTGCTTGGAGGAACGCAGTTCGTGGGACGGGCCGTGGCCGAGGGGCTGATCGCGCGCGGCTGGGACGTGTCCATCCTCACGCGCGGCCGCCTGCCGGTGGGCTACAGCGGCCTCACCAGGCACTACCGAGCCGACCGGCGCGATCCGGCCAGCCTGCGCGAGCTTGCAGACGAGCGTTTCGACGCGGTGGTGGACGTGTCCGCTTACACTGCCGCCGATGCGGCTCCCGTGCTCGACTCGCTTCGGCTCGATGGGGTGCGCTACGTGCTCGTGAGCTCGGGGGCGGTGTACGCGCCCTCCGACGCGGCACGCGCCGAGGACGCGCCGACGGGTGAGAACGAGGTTTGGGGCGCCTACGGGCTGGGGAAGCTCGAGGCCGAGCGGCTGCTCGTAGCCGAGCGTCCGCAACGCGGCTACTCCCTCACGATCCTGCGACCCGCCTACCTGTACGGGCCTGGCAACAACCTCTACCGCGAGGCCTATCTGTTCGACCGCCTCGAACGTGGCCATCCTGTTCCCGTGCCCGCCGGCGGCGCGCTCATGCGGTTCCTCCACATCGATGACTTCGTGCGCCTCGTCGTGAGCGTCCTCGAGGCCGAGCCGTGGGAGGCCGAGGCCTTCAACTGCGCGCATCCCGAGCCGGTGGGATGGGGCGACCTCGTCCGAGCCGCCGCGGCGGCGACCGACGTCGAGCCGCGCATCGTGCCGGTCGACTATCGCGGCGCCATGGAGGCGCGCGAGTTCTTCCCCTTCCGGGATCAGGCTTACCTGCTGGACGCGGGCAAGGCCGCCAGGTTCGGCCTGGCGAAGCCGAGCGTGGCGCTCGCCGAGGGCATGCGGAGCGCTTACGCATGGTATTGCCGCGAGCGCCCGCGGCTCGCCGATCCCAAGATGACGCGTGTTGGGGAGGCGCTGCGACGCGGGTGAGGCCAAGGTGCGCGAATGGCGTTTCCGCTCACGTGTGCGAAACCGTTCGGCAAAGCGCGGCAAACGCGCTCTGGCGGGCCGCTTTCCTAGTGGCGGGCGGGGGTACCCTGATGCCTGATCGTTCCTCTTGAAGACGAAAGGGCTCGGCATGACCTCTCTCTGGGAAGCGAGCGCCGTGCGGCCGCAGGGCTACGCGAAGGCGCTCGAAGGCGACCGTTCCGCCGACGTGCTGGTGATAGGCGGCGGCATGGCGGGCGTGCTCTGCGCGTATTTGCTGTCGGAGGCGGGATGCCGCTGTGCGCTGGTGGAGGGCGGCCAGGTGGGCGCCGGCGTGACGGCGAACACGACTGCGAAGGTAACAGCCCAGCACGATCTCGTGTACGACCGGCTGATCAAGAAGAGGGGCGCCGATGCCGCGCGCCTCTACTTCGAAGCGAACCAGGCGGCGGTGGCGGGGCTGCGCCAGCTGGCCGATGATGCTCCCTGCGACTTCGAGGAGAAGACGGCTTACGTGTACGCCACGGGCTCCACGGCGGGCATCGAGCGCGAGCTTGCCGCCTACGAGCAGCTGGGCATCCCGCACCACGTGCTGCCCAGCGCGCCGGTGCCGGTTGCGAACCGGGGTGCGCTGGGCATGGAGCGCCAGGCGCAGTTCAACCCGCTGAAGCTGTTGTTCGGGCTGCTCGGGCTCATGCCGTCCGTCGACGTGTACGAGCACGCGTTCGTGACGGACGTGAGCGGGAACATGGCGCGCACGGACCGCGGCTCCATAACCGCCGACCATATCGTGTTTGCGACGCACTATCCGCTGGTCAACGTGCCGGGATTGTATTTCATGAAGGAGCATCAGGAGCGCTCCTACGCGGTGGCGCTGGAAGGCGCCCCGCTTGTTGACGGCATGTTCATAGGCAACGCGGGCGGTTTCTCGTTCCGCACGTACGGCGAGTACCTGCTGGTGGGAGGAGGCGGGCACCGCACGGGGCAGGGGCCGAAGCCCACGGAGGGCTATGCCAAGATACGGGCGTTCGCCGCCGAGGCGTACCCGGGCGCGCAGGAGCGCTACGCGTGGGCGACGCAGGATTGCATGAGCCTGGACCACGTGCCCTATATCGGCGTGCATCGGCGCAGCCGACCGAGCCAGTACGTGGCCACGGGGTTCAGCAAATGGGGCATGACGGGCGCGCTCGTGGCCGCGCGCGCCATCGCCGACCTCGTGCTGCGCGGTCGGAGCCCGGTGGAGGCCCTGTTCTCGTCGCAGCGATCCATGCTCACGCCCAGCCTGTTCTCGAACGCGGGCGTGTCGGCGGCGAACCTGGTGAAGCCGGGGCGGCGCTGCTCGCATTTGGGCTGCTGCTTGGAGCGCAACGACGTGGAGGGCTCGTGGGACTGTCCTTGCCACGGCTCGCGCTTCGCTGCCGACGGGTCGGTGCTGGAAGGGCCGGCCAAGCGCCCGATCGCACCTGAACAGCGGTAAGTAAGCCGGGCGGGGTGTGACGGAGGGACGGGGATAATGTCACGCCCCGTCGCACGTTGCGGGTGTCGCGAACGCCGATGACCTCGCCGTGCGAAAGCGCTATAATAATACGTACAAACGTTTCGGTAAGGGCGGCGCGAGGAGGCGACGGTGGCGAAGGAGCGCACGTACGTGTGCATCGACTTGAAGAGCTTCTACGCCAGCGTCGAGTGCGTCGATCGCGGGCTCGACCCGCTGAAGGCGAACCTCGTCGTGGCCGATCCCGACCGCACGGAGAAGACCATCTGCCTGGCCATCACGCCGTCGATGAAGGCGCTCGGCCTGTCGAGCCGCTGCCGCGTGTTCGAGATTCCCGAGGGCGTGGACTACGTCATGGCACGTCCGCGCATGCAGCGCTACATGGAGGCGTCGGCCGATATCTACTCGATCTACCTGCGCTACGTGTCGCCCGAGGACGTTCACGCGTACTCCATCGACGAGTGCTTCATCGACGCGACGCCGTACCTCGCGCTGTACCGGATGGAGCCTAAGGAGTTCGCCGTCATGCTCATGGACGCGGTGCTGGCCGACACGGGCGTCTGCGCCACCGCGGGCATCGGTCCGAACCTGTTCCTCGCCAAGGTGGCGCTCGACATCACGGCGAAGCACGCCGAGGACCATATCGGCTACCTCGATCAGGCCGAGTTCGAGCGTTCGATCCAAACCCACCGGCCCATCACCGATATCTGGAACATCGGCCCCGGCATTGCGAAGAGGCTGGCGAAGTACGCCGTGTACGATCTGCGCGGCGTGTGCGAGATGAGCGAGGCCACGCTCTACCGCGAATTCGGGGTGAACGCCGAGTACCTGATCGACCATGCCCACGGCGTTGAACCGTGCACCATCGCCGACATCCACGCCTACGAGCCGAGTGGCCATTCCCTGGGGAACGGCCAGGTGCTGCCCTGCGACTACTCGTTCGAGGAAGCGCGCGACGTGCTCAAGGAGATGGTGGACCAGCTCGTGCTCGACCTCGTGGAGAAGCATCTCGTAGCCGGATCGATATCGCTGTACGTGGGGTACGCGAAAGGTCCAGGCGAGCCTGCGGGCGAAGCGGACGGCGCGTTCTTCGACGGCGGCCACGGCAGGCGCTCCGCAAGCGGCCGCCGCGGTTTCCCTCACACCGGCTCCACGCGCAGGCAGGCGGATCGCACGAACCTCTACTCGAAGCTCATGCCGCGCTTCCTCGACCTGTTCGACGAGACTACGCGCAAAGACGCGCCCATCCGCCGCATCAACGTGGGCGTCGGCGGGGTGCTCCCCGAGGAATTCGCCACGATGGATCTGTTCTCGGATGCGGAGGCGGAGGCCGAGGAGCTCCGGCTGCAGCAGGCCGTGCTGGCCGTGAAGGGGCGCTTCGGGAAGAACGCGCTTCTGCGCGGGACCAGCTTGAAGGAGAAGGCCACGGCGCGCGAGCGCAACGAGCAGATCGGGGGCCACCATGCCTGAGCGCCGACCGCGCGCCGACCGCGCCCAGCAGTTCATGCCCTTCGCCGCGCTCAAAGGCTACTACGACCTCATCCGCGAACGCGAGCGCGTGGCGGAGCCGAAGCGCGAGCTGACCGACGAGCAGGCGCTCGAGCTGTCGCAGCGCCTCGCCCGGATGGAGCGCCGCACGATGGCGAGCGTCGTCCACTACGACGGCGAGGCGTACGTCACGACGCGCGGCCTGGTGAGCGACATCGATCTCGCGGCACGCACCGTCACCATCGTCCGCACCCGCATTCCCTTCGATGATATCTGGAAGATCGACGACGGGGAGCGAGGTCTCTCTGCGGAGCTTGGAGGGGAGGGGCGTTAGCTTCTCGCCTGCTCCAGTTGCAGCATGCGCTGGCCGACGGAGTCTTCCAGCCGATGGGCGACGAGGTCGACCATCGCCGAGCCGTCGCGACCCTCGATGTCGCGCGTGAACGACTCGATGGCCCGGTAGCGGGAGCTCCGTTTCTCCTTGCTGATTCTATCACGGTTGCCACGGGTGTTGTGTCGGTCGAGATGCTGCCAGGTTGCGATACTTTCCGCCCGCGGGGCTTCATGTGCTCGACGAGCTGCACGGTCGGCTCGAGTAGATCCCGCCGCGAAGAGGTCGTCTCTTCGCTGCAATTTCAGCGATCAAGGAGCCAGTCGATGAGGTTGGCGATATGGATGCCATCTTCGGTTGTGCCGGTGCGGAAGCGGTCAAGCGTGAGAACCATCTTCGGGAACGAGTCTTGGATAGCTCGAAGCGGTGCAAGCTCGCGATCGTAAACGGAGTTGTCGAGCATGGTTTCCGACACTTGGAAATAGATCCGCTTGTCATGCCTGCTTGCAACGAAGTCCACTTCCGCTTTCTCGGCGGCCCCCACCCGTACATCGTATCCGCGCCTTAGAAGTTCGACAAGCGTTACGTCTTCTAACTGAAATCCCAGGTCGCGGGGTGAGAACCTCGTTGACAGGTTGCGGAGTCCTGTGTCGACGGGGTAGAACTTCCTTAATGGACTGAGAACCTGCTTACCTGCTATTCCCGATTGCTCGACGCCATGAAGGATGAAAGATTTCTCAAGTGCGGAGATGAAGTTATCGATCGTTTCCGCGGATGTTTTTCGGCCCGAACTGACGAGCGCTCCTACTACTTTGCGCGTGGAGAACAGGTTGCCCGAAGTGGAGAATAGATAGGTGACGAGTTGTTCGAGCAGCGCGATATCGCGGATTCCCAGACGGAGTGCGACATCGTTCAAAAGAACGGTATCGAAGATGGAAGAGTGTAAGATATACCTTATACTTTACCAAGAATGAAGCCAATCGCAAGGTATACCTTGCGATTGGCTTTACCGTGTGTCGCTACAGGTACCTTCCCGTGACGCTGTCCGGGTTGGCGGCCACCTCCTCGGGCGTGCCGGCGGCGACAATGCGGCCGCCGGACGCGCCGCCTCCGGGGCCGAGGTCGATCACGTAGTCGGCGTTTGCGATGACGTCCAGGTCATGCTCGATCACCACCACGGTGGCGCCTTGCGCCACCAGGCGTTCGAACACCTCCAGCAGCGTGCGCACGTCGAGCGGGTGCAGGCCGATGGTGGGCTCGTCGAACACGAACACGGCATCGTCCTGCGTGCGCTTCATCTCGCTGGCCAGCTTCAGGCGCTGCGCCTCGCCGCCGGAAAGCGCCGGCGTGGCCTCGCCGAGGGTGAGGTACCCCAGTCCCAGGTCGCAGAGGGTTCGCAGCTTCGCGGCCACCTTCCTGAGGTCGGAGGTGGCGGCCAGCGCCTCGCTCGCGCTCATGGCCATGAGGTCGGGCAGCGACACGAGGTCCACCGGGTCGTCGGCGTGCGGGCGGCGGATGCGATCGGCCTCGGGGGCGTAGCGCGAGCCGCGGCAGGCGGGGCAGGTGATGTCCACGTCGGGCAGGAACTGCACGTCCAGGCTGATGGAGCCCGTGCCGTCGCATACGGGGCAGCGCAGCTTTCCCGTGTTGTACGAGAAGTCGCCCGCCTTGAGCCCCGCCGCCTTCGCGTCCGGCGTGCGAGCGAAGGCGCGGCGCAGCTCGTCGTGCACGCCCGCGTAGGTGGCCACGGTCGAACGCACGTTGATGCCGATGGGGGAGGCGTCGATGAGGTTCGCCCGCTCGATGCCTGCAGCCTCGAGGGCGCGCACGTGGGCGGGCGGCCTCTCGCCGGCGGCCCACGCCTTCAGCGCGGGCACGAGGCTCTCCAGCACGAGCGTGGTCTTGCCCGAGCCCGACACGCCGGTGACGGCGGTGAGCCGGCCGCGGGGAACGTCCACGGCAAGCGGCTTGACCGTGTGGAGCGCGTCCGTCTCCAGATGGATGCGGCCGTGGGCGAACACGTCGTCCGCATCTGCCCGGTCGCGCACGCAGACGGTGCGCGCGCCCGACAGGAACGGCCCGATGAGCGAGGCGGGGTCGGCCTCGATCTCGGCCACGGAGCCCTGCGCGATCACGCGCCCGCCCGCGGCGCCCGCTCCAGGGCCTATCTCCACGATATGGTCGGCCGCGCGCAGGATGCGCGCGTCGTGGTCCACCATGGCCACCGAGTTGCCGTCGGCCAGAAGGTCGCGCATGACCTCCACCAGGCCGTCGACGTTCAGGGGGTGCAGGCCGATGGACGGCTCGTCCAGCACGTAGAGCACGCCGGTGGTGCGGTTGCGCACGGCGCGGGCCAGCTGCACGCGCTGCCGCTCGCCGGTGGAGAGCGTCGAGCCCGCGCGGTCGAGCGAGAGGTACCCCAGCCCCAGGTCCACGAGGCGGCGCGCCGTGTGCTGGAACGACTCGCAGATGTTTCGCGCCATCGGGCGCATCTCGGGGGCGAGCCCGCCCGGCACGGCGTCCACCCAACCGGCGAGGCCGCCGAGCGTCTTCTCGGTGGCATCGGCCAGGTTGATGCCCGCCACCTGCGGTTTCAGCGCGTCCGCAGACAGGCGCGTGCCGTGGCACACGGGGCAGGTGCCCTGCTTGAGGAACCGCGCCACGCGCGCCAGGCCCTTCTCGTCCTTCACTTTTGCCAGCGCGTTCTCCACGGTGTAGACGGCGTTGTAGTAGGTGAAGTCAAGTTCGGCGAAGGTGTCGGACTTCTTCGCCTTGTACAGGATGTGCCTCTTCTCGGCGGGGCCGTGGAACACGATGTTGCGCTCCTTGGGCGTGAGCTGGTTGAACGGCACGTCGGTGCGCACGCCCATCTCGCGCGCAACCTGCTTCATGAGGTCCCACATGAGCGTGCCCCAGGGCGCCACCGCGCCCTCGTCGATGGAGAGCGACTCGTCGGGCACAAGGGCGTTTTCGTCCACGGTGCGCACGATGCCGGTGCCGTCGCATTCGGGGCAGGCGCCGTCGCCGTTGAAGGCCAGCTCCTCGGCGCTCGGGCCGAAGAACTCCACGCCGCAGACGGGGCACGTGATGGGGCGCTCGGCGGCCACGTTGAGTGTGGGCGGCACGCGGTGGCCGTTGGGGCACACATGGCTGCCCACGCGCGAGAACAGGAGTCGGAGGCTGTTCAAGAGCTCGGTGGAGGTGCCGAACGTGCTGCGCACGCCGGGGACGCTCGGACGCTGGTGCAGCGCGAGGGCGGCGGGCACGTAGAGCACCTCGTCCACGTCGGCGCGCCCTGCCTGCGTGAGGCGGCGGCGCGTGTAGGTGGAGAGCGCCTCGAGGTAGCGCCGCGAGCCCTCCGCGTACAGCACCCCGAGCGCGAGCGACGACTTGCCCGAGCCCGACACGCCCGCGATGGCCACGAGCTGGTTCAGCGGGATGTCCACGTCGAGGTTCTTCAGGTTGTGCACGCGGGCGCCGCGCACCTGGATGTGGTCGGGCGCATACGGAGCGGGCGGTTGGATGTTTCGAGAAGTATCCATTCCGCTATTGTAGCGCTCGGCCCGTTTCGTCGCGAGATGCCTGCTCTTCTCCACCTGCGCCTTACAAAGAAGTAAGCGCGCCGTAAGCGACAGGCAAGGCCGACGCAAGGAGGCTGCACCATACTGGAACCCGCGCGCGGGACAACGGGGAAAGGAGGAGGAGATGGGATACCTTGCGCAGTTCCTCGGACGATTCAGCGAGAGCTTCGCGGCGGCGGTGGCGCTTTGGCCGCTCGCATCGATGGTGCTCACGCTGCCCATCCTCGCCTACCTGTACCATCGGGACGGGCGATTGCGCGCGGCTTCGGCGGTATCGGCCTACCTCGCCGTGCTCTACGTGCTGGGACTCGGGTGCTTCACGCTCTATCCGCTGCCCGACGGCGCTTCCGGCCCCGGCATCACCTACGGCATCGAGCCGCGGTTCAATCCGCTCGGCTTCTTGGACGACCTCGCGAAAGACGGCGTCCGCGCCTTGCCGGACATGGTGGCGAACGTCGCGTTCTTCGTCCCGCTCGGCTTCATCGCAGGGCGCCTGCTGCGCTGGCGGTTCGCAACGACGCTCGCAGTTGGATTCGGTGCCTCTCTGCTGATTGAGACGGCGCAGCTCACCGGCTTGTTCGGCCTGTATCCCTATGCGTACCGGATGTTCGACGTGCTGGACCTGTTCTGCAACACGATGGGCGCTGCTGTCGGGTGGTCCGGCACCGTGCTCGCCGGGCGCCTGCTGCCGCCGAGCGAGTCGGCCCGGGAGGGACGCGTGACCGACCGGCCCGGCTTCGTGCGTCGCGCCGTCGCGTACTGGATCGACCTGACCGTCATGGGGGTCGTCCTTGTCGTCCTGCTCGCAGCGGCGAGCGTCGTGCTGCATGCGGCGGGGGACTCCTCGTGGACCGACGGCAGCTGGTGGGAGCGAGCGGCCGCGATTGCGGTGTTCGTCGTGTTCGAGGGCGTTGTCCCGTGGCTTCGGCAGGGCCGCACGCTCGGAGGCGGCTTCGTGCGCATGACGTGCGAGACGCGCCCCCGCGCAGGCTGGCAGCGGCTCGCCTTCTACGTGGCGCGGGTGCTGACGCTGGCTGCCGCCGTAGCGCTCCCGCCGCTCGTTGCCATGGCACTGCTCCTGTTCTACGCCTTCGCCCGCCGCATGCCCTATGACTACCTATGACGGGGGACGGGCGGCTACCGCCCCCTTACGCCTTCCCCTTCACCATGGAGAGCGAGATCTTGCCGCGGTCCTTGTCGACGGCGGTGACCCAGACGGTGACGGTGTCGCCCACGGCCACGACCTCGCTCGGGTGCTTGACGAAGCGGTCGGCCAGCTTGGAGACGTGCACGAGCCCGTCCTGTTTCACGCCCACGTCCACGAACGCGCCGAAGTCCACCACGTTGCGCACGGTGCCGGTGAGCTCCATGCCGGGCGCGAGGTCGTCGAAGGAGCGGATGCCCTTGCTGAACACCACCTCCGGCGCGCCGTCGCGGGGGTCGCGGCCCGGCTTCTCCAGCTCGGCCACGATGTCGCGCAGGGTGGGCAGGCCCACGCCCAGCTCGGCCGCGAGTGCGGGCAGGTCGCCGAGGCGGCTCGCGATGTCGGGGACGCCGCCGCGCGCGAGCGCTTCCGGCTTCACCTTCGCGCGCTTCAGCAGCTCGCGCGCCACGGGGTAGCTCTCGGGGTGGACGCTCGTGGCGTCGAGCGGGTTCGCGCCGCCGGTCACGCGCAGGAAGCCGGCGCAGTTCTGGTAGGCCTTGGCGCCGAGCTTCGGCACCTTCTTGAGCTCCCGCCGGTCGGAGATGCGCCCGTGCTCCTCGCGGTAGGCCACGATGTTCTTTGCCACGGTGGCGCTCACGCCCGATACGTAGCCCAGCAGGCTCGCGCTGGCCGTGTTGAGGTCGACGCCCACGCGGTTCACGACGCGCTCCACCACGCCCGCGAGCGCTCGGCCGAGTTCCGCCTGGTTGAGGTCGTGCTGGTACTGGCCCACGCCGATGGATTGGGGCGGGATCTTCACCAGCTCGGCGAGCGGGTCCTGCAGGCGGCGGCCCAGGCTCATGGCGCCGCGCGTGGTGACGTCGAGGTCGGGGTACTCCTCACTCGCCAGCTGGGAGGCGGAGTACACCGACGCGCCGGCCTCGTTCACGATGGTGTAGCGCAGGGGCGCGTCCGACTTGGCGATGAGGTCGGCCACGACCTCCTCCGTCTCGCTGCTGCCCGTGCCGTTGCCGATGACGATGGTGTTGGCGCGGTGGCGCTTCACGTACTCGGCCAGCTTGTCCTGCGTCTTGCGCACCTCGCTGCGCGGCGGGGTGGGGTAGACGGTGGTGAAGTCGAGCAGCTTGCCGTACTCGTCGAGCACCGCCACCTTGCAGCCGGTGCGGTAGCCCGGGTCGATGGCGATGACGCGCGCGCCGCGCACGGGGCGCTGCGAAAGCAGGCTCTCGGTGTTCTTGGCGAACACCTTGATGGCGTCGGTCTGCGCGCGCTCGGTGAGGAGGCTGCGCATCTCGCGGTCGAGCGCGGGGGCCATGAGGCGCTTGTAGCCGTCGGCCGCGGCCTCGCGCAGCACGGGGGCGAAGGGGCTTGCCGGGTTCCTGACCACGCGGCGCTCGAGTTGTTCGATGGCGGCGTCTGCGTCCACGCGCACCTTCGCGCGCAGCTTGCCCTCCTTCTCGCCGCGGTTCACGGCGAGCACGCGGTGGTTGGGGATGCGCGAGAGCGGCTCCGAGAAGTCGTAGTACGCCTCGTAGACGGTCTTCTCTTGCGGGTCGACCGCTTCCACGGCCAGCGCGCCGGTGCGCTTGGTGAAGCTGCGCAGGGCCTCGGTGTGCTCGGCGTCGTCGGCGATGACCTCGGCCACGATGTCCTGGGCGCCCTGCAGCGCCGCCTCGGGCGTGGGGAAGCCGGCCTCGGCGTTCACGAGCCCGGCCGCGAGGTCGAGCGGCGTTTTGTCGGAGCGGCCCTGCGCCAGGATGAGCAGCGCAAGGGGCTCCAGCCCCGCATCGCGCGCCTTCGACGCCCGGGTGGCGCGTTTCTTCTTGTATGGCTTGTACAGGTCCTCCACGCGCTGCATGACCGCGGCGTTCTCGATCTTCGCGCGCAGTTCGGGTGTGAGCTTGCCCTGCTCGTCGATGGCGCGCAGCACCTCGTCCTTGCGGGCCTCGAGGTTGCGCAGATAGGCTAGGCGCTCGTCGAACGCGCGCAGTTGGGCGTCGTCCATGCCGCCCGTGGCCTCCTTGCGGTAGCGGGCGATGAATGGGATGGTGTTGCCCTCGTCGACCAGGGCGATAACGGCCGCGACCTGCGCCGCGGTCAGGTTGAGCTCGCACGCGAGCGTGGTTTGGATGGTGGGCATGGAGCGAACTCCTGAGGTCTCGAGCGGCTGATTCGTCGGCCTTGCATTATAGCGCGACTCTCCCCGCTACCTCTGCGTGGGATTGGACGAGCTTGGCTGCGCTGTCTGGCACCCCGTGTTGGGGTCCTTCGCAGAATCGCGGGCTTCTGGTCACAGTTTTGGCCGCTCTGAAGCTTTTCGGCGGTTAGCAGGTGCTTCGGCGCAATTCGCGACCTGCGCAAACACGCAGAGGACAGCCGTCCGGCCGTCGAAACCGAACTCTGGGCGCACGAAAAGGCTTCAGAGCGGCCAAAACTGTGACCAGAAGCCCGTATCGGTGCTAAGGCAAGATCGACATGTTGTCATGCCGAGCAAGCGGAGCGACCGCAGTAGCTACCCTAATAGAAAGTGTCGTGCTCGCGTCCCCATTCGCACATGGCTTCCATCAGGGGGTAGAGCGACTTGCCCTTCTCGGAGAGGCGGTATTCCACCTTCGGCGGGATCTGGGGGTACTCGGTGCGCACGACAAGCCCGTCAGCTTCCATGGCCTTGAGCTGGCTGCTGAGCGTCTTGTCGGTGATGCGGCCGATCTTGCGCTTGAGCTCGTTGAAGCGCATGGTCTCGCATTCCACGAGCCAGTACATGATCACGAGCCGCCACTTCCCGCCGATCATCGACAGCGTGTAGCCGAACGGCGTGTCGGCGAGCGACGAGAGGCTTCCCTCGTAGGGCTTCATGCTCATAGCGCTTCCTTTCGGGATAGTACCTGTTCTAAAAGACCGTACTTCCTTTGCGGTCGTCCCATACAGTATAACGAGAGGCGGCAAAGAAAGGACGATGTTCGCGAAAGGATGCGCCATGGCCATGACCAAGGTGAGGATCACCGTTTTGAAGACCACGTTCGATGAGGAGCTGGCTGCCGAGTACGGCGCCGAGGGGCTCGCGCCGTGCCCCATGATGAAGGCCGGCCAGGTGTTCCTCGCCGACTACGCCAAGCCCGAGGGCTTCTGCGATGAGGCGTGGAAGGCCATCTACCAGTACGTGTTCGCGCTCGCCCACGGCGGCGGCGACTTCACGTTCTACTTCGACGACTGGATGCGCGTGCCCGGACGCGCCATCGTCAGCTGCAACGACGGTCTGCGCCCCGTCATCATGAAGCTCGAGGCCACCGACATTCCCGCCGAGTTGAACTACGATCCGGTGCGCTAGAGGCGCATTTTCAGGTACACCATGTCCATGAGCTTGTGGCCTTCCTCGTACATGGGATGGTCGTAGTTGTCGACGAAGAAGTTCTCCACGACATGCGAGCGCTCGAACCCGCACCGCTCGTAGAAGCGCAGGATGCCGGGCACGTCGCCCGTGCCGACGAGGAGCCAGCCCCCTCGGTTCCGGTAACGCTCGGCGACAAGCGCGATGAGCCGCCGCCCGTAGCCCTTGCGCTGGTGCTCGGGCACGGTGACGATGTTCTTGATCTCGAACACGTCGGGCTCTTCCTGCGTCACCACGCAGAGCGCCCGCGCCTCATCGTCCTCGATGAGGGCCAGCAGATCGCCGCGGTGCAGGTACCGCTCGATCATGTCCGCCGACTCGTCGGCGATGAGCAGCAGGTCGAGGTGCTGTGCTCTGTCGCTTTCGGGGATTTCGGCGAGTTCCATATAAGGCTCCTCCTCGTGTCTTAGAATCGCAGGCGAGATAATCCCAAAGAGGCATTATAGCGGGCTGACGCGTCTGGTTTCCCGGCGCGCGCACGCGAGCGAGCGGAAGGCGAAGGCGATGAACATCCAGGTGTTCGGCACCAAGAAGAGCTTCGACACGAAGAAGGCGCAGCGCTACTTCAAGGAGCGGCGGGTGAAGTTCCAGTTCATCGACCTTGCGGAGAAGGGGATGAGCAAGGGCGAGCTGGAGTCGGTGCGCCGAGCGGTGGGCGGCATCGACGCGCTCGTCGACCCCAAGGCGAAGGACCAGGACACGGTGGCGCTGCTCGCGTACCTCGCGCCCGACCAGAAGTTCGACAAGCTGCTGGAGAACCAGCACGTGCTGGCCGAGCCCATCGTGCGCAACGGCAAGCAGGCCACGGTGGGCTACGCGCCCGACGTGTGGAAAGGGTGGGAGTAGCCCGCCGGAGCAGTAGTACGGCGGCGACACGCCGTGCGCGTCGCTCGCGTGATCTTCGTTACGTTGTCCGGATGCCGTCCGGGAGTCGGACTTCAGCGCTTCCGTCGAATAATCGCGCCGTTTCGGTGTCGCTTCGTCCGGTGTGGGCCTGATGCGGGTACCATAGGGCCGTGCAAGCGCGGCAACACCCACAAGGAGGCCCTATATGGATGCGATGGAAAAGCGGTACCTGGAACTTCTCTCGCGGTCGTTCCCTACCGCCGCCAAGGCTTCGGCGGAGATCATCAACCTGAGCGCCATTTTGAACCTGCCGAAGGGCACCGAGTTCTTCGCCTCGGACATCCACGGCGAGTACGAGGCGTTCTCGCATATCCTGCGCAACGGCTCGGGCTCCATCAGGCTCAAGATCGACGACGTGTTCGGCGACACGCTGAGCGCGGCCGAGAAGCGCTCGCTGGCCACGCTCATCTACTACCCACGCGAGAAGATGGAGCTGGTGCTGTCCCAAGTGGACGACCCGCAGGCATGGTACGAGACCGTGCTGCCGCGCCTCGTGGCCGTGTGCAAGCGCGCCGCTCAGAAGTACACGCGCTCCCGCGTGCGCAAGGCGCTGCCGCGCGATTTCGCGTACATCATCGAGGAGCTGATGACCGAGAACAGCCAGGGCGCCGACAAGAAGGCCTACTACGCGGCCATCATCGACGCCGTCATCCGCACCGACCGCGTGGGCGCGCTCATCGAGGCGCTGTGCCTGCTCATCCAGCGTTTGGCCATCGACCATCTGCACATCATCGGCGACATCTACGATCGCGGGCCGTACCCTGACGTCATCATGGACACGCTCATGGGCTACCACTCGCTCGACATCCAGTGGGGCAACCACGACATCGTGTGGATGGGCGCCGCGCTCGGCCAGCGCGGCTGCATCGCGCACGTGGTGCGCAACTGCGCGCGCTACGGCAACCTGTCCATACTGGAAGACGCCTACGGCATCAACATCCTGCCGCTCGCGGCGTTCGCGACGAGCGCATACGCCGACGACCCGTGCGTCGCGTTCGGCCTCAAGGGCAACCCGGACCTGCCGCCGCAGGAGCTGGAGATGAACGTGAAGATCCAGAAGGCCATGGCCATCATCCAGTTCAAGGTGGAGGCGCAGCTCATCGACGAGAATCCCGGATTCGGCCTTGCAGACCGCAAGCTCTTGGACAAGATCGACCACGAGCGTGGCACGGTCATGCTGGACGGCGTGGAGTACGCGCTCACCGACACGGTGTTCCCCACGGTGAACCCGGACGACCCCTACCGCCTCACGCCCGAGGAGGAAGAGGTCATGCAGCGCTTGGAGCAGGCGTTCACGGGCTGCGAGAAGCTGCAGCGCCACATGCGTTTCTTCCTGGAGGCCGGCAGCCTCTACAAGGTGTACAACGGCAGCCTGCTGTTCCACGCCTGCGTGCCGCTGAACGCCGACGGCTCGCTTAGGGAGACGGACGTGTTCGGCCAGAAGTACAAGGGGCGCGCGCTCTACGACGTCATGGAGCGCTACGTGCGCGCGGCGTTCTACGACCCCGACCCCGAGATGCGCAAGCGCGGCCGCGACCTGCTGTGGTATATGTGGCTGGGCGAGGGGTCGCCCCTGTTCGCGAAGAGCAAGATGGCCACGTTCGAGCTGTACCTCATAGCCGAGAAGGAGGCGCGCAAGGAGGTCAAGAACCCGTTCTACACCTACCTTGACGACGAGCGCGTGATGGCCGGCGTCTTCGAGGACTTCGGGATGGACCCCGAGACCTCGCGCATCGTGTGCGGCCATATTCCCGTGAAGGTGAAGGACGGCGAGGATCCGGTGAAGTGCGGGGGCAAGGTGCTTACCATCGACGGCGGCTTCTCGAAAGCCTACCAGCCCACCACGGGCATCGCCGGCTACACGCTCATCTCGAACTCGTACGGCTTCGTGCTGGCCGCCCATGAGCCGCTCTCGTCGGCGCGCGCCGCCGTGGTGAACGAGCTGGACATCCACTCGTCGCGCAGCGTGGTGGAGCAGCCGGACAAGCGCACGCTCGTGGCCGACACCGACAACGGAGCCGAGCTCAAACGGCAGATCGCGGAGCTTGAACGCTTGCTGGAGGCGTATCGCACCGGCGAGATCGCAGAAGGCGCCATGTAGGGGAGCGGCGCGCAGCAGGGGGCGTGGTGCGTATTGGCGCCGTCGCGCACCTCCCCCTCCCTGACTCCGTTCCTCGTCGCCCTGCGTCTGCCTATAGGGGATTTGTCAGGTATTCCTCGAGGATCCTCCTGAGCTTCGCCGTGTCGATGGGCTTGGTCATGAAGCCGTTCATGCCGGCTGCGAGGGCACGCTCTCGGTCCTCGTTGAAGGCGTTGGCCGTCATGGCCACGATGGGAACGGGCTTTCGCCCGACCTCGCGCTCCTGCTCGCGTATGGCGCGGGTTGCCTCGATGCCGCCCATGACGGGCATCTGCACGTCCATGAACACGAGGTCGTAATACCCTTCGGGAGCGTTCGCCATGGCATCTACGGCCTTCTGCCCGTCGCTCGCCTGGTGGACTTCGGCGCCGATGCGCCGAATAAGCTCCGAGGCTATCTCGAGGTTCAGCTGGTTGTCCTCTACGAGCAGCACGCGTCCCTCAACATGCGCCTCGGCTGGCTCGCAGGAGTCCTCGGCCGGGTCGTCCGGGTGGGAGAAATGCTTCAGAACGCGATGTAAGCGCGATTTGAACAGGGGTTTCGATACAAAAGCCGACACGCCTGCGGCGCGTGCGTCGTCTTCTATCTCGCGCCAATCGTAGGCTGTCAGCAATACGATGGGCGTGGAGTCTCCCACTTCCGAGCGGATGCGCCGGATGGTCTCGATGCCGTCCATGCCCGGCATGACCCAGTCGACGATGATGAAGCGGTAGTCCCGCCCCTCGCGATGGGCACGCGCGACCAGCGGCACGGCGTCGAGGCCCGAAGAGGCTGCGTCGCCGCAAAGGCCGAGCTCGTCTAGGATGAGCAGCGTTCCTTCGACCACATCCCGGTCGTCGTCTACCAGGAGGACGCGTGCAGACTCCAGCCCTGCGAGCGAGAAGTCCTCCTCCTCGTCGATCGGGGCGAGGGGGACCGTCATGGTGAAGGTCGATCCCTTGCCCAAAGCGCTCTCCACCTCGATGGAGCCGCCCATCATATCCACGACGTTCTTCGTGATGGCCATGCCCAGGCCGGTGCCCTCGATCCGCTCCGTCATGTCGCTTTCCTCCCGCTCGAAGGGGTCGAACAGGCGCTCGATGAACTCCGGTGACATGCCCAGGCCCGTGTCCTGCACCACGAAGCGGTAGTCACGACAGCCGGGGCGGCGGGACGGCCCCTCGCTTAGGGAAAGGCGCACCGATCCGCCGTCGGGCGTGTATTTCAAGGCGTTGCTGACAAGGTTGATGAGCGCCTGGTTCATTCTCATGGAGTCGCCGATCACGGTTTCCTGCTGGATGGTGCCCACGGTGATGTCGAGCGACAGGTTCTTCGCGCGGGCCTGGGGCTGGACGATGGCGATAACGCCGTTGACGAATTCGGGAAAGCTGAAGCGGTCCTCGTTCAGCACGATCTTGCCGCTTTCGATCTTGCCCATGTCGAGCACGTCGTTTATCAGGCTTAAGAGGTGCCGTGAGGAGGACTGGATGCGGTCGAGGCAGGCGGCTATGCGGTCAGGTTCGTGCAGGTGGGTTTTGGCGATGGCGGTGAGTCCGACGATGGCGTTCATAGGGGTGCGGATGTCGTGGGACATGTTGGAGAGGAACTGCGATTTCGCCGCGCTGGCGGACTGCGCGAGGGCGAGCGCCTCCTGCAGGTCGGCCTTGAGGCGGCCTTCCCGCATGCGGTTGCGGTACATGAGCGTGAGGTACACCGCCAGCGACACGGTTACTCCTGCCATGAGCACCACCGCCCAGCCTACCGTCTGCCGCCCCCTTTCTTTCACGATGCCATAGAGCTGCTCCACCGACTCGGTCGACTCGTCCAAGATGCCGGCGTCTATGCGCAGAAGCTCTTCGACGGCGGGGTCGATGATCCCGTCCACATAGGCCTCGATCTCCTCGTCAGTTACATCGGCGTTGCGGCACAAGGCGACGTATTCCCGTTGCGCGACGTCGAGCGATTCGTAGCCCTGCTCAAGCTTGCGGGCGGCTTCGGGGTCGGACTCGTGTGCCGTTGCCATAAAGGACAGCTTCTCGCGCAAATCGGCGTCAGCTACGGCGTAGGAGCGCTCGATGTCGCTGATGGCGCTGTCCGTGCGCGTGAACAGCGGCCGGTCTGCAAGGGTCCGGCATTGCACGAGCAGCGTTTCCACGCGCCCTGCTGCCACGGACACGGGGTAGGGGCCGTTCTTTGTCCGGTCCGTTTCGGCGCCGAGGGTCATCATGTTGTTTATGGTGATCGCGAAGAACAGCGTCATCAGGGCGGCTAGGATAACGGCGATAGCCCTCGGCAGCCAGACCGATGCGTTCGCGTTCTGCTTCATAGCATTGTCCCCTCTACGCGCGCGTTCAGGTGCGGAGGCACGCGCTTCCGCGTTTGAGATCGATCACGTTATCATGATTGGCTAGATTATGAATACATGGTAGCACGCGCATCGTCCCCTCGAAGGTTTCGATGAGGATTTCGTTCGCCTTGATGCTGCCCGTTGGCGATCTTGCCAGCGAGTCCGCTCCTCTTGATGGCGGTCCGCCTCGTCATCTGGAATTGCCGAAATCTGGATGCGCGTTAGGGGAGAAGCTACGGCAGCGAGGCCCTGGCTTTTCCTTTTGCCCTCCCTTCCTCGTCGAGCAGCTGGCGCGCGTATGCTATGGCGTCGTCGATGTTGCTGCGGAAGTGGTCCTCGCCCACAAGGCCCACGAAGCCTGCGCGGCGCATGGTCTTCATCGGCTGCTCGTTGGCGTGCGAGAAGATGAGGCTGACGCCGTTCTCGCGACAGTACTCGTAGAGGTTCTCGAGCGCGTTCATGCCCGTCGAGTCGAGCGAAGGCACGCCGCGCATGCGAATGATCAGGTACTTCGTGAACTCCTTCACCGAGATGTCGGAGATGCGGTCCGACATGCCGAAGAACATGGGGCCGTTGATCTCGTACACGCGCACGCTTGCGGGCAGCTCGCGCAGGTGCGTGACCTCGGAGTCCTCGTCGCAGTAATATTTCCAGCCGCGCACCTCGGTCTCCTCGCTCACCGTCTTCATGAACAGGACGACCGTGATCAGCATGCCCACGCCTATGGCCACCACCAGGTCGAACACGATGGTCAGCCCGAAGGTGAGCAGCAGCGTGGCAACGGCGCCGCGCGAGGCCGTTTTGCATAGGTGCACGAAGTTGCGCCAGCCGGACATGTTGTAGGCCACGTGCAGCAGGATGGCCGCGATGGTGGGCATGGGGATGAGGGCGGCGTAGGGCATGAAGAACACCAGGACCACGAGCAGCACCAGCGCGTGGGTCATGCCGGCAACGGGCGTGCGCCCGCCGTTCTTGACGTTTGCCGCGGTGCGCGCGATGGCGCCGGTGGCCGGGATGCCGCCGAAAAGCGCCGAGCCGATGTTGCCCACGCCCTGCGCCACCAGCTCCATGTTGCTGCGGTGGTGCGAGCTGATCATGCTGTCGGCCACGACGCAGGACAGAAGCGACTCGATGGCCGCCAGGATGGCGATGGTGATGCCGTTCGGCAGCTGGTCGCTTAGCAGCTCCACGCTCAGCTGGGGAACGTGGAGCGTGGGCAGGCTGCTGCCGATGGTGTACAGGTCGCCGATGGTGCTCGCCTGCATCCCAAGGCCGCTCACCATGCCGATTCCCACGATGAGCGCCACCAGGGATCCGGGGATCCTCTCGCTCACCTTGGGCCAGAGGAAGAGGATGGCAAGGCACACCGCGCCCACGGCGAGGGCCTGCCAGTTCGCCGTGCCGATGTTCTGGGCGACGGCCTGCAGCTTGTCCATGGTCTCGACGGTGGGGGTGCCGGTGGGGAATGCCAGGCCGGCGAAGTCCTTGACCTGCCCGATGACAAGGGTCACGGCGATGCCCGCCGTGAAGCCCGTGGTGATGGTGTAGGGGACGAAGCGGATGAGGGATCCCAGCTTGAAGAAGCCCATCAGCACGAGCAGCACGCCGGCGATGACGGTGGCCGCGACCAGGCCGTCGATGCCGTCGGTTGCCACGATGCCCGCCACGATGGTGGCGAACGCCGCCGTGGGCCCCGAGATCTGCACGCGGCTGCCGCCGAGGAAGGCGATGAGGAACCCGGCGACGATGGCCGTGTAGAGCCCCTGTTCGGGGTTCACGCCCGAGGCGATGGCGAGCGCGATGGAGAGGGGCAGCGCCACCACGGCCACCATGACGCCCGAGAGAACGTCCTTGGGCAGCTGCCGCTTGAGCTCTTCTTTGCTGGAGTGCTTGATGATGCTGAAAAGTATCGGTTTGATCTTGTCGCGTTGCATGCCCTGCTCTTCTTGGTGTCGGTCCGTCCGGCGCGCGCGAAAAAGCGCTCCGTCCAGGTTGGAGGCCCGGACGGAGCGCGAGCGAATTCTATGCGGTTGGGTGTGGTGTTCGGTCTTTTCGCGTCCATTATACCGTCAGATAACGGGTAGGTTGCAAAATGAGCAGAAATAGGGACTTCGGTGAAGAGGTGGATACCAGGGGCGGTTGCAGGATCCGCAGACTTCAATGTGCCGACGGATCTGCAGGATGCGTGCGTATGCGCTAGCATGTTCTGGACACGCAATCGAAGCGAAAGGCGGCCTGCGATGGAAGCGATGGCTATGGTCTTGGAGAACGATGCGCTTGCGGTGCGCATATCGAGCAAGGGCGCGGAGCTGCAGAGCGTCGTGTGCGAGGGGATCGAGCGGATGTGGTCGGGCGACCCTGCGGTATGGGGCCGTCGGGCGCCGCTCCTGTTCCCGCTGATCGGGCGCTTGCGCGACGGCTGGTACGCGAACGGCGGCGAGCGCGTGGACGCTCCCATGCACGGATTCTGCCGCGACCGCGCGTTCGCGGCAGAGCAGGTGTCGGGCACGCATGCGCGCTTCGAGACGGTTTCCGACGAGGGGACGCGGGCGGTCTTTCCCTTCGACTTCCGCCTGCGCGTGGATTTCTCGCTCGAGGGTGCAACCATCGTGAAGGCGCACACCGTGGAGAACGCGGGCGAGGTTCCGATGCCGTTCGAGCTGGGCGGCCACGAGGCGTACGCGACGCGCCTGCTGCCGGGCGAGCGCATGGCCGACTACTACGTGCGTTTCGAGGGGGCCGACGCGCTCGGGATGTTCGACATGGACGAGGAGGGCATCCTCGCGCTGCCGAAGATCGGGGTGCCGCTTGAGGACGGGCGCCTGACGAAGACCCCCGAGCAGCTGGGCATCGACACCGTCGTGCTGGAGAACGTGCCCGGCGGCAGGGTCGTGCTCGCGAGCGCCGCGAATCCGCATGAGGTGGAGGTGGAGTTCCCGGACTTCCCCTATCTGGGCATTTGGACGAAGGCGGGCCAGGACGACGCCCGCTACCTGTGCCTGGAACCGTGGTCGGCGCTGCCCGACGCGCATTTCTCCCCGCGCGAGCTCGCCGAGAAGCCCGGCGTGCGCGTGCTCGCGCCGGGCGAGCGTGCGACGCTTGCGTACCGGATGACGTTTCGCTAGGAGGAGCAGTGGAGGAGCGGACTAGGTGCTCGTGGGCGGGCGACACGCCGATCTACGTTGACTACCATGACAACGAGTGGGGAAGACCCACCCATGACGACCGCGAGTTGTTCGAGCTGCTGGTTCTGGAGGGCGCGCAGGCGGGCCTGTCGTGGCTTACGATCCTCAAGAAGCGGGAGGCGTACCGCGAGGCTTTCGACGGCTTCGATCCCGCCAAAGTGGCGCGCTACGACGAGGCGAAGGTCCAGGAGCTCATGGCGAACGCAGGGATCGTTCGCAACCGCCGCAAGATCGAGGCGGCCGTGGCCAATGCGGGGCTGTTCTTGGACGTGGCTCGAGAGTTCGGCAGCTTCGACACGTTCATCTGGGGGTACGTGGACGGCGAGCCCGTTGTGAACCACTGGGAGACCCAGGCGGACGTCCCGGCCAGCACGCCGCTCTCCGACCGCATCAGCAAGGATCTGAAGAAGCGCGGCTTCAAATTCGTCGGCTCCACCATCGTGTACGCCTATATGCAGTCCATCGGCATGGTGAACGACCACGTGGCCGATTGCTTCGTGCGGAGGGAGATGGTAGGAAAGTCTTCCGATGAGGGGATCAGCTGAACCTATGTCGAGGGGCGGCAAGGTCGACCGTCACTGACCCGTAGCGCCCTTCGGCGTCGCGCGTGAACGCGCACTTTGCGGTCTGGCAAAAGCGCAACGTTGGCTTGTCGGATGGCGTTTCGGTAGATGCCGCAAGGGCAGCGGACTGGCTCTGCGGCTTTTAGCGCGGTAAACGGCGCGCTTACCCCCTGCTCGCCTTTGCGTCACGGTTCATCGCGCCCGCGGGGGCCTCGAATGCCTCGATCTATCATCGAGTTGCAGAGATTCCCATCCGCGAACACGAGGGTGCTCGATGAACGTGAAGGCCGGTACGCATAGACGCATGGTGCAGAAGGCATCGGTGCACCAGGGAGGCGACAAGCGCCATGCGAGGCCCATCGCTATAGTGGGGCGCATAGCCTCGGTGCTGTCGGTGTGTATGTACGTCTCCTACATTCCGCAGATCATGGACAACCTGGCCGGGCACCCCGGCAATCCTGTGCAGCCCCTGGCAGCGTTCTTCAACTGCCTGTTCTGGACCATCTACGGCCTCTTCAAGAAGGAGCGGGACTGGCCGATCGTGGTGGCCAACGTGCCGGGAATCTTTCTCGCGGCCGCTGCGTTCTTGACCGCCGTCTTCTAATGCCGCTCCGGATGCTCTCCCGTGCGCAGGAAGCTGCTCGCACGGATGGCGAGCGACAGCGGGAGTTGCGTAGTTCGAAAGCGGGTATAGCAAGCCTGTACAGCGGGGGCTGCGCGTCGCAAGGTACGCAGCCCCCGTTTTTCGCATCGATGGCTCGTGATCGTTTATCGGACTCGGTGGGAGGCTCCGATATCTCGCTATCAGAGCTCTATGCGGTCGAACTTCGCGAGGATCTCCGTGGCTGCGGAGCATGCCTCGCAATCGCAGTACTTCGCACCCGCCTCCTTGCGTTGCTGTTGGGCTGCAAGCGCGCTTGCAGCCGCGTCTTCGCCAAGCATCTCGATTGCCGGCCCTTGCAGGAAGGTTATCACGCCGTCGATTGTCGTCGGGCGCCCTTCGAGGACGTTGAGCAGGTCGTTCGTTGCCGCGTCGATAGCAGCGTCGCTCGAATCGGCTGCTACCGCATCCTTCCATGCCTGCGCAGCATCCTTCGTCACCTGCGTGCTGAATTCGGAATCCGCGAGCGCGTCCACGCGCTCGGCCACGTAATCGAACGTCTCCTTGTTCATGACAACTCCTTTCAGCGATTCTTCTATTCCCACTCAATCGTCCCGATCGGCTTCGGCGTGAGGTCGTAGACCACGCGGCAGATGCCGGGGACTTCGGCGAGGATCCTCGCGGTGATCTTCTTGAGCAGCGCCCAATCGAGCTCGGGGACCTCGGCGGTCATGGCGTCGACGGTGTTGACCGCGCGGATGATGGCGGGCCATTCGAAGGCGCGCACGCCGTCGCGGACGCCGGTGGCGCGGAAGTCGGGGACGCTCACGAAGTGCTGCCACACCTTGCCCTCGAGGCCCGCCGCGGCGAACTCGTCGCGCAGGATGGCGTCGGCCTCGCGCAGCGCCTCGAGGCGGTCGCGCGTGATGGCGCCGAGGCAGCGCACGCCGAGTCCCGGGCCCGGGAACGGCTGGCGCTCGACCATGCCCTCGGGGAGGCCCAGCTCGCGGCCGATGACGCGCACCTCGTCCTTGTACAGCAGGCGCACGGGCTCGCACAGCTCGAACTGCAGGTCGTCGGGCAGGCCGCCCACGTTGTGGTGTGCCTTCACGCCGTCGGACTCCAGGATGTCGGGGTAGATGGTGCCCTGCGCGAGGAAGCTCACCTCGTCGCCCACACGGCGGGCCTCCTCCTCGAACACGCGGATGAACTCGGCGCCGATGATCTTGCGCTTCGCCTCGGGCTCGGCCACGCCGTCGAGCAGCGCGAGGAAGCGGTCCGTGGCGTCGACGTACACGAGGTTCGCGTCGAGCTGGTTCTGGAACACGTCCACCACCTGCTCGCTCTCGCCCTTGCGCATGAGGCCGTGGTTCACGTGCACGCAGATGAGCTGCTTGCCGATGGCCTTGATCAAGAGCGCCGCCACCACGGACGAGTCCACGCCGCCGGACAGCGCCAGCAGCACCTTCCGGT
Organism: Gordonibacter sp. RACS_AR49; assembly: GCF_030418435.1. Lineage (NCBI taxonomy): Bacteria > Bacillati > Actinomycetota > Coriobacteriia > Eggerthellales > Eggerthellaceae > Gordonibacter > Gordonibacter sp. RACS_AR49. The sequence goes on along the minus strand of NZ_JAIUDM010000003.1, from coordinate 322,845 downwards.
CGCCGATCTGGGCGCGGATGGCTTCCACTTGCTCGTCGATGAACGCGTTCGCCAGCTCAGGCGTGGTGATTCGCTCCATGTCCTCGGGGCGCTTGTTGGGATCCATGCGGTATCCTCCTCGTTCTCGATGATGTTCTGGGGAGATTATACGTGAAACAGCGCGCGCGTCCATGCAGGTCGCGCGTTCTTTTCCGGAAACGCCTAATAGCCCATCTCGCGCAGGCGCGCGTCGTCGATGCCGAAGTAGTGGCCTATCTCGTGCACCACCGTCTTGCCGATCTCCGCCACCAGTTCCGCGCGCGAGCCGAAGCAGCGCTCGTGCGGTCCCTTGAACACGGTGATCACGTCGGGCAGGTCGCCGTCGTAGCCGTCGGCGCGGTCAGGGAGGGACACGCCGTCGTACAGGCCCAGCAGCTCGTCGCCGCGTATCGACGCGCCCCGGCATTCGGGCTCGTCAAGGATATCGAAATGGTAGTCGTCGGGCTCGTCCTCCACCACCACCGCCACGTTCTCCAGCGCCTCGAGGAACCGCTCGGGAATGCTCTCCAGGGCCTCTTCGACCGCGGCCTCGAACTCCTCGTCCGTCATGCGGGGCATGGCTGCCTCCTGTCGCTTGTTCGCGAATTCCATCGCCTCCGAGTATAGCCGAAGGCGTGGGCATGCGGTCTGTACGGCAAAACGGCCTTAACTGTCAAAAACGAGCCGTTTTGGCAATCGGCCGAGAGCGCCGATTGGCAGGCTGGGAAGCGATGCGGGGCTGCGATCTGGAGAAACCATGACCTGTGATCGCGAGGGCCATCTTCGCGATTGCGCGCAAAGGGCCTGAAAACCCATCGTGATTGCCAAACCGGCTCGTTTTTGACAGTTGGGCCGATAAAACGCGACAGGCGCCCCTAAGCTGCTCGCAGGCGCCCGTGGCGTCAGTGATCCCTCGGCTGCAGTTCCTTTTACTGTGCGCCGCACACTACTGTGCAATATATGTTATAGTGTGCAACACACAGTAAGCGAGAGGAGGGGGCATGGGGCACGACGACGTGGTGTCGAGCATGGTGCTGGAGCTGCGCCGCGGCACGCTGGTCATGTTGGTGCTCGGCCAGCTGCGTGAGCCGGCCTACGGCTATGCGCTGGTGAAATCGCTGACCGACCACGGCATTCCCATCGAGGCGAACACGCTTTACCCGCTCATGCGGCGGCTCGAGTCGCAGGGGCTGCTGCAAAGCGAATGGGACAACGGCGGCTCGAAGCCGCGCAAGTACTACCGAACCACTGACGAGGGCCTGCGCGTGCTCCATGACGTGGAGGCCCAGTGGCATGCGCTGTGCGGCGGCGTGAATGCCTTGCTGCGCGCGGGCGGGGACGCAGATGCTCCGGGTGCTGATATGCGCGAACAAGGAAAGGATGTCAAGGATGCCGAACGATAACGACCTGATCGAGCGCTACCTGTACGCCATCACGCGGCGGCTGCCCGCCAAGCAGCGCGCCGACGTGGCCGAGGAGCTGCGCACGCTCATCTCCGACATGCTCGACGAGCGCTGCGGGAACCTGCCGCCCACGGCGAAGGACGTGCGCGTCGTGCTCACCGAGCTGGGAACCCCCGGCGAGGTGGTGCGCAAGTACACCGCCGACGAGGACGCGTGCCTCATCGGCCAGCCGTACTACGCGCAGTACCTCTACGTGCTGAAGATCGTGCTGGTCTGCGTGGCCGGCGGTATGCTCGTGGCCGGCGCGCTGTCGCTGGCGACGGGCGCGGAGGGCGGCGTGCTCGGAAGCGTGCTCGAAGCGGTCGGCTCGCTGATCGCGGCGCTCGTCTTCGCCTTCGCGTTCGTCACCTTGCTGTTCGCCTTTTTCTCGCGTCGCGGCGTCGACGTGGAGGTGATGGGCTCGCTCGACGATCTGCCGCCCGTACCGCGCGAGTCGAAGAACCCGGCGCGCGGCGACGCGGTGGCCGGGATCGTGTTCTCCATCGTGGGTGCCATCGTGTTCCTGCTGTTCCCCGACGTGCTGAACGCGCTCAGCCATCGCGGCGACGGCGTGCCGTTCGACCCCTTCGATACCGAGGCCATCCGCTCGTCGGCATGGGTCATCATCGCCTGGACGGTCGTGTGCATCGGCGCCGAGAGCTTCAAGCTGGTGGAGGGCCGCTACACGCCCCGCCTGCTGGCCGTCACGCTCGTGAGCAACCTCGTGGTCGCGGTGCTCGCCGTCTTCTGGCTGACGAATTTCCAGCTGGTCGACAGCCAGGCGATCCTCCAGGCGATGCAGGCGTCGGGCGCTGCGCCGAACGGGCCTGTGCTCTGGGCGGTGTCGAACGCGCAGACCGCGTTCTGCGGCTTCATCGTGCTCGCGCTCGCCATCGACGCCGTCGACTCCATTGTGAAAACGGTGAAGGCGAGCCGCTGAGAGGGGACAGGCGCGACGGCGGGCGTGCGCGACGGTTCCCGACGCCGGAAAAGGAGCGGCTTGCTGCCCGGCTGGGTGCCGTGCGCCGCACTGCCCGGCCATACTCCGCGTGCCGTGCCGCCGGCCAGACGCTGCGCGCCGCGTGCGCCTTCCGACGGGAAAGCAGGACGCTTTCCCCCGTTGCCGCGTCCGACGGGCCTTTCTTGTAGCATAATATCGAAGGTTTGCGCGCGCCCGCGGCCGGGAGGCGGCGCCGCGCGCGGGGGAGCGATACGAGAGGGGTTTTGCCGATGAGCAAGGATCGACCGGTACCGACCATGGGAGCCAAGGACAGCCCGGACGCGGTGTATGACGCGCGCCCGCTCGGGATGCCGAAGATGGGCGTGTTCGGCCTGCAGCATATGTTCGCCATGTTCGGGGCCACGGTGCTCGTGCCGGCGCTCACGGGGCTTTCCGTGTCGGCGACGCTTCTGTTCGCGGGCTTGGGCACGCTGCTGTTCCATTTCCTGGCGAAGGGGAAGGTGCCGGCGTTCCTGGGTTCCTCGTTCGCGTTCATCGCCGGCTATGCGGCCATCGCGCCGAACGGCGAGGCGAACCTTTTGCCCTACGCGTGCCTGGGCGTCGCGTGTGCGGGCCTTCTGTACCTGGTGCTGTCGGCGCTGTTCCGCGTGTTCGGGCCCGACCGGGTCATGCGGTTCTTCCCGCCGGTGGTCACGGGGCCTATCGTCATCTGCATCGGGCTCATCCTGGCTTCCTCGGCCATCACGAACGCCTCGTCGAACTGGCTCATTGCCGTGGTGGCCATCGCGGTCATCGTGGTGTGCAACATCTGGGGCAAGGGCATGGTGAAGATCGTCCCCATCCTGCTGGGCGTGATCGTGTCGTATGCCGTGGCGGCGTTTGCGGGCGAGGTGGACTTCTCCACCGTGGCGGCGGCCCCGTGGGTCGGGCTTCCGGTGGCGTGGGACAACACGGTGTTCTCGCTGTTCGGTGAAACGTTCGACGCGGGGCTCGCCATCACGGCCATCATCACCATCATGCCGCTCGCGTTCGCCACGATGATCGAGCACATCGGCGACATGTCGGCCATCAGCTCCACCTGCAACCGCAACTACATCGCCGAGCCGGGGCTGCACCGCACGCTCTTGGGCGACGGCCTGGCCACCATCATCGCATCGCTGTTCGGCGCACCGGCGAACACCACGTACGGCGAGAACACCGGCGTTTTGGCGCTGACGAAGGTGTTCGACCCGCGCGTGATCCGCATCGCGGCCCTCTTCGCCATCGTGTTCTCGTTCTCGCCGAAGTTCGCGGCGCTCGTGGCGGCCATGCCGGCGTGCGTCGTGGGCGGCGTGTCGCTCGTGCTTTACGGCATGATATCGGCCGTGGGCATCCGCAACCTGGTTGAGAACCACGTGGACTTCATGAAGAGCCGCAACGTGCTGATCACGGCGCTGATCCTAGTGCTGTCGCTGGGCATTGCCTACAGCGCGGCGGGCGCTATCGTGCTGCCGGTGGGCGGCATCACCATCTCGCTGTCGGGCCTGGCCGTGGGGTCGATCGTGGGTATCCTGATGAACGTGATTCTGCCGGGCCACGAGGAGGCTGTCGGCGCGCCGCGCGAGCCCGAGGAGATGCCGGACGTGCCCATGCCGCTGGAGGATATCCGCCCGGCGAACGGGTAGGGCAGCCGGCAGGGCTGCAACCGTCTCGCTTGCACGAAGCGTCTCTTCCGCCCGCTGCGGGAGAGGCGCTTTTGCGTGCTGGGGGGGGGCTAGAACGTCGTGCCCTTGTAGAGGTCCTCCACCTTCTTGCGGGCCCACGGGGTTCTGCGGAGGAACTTGAGCGAGCTCTTGATGCTGGGATCCTTCGCGAAGCAGTTGATGCGGATGCGGCGGGCCAGCTCGTCCCAGCCGTACTTGTCCACCAGGCGGGTGAGCATGGCTTCCAGCGTCACGCCGTGCAGCTGGTCTTTGGGGTGCGGGCGCTCGGCGGGGTTGTCGTTCGGCATGGGTGCGGTCCTCCTCGGTTCGTTCGTCGGCTCTCATGATGCCACAGTTGGGCGTCGAGCGGTGCGGCGGATCGGCGAGGATCGGCTGCACCGTGCCCGCGCCGTGGGCGATCCGCCGGTCGGTGGGAGGCGCCCGAGCAGGTTCGGGACGGAGGTTGCGGGCCGTGCTATACTCGTGCGTGCGAAGATAAAAACACGACCCCGTCGGGTAGTCGGGGTGCGGCAGGGCGGCGCGCGGCCGTCCGGAGCGCGCGGCCGGTTGGCAAAGCGCCCCGGCGCGCGTCTCCCTGCTGTCAGTAACCTGCCTCCTGGTTGTCCCTTCTTCGTTCGTTCACAACGACATAAGGAGGAACCATGCAGGTCAGCATCTCATCGACGTTGACGATACTTCACGACGGCCAATTCTGGATAGGCATATGCGAGCGGCGCGACGGCGCGCTCTACGGCGCGTGCCGCTTCGTGTTCGGCCCCGAGCCGGCCGACGAGGACGTGCTCGCCTTCGTGTGCGGCCAATGGGGCCGGCTCGACTTCAGGATGTGCGCGGACGGCGAGGAGGAGGCCGGTGCGTCGGCCGCGTCGGCCGTGGCTGCGGGCGGCCGCAATCCGAAGCGCGCCCAGCGCGAGGCGCGCAAGACGCTGGAGGCCGCACGCCACGGCGTGGGAACGAAGGCCCAGCAGGCGCTCGCCGCCGCCTACGAGGAGCGTAAGGAAGAGCGCCGCGCCGACGCCCGCACGCGCCGCGAGGCCGAGGCCCGCCGCGTCTTCGAGCTGCGCACCGCCAAGCGCAAGCGGAAGCACCGCGGCCGCTAAGGAGGCGATCATGCGGGATGGGGGCACCTGTCGGCGGATGCCGGGCCGCTGGAATGGTCCGGCCCGTCAACGGACGCCTGACGCAGCCGAAACGGCTTGCCCTACGATGGCGCGCCCGGGGACTGCTCCCGTGCGACAACCCATACCATAACCGGATAGCATATCGGTTGCGGCTAAGGAGTTGCATGAAACGGGTAATCGTGGTGGGGGCGGGCGCCGCCGGGTTGGCGGCGGCCGTCCGGTTGCGGCATGCCGGGTACGACGTGGCGCTGTACGAGAAGGAGCCGCAGGTGGGCGGCAAGATGAGCCGCATCGTCGGCGACGGGTTCACCTTCGACGTGGGCCCCACCATCGTGATGATGCCCGCGCTGTACCGCGAGGTGTTCGAGCTGGCCGGCCGCAATCCTGACGACTACATCCCCCTGCAGAAGGTCGAGCCGCTCATGGAGATATCCTTCGGCCCGGGCGAGCGCGTGCGGCTGTCGAACGACCTGTCCGACCTGACGGCCACGCTCGAGGGCGTGAGCGAGGCCGACGCGCAGGGCTACTTCGAGTACCTGGCGCTGCTGTACAAGCGCTTCCGCATTGCCAAGGACAACTTCCTGCAGCGCCCGTTCCGCAAGCCGACCGACTTCTACAACCCGAAGAGCCTGATCGCCGGCTTCCGCCTGCACACGCTGGGCGACGCGTACTCGTCGGTGTCGCGCTACGTGTCCGACGATCGGCTGCGCAAGGCGCTGGCGTTCCAGACGCTCTACATCGGCATCTCGCCGTACGAGGGGCCCTCGCTGTACATGATCATCCCGCTGATCGAGCTCCTGTACGGCGTGTGGTTCATGCCGGGCGGCATGTACGCCATGGCCGAGGGCATGGCGCGCCTGTTCGAGGAGCTGGGCGGCGAGCTGCACACGTCGGCGCCCGTGGAGCACATCGCGGTGGAGGGCGGCCGCGCCGTCGGCGTGGTGACAGGCGGCGAGCTGGTGCGCGCGGACTACGTGGTGTGCGACGCCGATTTCCCCTACGCCATGGAGAACCTGCTGGCCGACGAGGCCCGTGGGCGCTACACCGACGAGAAGCTCGAGGGCATGGAGTACTCGTGCTCGTGCTTCATCCTGTACCTGGGCCTGGACAAGCGCTACCCGGCGGAGGCGGTGCACTCCATCCGGTTCGCGCCCGACTTCGAGCGCAACATCGCCGACATCTTCGACGACGGGCGCTTCCCCGACGACCCCTCGTTCTACTGCTACGCGCCGTGCTCGCTCGATGCGTCGCTCGCACCCGAGGGCTGCCAGACGCTCTACGTGCTGGTGCCGGTGCCGCCGCTGGCGGAGGGCGGCCCCGCATGGGGTGCGGAAGAGGTGGCCGCGTACCGCGAGCAGGTGCTCGACCTGGTGGAGCGGGAGACGGTGTACGAGGACGTGCGCGACCACATAGCGTTCGAGCGCGTCTTCACGCCGAACGACTTCGCCGAGCGGTTCAACGCCGCCCGGGGCGCCACGTTCGGGCTGCGGCCCACGTTGCGGCAGAGCAACTACTGGCGGCCGCACAACAAGGCCGAGGCGTGCGACAACCTGTACTTCTGCGGCAGCAGCACGCATCCGGGGGCCGGCGTGCCCATCGTGCTCTTGAGCGCGCGGCTGGCGGCCGAGGAGCTCCTGCGCGACGACGCCGAGGCCGCTTCGGCCGAGCGCGAGGTGGCCGGCCAGGTGGCCGTGGTGGCCGCGCGCGGTGCCGCCGCCGAGGCCGCGGCAGGCGGCTCGGTGGCGCCGGGAGGCGCGCCGGGCGCCGCGACCCGCGCGGTGCCCGGCGATGCGGAAGGCGGTGCGTGATGTACGCCGCGCGCGACCCGTTCGAGGAGCACGCGGACGACTTCGCCTGGTGCGAAGATGTGATCAGGCGAAACTCGCACAGTTTCTACCGCGCGTTCTCGCTTTTGCCCCCGCGCAAGCGCAAGGGCGTGTATGCCGTGTACGCGTTCTGCCGCGCAGCCGACGACTGCGTGGATGTGGAGGCCAGCCTGGAGCGGCTGGACGGCCTGCAGCGCGACCTGGAGCGGTTCGACGCCGGCGGCATGCCGCGCGGGCCGCTGTGGCAGGCTCTGGGCGTGGTGTTCGGCGCCTTCGACGAGGACACGGCCCCTTTCTTCGATATGCTGGAGGGGCAGCGGCGCGACCTGTCGTTCCGCCAACCCGCCGATCTGGGGGAGCTGGAGGACTACGGCTACTACGTGGCGGGTTCGGTGGGTCTCATGCTGCTGCCGCTGCTGCGCGCCGGGCGGCCCGTCGACGACGCGCTGCGGGCGGATGCCGTGGCGCTGGGCGTGGCCATGCAGCTCACGAACATCCTGCGCGACGTGGGCGAGGATTGGGACGCCGGCCGCGTCTACCTGCCTGCCGCCGTAATGGAGGAGGCCGGCCTCACGCGCGACGATCTGGCGGCGCACCGGGCGAATGCCGCCTTCCGCAGCGCATGGGAGCGCGTGGCGCGGAGGTCAGAGGAGCTGTACCTGCCCCTGCAGCGCGATATCCTGCGGCTGGACGAGGACAGCCGGCTGCCTGCGCTCTCGTCGCTGTTCCTGTACCGGGGCATCATGGACCAGGTGCGCGCCGACGGCTATAGCTGCCTCGAGCGGCGAAGCGCGGTGACGAAGGAGCGCGCGGCCGCGCTCGTGGACGAGGCCCGGGCGCTGCTCGCGCGGGACGAGAAGGCGGCGCTGGCCGCGGAAGGCAGGTGACGGTCATGCAGAACGCCGTGGGGATGGGGCTGTCCCTCGTGTACGTCTTGGCGGTGCTGGCGGCTTCGAGCCTGCTCGCACGGCGCGGGATGGGCGAGGAGGGCACGCGCAAACTCGTGCACATAGCGCTGGGCGGCTGGTGGGTGGTCGCGGCCCTGTCCTTCACCTCGCCCTGGTGGGCGGCTGCGCTGCCGGCCGCGTTCATCGTGGTGAACGCGCTGGCCTGGCGCAGGCAGAAGCTCGCCTTCATGGCGCGCGGCGAGGGGGAGGACACGCCGGGAACCGTGTACTACGCCGTGTCGCTCACATTGCTCGCGCTGTTCTCGTTCGGCCTGGGCGCACCGTACGCAGGCGCGCTCGGCGTGTTCTGCATGGCGTTCGGCGACGGCCTTGCAGCTGTGCTGGGCAGGCGCTTCGGTAGCCGCCCGCTGCCGGGCGCGGGCGACGGGAAGTCGCTTGCGGGCAGCGCCGCCATGCTGGGGGTGAGCTTCGTCTCGTGCGCAGGCGTGCTGTTGGCGGCTGCCGCGGCGGGCTGGGAGGGCGCGGTGCCATGGTTCGCGGCGGGCCCGGCGGCGGGCGCGGGCCTGACGCCGGGCGTTGCGGCGGCGTCCGTGCTCGCCGCGCTGGGGCTGGCCGTTGCCGCTACGGCGCTGGAGGCTGTGTCGCCGGCGGGGCTCGACAACCTGAGCGTGCCGTTGGGCGTGACGGGGCTGTACGCGGTGCTGTTCCTGCCCGCGAGCCCCTTCACGCCGGCGCTCGCGGGCTTGCTCCTGTCCGGCGCTGTGGCGCTGGCCGCGTTGCGGCTCGGGCTGCTCACCGTGCCGGGGGCGCTGGGAGCCGTGGTCGTGGGCGTGCTCGCCTTCGTGTTCGGCGGCTGGCCGCTGTGGCTTCTGCTCATGTGGTTCTTCGGCAGCTCGAACGTGGCTTCGAAGCTCATGCGGCGGGTGCGCGGGGCGCATCCGGCCGAGAAGGGCGGCGGCCCGCGCAAGCTGCGCCAGGTGCTGGCGAACAGCGTGCCGTTCCTCGCGTGCGCGCTGGCGTACGCGGCCACCGGCGAGGCATGGTTTCTCATCGTGTCGGCCGGTGCGCTGGCCGCGAGCACGGCTGACACGTGGGCGTCCGAGGTGGGCATGTACAGCCGCAAGCCGCCGGTGAACATCGTCACGCGCGAGCCTATGCAGCGCGGCCTTTCGGGCGGCGTGAGCCCCCTTGGGCTGGCGGCCACGGCCGTGGGTGCCGTGAGCTCGGCGTTCTTGGCCATGCTGCTGTTCCATGCGTTCGGCTTCGAGGTGCCTACGGGGCCGACGGCGTTCCTGTTCGTTATCGCATGCGGCATCGTGGGCTCGGTGGTGGACAGCTTCCTGGGCGTGCTGCTGCAGGCGAAGTACCGCGTGCCGGGCGGCTCGGGCGCGGGCGGCCCGGCTGGCGACGGCGGCGGCCCCGGCGCGGCCGTCGAGGCCGGGGCGCTGTCCGGCACCGGCGCCGCGGCCCTCGCCGCCGACGGGGCGCTCGTGGAGGCCGCGCCCTCCCGAGGGGCAGCAGGCTACACGCTGGTGTCCGGTTACGCCTGGGTCACGAACGACGCCGTGAACCTGCTGAGCGGCATTGCCGTGGTGGTTCTGGGCCTGCTGGTGGCGCTGCCGTAAGGAGGGGGTATTTCCAGGGAGGCATTTTTCGATGCCCTCATGGGCGATGGGTTTCGATTTTGGCAGCGTTTGCGGAAGGCCGGTCTATGAGGCGCGCGACGTGGGCGCCGAAGAAGCCGCAGCATAGCTCGGCCTTGGCGTCTCGAAGTTTTTCCGAAGGCTAAGGGATCTTAGGGGCAAGGAGCAGCCGGTCAATCCCCCGCGCAGGGCGTATAATGGCCGGCAACGTTAGGCATCGCCCCGCCCCTCTTGCCTCGGAGGACGGGGCTGTCGGCCGCCCATCTTGCCCGGCGGCCAAGGAGGGGGTTCCATGGTTGTCCTCATCGTTTTGGCGGCAGCGGTCGCCGTCCTTGCCGTCGTCCTGGTGGCGAACGCCGTCCGCCTCAAGCCCACGCCCGTGCCCGACCCGCTGCCGCCCGCGGACGAGACGGGCGACGACGCCGCGGTCGAGCGCTTCCGCGAGATGCTGCGCTGCCCCACCGTGTGGGGGCTGCACGACCCGGAGGCCGACCGCAGCTCGTTCGACGGGTTCGTGCCGCTTCTGCGCCGCCTGTACCCGCGCGTGTTCGACGAGCTGGAGCTGGAGCTGGTGGACGGCTACGGCATCTCGCTTCTGTGGAAGGGCGCGGACCGCGACCTTGCGCCCGTGGTGCTCATGGCGCACCACGACGTGGTGGGCGCCGAGGCGTCCGAGTGGACGCACGACCCCTTCGCTGCCGACATCGCGGACGGCGCCGTCTACGCACGCGGGGCGGTGGACACGAAGTGCATCTGGGCGGGGCTTTTGGAGGCGGCCGAGCGGCTGCTGGCCGAGGGCTTCGCGCCGCCGCGCGACGTGTACCTGTTCTCGTCGAACACCGAGGAGGACGGCGGCGACACGACGCCGCACATGGTGGAGCGCCTCGTGGAGCGCGGGCGCGTGCCGTATATGGTGCTCGACGAGGGCGGCGCGGTCATCGACAACCCGCCGCTCGGCGTGAAGGGCCAAATCGCCGTCGTGGGCGTGGCCGAGAAGGGCGTCTTCAACGCGCGCATCGCCACGAGCGCGGAGGGCGGGCACGCCGCCATGCCCTCGCTCGAGGACGCCACGGCCAAGCTCGTGTCCGGCCTGGACGCGCTGCAGAAGAACCCGCCGGCCTCGAAGCTCTCCGCGCCGGTGGCGGCCATGCTGCGCGAGCTTGCGGCGCGGGGCGGCTTCGGGCTGCGCCTCGTGTTCGGCAACCTGTGGCTGTTCCGCCCGCTTGTGGCGCGCATCATGCAGGGCGGTTCCGAGACGGCGGCCATGGTGCGCACCACCTACGCGCTCACGCAGCTGGAGGGCAGCCCGGCGCACAACGTCATCCCGCGGCAGGCTCGGGCCACGGTGAACGTGCGCGTCGATCCCGGCGAGGACGTGGACGCGGCCTTCGCGCGCATCAAGGAGCGCTTCGACGACGCGACGGCCTACGAGCTGTTCGAGGTGAGCGAGCCGTCGCCCATCGCACCGTTCGACGGCGATCCCGCGTTCGAGTACCTGCGCCGCGTGATCGCGAGTGCATACCCCGACGCCGGCATCGCGCCCTACGTGCAGACCAGCTGCAGCGACGCGCGGCACTTCCACCGCGTGTGCCCGCGCACGTACCGCTTCGCCGGCATCCTGTTCGCGGGCGACACGCGCTCGCGCATCCACGGGCGCGACGAGCGCTTGGACGTGGAGGCGTACAAGCTCGGCGTGGGGTTCTACATCCAGCTCATCCGTCATCTCGACCGTTTGGGGAAGTGAGGCAGCATGGCAGAGGCGAAGGCGCAGGCGCGCCAGGGGAAGTTCTTCTTCGGGTGGTGGATCGTCATCGGCGGCCTGCTCATCATGGCCACGTGCTACACGGTGTTCGTGAACTGCATCCCGCTGTTCCAGACGCACATCGTGCGCGACCTGGGGCTCACGGTGGGGCAGTTCAACACCGGCGTGTCCATCACCACGGTGGTGGCGGTGTTCGCGTCGCTTGTGATCGGCAAGCTCACGGACAAGTGCTCCGCGCGCGTGCTGGGCGCGGTGACGGTGCTCACGAGCTCGGTTGTGCTGGTGGGGCTCTCGTTCATCACGGCGGCGTGGCAGCTCTACGCGCTGTGCGTGGTGGCGGGGATGGTGGTGGTGGCCGGCACGCGCCTTCTGGTGTCGGTGGTCATCTCCAACTGGTTCACCTTGAAGCGCGGCCTGGCGGTGTCCATCGCGCTGTCGGGGTCGGGCATCGGCGGCGTGATCCTCTCGCCGGCAACGAGCGCCATGATCGAGGCGTCCGGCTGGCGCTCGGCGTTCCTGCTTTTGGCTGTGGTGTGCCTCGTGGCCGCGCTGCCGCTCGTGTTGGCGGCGTTCAGCACGCGCCCGAGCGACAAGGGGCTTCTGCCCTACGGCGCCGGGCAGACCGAGCAGGCCAAGGCCGACCGCTCGCCCGATGCGCCCGTCACGGTGTCGGTGGGATGGAAGCCGCTGCGCAAGAGCGCTGCGTTCTGGCTTTTGGTGGTGGGGTTCGTGGCCATGGGCATCACGAACGGGTGCATCATCACCAACTCCATCGCCAACATGACGAGCGTGACCGTGGGCGGCACCGAGGTGGTGACCGGCGGGCACTCCACGCTGTGGGCGGGCTCGGTGTGGTCGTTCTACCTGGCCGTGGTCATCGTGGCGAAGGTGGCGCTCGGCGCCATCTACGACCGCTGGGGCATGCGCATGGGCACCATCCTGGGCACGATCACGTCGGTTTTGGCCGGCGTCATGCTGCTGTTCCCGGCAACGGACTGGGGCCCTATTCTTGCCTGCCTGTTCTTCGGGTTCGCCACGTGCATGGGCACGGTGGCGCCGCCCATCATGGTGGTGAAGGAGTACGGCAAGAAGGACCTGGGCACGGTCACGGGCATCGTGACGGCGTTCGAGCTGTTGGGCGCGGCCGTGGGCGCGGTGTTGTCGGGCGTGATGTTCGATGCGTACCTGTCGTTCGCGCCGGTGTGGATCATGGTGATCGCGGCGAGCGTGGTCATGGGGCTCGCGCTGCTGGCGTCCATCCCCGCCGCGCGGCGCCTGGTTGAGCGCCGCCGGGCCGAGGGCGCGCCGGAGCTAGACGCGGAGGGCTTCGAGATCGCTGTGTAGGGAGTGTTCTGCGGAGAACGCGTCGGCTGCGGCTGCGCTGCGGGCCTGGCTGCGAGATGCGGGTATGGCTGCGCGGGCGCACGTCGGGGGGGGGGTGGATGCCGCCCCCCCACCTCGCTTCTGCAATAGGCGTTTGGGCGCGTCCTAAGGTTTCGCAACGGCCGGGGCGGCCGGGCGCCTCGCACGGTGCATATGCGGTAAGATGGGCAGGACCGTACGACGATAGCCGGAAGGGGGCGACGGGCTGCCATGGACGATGGGAACCGTGCCGAGGACGAGGCCGCGCGCGCCGCTGCTGCGGGCGCGGACGATGGGGCCCGCCCGTCTCCGGACGCCCTCATGCGGTTCTCCGAAGCCGTGCGCGGGTGGTTCCTCGACGCGTTTCCGGCTGGCCCCACGCCCGTGCAGGAGCAGGCTTGGGAGGCGGTGGAGGGCGGCGAGAACGCGCTCGTCATCGCGCCCACCGGGTCGGGCAAGACGCTGGCAGCGTTCCTGTTCGCGCTCGACGCGCTCATGCGCGAGAAGGCACGCCCCGCTGCCGCGAAGCCGCCGCGGGGCGTGCGCGTGCTGTACGTGTCGCCGCTCAAGGCGCTCGGGGCGGATGTGGAGCGCAACCTGCAGGCGCCGCTCGCGGGCATCGCGCGGCGGCTCGCCGACGAAGGCGCCCCCGCGCCGGCCGTGCACACGGGCATGCGCACCGGCGACACCACGCCCGACCAGCGCCGGGCCATCCAGCGCAACCCGCCGGACATCCTCATCACCACGCCCGAGTCGCTTTACCTCATGCTCACGTCCAAGGCGCGCGAGGTGCTGCGCGGCGTGGAGGCCGTCATCGTGGACGAGGTGCACGCGCTCGCCGGCAACAAGCGCGGCGCGCACCTGGCGCTTAGCTTGGAGCGGTTGGACGACCTGCTGGAACGCCCGGCGCAGCGCATCGGGCTCTCGGCCACGGTTCGCCCACGCGAGGAGGTGGCGCGCTTCCTGGGCGGGCCGCACCCCGTGCGCGTGATCGCTGCCGAGGAGCGGCCCGACCTGGACGTGCGCGTGGTGGTGCCCGTGCGCGACATGACGGCCATCCCGGCCTTCCCCGGCGCCGACGCCGGCGGGCTGCGCGCCGGCCGGGGCGGCGGGCCGCGCCGCGCGCCGGCCGAGGAGGCGTGGAAGTCCGATCGGGCGCTGCGCTCGCTCATGGCCGGCGACAAGCCCCGGGGAGCCACGCCCGACAGCCGTGCGGGCACGTCGTCCATCTGGCCGCTCATCGAGGCGTCCATCCTTGACGAGGTGCTGGCGCACCGCACCACCATCGTGTTCGTGAACTCGCGCGGGCTGTGCGAGAAGCTCACCGCGCGGCTGAACGAGCTGTACGCGAAGCGCGAGGGCCTCATGGCGCCCGGCGGCCAGGCGGACGGCGGGCCGTCGTCGCACCTGCGCTCGGACCTGGGGTCCACGAGCGAGCTCGCGCAGGGCGCGCCCGAGATCATCGCGAAGGCCCACCACGGCTCGGTGTCGAAGGAGAAGCGCCTGCAGGTGGAGCGCGAGCTGAAGGCCGGGGAGCTGCCCTGCGTGGTGGCCACGTCCTCGCTCGAGCTGGGCATTGACATGGGGTCGATCGACCTCGTGCTGCAGGTGGCCGCCCCGCCGTCGGTGGCGAGCGGCTTGCAGCGCATCGGGCGCGCGAACCACCAGGTGGGCGGCCGGTCGACAGGCTCCATCTATCCGCGCACGCGCACGGAGGTCATCGACGCGGCCGTGGTGGCCGAGGGCATGCGCGCCGGCGCCATCGAGGCCACCGCGCTCGTGCGCAACCCGCTGGACGTGCTGGCGCAGCAGACGGTGGCCGCCGTGGCCATGGGTGGCGCCACCGCCGACGGCTGGTACGCCACGGTGCGCCGGGCGGCGCCGTTCTCTGAGCTGCCGCGCCGCGCGTTCGACGGGGTGCTGGACATGCTGTCCGGGCGCTATGCCTCGGCCGACCTGGCCGAGTTCGCGCCGCGCATCGTGTGGAACCGCGAGAGCGGGGAGCTCTCGCCGCGCCCTGCCGCCCAGCGGCTGGCCGTGACGGCGGCGGGCACGATCCCCGACCGCGGCATGTTCTCGGTGGTGCTGCCCGAGGGCGACGGCAACGAGGGCCGTCGCCGCGTGGGCGAGCTGGACGAGGAGATGGTGTACGAGTCGCGCGTGGGCGACATCATCGCGCTGGGCACCAGCTCGTGGCGCATCAGCGAGATCACGCGCGACCGTGTCATTGTGGAACCCGCGCCGGGCCGCTCTGCGCGTTTGCCGTTCTGGCACGGCGAGGGCGTGGGCCGCCCCGCCGAGACCGGGCGTGCGCGCGGGGCGTTTTTGCGCGCCGTGGCCGCCGGCCTGGACGAGGGGGCCGGGGGCGGGGAACTTGGGGACGGAGCCGCCGCCGGCGCGGACAAGGCGCTCGCAGGGGCGGCGGGTGCGGCTGCAGCCGGCGCGGACCTGCTCGCCGATGCGGCTTCGCGCCTCGACCCCGCCCTGCGCGAGCGGCTGACGGCTGCAGGCCTCGACGAGGACGCGCAGAACAACCTGGCCGCGCTCGTGTGCGCGCAGCGCGAGGCTACCGGCGTCGTGCCGGACGATAAGACGCTCGTGGTGGAGCGCTGCGAGGACGAGACGGGCGACTGGCGCGTCATGCTGCATTCGCCCTACGGCCGGCAGGTGCACGAGCCGTGGGCCATGGCGGTGCAGGATCGCGTGGAGCGCACGCTCGGCTTCGATCCGCAGGCCATGGCCGCCGACGACGGCATTCTGCTGCGCGTGCCCATGACCGAGACGCGCCTGCCGGGGGCGGAGCTGTTCGCGTTCGACCCCGACGAGCTCGTGCGCATCGTACGCGACCGGGTGGACAAGACGGCGCTCTTCGCCGCGCGGTTCCGCGAGTGCGCGGCGCGCGCCCTGCTCATGTCGCCCACGCAGCCGGGCAAGCGTGCCCCCTTGTGGCAGCAGCGCCTCAAGGCGGGCCAGTTGCTGGAGGCGGCACGCGGCGAGCGCGACTTCCCGATACTGCTGGAGACGGCGCGCGAGTGCCTGCAGGATGTGTACGACCTGGATGCGCTCCACGAGCTCATGGAGGGGCTTGCGGAGGGCACCGTGCGCATGGTGGAGGCGCAGACGAGCATCCCGTCGCCCTTCGCCGGCCCGCTCCTGTTCGGCTACGTGGGCGAGCACCTGTACCAGGGCGACCTGCCGCACGCGGAGCGCCAGGCGTCGCTGCTGTCGCTGGACCCGGCGCTCTTGGGCGAGCTCTTGGGCTCGGCCGACCTGGGCGAGCTGCTGGACCCGCAGGTGGTGGCCCAGGTAGAGGCGCAGCTGCAGCGCCTGGCGCCCGACCGGCGCGCCCGCGGCGCGGAGGGCGCGGCCGACCTGCTGCGCGTGCTGGGCCCGCTCACGGCGGAAGAGGTGGCCGCGCGGCTGGAGGCGCCGGGGGGATCGCCTGGACCCGGGCAAGAAGACGAGTGCGATGCCGATGCTTCCGGCCGCCTCGCCGGGCGGGAGCGCCCATGGGACGCCGCGGCCGAAGACTCAAACGCCTCGCCAGCTGAAACCTGCGAAGGCGCGGCAGCCGCTCCCACGCCTTCGCGTTCTGCCACCCCTGCCGAGGCCCGCACCCTGCTGGAGGAGCTGCGCGACGCGAAGCGCGCCTTCCCGGCCATGATAGGCGGCGTGGAGCGCTGGGCGGCCGTGGAGGATGCGGGGCGCCTGCACGAGGCGCTGGGGACGGAGGCGCCCGCGTGGGTTCCCGCAGCGTTCCTCGAGGTGCCGGACGCGGGCGACGGCCCGGGACCGCTGGACGGCCTCGTCGCGCGCTACGCCCGCACGCACGGTCCCTTCGGGGAGGCGGAGGTGGCGGCACGCCTCGGCATCGGGCCTTCGGTGGCGCGCGAGAGCCTGCGCCGCCTAGTCGCGGCCGGCAAGGTCGTGCAGGGCCGGTTCGGCTGCGCGGACGGGCCGGGGCCTGCGGGCGTCGGGGCCGTGGCTGCGATCACGGGGGCCGAGCGCACTTGGGTGTCGGCGGAGGTGTTCCGCCGCCTGCGCTCGCGCTCGCTCGCGAAGGCGCGCGCCGCCGTGCGCGCGGTGCCTGCGAGCGCCTATGCGCGCTACGTGCTGGATCTTCAGGGAGCGGGCACGGGCGGGGGAACGCTCGAGGGGACGGAAGGGGTAGCCCAGGTCATCTCCCAGTTCGAGGGCGTGTTCCTGCCGGCCGCGGCTTGGGAGGGCCACGTGTTCCCCAGCCGGGTGCGCGACTACCGGCCTTCGATGCTCGACGAGCTCGTCGCCGCAGGCGAGGTGGTGTGGGCGGCGAGACGCCGCGAGGACGGCGCCCCGCCGGCGGACGGGGGCCCGCGGGCGCGCAAGGCGGGGAAGGCTGCCGCGGCGCCTGCGCTCGTGGCCTTCTACCCCACGGATTCGCCGCTCGCGCCCGTGCAGGCCGATGCGGCGTTGGCCGGAGCGGAGGACGTGGAGCCGGCCGTGCGCCCGTCGGTGGAGGAGGCCGTCGTGGAGGCGCTCGCCAGCGGCTACGGGCTGTTCTTCCGCCAGATAGCCGATGCGGTGCGGCGCCGGATGGAGCCCGAGCGCGTCGACGAGGCGTCCATCGCCGCGGCGCTGCAGGAGCTGGTGTGGAGCGGGCGCGCCACGAACGACACGTTCGCGCCGGTGCGCGCGGCCGAGGCGGCGGCCTCGGGCACGCGTCCGCGCCCCGCGCCGAAGCGCCGCGCAGGCAGCCGGCGCTCGCGCTACCGCGGCGCTGCGGCCGGCGGGCTGCGGGCCGAGGCCGCGGAGCGCGCCTCCGTGGTGGGTGTCGGCTCCGCAGGCGCGGCGCTCTCGGGCCGTTGGTCGCTGCTCGCGCCGTCGCCGGAGAACGATACCGTGCGCGCCGTGGCGCTGGTGGAGTCGATCCTCGACCGTTACGGCGTGCTCGCGCGCGACGTGGCCCTGCTCTCCGGCGTACCCGGCGGCCTGGGCGCCCTCATGCCGGTGCTGCGGTCGATGGAGGACGCCGGCGACCTTCTGCGCGGCATGTTCGTGAAGGGCCTCGGCCCGGCGCAGTTCGCCGCCCGCGAGACGGTGGACCTGCTGCGCACCTATGCGGCCGAAGGGGATGCGCGGGACGGCCGCTCCGGTGCCGGAGGATGCGTGGTGCTGGCGGCCGACGACCCTGCGTGCCTGTTCGGAGCCGGCCTGCCGTGGCCGCCCCTCTCGGGCGGCGATGCTCCTGCATCTGAAGCCCCTGCTAGCGGCGATGCTACCGCGCCTACGGCTCCTTCCGGCGCCGCTTCCTCTGCCTCGCCTGACGGCATGCCCTCGGTTGCGCGCCCCGCGCGCCGGCCGGGGAGCCTCGTGGCCATGCGCGACGGCGTGCCGGTGCTCTACGCCGCGGCGGGCCTGCGCTCCGTGTTGGCCTTCACCGCGGACGAGGTGGCGCTCGAAGAGGCCGCTCGCGCCCTCGTCGCCCACGCGGCGCGTGCGGTGCGGCGCGACGGGGCGGAGGGCTCCCGCAAGAAGGTGGTGGTGGAATCGTTCAACGGCCGGCCCGTGCTGGACACGCCGTTCGCCGACGTCCTCCAGCGGGCGGGCCTCGTCCGCCTGCCCGACGGCATGCGGCTCTACGTGGACCCGTTCGCGCGGGGAGCGCAGTGACCGGGGCCGATGCGCGTGGCCGCAGCCCAGGGTCTGCGCAGTTGTAGCCGAAGGAGCCGCGAAAGCGGTTTGAGAAGGCCTGGGAATCAGCGCCCCGGGCCTGGGGAAAGGAGAGCCGGCATGCCAATCCCGGTGTTCGTCAACGCCTACCGACGCGCCTACGAGCTGCGTGAGCGCGCCCTGCGCGCCGCCGACGCGGGCCTGTACGACGCGGCGGCGTTCTACATGAGAAAGATCATCGAGGTGATAGCCGACTCGTTCGTCGAGCGGTACCGTGAGCTCGGACGGGGCGCCGAGTTCGAGATCTTCTGCCGGCGGAACGGCCGCTCGACGTACTCGCTGAACGAGAAGGTCGACTTCCTGTGCAGCCAGGAGAATATTCCCGCGGCGTCCAGGGATGCTTACGACGCCGTGCGCACGTACGGCAACGCGGCGGTTCACAAGACGGACTTCCGCGAGGACCCGCGCCAGCATGCCGAGCTCATGCGCCGCCTGGACGCAGAGCTCACGAGCTTCTACCGCATGGCCATGGGCGACTAGGCCGTGAAAGCCGAAGCGCCTTTCGCGCCGCATGCCCACTGCCCTTCCCGCACAGCCTCGAGCGCGAGGTCACCCGCCGCCGCGCCGATCCCGCATGGTTTCGCCACGAGCCTTCCGCCTGCGCATACGCGGATGTTGGGGAGCCGGTAAGAACGTTTCATGGCCGGCCGGTAGCAATTGGGTGGAAAACATCGCCGTCGCGCGCGGGTGCGGTATGTTCGGATGGGGCGAGGGCCCCGGAACGGACGCGAGGCGAACAGGAGGTTGCGGCATGGCGCGAGATGCGGGCGGCGGGAAGGCGAAGAGGGGCAGGCTGTTCGACGACCTGTCGGTGGCGCAGGTCGTAGCCGGCGCGCTGGCGGCCGTCACCTCCATGCTGCTGGCCTCGCAAATAGGCATCTACGGCTCCGTGATCGGCGTGGGCGTGGGCTCCGTCGTGTCGGCGGTGGCATCGCAGCTGTACAAGAAGTTCTTCACCGCGTCGGCCGAGAAGCTGCGCGAGCTGAAGCCGGGCGAGACCGGTTACGTGCCTCCCGCAAAGGGCGCCTCGGACGATGCGGGGGCAGAAGGGCCGGACCCGTCGGGGCGGACCGCCGCCCGGCATGCTGCCGGATCGGCGGGGAGGACGGCAACCCTCCCGCAGGCGGAGAAGACGGCGCGCCTCTCGCCGCAGGACTCCATCGGGTCGCGCGAGGCGGCGCGGCGCTCGCGCACGCCGCGCGCCGACGATGCCGGCCTGCGCGACGACCCCACGGTGCAGCGGGCGCGCGAGCGCCGCGAACACAGGAAGAAGCTGCAGCGACGAGTGGTGGCGGTGTCCATCGCGTCCGCTATCGTGGCCGTCGCGCTGTCCGCCCTCGTCATCGACCTCGTCACCACCGGGCAGGGCGTGGGCGCGAAGACGCAGCCCCTCATCCCCTCGTCATCGCAGGCCCAGAAGTCGGACTCCTCGGGAAGCGGGGATGCTTCGGATGAGCCGGCGGACAAGGGAACGTCGTCGGGCTCGAACGATTCCTCCACGACCGACCCTTCGAAGGACACGGCGCCGAACGGGTCCTCGGGCTCGTCGGGCGACAACTCGTCGTCGGGCGGAGATCAAGGGGCATCGGGCGGTTCGGGGTCTTCGGGCTCGTCGGGTTCCTCGGGCGACTCTTCGGGCTCGTCGGGCTCGTCGGACGGCTCCGGCAGCGGCAGCACGGGCGACAGCAGCGGGTCGGGCGGCAGCGGGCAGTCCGGCAGCGGCTCGCACGATTCCGCCACGCAGCCGAATTCGGGCGGCTCGTCCTCCAGTTCGACCCAAAGCTCGGCGACCCAAAGCTCGGGCAGCGCCGCGGTTGCCGTAACCCGGTGAGCGGCGGGAACGAGGGCGCCCTGCGCGAGAGATCGCTGCGGGGGCGCCCCTGCTCGGGTTCGCCCGCTGCCTAAAGGTACTTCTCGCGCAGGTACGCCAGGCACTCGTCGTTGCCGTTGACGAGTCGCTCGCCGTCCCACAGGTAGGGGATGAGGTCGGCGTTGCCGCCCAGCTCGAGGAGCTCCTGGTAGGGGGCCTCCTGCTCCACGTCGCGCTTGTCGAGCTCTATGCCGTGCTCTTCGGCGAAATGGGTCAGGACGGAGCAGGTGGGGCACGGGGCCCAGTAATACAGAATCGGCTTCTCCATGGTAGCGTTTCCTCTCTCATCTCGTTCGGCTACGCCGCGGTATCGCATCCCCCAGGAGAGCCCGCGGCACAGCTATAATACTCCCATGGGCACCCTGACGGTCAACATATCCGACGTCGCGCTCGTCGTCGAGGGCGGCGGCATGCGCGCCAGCTACACGGCGGGCGCCATGGTCACGCTGCTGGAGCGCCAGCTGCACTTCGGGCGCGTGTACGGCATCTCCGCCGGCTCGAGCCACGCGGTGAACTACGTGTCGCGCGACATCGCACGCACGAAGGCGTCGTTCGTCGACCTCGTGCGCGACCCGCGCTTCGGCGGTGTTAGCAGCTTCCTGCGCGGGCATGGCTACTTCAACGCGCCGTATCTGTACGAGGGCGTTGCCGAGGAGCTGGCGGGAACGGACGCCGTGATGGCGTTCGACTTCGACACGTTCGCAGCCAGCGACGCCGACGTGCACATCGAGGGCTTCGACTGGGACACCGGCGAGACGGTGGCCTGGACGAAGGCCGACTGCCCCACGCTGCGCGACATGATGCTGCGGGTACGGGCCAGCTCCACCATGCCCCTGTTCATGCCGCCTACGGTAATCGATGGGCGCACGTTCATGGACGGGGGCCTGGGCGAGAGCCGGGGCATCCTACTGGACGCTGCGCGCCGCGACGGGTTCGAACGGTTCTTTATCATCCGCTCGCAGCCGCGCGGCTACCGCAAGAAGCCGCCGCGGCCGGCCGCGCAGGCGCTGTTCCGCGCTGCCTTCCGGACCCATCCGCAGGTGGCCGAGCGCACCATCGAGCGCTGGCGGCCCTACAACGCCCTCTGCGACGAGGTGGACCGCCTGGAGCGCGAGGGCGCCGCCTGCGTGTTCCACCCCGACGAGATGCCGGTATCGAACCGGGAGACGGACCACGCGAAGCTGTCCCGCGCCTACGACCAAGGCTACGCCCAGGCCCAACGCGAGGCCGACGCCTGGGAAGTGTGGCTGCAGCGCGGCTGAGGCGCTGCGGGAAAGGAGGAGGCGGAGCGGTGCAGCTGGGCATCACCATACCGTTGCAGCGGCATCTGCGGCTTGCGCGGCCGCCTTACGGCGAGCCGGAGGAGCCGCTCTTCTGCTGGGAGGCACACCGTGTGGCGCTCGGCGGGGTCGACGTGCTGCTGCTGGCGAACGCGTGCAACCGGTTCGCGGCCTTCGCGTGCATGCAGCCGGGGGATTGGCGCGATTGGGAGGCCGTCGCGCTCGCAGCGTTGCGCGCCTCGCTTGCCGCCTCGGGGTTCGACGAGGACGCGATCGGGGCGTACCGGTTCTTCGCCGGCGCGGCCGAGGTCACGCGCACGCACGGCCGGCGTTCCGTCGCGTTCATGAACGTGCTGGTGGACAAGCTGCTGGCGCTCCCGCTTGCGCTCGACGCGGCGGCCGATCCGTTCCCGGCGGAGCTATGCCGCCTGGCGAACGAGCGGATGCCCTGCAAGGCGGCCGGCTTCGAGGGCCTCGGCCTGCCCGTCGAGCGCTTCATCGCCGACCTTGCGCGCTTGGGGATAGGCGCGCGGACGTAATCCGCGGAGGCATCTTCGCTATAAAACACGCCTCGGTGGCTGAATCGTGTTTTTGAGGCGAAGATGGGCTCTCGGCGGCTTTTCGGACGGCCGGCCACCCTGCGGTGCTACCATGGTCGCCGACAGAAAGGAAGCGCATGACGGCAACCGGCGACACCGCCACCTCGAAACTCGAACTGATCATGGGGCGCGACGGCCTGGCGCGGCTCGCGGATTCCACCGTCATGGTGCTCGGCGTGGGCGGCGTGGGCTCGAACTGCGTGGAAGCGCTTGCGCGCGGCGGCGTGGGCCGGCTGGTCGTGGTCGATCACGACGTGGTGCAGGCCAGCAACATCAATCGGCAGGCCATCGCGTTCCACAGCACCATCGGCTGCAAGAAGGTGGACGTGGCGCGCGCGATGGTGGCCGACATCAACCCTGCGGCGCAGGTGGAGGCGATCGACGAGTTCCTGCTGGCCGAGAACGTGCCGGCGTTCATCGCCGCGCATGCCGGCGGCGTGGATTACGTGGTGGACGCTATCGACACGATATCGGCGAAGCTCGCCATCGCGCAGTACGCCGACGAGCGCGGGCTTCGCCTGATCAGCAGCATGGGCGCGGCGAACAAGCTGCGCCCCGAGTGCTTCCGCGTGGCGGACGTGTACGACACGGTGAACTGCCCGCTCTGCCGCATCATGCGCAAGGAGGGGCGCAAGCGCGGCATCCGGAGCCTGCGCGTGCTGTACTCGTGCGAGCAGCCGGTGGACGTGCCCGTGCGCGAGGGCGCCGCGCGCCGCGAGCGGTCGAACCTCGGCACGGCGTCGTACGTGCCGCCCATCATGGGCCAGATGATCGCCGGCGAGGTGATCCGCACGTTGGCGGGGATCGGGCGCGCATGAGGTATCGCCTGTTCGATATGCACTGCCACCTGGACTTCGACGCCGATCCGCGCGCGCTCGCGGACGGGTTGGCGGCGTGCGGGACGGGCGCGCTCTCGGCGACGGTGACGCCTGCGGGCTTCGACCGGGCCGCGCGGCTGCTCGCGCCGTGCCCCAACGTGCGCGTGGGGGTGGGGCTGCATCCCTGGTGGGTGGAAGAAGGGCCGGCGGGCGAGGCGGCCGCCGAGTGCGCCGCCGCGAACGCAGCCGCGTCGCGCTACGTGGGCGAGGTGGGGCTCGACTTCAGCCCCAAGCACGTGGCGACGCGCGGGGCGCAGGTGGCGGCGTTCGACCGTATCGCCGCAGCCTGCGCGGCGGAGGGCGGCAAGGTGCTCTCCCTGCACGCCGTGCGCTCGGCGGGAGCCGTGCTCGACGTCCTCGGGCGCCACGGCGTCCTCGACGGCAGCGCCTGCCTCTTCCACTGGTTCTCCGGCACGTCCGACGAGCTGCAGCGCGCCGCGAAGCTCGGCTGCTTCTTCTCCGTGGGCCCGCACATGCTGACCTCGAAGCGCGGCCGCGCCTACGCGCAGGCCATCCCGCGAGACCGCTTGCTGCTGGAAACCGACGAGCCGCCCGAGGCCGGCCCGGCCGTGCCGGCGGGGGAGTTCGCCCGCCTGCTGGAAGGCGCCCTCGACGAGATCGCCCGCCTGCGCCGCGAGGACCCCGAAACCCTTGCGGAGCGCATTGCGCACACGAGCCGCGACCTGCTCGGTCTCTAGTCGTCGTGTTCGACTCCGCTATTGCCCGGCGCCTGCTCCTCGATGATCGAGGTACCAGCCGAGCAATCTCCATTGGTGGCCGCGCACTATATCGCCGCCCGCGTAATCGAGTGATACGAACACGCGGCCGTCGTAGTTCGGCATGGGCATGGCGCTCCTTCGCTGTCGCGTGGGTTTTCGCAATTCATCTTATCATCGGCACGAAGCGTACGCGCACTGAATCTGCGCCGTGCACGCAGGGTGGCGTGGGCTCCTGCGGGCTTACGCGGTGACCACGGGGGTGTGACGAATGCGTCCGTGAGTGCATACCATCTTGCAGGCGCTTCTATAGTGGCTCAAAAAGAGCTTGCGAAAAGGAGGAGCCATGGAGCTCGGGTCGCTGCCGGAGTGGTTCACGGCGTGCGCAGAGGTGCTGGCCGTGTGCACGGCGCTGTTCCTGCCGCAGTACCGGGCGTACCGCGACCGGAAGGAGAGCCTTGCGCGCATGCAGCGCGTGACGAAGGGCATGCTGGCCGCCCTCGTGGACGAGCGGCAGGCCCGCCCCTCGGCCGACCCCGCGCAGCTGGAAAGCGCCCAGGAGCTCGAGCTGTACCTGCGCGTGTCGTTCTTCGTGCTGAGCGAGGCGCGCGAGATAGCGCTGCGCGGCCAGGTGGAGCGCCTGTACCGCCGCCTCGTGGGCCCGGCGCCCGACCTCGCCGCGCTCCGCCGCGAGGTCGCGGCGCTGTGAGGCGCGCAGGCACTGTTCCGGCGACGGGAAGAAGGGAGGGCGGCCTGATGGAGAGCACGGTGCGCGACGTTGCCCTCATCTTCGAGGGCGGCGGGATGCGGAACTCGTACTCGGCCGGGGCGCTTGCGGTCATGTTGGAGACCGGGCTGTTCTTCGACGACGTGTACGGGCTCTCCGCGGGGGCGACGAACACGATCGACTACCTGTCGCGCGACGTGCGGCGGGCGGAGGCTTCGTTCACCGCATCGCTCGACGACCTGTCGCTGCGCTGGTGGATCGCGCCGTTCGCGGGCGCGGACGGCGTGCGCGCGGCCCTGCACGGCCACGCGCTCGCACGTCCCGGGTACGCGCTTCCGTTCGACTTCGCGGCCTTCCAGGCGAACCCGGCGCGCGCCACGCTGCAGGCCATCGACCGCGACAGCGGCGCCACGGCTTACTTCACGCGCCGGGACTTCCCCGACGAGCGGGCGCTCATGGAACGCGTGCGCGCCTCCACGAGCTACCCTGTCATCCTGCCTCCCACCTGGATAGGCGGACGGGCGCTGTACGACGGTGGCATCGGCGACGGCGCCGGCATCATGCTTCCGCGCGCGGAAGCCGACGGGTTGCGGCGCTTCTTCGTCGTGTGCACGCGCCCTCGCGGTTTCCGGCGCCGGACGCGCCCCCAGCGCCTCTACGACGTGTTCTTCTGGCGGCGTCCTCATATGCGTGCGGCGCTGGACACCTGGGCGCGTCGGTACAACGCCGAGCTCGACCGCCTCGCACGTCTGGAGGCGGAGGGCCGCGCCTACGTGTTCTACGCGAACGACCAGGGCGTGGCCAGCACCGAGCGCGACCGGGCGAGGCTCCAGGCGAACTTCCGGCGCGGCCGCGCGCAGGCGCAGGCGGAGCTGCCCGCCTGGGAGCGCTTCCTCGGGCGGTAGCGCGCACGCGCCACGCACGCGTTCGGCGTGCGGATGAGCGGATCGTGGCCGGCCTTCCTCGGAGGCTGGCTGCTCACGCTGGCCGTGCTGGCAGCGGTGGTCGTGGCGTGCACGGCGGTGGCGGTTCGGTTCTTCCGGTGGGAATAGGGCAAAAACGGTCGAGCGCCCGCGCGTGCGTCCGGTAGAGTGGACGGGTGCAGGCGTCGGGTGGTGGAAAGCGAACGGCGGAGAGGGGCGTGCGGCGTGAACGAGCAGGTGCAGGCAGTGCAGCGGATGCAGGACTACCTTGAGGAGCACGTGGAGGACGAGGTGACCCTTGAGGACCTCGCTGCCGTGTCGCTGTTCTCGCCGTGGCATTCCTACCGGCTGTTTCGCCGGCTCACGGGCATGACCCCCGCCGACTACCAGCGCCGGATGCGCCTCACGCATTCGGCCGCGCGGCTGCGCGAGGAGGGCCGGCGCGTGGCCGACGTGGCCTTCGAGTCGGGGTTCGGCAGCGTGGACGGCTACCAGCGGGCGTTTCGCCGCGAGTTCGGCTGCAACCCCGGCGCCTACGCGGCCGACCCGGTCCCCATATGCCTGTTCGTGCCTTACGGCGTGAAGTTCGACGAGCTGCGCCGCGCCCACGTGCCCGCCCCTGCGAACGCGGCGAGAAACGTGCTGGTGCAGACGATCGAGAAGCCGGCGCGCCGCGTGGTGCTGAAGCGCGGCGTGTCGGCGCACGACTACTTCTCGTACGGCGAGGAGGTGGGATGTCAGGTGTGGGGCCTTGTCACCAGCATGGAGCAGCTGGGCGGCGAGCCGGTGAGCCTGTGGCTGCCGCCACGCTTCCGCCCCGCCGGCACGTCGGTGTACGTGCAGGGCGCGGAGATGCCCGCCGGCTTCGAGGGACCCGTGCCCAACGGCTTCGACGTGGTCGACCTGCCCGCCGCCACGTACCTCTCGTTCCAGGGCGAGCCATTCCGCGAGGAGGACTTCGTGGACGCCGTGGAGTCCGTGCAGCGCGCCATGGACCGCTACGACCCGGCCGCCATCGGCTATGCCTGGGACGACGACCACCCCCGCATTCAATACGAGCCCGATCCCGCGGCCGGCTACCGTGAGATGCGCGCCGTGAGGCCGCTCGCAACGGGGGAGCGGCCCGCTTGCGCTGCCCCTACCGGCCCTGCCCCTGCTCCCAGCGCTTGAGGTGGGGAAGCAGCGCGCCCATGAACGACACGGCCTCGTCGCGCGATATGCGGCAGGCGGCGGCCATGTGGGGGGCGGCCTCCTCGATGAGCTCCTCCATGGTCTCGTCGCGGACGAACGCGCCGTCCTCGTAGCACATCGAGCAGAAGTCGCGCGAACGGCCGCCGCCTGCCTCGCTGCCGTGGTCGGCCTCTTGGTAGAACGGCATACCGCAGCTTTGGCAGTAGTCTCCGTCGGGCATCTCCAGCAGCTCCATGAGCGGCATGTCGAACGTGGCGGCGATGAGCTTGCACATGTCCACGCCCGGCTCGGTCTCGCCGGTCTCCCAGCGCGAGACGGCTTGGCGGGTGACGTAGAGCCTGCGCGCCACGTCCTCCTGCGTGAGGTTGCGCTCGCGGCGCATGCGGGCAAGCGTCTCTCCAACACTCATGCGGCATCCTTTCATCGGGGCAGGCGGCCTTCCCGCCGTGCACCCATTGAACCATGCGCCGCGCCACGCGTAAAGCAACGAATCATTGCGCGTGGGGAAGGGCTTCCGACC
The DNA here is from genome assembly GCF_030418435.1 of Gordonibacter sp. RACS_AR49. Classification (NCBI taxonomy): domain Bacteria; kingdom Bacillati; phylum Actinomycetota; class Coriobacteriia; order Eggerthellales; family Eggerthellaceae; genus Gordonibacter; species Gordonibacter sp. RACS_AR49. The sequence continues at coordinate 295,689 of NZ_JAIUDM010000003.1, read as the reverse complement.
GAGCGTGGCGGCCGCGGAGCGCGCCAGCTTCTCGAGTGTTGCGAAACTCGGTATCGCTGCTCCTTCGTTTCACGCGTTCGTGTGAAATATGCTCGCATTACTACAAATTCATGCGAACGCGTGAATCAAGGAAGGCTGTTGAAGCGTCACGGCGAAAGCGATCCGTCCGTCCGCCGTTACCCGCCCGGGGCGCCTTACTCCGGGGCGGCCACCCCGGAGTCGAAGGCGAGCAGGCGGCGGTAGCGCTCGCTCGTGCGCTCGAGCTCGGCAGGCGAGCCCTCCATCTCTATGCGGCCGTCCTCCACAAACACGACGCGGTCCATGGCGGACACGCCCTGCAGGTGGTGGGTGACCATGATGAGCGTCCTGCCCTCCGCGTTCTCGATGAACGTCTTCAGCAGCGCGCGCTCAGTGGCGGGGTCGAGGCCCACGGTGGGCTCGTCCAGCAGTATGACGGGCGTGTCCTGCAAGAGCACGCGGGCGAGCGCGATGCGGTGGCGCTCGCCGCCCGAGAAGCGCATCCCGGCTTCGTCCACCATGGTGTCGAGCCCCTCGGGCAGACGCTCTACCAGGTTGGACAGACCCACGTGCGCCAGCACCTCCCGGATCTCGTCGTCGGTGGCGGCGGGGTTGCCGATGCGCAGGTTCTCGCGCAGCGTCATGTTGAAGAGGTACGTCTGCTGCTGGATCACGCCGATGCAGCGCGCCACGCCGTCGCCGAAGCTGCTAGTGGGCACGCCGTTCAGCGTCACGCTGCCGGATGCAGGCGCCAGATCGCCGCGGATGAGGGAGGCGAGCGTGCTCTTGCCCGAGCCGCTGCGCCCCAGGATGGCGACCTTCTGGCCTTGCGGGATGGTCAGGCTCACCCCGTCGAGCACGGCGCGCGCGGAGCCGGGGTAGCGAAACGCCACGTCCTCCACGGCCAGGGTGAGGGGCGCCTCCACCGTTGGCGCGGGGCCCTCTTCCGGCGCGGGCTGGGGCAGCTCGTTCAGCCGGCGGATGGAGTCGCGGTAGACGCCCGTCTCGGCCGCGGCCGCGGGCAGGGGCGCGAAGGCGTCGATGAGCGGGAAGAACCCGAGCACGAACGCGGCGATCCAGTTCGCCGCCTCGCCTGGTTGGCCGCCGAAGTAGTCGCCGGCCCACACGAGGAGCAGGGCTGCCGCAATGCCGAACACGGCCGTGGATGCGAGGTCGCGCCGCCGCGCGAAGCGGTTCAGCCGCGCCTCGATGTCGTGCCGGGCCTGCTCGGCGGCCTGGTAGCGCGACAGGTACTCGTCGCCGCGTCGCGCGAAGATCCAGTCCGAGGCGCCCAGCACGTTGTCGGTGAGCTCGCCGTACAGCTCGTTCTTCAGCGTCTTGCGGCGCTCGATGCGCGCCCGGTTCGCGAGTGCGGACACGAGCGGCACCAGGAACACCTCCACGCCCAAAACGAGCGCGAGCGCCAGCGCGAACCACGCGTCGAAGAACCCGAGCACCGCCACGCCCAGCGCGTACACGAGCCAGGCCACCACGGTGGGGAACACGGCGCGCAAGTACAGGTTCTGCAAGTGCCCGATGTCCTCGGCCAGAAGCCCCAGGATATCGCCCGTGCGGTGGCTGCGGCGGAAGAACACGGCGTCGTGCTCCAGCGCTTCGTAGAGCTTGAGGCGCAGGCCGCTCGTCATGCGCAGCACCCAGTCGTGGCTGGTGAGGCGCTCTAGGTACTGCAGGATGGGCTTGCCGATGCCGAAGATGCGCACGAAGAGCGTGGGCAGGTGGATCATGAGGATGCTGCCCGGCAGGGCCGCTGCCGCGCTGATGAGGTAGCCGGACGTCACCATGAGCCCGCTCGCGAACCCGAACGTGGCCACGCCCAGGAACAGCGCCAGCGCGAGCGCCTTCCAGTACCGCTTGAAGAAGGGCGCGACCCAGCGGTCGGCCTCGCGGGGGCTTCGGCGGTTGGCCCGGGGCCCTCCGGCCTGCGTCGCGGGGCCCGCTTCCCGCCGCCCGCCGTTGTTGCGGCTCATAGCGCACCCCCTTCCAGCTGGGCGGCCAGGCGCGCGAACGCGCCGCCGCCGGCGCGCAGCTCCTCCGGCGTGCCCTGCTCGGCCACGCGCCCGCTCTCCATGACCACCACGAGGTCCATGTCGTCCACCCAATGCAGCCGATGCGTGGCGAAGAGCACCAGGCGCCCCTCCATGAGCGGCAGCATGCGCTCCTTCAGCTCCATCTCCGTCTCGATGTCCAGGTGAGCCGTGGGCTCGTCGAACAGCAGGATGCGCCGCGAGCGGTCGAGGAACGCCCGCGCGAGCGCGATGCGCTGCGCCTGCCCGCCCGAGAGCGGCCGCGCCCCCTCGCCGATGCGCGTGTCCAGCCCGCAGGGCAGCTCGTCCACGAGCCCCTCGAGCCCCACCACCTCCACGGCGCGCGCCACCTCGTCGTCGGTTGCGTCGGGGCAGTAGAACACGAGGTTCTCGCGCAGCGTGGCGTGGAAGAGATAGGGGTCCTGCGGGATGTAGGCCACCTGGCTCTGCCAGGTGGCCTGGCGCAGGCTTCCCGCCCGCACGCCGTCCACGTCGATCCCGCCCTCGTCGGGCGAGGCGAAGCCACCGAGCAGGCTCACGAGCGTGCTCTTGCCCGAGCCGCTCGCGCCCACGATACCCACTTTCTGGAACCCCTCGGCCGCAAGCGTCACGCCCTCGAGCGCCTTGAACCCCGGGTACGAGAAGCCCACGCCCTCGAGCCCGAGGCGCGCATCGGCGTGCCAGGCGGGCAGCGGCAGCTCCGCGGGCGCCTCGTCGGGAGCGTCCACGAGCGCCTGGATGGACGCGAGCGCGTTCTTGCCGTCGAGCGAGGCGTGGTAGTCGGCCGCGAACTCGCGGATGGGGCGGAAGTACTCGGGCGCTATCACGAGCAGCGCGAGCGCCGGGAACAGCGTGACCGAGCCGTCGATCAGGCGGAATCCCAGCATGAACGCCACGGCCGCCACCGAGAGCGTCGCGAACGTGTCCAGCACCAGGCTCGAGAGGTTCGCCACCTTGAGCGTGCGCATGGTGGCCTCGCGGAAGCGCTCGGACACCTCGTAGATGCTCTTCCCGTAGCGCTTGGACACGCCGAACAGCTTGAGCGTGTCGATGCCGCGCAACGTGTCGATGAAGTGGTTCGACATGATCTCGAACGTGCGGTGCTGCCGCGACGCCTTCTCCTTGGCCGTGTGGCCCATGATGACCATGTACAGGATGATGAACGGGAACGCCACGAACATGATGAGCCCCGACACCCAGTCGAGTGCGAACGAGGCCGCCAGCAGAATGGCGGGAATGAGGGCTATGCCCGTGACCTTGGGCAGGATGAGCTTGAAGTACGCTTCCACCTGGTCGGCGCCCTCGAGCACGGCGGCGGCCACGCTGCCGGTGCCGTGGTCCTGCACGAGCCGGGCGTTCGTGGTGAATATCTTCTCGAGCAGTGAGCGGCGCAGCGCGTTCGCCTGCTCGTAGGCGTAGGCGTCGAGCAGAGCGGACTGCGCGCAGAGCACGCCCTGCCTCCCGATGAAGCATACGAGGAACATGGCCACGAGCAGGGCTTGGTCGACCACCGCGCCGCCCAGCCACAGGTTAGTGATGGCTGTGGACAGCGACCACGCCTGACCCAGCACCGCGAGCGCCTGCAGCGCCGCGGACGCCGCGAGCAGCCCGAGGATGCGCCCCACCCCCGGAAGCGCGAAGATGGCCTTGTCGATCATGGCTCGCTTCCCTTGCGATCCGGGGCCCGCGGCGGCTCCGCGCTGCTGCCCTGCCGTTAAATGATACTACTATAGTAACATAAAGGTAGGGGGCGCGCCAGCCGCTCGACGCGGGCGCGCCTGCGGGCGCCGGGGCCCGTTGACGGCGCTGCGGCCTTCAACGCGGGCGGCGCGGCGGTCCGCTACGGGCCGGTCGACGGTCGGCACGACCCCTCCGGGCGCGCCCTTCCACATGGGGCGCGTGCCGCACGGCCGCTGCCCTGCCGCCCGGGGCGCGTGCCGCGCGGCTGCCGCCCTGCTGCACGGGCGCCGCCTTGCCGCACAGGCGCCGGGCGGCACCTCCCTTAGCGCCAGTCTTCCTCGTCGGCGGACTCCCATCCCAGAAGCGCATCGCCTATCAGGCGGAACGTGAAGGGGAGCGGCTTTGCCAGCGCGCCCTCGTCGATGAGCACCGCGATGCCCTCCAACTCGTCGAGCAGGTCGAAGAACGACACCTCCTCGAGCGACGGCATGCCGGCGGCTATCTCGTCCGCCGAGATGGTCATGATCGCGAGGACGATGTCCAGGTAGCCGTCCAGCCGGTCGTTGCTGGCGCGCAGCGCCTCCACGTCGTCCTTGCCGAAGAACGACTCCTCCACGCAGTACCAGCCGATGACTCCCTCGTCGTCGGCCTCCTCGTCGTCCAGAAGGTCGCTCGGCACGATGCCGTTCGGCGCGAGGTCGTCCACGGAGAAGCACGCCGAGGCCAGCAGCTCGGGCGTCACAAGGGGCTCCTCGCTGTCGTCCAGGTCGCTCATCACGTACACCACGCGCGCGACCAGCCCGTTCTCCATCACGTTGAGCGACACCCCGAAATGGTACCCCGGCATCGCCTGGCGCGTGCCCCAGTACAATTCGCCGCTGTGCTCGATAAGGGTCTTGACGGTAGCGGCCATGCGGCCTCCTTCGCATCGGATGGATCGGTTGGGAAGAGTATAGGGCAAACGAAGCCCGGGCGATGCGCTAGAATGGGCGGAAACGCCGAATACGGAAGGGAGCGCTCATGGACGTTGTCGAGACGAAGGAGGCCCCCGCGGCCATCGGGCCCTATTCGCAGGGGGTCGTGGCGGGAGGGCTGCTGTTCGCCTCGGGGCAGATCGCGCTCGACCCGGCCACGGGCGAGCTCGTGGGCGACACGGCTGCCGAGCAGGCGGAGCAGGTCATGCGCAACGTGGGCGCGCTGCTCGCGGCCGCCGGCACCGGTTTCGACCATGTGGCGAAGGCCACGTGCTTCCTCGCCGACCTGGACGACTTCGCGGCGGTGAACGAGGTGTACGCCCGCTCGTTCGGCGCTCATTTGCCCGCGCGTTCGGCGGTGCAGGTGGCGGGCCTGCCGAAGGGCGCGCTCGTGGAGGTGGAAGTGGTGGCCGAGGTGCCGGGCGCGTAGCCGGCGGCCGCGCAGGATGCCGGCGCGTGCAAAGCCTCGCGCGCTTGACGTCGCATGTGGTGGGAGAAGGGGCGGCTTGGCTGCCGCCGCTTCCCGGCGCGCACATCCGGGCGACGAAACGACCGGGCGCGACGTGGCGGAACCGGGCCGGCTCGGGTATGCTGTAAGCCGCATCCGGCGGACGTGCGGGAGGCGTTCGGGAAACGTTCGAGAAGAGGGGTTGTACCTATGTATGTGACCTGCCTTGACCTGGAGGGCGTGCTCGTGCCCGAGATTTGGATCGCGTTCGCCGAGGCGAGCGGCATCCCCGAGCTCAAGCGCACGACGCGCGACGAGCCCGACTACGACAAGCTCATGGCCTTCCGCCTGGACACGCTCGCAGAGCACGGCCTGGGCCTTCCCGAGATCCAGCGTACCATCGCCGCCATCGATCCGCTGCCGGGCGCGAGGGGGTTCCTGGACGAGCTGCGCTCGCAGATGCAGGTCATCATCATCAGCGACACGTTCACCCAGTTCGCGAGCCCGCTCATGGAGAAGCTGGGGTGGCCGACCATCTTCTGCAACGAGCTGGACATGACCGCCGACGGCCGGATCGCCGGCATCCGCATGCGCTGCCCCGAGTCCAAGCTCACCACGGTTCGCGCGCTGCAGTCGTGCGGCTTCGACACCATCGCCGCCGGCGACAGCTTCAACGACCTGGCGATGATCCGCGCGAGCAAGGCCGGCTTCCTGTTCCGCAGCACCGACGCCATCAAGGCAGACAACCCCGACCTGCCGGCCTTCGAGGAGTTCGGCGACCTGCTGGCCGCCATCAAGCAGGCCGTCGCGTAGGGAGAGGGCGTTTCGTGCCGATCATCCATCTCGACGGGTTGGACGACCCGCGGCTCGCGGCGTACTCGGGCATGACCGACTCCCAGCTGCGCGACTGCCCCGACAGCGCAAACGGCCTGTTCATCGGCGAGTCGCGCAAGGTGATCGAGCGTGCGCTGGCCGCCGGCGTGCGGATGCGCTCGCTGTTCATGGAGGAGAAGTGGCTCGACCAGACCATGCCGGTCGTCGAGCGCGTCCTCGCGGCCGACCCAGAAATGCCCGTGTTCGTGGCCACGCGCGAGCAGTTCCACGCGCTCACCGGTTACGAGGTGACGCGCGGGGCGCTCGCGGCGTTCGAGCGCCCCGCGCTGCCGAGCGTGGAGGAGCTGGTGACCGGCGCGCGCCGCGTGGCCGTGCTCGAGGACGTGGTGAACTACACGAACATCGGGGCCGTCTTCCGTTCGGCGGCGGCGCTCGGCATCGACGCGGTGCTGGTCACGCCGTCGTGCCACGACCCGCTGTACCGCCGCGCCGCGCGCGTGTCGATGGGGACGGTGTTCCAGGTGCCGTGGACGCGCATCGGCAGCGCGCGCGACTGGGCTGCCGAGGGCGTGCCGCTCTTGCGCTCGCTCGGCTTCGCCACGGCGGCGCTCGCACTCGCGGACGACGCGATCTACCTGCACGATGCACGCCTGCGCGACTGCGAGCGCCTGGCGCTGGTTCTCGGCACCGAGGGCGACGGCCTGGCCGCGTCCACCATCGCCGCCTGCGACTACACCGTGAAGATACCCATGGACCACGACGTGGACTCCCTCAACGTGGCCGCCGCCAGCGCCGTTGCGTTTTGGGAGCTGAGGACGAAGTGGCGATGAGCGGCCCGTCTGGGCGGAGCGCCCCGGGCGCGGAGTCGAAGGAGTCCGTGCGACGACAGCCGTGATATTCCCAGCTGCTCCCGTGCGCCATCCGAACGAATGCGTTCCGCTCGTCCAGGCCGTCGCCCCCCCCCTTGCTGCAAATTCGCCGAATTCGGCGGTTTGAACCCTGTCTGAAGCCGATCTCGGAAGGTCGCCTGTGAGAAACGCCTGTTCACGGTAATTAGCCTTCAGGCTGGCTCGTTCGATATCGCCGAATTAGGTGAATTTGTAGCAAGACGACGTCTTTCATGTTGGCTATGGGCGTGTGCGGCGATAGCGTCGCCTCAATCCAACGAGCATGCCTCGCTTGTGCGGGAAGGCGACACTGTTCTAGTCCAGATTCAAGTCCAACCCGCCGATGATCCCCTGCAGCGTCTTCGCGGACGCATGCAGCCTCGCCAGCTCGTCGTCGGAGAGCGGGCAGGGCACCTGGTACTCGATGCCGTCCTTGCCCACCACGGCGGGCATGCTCAGCACCACGTCGTGCAGGCCGTGGACGCCGTGCTGGAAGTTCGATACGGGCAGGATGGGCTTCTCGTCGCGCACGATGGCCTCGCAGATGCGCTTCACCGACATGGCGATGCCGTAGTAGGTGGCCCTCTTCTTCGCGATGATCTCGTAGGCGCTGTTCTTCACGTCCTCGGCGATGCGCTGCATGGACTCGTCGTGGTCGAAATGGCCGCGCAGCTCGCAGAAATCGTTCACGGGGATGCCCGAGACGTTCGCCGTGCTCCAGGCCGCGATCTCGCTGTCGCCGTGCTCGCCGATGATGCGTGCGTGCACGTTGCGCGGGTCCACGCCGAGGTGCTCGCCGAGGATGTACTTGAAGCGCGCGGTATCGAGCACGGTGCCCGACCCGATCACGCGGTTCTCCGGCATGCCCGAGAGCTTCAGCGCCACGTGCGTGAGGATGTCCACCGGGTTCGACACCACCAGCAGGATGCCCTGGTAGTCGCGTCGGGCGATCTCGGGGATGATGGACTTGAAGATGCGCACGTTCTTGTGCACGAGGTCGAGGCGCGTCTCGCCGGGCTGCTGGTTCGCGCCGGCCGTGACGATGATGATGGCCGCGTCGGCCGCGTCGTCGTAGTCGCCCGCGTAGATGTTCATGGGGCCGGCGAAGGGCATTCCGTGCGCGATGTCGAGCGCCTCGCCCTCGGCGCGGTCGCGGTCGACGTCGATGAGCGCCATCTCGGTGAACAGCTCGCTCTGCATGAGCGCGAACGCCGTGGCCGATCCCACGAACCCGCATCCGACGATGGCGACTTTCCGGTTGTTGGCGGCTTTGGCCATGTGAAGCCTTTCCCTAGTGTGGCGGTAGCGTATGGGCTCGAACCTACTGCAACGACGGGTCGCCGTCAAGGCCTCAAGGGTTTCGCCAAGGTTTTCCCGTTTGACAAAGTGATGGCGATCAGGATGATGTGGCATCGCTTTCTGTATTAAAAAGAAACGGAAGAGGTTGGCTGCCCAACGCGGTTCTGCTCTGCTTCGGTTGCAGGCTGAATGTTTCAAAATGCTGCCGCTCGTCGAAATTCCCGTGGGGTTTGCGGTTCCCGGTGCGGCCGCCGCCGGGGGCGCGGCCGCTCTGCTATGATGCGGAGGTGTTTGGGAAAGGAATCGAGCGGGGGAGGGTCATTGGCAAGGTTATCGGTGGCGCCCAAGGCGAAGGACGACGGGCGCATCGTTGCCACTCTGGACAAGTACGTGCGCCGCGTGGGCGCCATGCCGCCGGGCACGTGCCCGGTCGTGGTGCAGCGGTCGCTCCTGCAGGCGGCTGCGGCGCAGACGTGCGGCAAGTGCGTGCCGTGCCGCGACGGCCTGCCGCGGCTGGCCGCGCTCGTCGGGCGCGTGGCGGACTGCGAGGCGGACGCGGGGACGCTTGCGGAGGCACGCGCGTTGGCCGAGATGGTGCGCGACACGTCGGACTGCGCCATCGGCTACGAGGCAGCGAACGCCCTGCTCGAGGGCTTGGACGACTTCGCCGACGAGTTCGCGCGCCACGTGGGCGCGCGCTCTTGCGCCGCAGGCGTGGGCCAGACGGTCCCCTGCGAGACGCTCTGCCCGGCGCACGTGGACGTGCCCGGCTACATCGGCCTCGTGGCGGCCGGCGACTACGCCGGCGCCGTGAACCTGGTGCGCAAGGACAACCCGTTCCCCACGGCCTGCGCGTTCGTGTGCGAGCACCCTTGCGAGGCCCGGTGCCGCCGCACGCTCATCGACGCTCCGGTGAACATCCGCGGCATCAAGCGGTTCGCCGTGGACCAGGCTCCCGCCGACCAGGTGGCACCGCCGCCGCACAGCGTGGACACCGCGCGGAACATCGCCGTGGTGGGGGGCGGCCCGAGCGGGCTCACCTGCGCGTACTTCCTTGCGCTCATGGGGCACCGCGTGACGGTGTTCGAGGCGCGCAGCCAGCTGGGCGGCATGCTGCGTTACGGCATACCCGCCTACCGCCTTCCGCGCGAGCGCCTGGACGAGGACCTGCGCGGCATCCTCTCTGCCGGCTCCATCACGGCGCTCTGCGACACGCCGGTGGGCGCGCGCGAGATGGCCGAGATCGCCGAGAACTACTATGCGGTGTATGTGGCCGTGGGCGCGCAGGCGGGCAAGACGCTTGCGTTGCCGAACGCGGACGCTGCGGGTGTCATGTCGGCCGTTGAGCTGTTGGGCGCCATCGGCGATGGCGACTACCCCGACTTTACGGGCAAGAGGGTGGCCGTGGTGGGCGGCGGCAACGTGGCCATGGACTGCGCGCGCACGGCGGTGCGTGCCGGCGCCGAGGAGGTGTCCGTGGTGTACCGCCGCCGCAAGGAGGACATGACGGCGCTTCCCGCCGAGGTGGAGAGCGCCGTGGCCGAGGGCGTGGAGCTGGTGGTGCTGCAGGCGCCCGTGGGCATCGAGGCAGACGGCGACGGGCGCTGTACGGCGCTTCTCACGCAGCCCCAGATGATAGGCGCCGTGCGCGGCGGCCGTCCGGCGCCCGTGGCGGCCGACAAGCCGCAGGAGCGCATCGCGGCGGACATCGTGCTCATAGCGGTGGGGCAGGGCATCGAGGCAGAGCCGTTCGAGGAGTTCGGCATGGAGACCGTCCGGGGCTGCTTCGACGCCGACGAGGGCTTGGCGGCCGCGGGGTATGACAACGTGTTCGTGGGCGGCGACTGCCAAACGGGGCCGGCCACGGTCATCCGCGCCATCGCGGCGGGCAAGGTGGCCGCGCGCAACATCGATGCGTACCTGGGCTGCTCGCACAAGCTGGCGTGCGAGGCCTCGGCCCCGCCGGCCCCGCCCAACGACCGCACGCCCAAGGGCCGTGTGGAGCTGATGGAGCGCCCGGCGCGCGAGCGCAAGTGCGATTTCCAGGATGTCGAGAGGGGAATGAGCCGCGAGGAGGCCGAGCAGGAGTGCGGCCGCTGCCTGCGTTGCGACGTGTTCGGCTGCGGCTCGACCGAGGAAGGCAGGGAACAGTATGCCTAGCGTCACGATAGACGGCATCGCGCGCGAGGTGCCTGCGGGCACGACCGTGCTGGAGGCGGCGCGGGAGGCGGGCATCCGCATCCCGACGCTCTGCTACCTGAAGGATGTGAGCGCCGTCGGCTCGTGCCGCGTGTGCGTGGTGGACGTGGAAGGCCTCGACCACCCGGTGCCGTCGTGCTCGACGGCCGTATGGGACGGCATGGCCGTGACCACCGACTCGCCGCGCGTGCAGGCCTATCGAAGGGTCGCGCTCGAGCTGATCATCGCCGACCACGGGCAGGGCGTGGGCGCCCCTTGCTTCTCGTGTGACAAAAACGGCGCCTGCGAGCTGGCCGACCTCTGCCGCGAGTATGGCGTGGAAGGCCCGGCGCACCCGGCGCCGCGCGCGCTGGAGCCCGTGGTTGAGGGTAACCCGTTTTTGCGCTACGACCCGAACCTGTGCATCCGCTGCCAGCGCTGCGTGGGCGCCTGCAACGCCGCCGCGCGCAACCATGCGCTGCGCACGGGCAAGCGCGGAACGCGCACGACCGTCGAGGCCCCGTTCGGGCCGGACTGGCGCGCGAGCGCCTGCGAGTCGTGCGGCAACTGCGCGCAGGCGTGCCCTACAGGCGCGCTCGTGGAGAAGCGCCGCGGTGCCTACCGCTCGTGGGAGACGGAGCGCGTGCGCACCACCTGCCCGCACTGCGGCGTGGGCTGCCAGCTGGACCTCGTCGTGAAGGACGGCCGCATCGTTGATGCGGAGGGCGCGCCGGGGCCGTCGAACAAGGGGCTTCTGTGCGTGAAGGGCCGCTCCGGCAGTTTCGACTTCGTCGATGCGCCCGACCGCCTGACCGCGCCGCTCGTGCGCAACGCCGCCACGGGCGAGCTCGAGCCTGCCAGCTGGGACGACGCGCTCGACCTGGTGGCGCGCCGCTTCGCCGAGCTGCGCGATGCGCACGGCGGGGAGGCGCTTGCGGCCTTCGCCTGCTCGCGGTCCACCAACGAGGACATCTACCTGTTCCAGAAGATGGCGCGCATCAGTCTCCACACGAACAATGTGGACTGCTGCGCGCGTGTTTGACACGCTCCCACCGTCGCCGGTCTGGCGACCATGCTTGGCTCGGGAGCGATGACGAACTCCATCGACGACGTGTGCCGGAAGTCGGACGTGGTCATGCTCGTGGGGTCGAACCCCGAGGAGGCCCATCCGGTCATCGGCATGCAGCTGCGCGCCGCCGTGGAGCGGGGCTGCCGCCTTATCGTGGTGGACCCGCGTGACATCGGGCTGGCCGCGCAGGCGGACCTCCATTTGAAGCTGCGGCCCGGCACGAACGTGGCGTTCGCGAACGGCATTGTGAACGTCCTTTTGGCCGAGGGCCTCTACGATGCCGAGTTCGTGCGCGAGCGCACGGAGGGCATCGAGGTGCTGGCCGCCACGGTGCGCGACTACACGCCCGCGCGCGTGGCCGAGATCTGCGGCATCGACCAGCGAGACCTCGTGTCCGCCGCGAAGATGTACGGAGGGGCGGGCGCGGCCGCCATCGTGTACTGCCTGGGCGTGACCGAGCACTCCACCGGCACCGACGGCGTGATGGCGCTCTCGAACATCGCCATGATCACGGGCAACCTCGGCAAGCCCGGCGGCGGCGTGAACCCGCTGCGCGGGCAGAACAACGTGCAGGGCGCCTGCGACATGGGTGCCGGCCCGGACGACCTGCCGGGTTACCAGAAGGTCGCCGACCCCGAGGTGCTGCGCCGCTTCGAGCGCGCCTGGGGCGCGAGCCTGCCGCGCGAGCGGGGGCTCAAGGCCACCGAATGCTTCCCCGCCATGCTGGAGGGGCGTGTGCGCGGCCTGTACCTGTTCGGCGAGGACCCGGTGCGCACCGACCCGGACACGGGGCACGTGCTGCAGGCGCTCGCGGCGCTCGACTTCCTCGTGGTGCAGGATCTGTTCCTCACCGAGACGGCGAAGCTGGCCGACGTCGTGCTTCCCGGCCGCAGCTACGCGGAGAAGGAGGGCACGTTCACGAACACCGAGCGCCGCGTGCAGCGCGTGCGCAAAGCCGTGGAGGGGCCGGCGGGGCCGCGGCTGGACACCGACGTGTTCACGGAGGTCATGAACCGCATGGGCTACGGGCAGCCGCGTTTGACCGCCGCGGAGGTCATGGACGAGATAGCCTCGGTCACGCCGTCGTACGGCGGCGTGGGCCATGTGCGCCTCGACGGCGACGAGGTGGCCGGGCGGGGCCTTCAGTGGCCGTGCCCGCACGCGGGGCATCCCGGCACGCCCATTCTGCACCGGCACGAGTTCGCGCAGGGGGTGGGTGCGTTCTCCACGCCGGACTACCGTCCCTCGGCGGAGCTTCCCGACGAGGAATACCCGCTGGCCATGATGACGGGCCGCGTGCTCGCCCAGTACAACGCATGCGCGATGACCGGGCGCACCGAGGGCCTGGGCGCGCTGTCCGGCAGCTCGTTCATCGAGCTGAACGATGCCGACGCCGCCACCCTCGGCATCGCCGACGGCGACCGGGTGCGCGTGACGTCGCGCCGCGGCTCCCTCGAGACCACGGCCCATGTGTCGGACAAGACTAACCCCGGCCAGACGTGGATGCCCTTCCACTTCCAGGACGGAAACAGCAACTGGCTCACCATCGCCGCCCTCGACCCCGTGTCGAAGGCTCCCGAGTACAAGGTCTGCGCGGTGCGGGTGGAGAAGGCATAGAAAAGCGGCGGCCGAAGGGCCGCCGCTCGCGTTGCGGGGAGATGGGGCAGGTTTGGACCGCCCCTTGCTCGCTTTCGCCTAGTCGCGCGTGAGCTTGCGGTGGAGGCGGTGGGGCTTGGAGGCCTCGGGCCCCAGGCGCTCCAGGCGGTTCTCCTGGTAGGCCTCGAAATTGCCCTCGAACCACGTCCAGTTGCCGGGGTTCTCGTCGGTGCCCTCCCAGGCCAGGATGTGCGTGGCCACGCGGTCGAGGAACCAGCGGTCGTGGGACGTCACCACGGCGCAGCCGGGGAACGCCAGCAGCGCCTCCTCCAGGCTGGCCAGCGTCTCGGTGTCCAGGTCGTTCGTGGGCTCGTCGAGCAAAAGCAGGTTGCCGCCCTGCTTGAGCGTGAGGGCCAGGTTCAGGCGGTTGCGCTCGCCGCCGGAGAGCACGCCGGCCGGCTTCTGCTGGTCGGAGCCTTTGAAGCCGAAGCTGGCCACGTAGGCGCGGCTGGGGATCTCCGTGTCGCCCACGATCATGAAGTCGTTGCCGCCGGAGACGACCTCCCACAGCTTCGTGTTCGGGTCGATGCCCTCGCGGTTCTGGTCTACGTAGCTGATCACCACGGACTCGCCGATGTCGAGCGTGCCGCCGTCGACCGGTTCCAGGCCCATGATCATCTTGAACAGGGTGGACTTGCCCACGCCGTTCGGGCCGATGACGCCCACGATGCCGTTCGGGGGCAGGTCGAACGACAGGTTGTCGATGAGCACGCGGTCGCCGAAGGCCTTGTGCAGGTGGCTCGCCTCGATGACCTTCGCGCCCAGGCGGGGCGGCACGGGGATCTGGATCTCGTTGTAGTCGAGCTTCTTGTTCGCGCGCGCCTCGGCGGCCATCTGCTCGTAGGCGGCCAGGCGCGCCTTGCTCTTGGCCTGGCGGGCCTTGGGGCTCGAGCGCACCCACTCGAGCTCCTTCTTCAGCTTCTTCGCCAGCTTCTCTTGGCTCTGGCCCTGCGCCTCGATGCGGGCGGCCTTCGTCTCCAGGTAGGTGGAGTAGTTGCCCTTGTAGGGGAAGAGGCTGCCGCGGTCCACCTCGCAGATCCACTCGGCCACGTGGTCGAGGAAGTAGCGGTCGTGCGTGACGGCCAGCACCGCGCCCGGGTAGTTCCGCAGGAACTGCTCGAGCCAGAGCACCGATTCCGCGTCCAAGTGGTTCGTGGGCTCGTCGAGCAGCAGCAGGTCGGGCGCCTCGAGCAGCAGGCGGCAGAGCGCCACGCGGCGCCGCTCGCCGCCGGAGAGGTGGTCGACCGTCTCGTCGGGGTCGGGGCACTGCAGCGCGTCCATGGCCTGGGAGAGCTGGCTGTCAAGGTCCCAGCCGTTCGCAGCGTCGATCTCGGTCTGGAGCTGGCCCATCTCCTCCATGAGCGCGTCGAAGTCGGCGTCGGGCTCGGCCATCTCCATGCCGATGGCGTTGAAGCGCTCCACCTTCGCGAAGATGTCGCCGAAGGCCTGCTTGATGTTCTCGAGGACGGTTTTGTCCTCGTCGAGGGGCGGTTCTTGGAGCAGGATGCCCACGGAGTAGCCCGGCGTGAGGCGCGCCTCGCCGTTCGTGACCTCCTCGAGGCCGGCCATGATCTTGAGCAGGGTGGACTTGCCCATGCCGTTCGGCCCCACGACGCCGATCTTCGCGCCGGGGTAGAACGACAGCGTCACGTCGTCGAGGATGACCTTGTCGCCGTGCGCCTTGCGGGCCTGATGCATCTGGTAAATGAATTCTGGCATGTCGAGCTTTCTGGGTCGGGGTTCGTTCGTGCACGCGCTATTGTCGCACGAGCGGGGCTGATGTGCGAGCTTATCACGGTTTCTGCGGCATTTGGGTTACCCGGGTGCGAAGAGGGGGATAGGTTAAGTGCTGATCGTGGTTGCTTACCTTACGGCGTATAATTAACAGAGGCAATACATCAAAAGAAGATGCACTTTCGCACGTGATTTGTTCTGCTGGGAGAAGGTTGATTGTAGAAGAAAAAACAGGACCCCGAAGGGCCCCGTAATAAGTCAAAATGCCGCCTCCGCGGCGCCCCGAAGGGCAGGTAAGGCTGAGCCTTTATTTTGACTTGCAGTGACATCTTGACTGGTATCAAGATGTTGCCCATTCTAGCAGGTACATCCGGAAAGGGGAACCTATGAATCTGCGCAACGTCGAATCGTATCAAGTGGGGCTGGACATCGGCACGGGGTCGATTGGCTGGGCGGTGCTCGACGACAAAGGCGATCTCTGCCGCTTCAAAGGCAAGCCCACTTGGGGGAGCCGCGTGTTCCCGACGGCGGAGACCGCCGCCGAGGCCCGGGTGCATCGCGGACAGCGACGCCGCTACGATCGCCGGCGCCAGCGGATCGACTTGCTGCAAGGGTTCTTCGCGGACGAAGTGGCCAAGGTGGACCCCGAGTTCTTCATCCGCCTCAACCAGGCGCGCCTGCATCCCGAGAACCGCGATCCGGCGCATGCCGACTACCGCTGGCCGCTGTTCAATGGAAGCGACTTCACCGAGAAGGACTACTATCGGCAGTTCCCCGCCATCTACCACTTGCGCGCGCACTTGCTGAAGTCCGACGAGCCCGCCGACATCCGGCTCGTGTACCTGGCGCTCCACAACATCGTGAAGCATCGCGGCAACTTCCTGCACCAGGACAACCCCTCGCTGAGCGCGCGGAACGCCAACGTGGGAGATGCGGTGGAGGCGCTGTGCCTCGCGTTCGACGAATGGTGCGGGGCCCATGACGTCGAGTGCGCATGCGACGAGGCCGCCCTGGCGGAGGCGCTGGGCGACGCGTCGCTGCGCCCGGGCGAGAAGCGGGAGCGGGCGGAGGCAGCGCTCGGCGTGGAGAAGGCGCACAAGAAGCTGGCCAAGGCGGTCTCGTCGGCTGTGGTGGGGTATGCGGCCGAGTTCGGGCACGTGTTCTTCGCCGAGTCCGAGGGCAGCAAGTTCGCGCTCTCAAACGATGAGAAGGTGGAGGCCTACGTCTGCCCCGACGAGGGACGCGACTTGTTCGACGCGATGCGCGCGGTGCATTCGTCCTACGTGCTCATGGGTATTTTGAGCGAGGCGCAAGGCGAGCTTCTCTCGGTGTGCAAGGTGGGGGAGTACGAACGCTACAAGCGCGATCTCGAAACGCTCAAAAGCCTGGTTCGCGCCTACGGGCCCGAGCGCTACGACGAGTTTTTCTGCGGGCCGTTCTACGAGGGCACCCGCGACTACGATCCCGGCAAGGCGCAGGGCTACACCAAGTACAACCTGGGCGCGAGCAAGCTCTCGCACGAGGATTTCCTCAAAGAGGTGCAGAAGCTGCTCAAGGACATCGGAGCCCAGGCCGACGAGCGCTATGCGGACATCGAGCGCGCGATCGAGGCGGGCACGTTTTTGCGGCGGCTCAAGACGAGCGACAATGGAACGATCCCCTACCAGCTGCACCTCGAGGAGATGGACGCCATCATCGAGCGGCAGGCGGCGTTTTACCCCTTCCTCGTGCAGGAGAAGGACAAGCTGAAATCGCTCGTGAGCTTCCGCATTCCGTATTACGTGGGGCCGCTGACGCAGAAGAACGCCGCGCGCGATGGCAAGGGCGAGGCTCGTTTCGCGTGGTCGTCGCGCAAGCCGGGGATGGAAGACGCGCGCGTCTACCCCTGGAACTGGGAAGACGTCATCGACAAGGACCAAAGCGCCGAGGACTTTATCCGCCGCATGACGGGCACGTGCACTTACCTGAAAGGCGAGCCGGTGCTGGCGCGCTGCTCGCTCGACTACGAGCTGTTCTGCGTGCTGAACGAGCTCGCCGGAGCCCGCTGGACGCAGGACGGCGACAAGAGCTACCGCTTCGACGCGGCCGATCGCCTAGGTATCGTGGAAGACCTGTTCAAGAAGCGCAAGCGCGTGACCTACGAGGCGGCGGAGAAGTGGCTCGCGCGGACGCACGGGCCCGAGGGCGGCAAGTCGGCCGGCGGGGCGTACCGCGTATCGGGCGGGCAGGGCGAGGACGCGTTCGAATCGCAGCTCTCCTCGCACTACGACTTCTGCAAGATCCTCGGAGTTGACGAGCTTTCCGATGCCGACGAGGCCATGGCCGAGGACATCATCCTGTGGAACACCGTGTTCGAGGATCGCTCGATCCTGAAGCGCAAGATCAAGCTGGCGTACGGCGACCGCCTGGGCGACGCGCAGGTCCGCAAGCTCTGCCAGAAGCGCTACACCGGTTGGGGCCGACTGTCGGGCGAGCTTCTACGCGGGCTGCGCAGCGCTACTGACAACGGGCCGAAAACCATTATGGACATCCTTTTGGAAGGCGACCCGAACCATGCGCGGCGCATGGGGGCGGCCATGAACCTTATGGAGATACTTCACGACGATCTGCTGGAGTTTCAAGCGAAGATCGACGAGCACAACCGCGAGCGCGCGCTTGCGGTAGGCGGCATGTCGGTCGACGAGGTGACGGGCTCTCCCGCTTTGCGTCGCGGCATCAACCAGGCGCTGCGAGTCGTAGACGAGATCGCCGGGATCGCCGGCAAGCCCCCCGCGCACATCTATGTGGAGGTGACGCGCGACGAGGACGCCCGCAACAAGGGAAGACGCACCACGAGCCGCTACCGGGCCCTGGAAGCGGCGCTTTCCAGCATCAAGGCGCAGTGCGCCGACGTGTACGCCGAGCTCAAGGAGCGGGATCCGCGCGCGCTCGATGACGAGCGGCTGACGCTCTACTTCATGCAATGCGGCAAGTGCATGTACTCGGGCGATGCGCTCGACATCAACAAGCTGCAGACGTACCAGGTAGACCATATCCTGCCGCAGTCGTACGTCAAAGACGACAGCTTCGAGAACAAGGTGCTGGTGCGTCCTGACACCAACCAGCGCAAGGGCGACACGCTGCTTCTGGACGAGCGGCTCATCGCGCGCATGCGCGGCTTTTGGCGCACGCTGCGGGATGCGGAGCTCATCGGCGAGAAGAAGTTCAACAACCTCACACGCACGAGCGTGAGCGGCGAACAGATGAAGAAGTTCGTGAGCCGCCAGCTGGTGGAAACGGGCCAGATGGTGAAGCAAGTGCAGCAGCTTCTGCAGGCGCGCTACCCCGAGAGTGAGGTGCAGCCGGTGAAGGCGGGCGTGTCGCATCAGCTGCGTGTTGGATGCGCGCTGGCGAAGAGCCGCGAGATCAACGACTTCCATCATGCGCACGACGCCTATCTGGCGTGCCAGGTGGGGAGGTTCGTGCAGTACCGACACAGCGCCGTGTACAGCGAGCCGGTGAAGATGGCCGCGGTGGTAAAGCAGTTCATCAAGAAGCAGGCGGAGGACTATCGCCGAACGCGAGTGCCGCCGGGCTCGGCCGGTTTCATTGTGTCGAGCTTCATGACGCCGGGATTCGATGTGAAGACGGGCGAGGTGTTCCGCGATGCGTGGGACGCCGGGGCAGAGATCGACCGTATTAGGCGTTGTTTCGACTATAAGGATTGTTTCATCTCACGCATGCCCGAAGAGACGCATGGAGCGTTTTGGGACGCGACCATCTACTCGCCGAGGGCGGCGGGCAAGACGCTGAGCCTTCCTTTGAAGAAAGGTCTTGACCCGCGCAAGTACGGCAGCTACTCGCGCGAGCAGTTCGCCTACTTCTTCGTGTATGAAGCCGTGAAGCCCAAGAAAAAGCAGCGGGTGTTGGAGTTCGCGCCGGTGCCGGTGCGGGTTGCATCGGCTTTGGCGAACGACCCGGATGCATTGGAAGACTACGCACGCGAGCTCGCCGAGGCGGAGGGCTTGGTTTTCGAGCGTATCCGGCGGCGCAAGGTGTACAAGTACCAGCAGATCATCGTTGGCGATTCGCGGTTGTATGTCACGGGGAGAGAAGAGGTGAGGAATGCCCGGCAGCTTGCTTTTTCACAAGATGAGACGAAGCTCATCTGCCGAATTGAACAAGGCGAGGAATGCGAGGAAGGGGAATTGCTCGACTTGTTCAGATCGATGCAGCGCAAATACCTTGCATGCGCACCGCGTTTGGCTCGCCTCATGAAGGTGGCTGAAATGGAAGAGGGGTTCATCGCGGCAACAGCTTCGGGCAAGAGGGAAGTTCTGCTGTCGTTGACGTCGATCGCGGCGGCGCATAGGAACAGCATAGACTTGAAGCCGATAGGCCGAAAAGGATCATCGGGGCAGATGAAAATCACGTTCTCTAAAGAACTGTCGACAAATGGCATCCTCTTCGTCGACTCGTCCGTCACCGGCATGTTCGAGAGGCGGTGTCACCTTGGCCTTTAGAACCATCTTCATCGAGAGCCAGTGCCGGTGCGGCTACCAGGGCGGATACTTGGTGGTGCGGAAGACCGATGACACGAAGAAGATCCATCTGTCGGAGATATCCTCCATTATTTTGCAGAATACCCAGGTGTATTTGAGCGCCTATTTGTTGGCGGAGTTGGCCAAGTGCAAGATATCGCTGGTGGTGGCCGACGAGAAGTGCAACCCTATCGGCCAGTACCTGCCGCTGTACGGCGCCCACAACGCGAGCAAGCGCGTCGCGGAACAGCTGGCATGGGGTGAGCCCATAAAGAAGCGCGTGTGGCAGCAGGTGGTCAAGGAGAAGATCCGCCAGCAGGCGCGGCTGCTTGAGGAGAAGGACCTGCCCGAGGCCGCGAAGTCCCTGTACGCGTGTCGTGACGAGGTGAAATCGGGCGACACGACGAATCGGGAGGCCCGTGCGGCGCGGGTGTACTTCGCCGCGCTGTTCGGCCGCGATTTCTCGCGCGACGACAACACGCCGCTCAACGCCGCTTTGAACTACGGGTACGCGGTGCTGCTTTCCATGGTGAACCGGGAGGTAGTCTCGCGCGGGTACCTGACGCAGTGCGGCGTCTGCCACCGCAACGAGTACAACCAGTTCAACTTCTCCTGCGATTTGATGGAGCCCTTCCGGCCCGTTGTCGATCGCCTCGCCTTCGACTACGCTCAGGAGCTTTTCGACCAGGACGTCCGTCGCCTGCTCGGCGATCTGGGGAATCGCGTGGTGTCGTACAAAGGAGGCTCGTACCGCCTGCATTCGGTGGTGTCGCTTTTCGTGCAGGATTGCCTCGCAGCGCTCAACAAGAGCTTGGCACCGTCCGAGATCGAGGGCTTCGAGCAGCTATGAGCGCTCGGGAGAGGATCCGCTATATGAGGGTGTTCGTGTTCTTCGACTTGCCGGTTGACACGGCGGCGCAGCGAAAAGAGTACCGATTATTTCGAAAGTACCTCGTCAAAGAGGGTTTTCTGATGCTGCAGGAATCAGTGTACGCCAAGCTGGTGGTGAACGACGCGCAAGCGAATGCGGCCATCGTCCGCCTGCGCCAGCATCGTCCGCCGGCAGGGCTGGTGCAGGCGCTGAAAGTGACAGAGAAGCAGTTCGCGGCAATGGAGTTCATCACGGGCGCGCGCCAGTCCTACAGCGAGATCGACACCTTGGAAGGGTTCGTGGTGCTATGAGGCTCTCCTTGTCCGGTTTTCCCGAGATGCTCGACTTGGAATGCGACGCGGTTCCGGTGCTGGAAATCCACGATTCCGCGTTGTTCGCACGGGTGTGCCAGTCGCTTTACTCGGGACTCGACGGAGAGGCTTTGGAACCGTATGCCCTTTGGGAAGGCGAGGACCAGCGCAGCTCGCGGAACAGGTTCCTGTTCGTGTTCAACCCGTTCGATCTGCCCTGGTCGGAGCGGGCGCTTATCGGCGAGGTGCTTGAGCGTTTGGAGGACATGGTTTTGTCCGAGGACGAGGTGCGCCAAGAAATCGAGGCGGCGGGCTTGGCTTTGTCGAACCGGGTGGCATCGCTCGGCCTGCGGCTTCAGTCGGACTACGCTTTTGAAGTACAATGGGAAATGCGGAAATACCTGAAGGCCTTCGATTTCGGCGTCGAGATCGATCCTTCCGACAAGCTCCTTGACAACTTGATAAAGTTCTTGAAGTTTGCGTCGGACGCTGCGTTCGAAAAGCAGTTGGTTTTCGTGAATTTGAAAAATTTTCTGACCGGGGAAGAGGTCGAAGAGTTCTATCGGCAAGCGATATTTTCGAAGTTGCACGTGCTGCTGCTTGAGAACGCGCCCGATGACGCAACGTATGAGTTTGAGAGGAAAATGCGCATTGACGTGCATTTTCTGCAATCATGAAAAGTTATGCCAGCCGGTTGTCCGTTCTTCTGCAGAAAGAATTTTGCCCCAACGGTTTTGGAGCAGTGACAAACTGACTGGTAGTCAAACGACGTGGCCGAGAGGGCGTACCGCGCGGTCGTTTTGGAGCAGTGACAAACTGACTGGTAGTCAAACCGACAACATGCATAATACGCTATTAGATATGTTTTGGAGCAGTGACAAACTGACTGGTAGTCAAACTGTAATGTCGTGCTTAACAAGTAGAGCGTGTTTTGGAGCAGTGACAAACTGACTGGTAGTCAAACCATAAGCTGTTTCAGCTCCTCGTCGCGGCGTTTTGGAGCAGTGACAAACTGACTGGTAGTCAAACACGCGCAGAAGTTCGAAGCGTGGATGTTCGTTTTGGAGCAGTGACAAACTGACTGGTAGTCAAACTCCAGCATCGCCAGCCCGTCGGCCTGCGCGTTTTGGAGCAGTGACAAACTGACTGGTAGTCAAACAATATTGGTTTAATGTGTTGACTCTAATAGTTTTGGAGCAGTGACAAACTGACTGGTAGTCAAACTGGCGGCGCCTATCTTGTCTGCGGCCTGCTGGTTTTGGAGCAGTGACAAACTGACTGGTAGTCAAACTAACTGACCCGGTACCATGAGCGCTTGCCAGTTTTGGAGCAGTGACAAACTGACTGGTAGTCAAACTGTTAAGCTGTTTTTATTGGAGAGGAGGTGTTTTGGAGCAGTGACAAACTGACTGGTAGTCAAACTTTTTTTGAACTCTTGATTACGTTTTACGGTTTTGGAGCAGTGACAAACTGACTGGTAGTCAAACCGCCAAACAATTCTTCAAGATACATGAACTGTTTTGGAGCAGTGACAAACTGACTGGTAGTCAAACATGCGTGACGGGTCTGCGCCACGCGCCGTCGTTTTGGAGCAGTGACAAACTGACTGGTAGTCAAACTTGCGCAGTAAGGCACACCGCTGGTCCCGGTTTTGGAGCAGTGACAAACTGACTGGTAGTCAAACCCCGACCGAAAGGCCCAGTACATTCAGGCGGTTTTGGAGCGGTGACAAACTGACTGGTAGTCAAACCCGAAAAGCTCCGGCTTATTGCACGAGGCGTTTTGGAGTAGTGACAAACTGACTGGTAGTCAAACTAAACGGTTTGAAGGACGGCATCATGAGCGGTTTTGGAGCAGTGACAAACTGACTGGTAGTCAAACAAGCTCGCAAAGCTCGTCAGCGGAATCGCAGTTTTGGAGCAGTGACAAACTGACTGGTAGTCAAACGCCCGAGTTCTACGCCAACCGCTACAAAGAGTTTTGGAGCAGTGACAAATTGACTGGTAGTCAAACCCTCGCGCACGTACTCTCGCCTGTCAATGGTTTTGGAGCAGTGGCAAACTGGCTGGTGGTCAAACAAGCGGCTGATGCGCTCGTCGTATGTGCTGGTATTAGTACGGTGACGAACCGACTGTTAGTCAAGCTCATCTTGGGCGCGTAGCCTTCGGTAGCCGTTTTGGAGCGGTGGCTGGCGGACTGGTAGACATAAACGAATAGGGTGATCGACTCGCGGGCATCACTTTATTTCGGGGCGATTGCCTGTACCATAATAGGGATAGATAGTTTATACTCGCACGTAGGGATTGCAAGCGAACCTGTTGCGAGGAGGAACCATGGCCGTCAACCGTCAGAAGCTCAAGCTGCTGTATCTCATGCGGATGCTCGAGGAGGAGACCGACGCCGAGCAGGGCCTCACGATGTCGCAGATCCTCGAGCGGCTGGAGGCGCAGGGCATCACGGCCGAGCGCAAAGGCATCTACCGCGACATCGAGGCGCTGCGCGAGTTCGGCCTGGACGTGCGCACCTACCAGCGCGCGCCGGTGGAGTATGCGCTGGAACGGCGCGACTTCGCCTTCCATGAGCTGTTGCTGCTGGTGGATGCCGTGCAGAGCTCGCGCTTCCTCACGCAGCGCAAGAGCGACGCGTTGGTCGAGGCCGTGAAGAGGCTCGCGTCCGCCCGCCAGCGCGCGCTGCTCGACAAGCGCCTGCATGTGGAGGGCCGCATCAAGATGCAGAACGAGTCGGTGTTCCACAGTGTCGACCGCATCCAGGAGGCCATTGCGCAGAAACGGCAGATCTCGTTCGTCTACTTCAAATACGACGCGGCCAAGGAGAAGGTGCTCCAGCACGGCGGCGAGCGCTATGTCGAGACGCCCGTGCAGCTCGTGTACGCCGAGGGGTACTACTACCTGGTAGTGTTCAACGAGAAGCACGACGACTTCGCCACCTACCGCGTCGACCGCATGGATCGCATCAAGATCACGGACGCGCCCGCCGTGAAGAACGAGCGCATCGCCACGTTCGACGCCCAGGAACTCGAGGGCCGCGCGTTCGGCATGTATTCGGGCGAGCCCGTGGCGGCCACCCTCCTGGTGAGCGGCGAGGCCATGGGGGCGATCATCGACCGGTTCGGCAAGGACGTCGAGTCCCTGCCGGCGGGCGAGGGCTGGGCGCGCGTGTACGCCACGGTCATGAAAAGCCCCGTGCTGTTCGGCTGGCTCGCGCAGTTCGGCGACCGGGTGCGCATCGAGAAGCCCGCCTCGCTCGCGGCCGAGTATCGCGACTACCTGGCGGGCATCGTCGCCTCGTACGGGGAGTGACGCCTCGGCGCGGCCGCGGCTAGACCGCGTGGGCGAGCGGCCATGCGTCGCGGTTGCCCAGGAACAGCCGTCCTCCATCGTCGAGCACGACCTCCACGTCCTCGAGCAGGCCGCCTCGGCCGGTGACGAGCACGAGGTCGGCCACCGTCCGCCCGATGGCGTACGAGCAGGGGCGGAAGCTCTCCCAACGCAGGCCCGTCACGGGGGCGTCTGTGGCGATGCGACCGGAATACAGGGCGATGCACGGCTCCCTCATGGCGAACGCTGCGAGGTCGCCCGACTCGAGCCGCAAGATGGTCGGCGCGTTCGGCAGCCATGACCGCTCCCGCTCATTCCAGAGCGTCACCACGTCGGCCACGCATGCGCCGATCGCGCCCCGTGCTTGCCGACGGTTGGCCTCCGCGAGGCCGCGGGCATCGTCGAACCAGCGCTGGTACAGGTTCGCGAACGCTGTCGCGGCCTCCACCGGCATGCTCATCGCGCGTCCTTCGCGAAGGTCTCCCTGCGCATCTTGCTTTGCGGGGCGTGACGGTTCGTCCACGATGCCTCCTAGGTCTCGGTTTTCGCCTGTATCGCCATCATACGCGCGCGGCTCGGAGCGGCTGTCCTTCCTATGGGACAGCTCCGCAGATTTCTCGCGCGGAGGCCGACCCTCTCGGCCGCCAAGGTTTCCAACGTGTTTCGATGCGATGGGGCTTTCTTGGAGTTGACCTGCGCGCATTGACGGAACGGGCGCTGTTCGTGGATGATCGTTGCAACACGTACGGACACTTTGGCAAGGAGCGGAACTATGGCGAAGACGCGCATCGGCATTTACGGATACGGCAACCTGGGGCGTGGCGTGGAGCTGGCCTGCCGGCAGAACGAGGACCTGGAGCTTACGGCGCTGTTCACGCGGCGCGATCCGGCGAGCGTGCAGCCGCTGACCGCCGGCGTGCCCGTGTACGCGGCCGACGACCTGGCAGCGCACACGGGCGACGTGGACGTGCTCGTGCTGTGCGGCGGCAGCGCGCGCGACCTGCCCGAGCAGACGCCCGCATGCGCGAGCCTGTTCAACGTGGTGGACTCGTTCGACACGCATGCGAACATCCCCGCCCATTTCGCCGACGTGGACGTGGAGGCGAAGGCGGGCGGCAAGGTGGCCCTGATCTCCGGCGGATGGGATCCGGGCATGTTCTCGCTCGCGCGCCTGTACGCCACGAGCATCCTGCCCGAGGGTCACGACTACACGTTCTGGGGCCGCGGCGTGTCCCAGGGCCACAGCGACGCCATCCGCCGCATCGAGGGCGTGGCCGACGCGCGCCAGTACACCGTTCCCGTGCCCGCGGCGCTCGAGGCCGTGCGCGCCGGCGAGAATCCCGAGCTCACCACCCGCCAGAAGCATACGCGCGAGTGCTTCGTCGTGGCGGAAGAGGGCGCCGACACGGCCGCCATCGAGCGCGCCATCGTGGAGATGCCAAACTACTTCGCCGACTACGACACCACGGTGACGTTCGTGTCGCAGGAGGAGCTCGACCGCGACCACGCCGGCATCCCGCACGGCGGTTCCGTGATCCGCTCGGGCGTGACCGGCCAGGACGGCGAGCACGGCCACGTGGTGGAGTACTCGCTGAAGCTGGATTCGAACCCCGAGTTCACCGGCAGCGTGCTGGCGGCCTGTGCCCGTGCGGTGCACCGCCTTTCCGCCGAGGGGCAAACGGGCTGCAAGACGCTGTTCGACGTCCCGCCCGCGTATCTGTCGCCCTTGAGCGCCGAGGAGCTGCGCGCGAGCATGCTGTAGGTTTCGCGCAGCAGAACGGCGAGAGGCTGGCAAACGAGCTGCGCGGCTGTAGAGCTGCGAGAAAAACCTTCGACGGGCGGGCTGCGCAAGCGGTCCGCCCGTCCTCGTCTCAGAGCAGGATCGTTGCCAGCGCCGCGGCCGCGAACAGGATGCCGGCCCCGGCGGCGAACGTGCGCTCGCGGGCGGTCAGCCCGAACGCGGTGCCTTGCAGGCAAAGGGCCGTGCGCGACGCGTGGGCGGGGGACGGGATGTCCGGGCGGCAGGTGCCTTTCGGCCGAGCTCCCGTCTCGCGGTTTGCGGCGGGAAGCGCCGCCGCCGGCAACGCGCGTGCATGCCGCGGCAGGCGGCCTGCGCCACCGGGGCAGGCGATCACGCGGATGGTGGGGGCGTCCCGCACGGTACGCGCATGCGCCCCGCGGGCGGCGGTGCCGTGCGAGGGCGAGGGCGCTTCGGCAAGGGGGTAATTCGTGGCAAGGGCGGCGTTGGCGACCATGGTGCCTCCTGGGGTCGTGCGTTGGATGGTGGCCCCATCATACGCGCCGCCGCCTGCTTGCTTGTCCTACTACCGGGACGGTTGATGTAAATCCTCTCGTTTCCGCGCATAAAAAAGCGGCGCGCAGGTTTCTGCGCGCCGCCGTGGCCGAAAACCTATTCCCTGCCCGACCAGCAGTACGTGCATACCTTCTCGCGGTCGATGCCGATGGCCTCCAGCATGCCGTCGAGCGACTGGTAGCCCAGCGAGTCGAAGCCCATCTTCTCGCAGATGGACTTCAGCATGCACTGGCCGCGCTCGGTGGAGCTGTCGGCATACTCGTCGAGGTGCTTCTGCCCTTCGTCGCCTTCAAGCTCCTGCACCACGCGGCGCGCGATGAGCTCCATCTCGGAGCGGCTGCGCGAGAAGCTCAGGTACTTGCAGCCGAACATGATGGGCGGGCAGGCCGAGCGCATGTGCACCTCGGTGGCGCCGCATTCGTGCAGGTAGTTCACTGTGCCCTGCAGCTGCGTGCCGCGCACGATGGAGTCGTCCACGAACAGGAGCCGCTTGCCGTTGATGAGCTCGGGCACGGGGATGAGCTTCATCTTCGCCACGCGGTTGCGCACGTCCTGATTAGCGGGCATAAACGAGCGCGGCCAGGTGGGGGTGTACTTGATGAACGGGCGGCCGAAGGGGGCCTTGCTCTCGGTGGAGTAGCCGATGGCATGCGGCACGCCCGAGTCGGGCACGCCGGCCACGTAGTCTACGTCGGGCACGCCGCCCGCCGCTGCCTCGTCGCGCGCCATGATCGCGCCGTTGCGGTAGCGCATGACCTCTACGTTCACGCCCTCGTAGTTGGAGTTGGGGTAGCCGTAGTAGACCCACAGGAAGGCGCAGATCTTCATCTGCGTGCCAGCGGGGGAGATGGTCTCGTAGCCGTCCGCGTCCACGCGCACGATCTCGCCCGGCCCCAGCTCGTACTCGTCGTGATAGCCCAGCTTGTGGTAGGCGAACGATTCGAACGAGATGCAGAAGCCCTCGCCGTCCTTTCCGATGAGCACCGGCAGGCGCCCCATGCTGTCGCGTGCGGCGATGATCGTCCCGTCGCTCGTCATGATGAGCAGGGTGAGCGAGCCCTCTATCTCTTTCTGGGCGTGCTTGATGCCCTCCACGAAATTGTCCTTCTGGTTTATGAGCGCGGCCACCAGCTCTGTGGTGTTCACGGCTCCCGAGCTCATGGCCATGAACTGTCGGCTGCCGCTGGAGAAGTAGCGCTCCACCAGCTGCTCGGCATTGTTGATGGCGCCTACGGTGGTGATGCCGAACGTGCCCAGGTGCGAGCGCACGAGCAGCGGCTGTGGGTCGGTGTCGCTGATGCAGCCGATGCCGCTCATGCCCTTGAATCCGGGAAGATCGTCCTCGAAGCGGGTGCGGAAGGGCGTGTTCTCGATCGAGTGGATCTCGCGCTGGAAGCCCACTTCCTCGTCGTGGAAGATCATGCCTGCGCGCCGTGTCCCCAGATGCGAGTGGTAGTCCACCCCGAAAAATACGTCCAGCACCACATCGTGATGCGATGCAGCCCCGAAGAATCCGCCCATTGGTTTGCCTTTCGTCTTGCCCGTAGCCTGCAGTGCCAACAAAGGTACCAGTATAAGGCTCCCGGCGCGCGTCTGGGGCGAGGCGGGCAGGCGATTCGCGGTTTCTGCACGAGAAGCCCCGAGAGCGGTCGGCTTCTGTTTGGCCGCCCGGCTTGCTTGCGGGGCGGCGCCCGCTTGCGGTGCTCGGGTTGCAGGCGCGTGTCGAAGGGGGCGCGCGATGCAAGGGGCTGGTCGAGTGGGCGCGGCAGGTCGGCCGCGGCGTGGGCTGCCCGCTAGCCGCCGAGGCGCGTCGTGTGGAGGGGCTTGTACACGGCGCCGGTGCGTTCGAGGGTGCTCTTGCAGAGGGTGACAGTGGCGGCCCGGTCGTCGCGGGGGAAGGCGAGCGGCGGCAGGCTCGCCTTGGGGATGCGAGCGCGGCGGGCGAGGGTGATGTGCGGCTTGAACGGCTTCGCGTCGAAGGGCACGCCGCGGGAGGCCAGCTCGTCGCGCAGGTGCTCGGAGAGGTCCTCGAGCTCGCGGGTGGGCACCACGCCCAGCCAGAGCGTCGCGTCGCTCGCGCGACCGAACTTGCCCAGGCCGTCGCTCGCCAGCACGACGGGGGCCGTATTCGCGCACGCGGCGTCGAGGGCGTCGGCCGCGCGGGCCGCCTGCGCCTCGTCGACCTCGCCGAGGAAGGCGAGCGTGAGGTGGTAGGTCGAGCGCGGCAGGAAGCGGCCCTCCACGGCGGCGCTCAGCTGGCGGGCGAGCCCCGCCACGTCGTCGGCGAAGTCCGGCGGCAAATCGAGCGCGACGAACGTCCTCATGAGGTTTCCTTTCCGAAGCCGTCGAGCAGCGGCGTGAGCGGGCCCCTCGCCAGCACGTCGACGCGGCGGGTGGCGCGCGAGATGGTGGTGTAGAGGCGGCGGCGCGAGAGGTCGTCGCCGGGGAAGACGCGCGCCGAGGCGTCCGGCACGACGACGTGGTCGAACTCGAGGCCCTTCGCCAGCTTGAGCGTGATGAGCACGACGCCGCTCGCGGGGAGCTCGTCGTGCTCGTCCAAAAGCGGCGGCGCGTCCTCGCCGAGCAGCTGCTGGAGGCGCTTGGCCTCGTGCTTCCACGGCACGATGACGGCGGCGAGCCCCTCGCCCGCCCGCGCCCCGGCCACGGCGGCGCGCAGGGCGTCCGCGTAGGCGGCGTCGTCGTCGAAGGCGCGGAGGGCCGGCGGCTCGTCGGCGCGCTGGATGGAGGAGACCTGGAGCTGCTCCTCGGGTGGCAGCAGGCTCGCGAACAGGGCGGTGATCTCGGGCGTCGAGCGGTAGCTCGTCATGAGGCGGCATTCCTCCACCGCGCCGCGTGCGGCCTGGAACACCTCGCGCACGTCGTCGAACGCAGCCGTGTCGGGTGCGATGGCCTGGTTCGGGTCGCCCAAGAGCAGGAAGTTCGCGCGGCGGAAGTAGCGCGCGAGCACGGCCAGCTGGGCGGCGGTGTAGTCCTGCACCTCGTCCACCATCACGTACTTCGCGTCGGGGTTGCCCAGCCCCGTGAGCGCCATCTTCAGGTAGAGCCACTCGAGCGGCGCGAGGCCGTCGGTTCCGAGGAGGCGCATGCCGATGCGGTCGATGCGCAGCCAGTCGTCGTTCTCCACGGCGGCGAAGGCGTCGGCGTAGTGGTCGGTCAGGTAGCGCAGGGCGAGCGCGCGCTCCTCCTGCTCGTCGGTGGGCGCGATGAGCTCGCCGAAGATGCGCAGCTGCTCGTCGGCCTCGAGGGCCTCCAGCTCGTCGAGCGCCTCGTCGGTGCCAGCCATCTGCTTGAGGCGGCTCTCCAGGCGCGCGTGCAGCTCCTCGCGCATGAGCGTGATGCGGTGCGGGCCGGCGGGGATGCGGCCGAGCTTGTCGGCCAGCTTGCGGATCTGGTCGGCGGCGATGAGGCGCTTCTCATCCACGCGGATGTCCTTGAAGTCGTTCGCGTCGAACTCGAACGATTCGACGGCCCTATCGATGCGCGCGAGCGCGGAGAGCGGCACGTCCACGCGGCCGCTGCCGCGGTCGGGCGGCAGCAGGCGGCGCGCGAACTCGTCCCAGGTGAGGCTTTCCGGGTTGCGCTCGCCCAGGTCGGGGAGGACGCTCGCGATGTAGTGGCTGAACACCGGGTTCGGCGAGACGAGGAAGACCTCGCTCGGTTCCAGGCTGCCGCGCTGCTGGTAGAACAGGTAGGCGATGCGTTGCAGCAGCACCGACGTCTTCCCGCTGCCCGCGATGCCGCTCACCAGCAGCACCGGCACGTCCTCGTGGCGCACGACGGTGTTCTGCTCCTTCTGGATGGTGGCCGTGATGGCCTTCATCTGCGCGGTGCGCTGCTTCGAGAGCGACTCCAGGAGGAGCGAGTCCTGGATGGCGACGGTGGTGTCGAAGTAGGCGTTCAGGCGGTCTTCCTCGATGTCGAACTGGCGGCGTAGCTTGAGATCGGCCGTGATGGTGCGGCCGTCGGCCACGTAGGAGGTGCGGCCGTTGTCCTGGTTGTAGTAGGTCTCGGCCACGGGCGAGCGCCAGTCCACCACGAGGCGGCGGTAGTTCTCGTCCGAGATGCCGGCCGTGCCGATGTAGAGCTCCTTGGGCTCCTGGCCGGGCTTGAACTGGAGGGCGACCTTGGCGAAGTAGGGCTGCTTCAGGAGCAGCTCCACCTTGGCGAGCTCGGCGGCGTCGGCGTCCTGCGCGAGGTTGTACCCGTCGATCACGCGGTTCATGGCCGCGAAGTCGGCGTAGGTCTCCATCGCGTCGGCGTAGGTGGCGAAGTTGGGCGCGAGCTCCTCCGCCATCGCCTTCTTGTCGGCCGCCGCCTCGCGCTGCGCGCGCTCCATCTTGCGCACGAGGGCGCGCCCGATCTGCTGGAGCTTCGCGTAGGTGCCGGCGAGGTGCCGTTGCTCCTGGTCGAAAACGGGGTCGGCGCTGTTGTCGGGTGTGGGGGCGGGTTCGGTCGGCACGGGTTCTCCTTGCGGCGCGCATCGGTCAGGTTGAAAAGTTCGCCGAAACATTCTACCGGATTCGGCCGCACGAATGCAGGCTGTCAGCGATTCGTGGAGAGGGGGAGGCTCGAGTTAGCGGAGCCGTCTCTGTCGCCTATGGGAGCGTCGGTCAGATCAAAATGCCGTTGCAGTGGTCGATCTCGTGCTGGATGATCTGCGCGGTGAAGCCGGTGAACGTTTGCTCGTGCGGTTGGAAGCCTCGGTCCTCGAAACGCACCTTGATGGTGCGGTGGCGCGTCGCGCGGCGGCTGCCAGGAAGCGACAGGCAGCCCTCCTCGGCCTCGTACGCGCCAGAGCGGCTGACGATTTCCGGGTTGAACATGACGCGCTGTGTGCCCCCGTCGTCGAAGACGATGATGCGCTTGGCCGTGCCGATCATGTTGGCCGCCATGCCGACGCACTCGTGGGCATGCGCCGCGAGCGTGTCGAGCAGGTCCTGTGCCGTCTGGGCGTCGGCCACCGTGGCGGGCGACGAGGGCAGCGAGAGGAACATCCGGTTCGTCATGATGGGCTTGATCATGAGGCGCTTGCGATTCCTTTAGACCAGCTTGCCCTTGCAGTGGTCGATCATGTGCTGGATGAGCTCGGCGGTCCAGCCGGTGAAGTCGCGCTTGCGGCTGACCAGGGCGCCGTCCACCAGCTCGTCGTAGACCACCTTGACGCGCTCGTAGCGGGTGACCTTGGACTCGGCCTCCAGGGTGAGGCAGCCCTCGACGGTCTTGTACGCGCCGAGAGCTTGCTTGAGAACCGGGTTGTACATGACGTGCGGCTGCTCGTTCTCGTCGTGGTAGACGATGACGGCCTTCGCCACGCCTATCTGGTTGGCCGCCAGGCACGCCGCCTCGTCGAGCGAGGCGAGGGTGTCGAGCAGGTCCTGCGCCACGGCGGCGTCCTCGGCGGTGGCGGTCTCGCACGGCTGCGAGAGGATGGCTTCGTCGGTCACGAGTTCTTTGATCATGATGCGGTTGCTCCGTCCGGTTGGTTCTGCATTTTGCCGGCTTGCGGCGCTTATTGCGCCGGGCCGGCTTCGGTTCGGATGAATTCTACCATGAAGAGGCTTAAGGTTCGCGCATCAGGTGGCGGTCGAGCCGAGCGCGCGCACGGCCTCGAGGGCCGCGGCGACGTCGGCGGCGACGAGCGGGGCCGTGCTGTTGGGATAGCGGCCGGGATCGACTCCCTCGAGCGCCTCGGCGATGCGCGGCACGAGCGTGGGCTGTGCCTGGGCGAGGGCGGGCGCAGCTTGGACGCACTGGCGCGCCGTGGTGGGCTTGGGGTCGTTGAACAGGCGCGCGAGGTCGTCGAAGATGCTGGCCGTTCGCTCCTCGGCGTCCCATCGTGCGTTCGCGACGATCAGCAGGAAGCCGCGCGTGCGGGCGAAGGTGCTCTTCGCATGCAGCAGGCGGGCGAACGTGTCGAAGTGTGCGGAGACGGCGTCGGTGGCCTCGCTTAGCGCAAGGAGCTCTTTGAGCGCCGCGTAGGCGTCTGCGTTGTCGCGGCCCTGCAAGCGCTTCGTGAGGGGCTCTATCTGCGCGTTGTCGCCGCTGCCTTCCACAGCTTCAGCCCTCCTTGTTCTTGCGCTTGAACTTGCCGGCCAGGCGCGACGCCTTGTCGGCGGCGGCGCGGCCGAGTTTGGGGCATCGTCGTGGACGCGGGTGGCGGCGGCCTTGGCCCCGTCGGACACCGCACGCCCCAGCTTGGGGGCCGTCTCGCGCACGTGCCCGGCGACCGTCTTCGCGCTCGACGTCGCCGCCCGCGCGCCGGTCTGGGCCCCTGCGGCGACGGTCTTCGCCCCCGTCTTCGCAGCCTGGGCAACCTCGGGCGCTACCTCCTTGGCCTTGGCGGCGGCCTTGCGCACGTAGGGCTCGGCGGCCGGCGCCACCATGGGGGCCACCTTCGCCACCTTCTTCACCGTGGGCATGGCGCGGGTCGCCACGCGCTTGGCCCCGGCGGGAAGGGGAGCGAAGCGCAGCACCTGCTCGGCGGCGTCGACGGCCTTGTTGAAGGTCTCCGCGTACTCGGCCGCGGTGCGCTTCGGCGCGTTTGCATCCTGCGCGGGCGCGGCGTCGGCGTCCTGGCCCTCGGGTCGGGGCTCTGTGGCGGGCGCGTTCTCGTCCATATGGCGCTCTCCTTTCGCGCGGTGCAGCGGAATCGTTTCGCGTCCATTGTGCCACAGTCCTTCTTACCCCGCTGTCTTGAGTAAGCTTTGCGAACGCCTCCATGAGCGCGCGCCGGCACGGGTAGCGTTTCTTGAAGTCCTCCATCATCTCCTGCACGACGGGCCTCCCGCCTGGCAGCCGCTGCATGCGCTCTATGAGCTCCACGATGCACCGGTAGGTGGTTCGATCGCTGGTAGGCCGCAGGTCGTGCTCGGCAAAGGCCCGGTACTGGTCGAGGATCCAATCAACATGGCGGGCTTTCAACGCGTCCTCGTAAAGGAGCACGTCCGCGAGTCCCTCGCTTTTCTCGATTGACTCGCGAAGGAGTTCGGCAAGCCCCTCTTCCGCGAGCTGCGCGCGCCGGACGGCTGCTTGAGGGCACGGAGCTTTTGACCGGGTCGGATCTGGCTATCGTGTTCCATCGGGGTAGTTTCCCGCCCGAGGTGAAAAAATGAGCTGGAGCCGGCCCCCGCGTCATTGAATGGGCGAAGTGCGTCGACTTGGGCGTCAAGAACTCTGTGGAAGTACAGATCATCGCAGCATTATCTATTTATTTCTCAGGAAATCGCTTCAGCGCCTACATCCTCGGCGAGGTTGGGTGCGGCGGTATTACAAGTAGGTTTTGCTAGGCGGATTGGTGCCGATGGGCTAGCGATGATGCGAGCATGCCGGAAAACATGTGTGTATCTGTCGATGCCCTTAATCTCTTACATATGGGGCCGAGTTTAGCCACGCTGCTCCTTCCAGAATAGCGCTTTGCTATGTTTTAGGTTGATAGTAGAATGGGAGAACTTGATTGGAGAAGGATGACTGTTCGATATATTGGCTCAAAAGCTCGTTTGGTAGAAGCAATTATGAATATTATTGGCGAGCCAACAAATGGGTCGTCTCATTTTGTGGATGCCTTTTGCGGTACGGGTGTCGTTTCTCGTACCGCCGCTTTAAGAGGTTGGAGTGTTTCGGGGAACGATACGCTGCTTTCGGCTACTTATCTTGCCGAAGCGTCTCTTCTTAGCGAAGAAGCACTTGACTTTTCTTTCTTTGGATCATATCAAAATACGGTCGAAATGCTCAATACGACTCCTCTTGTTGACGGCTTCATCTGGAGAACGTACAGTCCTGCTTCTTCGCAGTTTTGTGAGTACGAGCGGCGCTATTTCAGTGAGGACAACGCTCGAAAAATTGATGGCGTCCGCAACAAAATTTCCGAATGGCACGAAAGCGGCTTTATTGGCTATAAAGAACAGGTGCTCCTCACTGCTGATTTAATCGAGGCTGCAAACGATGTTGCAAACATTGCTGGAACCTACGGATGTTTCTTGAAGAAATGGATGCCTCAAGCGCAAGGGCCGCTTACCCTTCAGCCCCGCACTCTATTTCCGAATTCTATTGAGCACCGAATGTGCGTCGGTGACGTTTTCAATATAACGACGGATAAACGAGATACGGTTTACCTGGATCCTCCGTATACTAAGCGCCAGTACGCGTCCTATTATCACATTCCCGAGACGATCGCTTATCACGATGAGCCAATCGTTGGAGGTGTGGCAGGGCTTAGACCGTGGAAGCAGATTGCCTCGCCTTTTTGTTACAAGGCCAAAGCGCTCGGGGCAGTCTACGATTGTATAGACAGGCTCGAAGCGCAGCATATCTTTCTTTCGTATAGCTCACAAGGTCACGTAGCTTTAAGCGAATTACTTGAGACTCTGCCACGACTCGGTAAAGTGGTTCTACATGAACTTGGAAAGATAGGTAGATACCGCCCCAATAGGACTGCTGCAAAAGGTAATTCTGCGGTTGAAGAATACCTGATTGAAATCGACAAGAGTGAGAAGGGCGAAAACTTATGACCCGTCCTGAAACCGTTGAGCGCAAACGGCTTGCTCGGGCATATTATCTCATTGACAAGCATGTTTCATGTTCGGAGGATTCTGTCTCCGCGCGTCTGGTGCTGCTAGAAAACGTGTCATGTCGATGCTCTGGAATCAGCATAGATGTCTATTCTTCTGTAACTGGATATGATTGCGCTAACATCAGCGAAGATCAATTAATCGACGACTTGCTTGCCTCAATTTATGAAAGTGGGATTCCGGTTGCAGTTGCTTTAACGTCTTTGGCGCGGATCGAGTTGGATGAGCTCGGCACTAAACGAGACGGTTCCGTCTACACCGATTTTAGGCTTGCAGAGTATCTTGCGAGTATGATAATGAACGGCTACGACGAAGGGGCGATTATCGACCCTTCATGCGGTACATCGATTGTGCTCGCCGCCTGCGCCGAGTATGTTCGCCGTGTAAAAGGCCATGAAGCGGATTTTGTTGCAAATAGTTTGTATGGCGTTGACTTGTCCGCAACTGCTATTCGTGGCTCTCTTCTTGCGCTCGCGTCGTATCTTAACAATGAGACGGAGTTGCAAGTTCTCAAGTCGCATTTCTTGTGCGCCGACAGTCTTGAACTCGGAAGTAGCATGCCCCAACATTTTGGACTAGATGGATTTGCTTGCGTTGTGGGCAATCCTCCTTGGGAAAGGGTACGGCCTTCTCGCAACGAATACGCTCGTGAACGAGGCGTGACTGTTAATTATGGCGAGGAAATCGGACGACCTCTTGAGGGGTACGAGAAACATCGGGCCGAGAACAAAGCCAGGTCCATGCAGCTATCGCAAATCTATGGACTCAAGGGGGGTCTAGATTTATATCGAGCGTTCCTGAGCCTGAGTATTGATATTTGTTTAGATGGCGGGAGTGTCGCTCTTTATCTGCCGGCGGGACTCATTAGATCGAAGAGTCTGGCTCCTGTTCGAGTGAGTTTGCTTACGGATTTTGGCGAAGTCGAATTGTCTGTTTTTATGAACCATGCGAAGTTCTTTGCCATTGATGCGCGTTTCAAATTCGTGCTTGCGATGCTGCGTGGCAAACGACGCGTAAAAAAACTGGATAGTGTAGGTTTCAATTATTGCACCGCGGACACTAGTTCTGTGGCGGTTGCATCCAGCCTCATCCTTGACGACGTGCTCTTTTGTGATAGCTCTGGTGAGCTCGGGGCTCCTGAAGTGAAGACCGAGAATGATGTTTCCGTTCTTAAAGTTATATGGAGCCATAGTGACCGTATGGTTGAGCATTCCCTATTTGGCGCCATTCGACCCATGCGTGAGCTCGATATGACACTCGATAGATATCTTTTCGAGAGAGCGAGTGGTTTGAATGGAATGCAAGGGGAGCTGCCGCTTATTGAAGGCCGGATGATTTCACAGTTTAGATGTGGCTGCAAAGGGTATCTATCTGGTTCCGGTCGGTCCGCAAAATGGGAGGTTGTACCGATTGGCAACAGCAGAATTAAGCCGCAATTTTTTGTAAAGGAATCCAATCTCGACCAAACGCTTCGTACGCGCGTGCAACATAAGCGAATCGGCTTTTGTGATATTGCTGGTCAGACAAACGAAAGAGCCATGCAGGCGGCTTTTGTGCCTGAGGGATGCGTGTGTGGCAATAAGGTGCCGACACTTCTTTTTGCCAGTGAAGATGCGGCAATGTTGTGGTTAGGCTTAGCCAATTCATTTGTATTCGACTGGGTTGTTAGGCGCTATATAACTACAACGATTAACTTTTTTATACTTGAAAATTTACCTTTACCGCGCATTGGCCTAAACGACAAATTAGCGCAAAAGGTCATTGATGGTGTTCGGCGGATAGTGGCTCTTGAGAAGAGTGACGCTGGCTGGAGTACAGAACAGTTGTGGGCGTATGCCGACGAACGAGCCAAGCTCGATGCGCTCGTCTTTGAGGCGTATGGATTGGGAATTGGCGAGTTTGAGACAATAATTTCCGACTTTCCTTTGGTTGACCGGGTAAATGCGCAGTTGTATGGTGGTGCTAGACCGACGATTGAGCTAGTACGAGCAGCCATTACTGGCGATAAGAAATTGCGAAGCAAGGCAAAGGATACATGCGAGCAGGGGGCTATGCCGTATGTGCCGAATGAGCACATGCGCAACTTGGTGAGATAGCCGAAGGGTGTTTGCAATGGCTGTAAAAGAGGTACTTTTTCACGAAATCACAGAGGCGGATATTCGGAAAATTAACGCACTATCAAACGATTCGCAAACCGGTGGCGGAGCGCGTGATCTGCGGTTCGGGATCGACTTCGCACCTGTTTTAAACCGACTTTTTTCCGAAGAAGTAGTCTATGCGGGTCGGACGCCCTATCGCGTCGGCGCGTTTGAACATTGCTACGCGAATGGCGATAGAACGCTGGAGCAAGTTTATTATGCGTTTCAGCCGACGAACGCCCGTCCGGGAGAAGTACGTATAGCGCAGATCAACAAGGTAAACTTCTTTCAGGATCTTCCCACGATTCTCGATGACGACGGTATTTTATTCATGGCTTTCATACGCAAGACCGAAGGGGTGCCGCAAGCGCAATACTTAACAGAGAAGCAGATAGGGGCATCAGGAAGCAACCCTGTAATTGCGTCAGCTATGAGAGAGGCTATACATAAGCGAAAAGGTAGAAAAGCCATTGTTTTCTCGGCGGAATTGGAATGAGGCAAAATCATGCAAGATTATTTGATGGCCAAGGCGAACCATATTCTAAAAATACTTGCCGAGGATAAGAACGTTCTTTTAGCAGGAGCCCCCGCAACCGGAAAAACGACTTTGTTAAACCTTGTCGAGATGCTGTTTACTCAAAGAGGTGAAACGGGGGTTGACCCCTATGGGCCCATAGCTTTCCCCTTCTTAACAGCCTCTGACGTGAACGCGTTTCCAGGTCAGGGTTGCAAGAACCGACGTGTTTTTCGGACGTGTTTTCATCAAAATACAGGGTATCGCGATTTCGTGCGTGGTTTGACTCCGGTCCCCGGAGCAGATTCTGTAAAATTCGAAGTGTCCAAAGGCCTCCTCTGGCAAGCTGCCGAATACGCAAAACAGCCTGAATCAGCTGCGCTTCTCATTATCGATGAAATCAATCGTGGTCCTGCGGTCAGCATTTTTGGCGACATGATATCCGCCTTCGAAGCTGATAAGCGACTTGGCGATGACGGAAAGCCTGTCCCTGGTAAGACGGTAACGGTGCAGATACTCAACGACAATGCAGAATTGCAAGACTACCAACTGCCGAGCAAGCTTTATATTCTCGCTGCCATGAATCAGGCTGACTCGTCTGTTGAACCGATGGATGCAGCGTTCATGCGCAGGTGGAGGCGCGTCAAGCTGTCTCCTTCTGTCACGAGTCTTTGTCAATATTTCGGAATTGACGGTTG
This sequence comes from Gordonibacter sp. RACS_AR49, assembly GCF_030418435.1. Classification (NCBI taxonomy): domain Bacteria; kingdom Bacillati; phylum Actinomycetota; class Coriobacteriia; order Eggerthellales; family Eggerthellaceae; genus Gordonibacter; species Gordonibacter sp. RACS_AR49. The sequence continues at coordinate 257,575 of NZ_JAIUDM010000003.1, read as the reverse complement.
CGACGGCAATTATCCCGATACACCGACTGAAGCTAAGGACGTGTACGGTCTTGCGGCTGCAGCTCTAGCATCTATAAACCATGAGATCGGGATCGGACGTGGGGAAGAATATCAGATAGGCCAGGGTGTATTTATGAGATGCCCTCAAAACGAGCTGCCGGTCGATGTTGATGGAGCCCTCCATTACATCGCTGATTGTTGGCCAGTTGTGGATGCTCATATAGATGAGGTGTTTTTTGGCGACAAGGAGGCGATCGCCGAGATCCTCAATGCAGACGATGGCTGCTTCTATCAAATTAAGACTTCACTGTTTGCAGGTAGACAAGTCATCTCGGTGACATGTCCCGAAATCACCGCGGATAACGTTTACGGTATGCTTCTTTCGTTCATGGGATGAAGCATGAAGCGAATTGTCTTAACAGAAGGCAGTTATTGCCCGAAGACGGTCACAGCGCTTGCCAAAGAGCTGGGGATGGGTGAGAGTGAGCTTATAACTAGTCTTTATACCGTTGACAACTACCTAAGTAAGAGACTCTCGATTACCGGCTCGCTGCGTTTCGAGCGAGGAAAGTTTGCGTTTAGTCGTTTGGCAGGCATATTTCCTGTGACAAGTCAGCTTGAGATGGAAGTAGTGCCGAAATTTATGATTGGCGACGAGTTGTGGAGAGCTGATTTTCTATTGCTCCTTGCCCGTACTCGCTGGGGTATGCTTGTTGAAAGACACCTGGTCGGCGCGTCGAAAAGCAGAGAAAGGAGTATCAATGACTCGCTTGCCATGGTTTTTCTTACTCTATTCGACAGAGTCTCTCATGTTCCGATCCGCTCGTATGGACAGCGTGTCATACACCAGTTCGAGATTGAGGGCGAATTAGACGAGGAGTCAATTTTTCTACCTGAACAGGTTGGATTTACTCAAAAGGTAACAGAGTTCACAAGGCGAAATGCTTACAATGCCGTGATTGCGAAAGCGGCCCGCGTTCTTTCCTGCGCAGTCAATGATTTTGATCTTCGAGCGCGGCTTGAGAGGGATATATGCCATCTCGGCCCACAAAACCTTCCGGCCGCACTGCCGCGTTCAGTTCCATCGCGCTTTAGGAATTGGGCTGATCTCTATGGGCTTTGTAAAGATATTCTCGACGGGTTCGGTATTGACTATGTGAACCAGGGAGAAAACATGAGCCCCGGGTTTGTTGTGAGAACTTCTGATGCTTGGGAGGAATTTATCCGCCAGGCCCTTGTTCTTGGAATGAAGGACTGTTCCATTACGTTTCAAGAAAAGCACCCTTTTGCAAAAAGAGACAACACGGCGATTAAAGTTAGGCCGGATTATACGCTACGAGGCGTTGATGGAACGAGGCTGCTCGTTGATGCAAAATATAAATTTGATGATGCTAGCAGCGGCACAATAAGCAATGCCGACATCTACGAAGGATGGGCATTTATGCAAGCTGCCAACATACCAAGACTTGTGCTCCTTTATCCATTCGGCTCAAGCCGCACGAAGACTACATTTGAAGAGTTTCAACACGTGCAAGACGAGGGTAGGGAAATTGTCGGCGTTCGAGTGAACCCCGAGTTAGCTGGACTCAAAAGCATTACGCATTTTGCTGACGAGCTGGCTATGTTTATGAGACCTTTTATGCTGCAGAATGTCACGAATGGGAAATAGGGAGTGACTACCAGAGCGTATTGGAAGTGTTCCTATGGCTCTGTTATTGGTTCTGTAGGTTTTGCTATAATGCGGCTGCGCGTGATGCAAGGTGCGACATATGGCCTAAATGATATTTGCGCCGAGCACTACAATCCGTTACTCATGATTGTTTGTATGATTTTTATCTCCCCATTTTGCCTTCGGAGTTGCTTAGGGTCTCATTCGAGGCTCAAATCGTCTCCTCGGGTATTCGCTGTAGTCGGTTTCCTTTTGGCGATATCCGTTATCATAAAATAGTCGGTGCAATCTGATTGATTCGACGGTGGCGCTTTCGTTTGAGGAAACCCTTCCCTGCAATTTGGCAATTTCGAGCTGGAAGGCAATTTTGCTCGTTGCAAGGCTTCAACTGAGTAGTCGTCCGATTGCATGGCCTGTTAGCCGGCTACGTTCCGCTGATGTGTAAGTCCTGTCGGCCGCATCCGCCCGACCGCCTTTCACCCATCTAGTATTACGAGAATCTGAACCTAGAGCGAAATAACTAAGAGTGAAGAATAATATCAATATGAATTGGCGACTATCAGTGTACTTGGTTAATTGTTTAAACCGTATTGCTTGCTCTATGACTTATTTATTCTCGATAAAGGATTCGGTAGCCGTATCGCCTGATTCATCAGTCAACGTGTCGTCTATCTTCCAATGAGACTTTATATATTCATCATATGGGGGATAATTCTCCTCATACTCCCTCATTAGTTCTTCGCGTATCGGTTGAATCACTGATAGGAAGGGCCTATCCGGGTTTATCTCCAGTCCTGCAGAGGTCTCTATCCAGTTCTCCAGTTTCTCAAAATGGCGCGATTGCGTGTACTCGTAAACGGCCGACCAGTAGTCAGCAAGTTGCGAGATGATCGCTCCTCGCGCATAGGAATGTACGCCGAATTGCGTCAACACCTCGTTTCTTCCATGGCTTAGGTCGATGAATTCATAATGGCCTTGAATGGGGATGTGAACATGCTTCGAGAGAACCCCGTACATTTTTCCAACAGATTTGATTTTCTTTTTTAACTTGCCAATTGCCTTCGTGGGAACGATTGCCTCCGCTAAGCCGTACTCATCCACCTCGCAAGCGGCGAATGCCCATGCAATCTGCTCAAGCATCAACCTGCTCATTGCGTGTGCCTCGATCGTGTGACCCTCTCGATAAAGCAATGCGGCAACGTAATAGGTGTTAGCAGCTCGCACCAATGCGACATCCGCGAAGGTCTCTCCGGCGCTTGGAGCGCCTATTGGCTTCATTCGCTCGATAGTTGCGTCAATATGATTCTTGCCGGTGAAGTACATCTTTTGAAACAAGGCGTAGATGGGTGGAATATCCACTTCCGAATCGGAGACGTACTTCTCGAGGGCATAATCCATTCGGACGCCAAGATCGTGCGCAAAGATCGCCGCTTCAACATATTGAGTCAGTTTTTTCGGGGCGGTTCTAGGTACGAGCGCCATGTTAGCTCCGACGCTCACTCCTATATGATTTTCAAGTAAGGATCGCTTGCTGAAGACGAAGGTTTTGTCCAGGTCATCGTTCGAATCTTGCTCTAGCTGTTTTGCTGATGTTTCAGGCAAAGAACGGAGTTCCTGATTTTCTTTAGTTAAAAGGAGCGAGTCGTCGAGACTCGCTCCTTTGTCGCGCTTCGATTATCTTCGATGAAACTCGAATTGTCGGCGTTGTCGCATGGCAAGAGTGTTCCGTTGTCGACGATTTTGTAAAGCAAAATGCCCGACTCGCTGGACGTGTATCCATTGTTGGCAAATAGCTGCGGCGATGTTTCGTCTACGGATCTGCGATCGTAGCTTGTTTTGGAAGCGGCTTCTTCGTAATATCCTTCAACGCTCGCGATCTGATAGCAGACGATTTGCGGCATCACATTGGTGTGTTGAAACACATACCAAGGGATCCGGTCGAAGAACCGGTGGAGGTTGCTCGCATCCATCAATGTACTGGAAAGCTCAAGACTATGGATATACAGGATGTTGCATTCTAATACGTCAGGGCTTTCAAGCAAACCCTCGCAATCAAGTTCTTCAATCGCTTCGTAAAGGTCGCAGTTGCAAGCGTCGCAGATGTCCTTTAAATCTTCCCCATCTCGCAAGGCCTGTTCTCCCAGTATTAGCGCGCCGAACAAACACGCGGCATCGTCAGCCTTTTCCGCCTCGCCATAAATGAAGACGCTTGACGAACCGGCTTCGTTTTCAAGGGCGAAATCAATGGAAAGCCATCTGATGTATGGATCGCTTTCTTCAAAAGTGGCAACGCTTTCGAATTCGTTTTTTGGAGCCATATGGATTAGAAATAAGAAGTTTTTCAAGATTGACTGCGTCGTTCATGACCGCCCCTCTTCTTCGGTTCGCGAATTAAACCATGTAAAAATGCTTCGCGAGAACTTTGCTGTATGTAGCTCCGTTGTTTGAATCGATGCTTATGTTTTCAGGGTGTGGGTAGTTGTCTGCCTCGCTGAAGAAAACGTTAGACGAGAGGTGTTACTCCCACTCGATCGTCGCAGGCGGTTTGCTCGTGATGTCGTAGACCACGCGGTTGACTCCCGCCACTTCGTTCACGATCCTGCTTGAGATCACGTCCAGCACGTCGTAGGGCAGCTTTGCCCAGTCGGCGGTCATGGCGTCGCTTGACTCCACGGCGCGGACGACGATGGGGTAGCCGTACGTCCGCTCGTCGCCCATGACGCCTACGCTCTTGACGTCGGGGAGTACGGCGAAGTACTGCCATACGCTGCGCTCGCTGTTTCGCTCGCCGGTCTCCTCGAACACGCGGGCGTTGTAGGCGTCCAGCTCCTCGCGGACGATGGCGTCGGCGTTCTTCAAAATCTCCAGCTTCTCGCGCGTCACCGTGCCGATGATGCGGATGGCCAGGCCCGGGCCGGGGAAGGGCTGGCGATGCACGATGTGGTCGGGCAGCCCGAGCGCGGTGCCCAGCGCGCGCACCTCGTCCTTGAAGAAGTGGTCCAACGGCTCGATGAGGTCGAAGTGAACGCCGTCGGGGAAGGGGATCAGGTTGTGGTGGCTCTTGATGGTGGATGCCTTGCCGCCGGTCTTGCGGGCGCCGCTTTCGATGATGTCGGGGTAGATGGTGCCCTGGGCCAGGTACTTCACCGGACGCCCGCCTTCGGCGAGGTCCTCCGCCACGGCGAAGAACTCCTTCCAGAACTGCGAGCCGATGATGCGGCGCTTCTGCTCGGGCTCGACGACGTCGGCCAGCAGCGCGGCGTAGCGGTCCTCGGCGTGCACGTGCACGAAGTCCACGTCGAACTGCTTCGTGAACACCTCTTCCACTTCTTCGGGCTCGTTCTTGCGCAGCAGGCCGTGGTTGATGAACACGCAGGTCAGCTGTTTGCCGATGGCCTTCGCGCACAGCGCGGCCACCACGGAGGAGTCCACGCCGCCCGACAGGCCCAGGATCACGCGGTCGCCGCCCACCTGCGCGCGGATGGCCGCCACGGCGTCGTCGATGATTGAGTCCATCGTCCAGCTGGCCTCGAGGCCGCAGATGCCGAACAGGAAGTTGCGCAAAAGCTCGTCGCCGTGCGGCGTGTGGCGCACCTCGGGGTGGAACTGCGTCGCGTACAAACGGCGCTCGGCGCACTCCATCGAAGCCACGGGGCACGTGGCGGTCGAGGCCGTCACCGCGAAGCCCGCGGGCACCTCGACCACGGCGTCGCGGTGGCTCATCCACACCGTCTGCTCGACGGGCGTCTCGCCGTACAGCGCGGACGCGCCCTCGTCGCGGCGCGTCAAGGAGGCCGCCCCGTACTCGCCGGCGTCGGTATGGCCGACCGTGCCGCCCAGCGTCACGGCCATGATCTGCTGCCCGTAACAGAAGCCGAGCACCGGAATGCCCAGCTCGAAGATGCCCGGATCGATGGAAGGCGCGTCCTCGGCGTACACGCTGGCCGGCCCTCCCGACAGGATGATGGCCGCCGGCGCCAGCGCGGCAACCTCGGAGGCGGTGACGTCGCATGGGACGATCTCCGAGTACACGTGCAGATCGCGCACGCGGCGGGCGATCAGCTGCCCGTACTGCGCTCCGAAATCGACGACGATGACCAACTGGCTGGACGGGGTGGCAGGCATGGGGCTCTCCTTCGCGCGGGCGGCGGCCAAGCGGAGGCGCCCGCAGTACGCATCTCTCTTCTCAGCGTCCCATCTTACACGAATCACCGTCTCCGGCGCAGGTCGCAGCTTCATATACGCGCACTGCACAAAAAACAGCATGAGCCGCCGGCCTGACAGCCTTTATAATCAAATTGAGCCATCACTCGCCATGCGAAGGGGAATCCAATGGGAGACATCAAGCTGTTCAACATCAAGCCTTCGGTGCGCGCCATCGAGCTCAAGCCGGCAAAGCTCGAGAAAGGCGTGCAGCAGCTCATCGAGGCGAACATGGAGGCCTTCTTCGGCATCAGGTTCTTGCAAACGGAGTACGTCATCAACCATGCGGGGGAATACGAGAACCAGGCCGGTCGGATCGACAGCCTCGGTATTGACGAGAACAACTCTCCGATCGTGTTCGAGTACAAACGCGACTCCAACGAGAACGTCATCAATCAGGGACTGTTCTACTTGGACTGGCTCATGGATCATCGTGCGGACTTCTGGCGGCTAGTGCTCGACAAGCTCGGCAAGCAGGTCGCCGACTCGATAGACTGGAGCTCTCCGGCGGTGTACTGCGTCGCCAGCTCCTTCGGAAAATACGATCTCCACGCAATCAAGCAGATGAATCGCAACATCCGGCTCGTCCGCTACGCGAAGAGCGACGACGTCATCCTGTTCGAGTTCTTGAACGCGCCGTCGACCGCTCCGTCGGTTTCGGCGACGACGGGCGGATCGCTCGGCAAGAAATACGTGGACAAGACATTCGCCGAGCAGCTGGCCGGAGCGCCGGAGAAGCTGCGCGAGGTGGTCGACGAGGTCCGCCATTACATGGCCTCGTTCGGCGACGACGTGTCGGAGAACGAGCTGAAGCTCTACCTCGCCATCAAGAAGGTGCGCAACATCGTGTGCATAGAGGTCAACCAGAAGCGGCTGATCCTTCATTTGGCGCTCGACGCCTCGACGGTTGCGGAGACGAGCTTGGTGAGGGACTGCTCGGGCAAAGGCCATTGGGGAACAGGCGATATCGAGGTCGGCCTCACCTCGCTCGACGAGCTCGAAGAGGTGAAGCCCCTTCTCGAGCGCGCCTACCTGGAGAACTAGCGTCCTCCTGGCATCCGCGGCGTCCCGATCACCTTCCCAACCCGCCCGTGTTCCCCCTGTGGTTTCTTCGACCTCGCCGGTCGGCGTCGTGTACAATGCCCGGCATGGAGAAAGCGAACAGGGACAGAAACGACCTCGACGAGGAGCGCAGGCGCGACCTGCATGCCTCGTTCAACCGGCGCATCTCGTACCTGTGCAAGCTGGCGGCGCTTGTGATAGCCGTCGTGGCGTTCGCCACCATCGCCGTGGGGCAGGAAGCCCCCAAGTTCGTGCTCATGGGGCTGTGCCTCTCGGTCGCCCTGCTGGCTATCGCCATGCTGCAGGACCATTACCAGAACAAACAGTAATATCGAAGGACAACGAGGAAGTACTCGCGCATGATCATCGAAGCATTGAAAGCGTTTCTCATCGGCATCGTCGAGGGCATCACCGAGTGGCTGCCCATCTCGTCCACCGGCCACATGATTCTCGTGGACGAATTCGTGAAGCTGCAGGTGTCCGACGAGTTTCTGGCCCTGTTCCTCGTGGTTATCCAGCTGGGCGCCATCATGGCCGTGCTCATCCTGTACTTCCACAAGCTCAACCCCTTCTCGCCGAAGAAGACGAGCGTGCAGAAGAAGTCCACCTGGCGCCTCTGGGGCATGGTGGCCATCGGCTGTATCCCCGCGGCCATCATCGGCCTGGCGTTCGACGACTGGGTCAACGAGCACTTCTACAACAAGGTGACCGTGGCCGCGATGCTCATCGTGTACGGCGTGGCGTTCATCGTGCTCGAGCGCCGCAACCGCCGTCGCCTGCGCGAGGCCGAGGCCGCCCTCGCCGCGCCGCGCGGCCGGCACGCGCGCCAGTCGTACGGCGACGTGGCCGACGAGGCCGAGGCGCAGCTGTTCAAGATCACCGACGTGGACGAGATCGACTGGAAGACCGCCCTCAAGATCGGCTGCTTCCAGGTGCTCGCCATCATCCCCGGCACGAGTCGCTCCGGCGCTACCATCATCGGCGGCATGCTGTCGGGCTGCTCGCGCACCGCGGCGGCCGAGTTCACGTTCTTCCTGGCCATCCCCATCATGTTCGGCTGGGGCCTGGTGAAGTGCCTCAAGTTCTTCGCCGCGGGCCTGGCCATGACCATGACGGAGGTCGTCGTGCTCGCGGTGGGCATCGTGACGGCGTTCGTCATGTCGGTCATCGCCATCAAGTTTCTCATGGGCTACATCAAGAAGAACGACTTCACGGCGTTCGGCTGGTACCGCATCGTCGTGGGCGTGCTGGTGCTGGGCTACTTCGTGTTCGAGTCGATGGGCATGCTGCCGTAGGGCGGCGTCCGCAAGCGAGCACTCGACGAGCCCTCGACCGGTCCGCTCCCGTGGTTCTTCCCGCGAAATCCCAGCGGCGCGCTTACCGAGCGCGCCGCTTTTGCTATCATGTCAGGCACACGTGTTGCCCGAAGAGGCCCTCCAACGTGCGGGGGCGCGGGCTGAAGCGCACGTTATCGCATGAGAGTCATGAGAGGAAAGCCGATGTCTGAGAAAGACACCTCCCTTGCGGAGATTCAGGAACATCGTGCCAAGATCGACGAGATCGACCGCCAGATCGTCGCGCTGCTCAACAAGCGCGCCGGCCATTCGCTGGTCATCCGCGGTCTCAAGCCCGGTGCCCATCTGGGCCTGTACGACGCCAAGCGCGAAGAGGAGATCTTCGCCAAGGTGAGCAGCTACAACGAGGGTCCCTTGTACAACGAGAACCTGCGCGAGATCTACGCCACCATTCTCAAGATCATGAAGGAGACCCCGTCGGTATGAGCGAAGTCAACATCCCCTCTATCCCCGATCTCGGATCGCGCTCCGACGAGATCACCATCTTCGCCGGCCCGTGTTCCGTGGAGTCGGTCGAGCAGTTCGACGAAGTGGCCGAATGCGTGGCCGGCCTCGGCCTGAAATGGATCCGCGGCGGAGCGTTCAAGCCCCGCACGAACCCGCACTCGTTCCAGGGCCTGGGCGAGGAAGCCCTCAAGATCATGCGCGATGCGGGCGAGAAGCACGGCCTGAAGACGCTCACCGAGGTCATGGACTCCGCGCACTGCGAGCTCGTGCACTCCTACGTGGACGGCCTGCAGGTGGGCGCGCGCAACTTCCAGAACTTCAGCCTGCTGAAGAAGATCGGTCAGGTGACCGCCGAGTCGCACAAGATGGTGCTGTACAAGCGCGGCTTCGCGGGCACCATCGCCGAGTGGCTGGCCGCCACCGACTACCTCACCGCCGAGGGCAACGACAACGTGGTGCTGTGCGAGCGCGGCATCCGCACGTTCGAGACGGCCACGCGCTTCACGCTGGACATCGCGGCCGTGCCCGTGATCCACAAGCAGTCGCTGTGCCCCGTGTGCATCGACGTGTCGCACCCCGCCGGTCAGCGCGACCTCGTGCCGTCGCTCGCCTACGCCGCCGTGGCGGCCGGGGCCGACTCCCTCATGATCGAGGTGCACCCCAACCCGCCCGCGGCCCTCTCCGACGGCCCGCAGCAGCTGACGCCCGCCCAGTTCGAGGTGCTCGTCGCCAAGCTCCGCGAGATCGCCGCCGTCTTCGGCAAGCGCATCGTGTAAAGGACCAAACGCGTCCGACGGGCGGAAACCCGGCGGACGCGTCCCGTTCGTAAAAACTTTACCCGAGCTTTACCTTCCCTTGACGAAGGCCTTACCGTCCGCCCGGTATCCTTTCGACTCACGTGCACTGACGCTGCAACCGATGAAGCGAAGGGGAGTCCCGCGTGAACGCTCCGATGGAAACCGTGTTCGGCCTCTTGGGTGGACTGGCCGTGTTCCTGTTCGGCATGAACATGATGTCCGAGGGCCTGCAGAAGGCCGCCGGCGCCAAGATGAAGTCGATCCTGTCTCTGCTCACCTCCAATCCCGTGCTCGGCGTGCTGGCTGGCGCCGTGGCCACTGCCGTGCTGCAGAGCTCGAGCGCCACCACGGTCATGGCCATCGGCTTCGTGAGCGCGCGCCTCATGACCATGCGCCAGGCCATCGCGGTCATCTTCGGCGCGAACATCGGCACTACGATGACGGCCCAGCTCATGGCCTTCAAGATCAGCGACTACATCTGGCTCATCGTGTTCGTGGGCTTCATCGTGTGGTTCGTGGCGAAAGACGAGCGCGTGAAGAACATCGGCCAGACCGTGTTCGCGTTCGGGCTCCTGTTCGTGGGCATCGACACCATGGGCGCCGTCATGAAGCCGCTCGCGCAGAGCGACGTGTTCCTGACCATGATCGACCAGGTGAAGGACATCCCTGCGCTCGGCGTGGTGGTGGGCACGGTGATGACGCTCGTGGTGCAGAGCTCGAGCGCCACCATCGCCGTGCTGCAGAGCTTCGCCTCCCAGCCCGGCCCCGACGGCGTGACCAGCGTGCTGGGCCTGCAGGGCTCCATCCCCATCCTGCTCGGCGACAACATCGGCACCACCATCACGGCGCTCCTCGCCTGCATCGGGCAGTCTCGCGACGCGAAGCGCACGGCCGTGGCGCACAGCGTGTTCAACATTTCGGGAGCGTTCGTGTTCATCTGGTTCGTGCCGCTGCTCGCCTCGTTCGTCCAGTTCATCACGCCGGGTCCCGAGCTCGACGTCATCGCGCGGCAGATCGCGAACGCGCATACCACGTTCAACATCGTCTGCACGTTCCTGTGGCTGCCGCTTCTGGGCGTGATGGTGAGGATCGTCACGCTCCTCGTTCCGGGCAAAGAGGGCGAACGGGAGCCGGGCGCGCTCGTCACGCTCGACGAGAACATCCTCGGCCAGCCGGTGTTCGCCATCCGCATGTTCGGCGAGGAGCTGCAGAAGTTCTGCGGCAAGGTGCGCGCCATGCTGGAGGCGCTGCCCGGGGCCATCGCGAGCCGGGATGCCGCCGCGCTCAAGGCCCTGCAGGCCGACTGCGCGCAGGTGGAGGCCGCGGAGGGCGAGCTCGCGAGCTATGCCGTGGAGCTGCTGAGCGCCGGCGCGACGACGGAGCGGCAGGCGGCCGAGATCACCGACCTCATGTCTATCGTGGAGGCGGTGGGCCGCATCGGCTCGCGCTGTGGCGAGGTTGCCGCGCTCTACGGCGAGCGCCTCTCGTCCAAGAAGCAATTCTCCGATGAGGCGCGCGAGGAGCTAGCCGAGAGCGCTGCGATGGTGTCGGAGATGTACGGAGCGGTGCTGCGGTTCCTAAGCGATCGGGACGCCGCGTCCGAGCAGGTGCTCGACGAGCGCCGCCGCGCCATCATCAAGCGCCAGGGCAAGGCGCGCAAGGCGCACTTCCGCCGCGTGGGAAGCCGCCAGTGCGCGCCCGAGAACAAGGCCGCGTACAACCAGCTGCTGCTCGGCCTCGAGCGCGCGGGCAACGAGTGCGCGAACCTCGTGGAGCATGGCGCGGAGCTGTCCATGTGGCGCGACTCCCTCGGCACCGGCCGTCCCGGCGACGACGAGCCTGCCGCCCTGCTCGACGAGCTGGCCGAGGCGCACGCATAGCGGGACGGGCGCTTGCGCAGATTGCGCGCGTTTGTCCGCGGCCCTGCGGGAAAAGCGGTAGAATACGGAAGCTTGATTTCACCTCCATCCGTAGGAGACTGCTCACATGCCAATCGACATCGAAACCCTGAACGGGCCGCAGCGCGAGGCGGTCGTCACCATCGACGGGCCGCTGCTCGTGCTGGCGGGCGCCGGCTCGGGCAAGACGCGCGTGCTCACGTACCGCATCGCGAACCTCATCGAGAACCACGGCGTTGCCCCGTGGGAGATCCTGGCTATCACGTTCACGAACAAGGCGGCCGCTGAGATGCGCGAGCGCCTGAACGGCCTCGTGGGCCCGCGCTGCCGCGGCATGTGGGTGTCCACGTTTCACAGCATGTGCGTGCGCATCCTGCGCGCCGACGCCGAGAAGCTGGGCTTCACGCGCAACTTCACCATCTACGACGTGGACGACCAGAAGCGCCTGTACAAGGAGATCATGGCCGAGCTGGACATCGACCCCAAGCGCTTCCCGGTGAACGCGCTCATGAATCGCATTTCCACGGCGAAGAACGAGCTCGTGGTGCCGGGCGACTTCGAGAAACAGGCCTCCGACCCGGTGGGGAAGGTGGCCGCCCGCGTGTACGCGCGCCTGCAGGAGCGCCTGCGCGCCGCGAACGCCTTCGACTTCGACGACCTCCTGCTCTACGCCTACCTGCTGCTCAAGAACCACGAGGACGTGCGCGCCGCCTACCAGCAGCGCTTCCGCTACCTCATGGTGGACGAGTACCAGGACACGAACCACGCCCAGTACGCCATCACGCAGCTTCTGGCGGAGGGGCACAAGAACATCATGGTGGTGGGCGACGACGACCAGTCCATCTACTCGTGGCGTGGCGCCGATCTGCGCAACATCCTGGAGTTCGAGCAGGACTACCCGAACGCCCACGTGGTGAAGCTGGAGCAGAACTACCGCAGCGTGGGAAACGTACTGGCCGCGGCCAACGCCGTCATCGCGAACAACCAGCACCGCAAGCAGAAGAAGCTTTTCACGGCCTCAGAGGATGGCGAGAAGATCAACGTGTACCTGGCCTCCGACGAGCGCGACGAGGGCCGCTGGATAGCCGGCGAGATAGAGAAGCAGCGCTCGGCGGGCCTTTCGTACAACCAGATGGCCGTGTTCTACCGCACGAACGCCCAGTCCCGCATGCTGGAGGACATGCTGCTGCGCGCCGGCGTGCCCTACCGCATCGTGGGCGGCACGCGCTTCTTCGACCGCGCCGAGATCCGCGACGTCATGGCCTACCTCACGCTCATCGTGAACCCGGCCGACGACATCGCCGCCAAGCGGGTGGTCAACGTGCCGCGCCGCGGCATCGGCAAGACCACCATCGAGCGCATCGAGCAGTTCGGGCGCGAGATGGACATGCCGTTCATCGAGGCGGCCGAGCTCGCCATCGTGGACCCGGAGCTGCGCGCCTCCACGCGCCAGTCAGTGGCCTCGTTCGTGGGCCTGATCAACGAGGCGCGCACCTACGGCGGCGACTTGCGCAAGATCATCGAGGCCGTCATCGACAAGAGCGGCCTCATCGGCGCCCTGCAGGCCGAGAACACCGACGAGGCGCGCGGCCGCATCGAGAACATCCAGGAGTTCCTGGGCGTGGTGGACGAGTTCGTGGATACCCATGACGACGAGGATGCGGATTACGCGGCCCCTACGGCGGAGGGCAACGACGAGGCTGCAGATGCGGCCCCCGCGCGCGTGTTGCGGGGCGATTCGCTCGCGGACTTCATCGAGTGGGTGCGCCTGCGCACCGACCTCGATACCGTGGCGGAGGACGGCAACGCGGTCACGCTCATGACCGTGCACTCGTCGAAGGGCCTCGAGTTCGACTGCGTGTTCGTGGCCGGCATGGAGGAGACGCTGTTCCCCCACATGAACTCGGTGGGAGACGCGGCGAGCGTCGAGGAGGAGCGCCGCCTGGCCTACGTGGCCATCACGCGCGCCCGCAAGCGCCTGTTCCTCACCTGCGCCTCGCAGCGCCAGATCTTCGGGCAGACGTCGGCGAACCCGGTGTCGCGCTTCATCCAGGAGATCCCTGCCGAGCTGCGCCAGTCCTCCGGCGTGGGGTCGGCGGGCTTCAGCGGCACGGGCTGGGAGAAGCGCGGCAGCCGCCGCGGCATCGCGGGCTCCGGCGCCGAGGCGGGGGAGGGCCGCGTGTTCGGCCGCTCGAGCGCCTCGGGTTCCGCCGGCCGCTCCGACCGTCGCGCCGAGGCGTACGCGCGTCCCGACGCGGGAAAGAAGGCTGCGGCGAAAATGGCGTTCGCCGCCGGCGACTCCGTGGACCACAAGACGTTCGGCCGCGGTAAGGTGACGAAGGTGGACGGCGACACGCTCTACGTGAAGTTCGCCAAGTCGGGCCAGACGAAGAAGCTGTTGAAGGACTATGCGCCCATCGTGAAGATCGGCGCTTAGGCGGCAGGGGCCGACGGTGTGGTGACGCGCGCTTTTTTCGCAGCGGCCTTGCTTGTTGCGGCTTGATCCTGCATGATGGGATTCAACGGGGGTGCGCGATACCGCGGGGGGGGCGGTGCGTACCCTGACGACGACGAGGAGAAAGCAGGCCCGCATGAGGATCGTGGCCGACTCATCCGTGATGTTCTCCGTGGAGGAGGGGGCGAGGCGCGGCATGGCGGTGCTTCCGCTGACCGTGTCCATAGACGGAGCTACCTGGCTTGAATACGAGGATATCTCGTCGGAGGAGTTCCTGGCCCTCGTGCGTGCCGGAGCCCTTCCCCAGAGCGCCTCCCCGCCGCCCGCGCTCACGCTGGCAGCTTACGACACGGACGAGGAAGTGGTGCACCTGGCCATGGCCGACGGCCTGTCCGGCGCCTACGAGATGGCCTGCGGCCTGCGCGATCAGGCTCGGCACCCCGAGCGCGTTCACGTGCTGAACACGCGGACGCTCTGCGTGCCGCACCGTGCGCTCGCGTGCTATGCCGTGAAGCTGGCTGCACAGGGCCTCGGCGCGGCGGAGGTCGTGGGGCGGCTGGAGGCCATGATGGGCACCGCGCGCTCCTGCCTCATACCCGAGGATTTCGACTACCTGCGCCGCGGCGGCCGGCTCACGCCCCTTGCGGCCAAGTTCGCTCACCTGGTTAAGGCGTTCCCTGTGATGGAGCAGACTGACGACGGTCGGAGGCTGGGCAAGCTTGCCATCGCCCGCTCGTTCAAGAAGGCCATCGCCGCCGTTGCGGCCGACTTCGAGGGACGCGGGGTAGGCGAGGGGTATTACGTGGGCGTGAGCCACGCCGACAACCCCTGCCAGGCAGCCGAGGCGCTCGCCTACCTGGAGGAGCGCTTCCCGGGCTGCCGCTTCGGCCTGTTCGAGCTCGGCCCGGCCTTCATCACGCAGGGCGGCCCCAGCTGCATCGCCATCCAGGCAGTCGACCTGGCCGCATGCCCTGACTTGGATCTCTCGTAAACAGGCTGGCAGGTAGAGTGCAGGGCAAGGGCTCTGCCCTTGCAGCAGCGTGGCGAATGGCCCCGGTCGGCGGCAAGGGCAGAGCCCTTGCCCGCGAGGCGGTCTCGCCGCGGCTGCAGCCATAGCCGCGCCTAAAGCTCGTCGCGCGCCTCCTCCACCATGGACAGCAGCTCCTGCTGGTTGTGGATGTCCAGCTTGCGGTAGATATGGCTGATGTGCGTCTTGGCCGTACTCTTCGAGATGCACAGCTTGTCCTGGATGTAGGCGGCGTTGTGGCCCTTGGCCAGCAGGAACATGACCTCGGTCTCGCGGCGCGACAGCAGGTAGCGGTCGGCGATGACCTCGCATTGCGAGCGGAACCGCCCGCTCTTGCGCGAGCGCTCGGCCTCCGACGAGGCCGCGTCCGGATCCTTGACCGCCTCTTTCGCCGGTTCCTTGGCCAGCTGGGTGTCCGCCGCCAGCTTGGACGGCGTCGCGCTTCCTATGCTGGCGGCGCGCCAGCCGGGAGTGCCGGCCGAGCCGTAAGAGGGAAGGTCTGACGGCGTCTCGGCCGCCACGGAGTCCATGCCGAAGAGCGTTCCGGGCGTGGGCATCGGCAAAGCCTCCATCTCGGCGCTGTCGTCGGATGCCTCCGTGCTTGCCCGGCGCGAAGCCCAGACAACCCTCTCTATCTGATGGTTGAAGGACTCTATGGCGTCGAAATCGCGTCCGCCCTTCACCACGATGCGCTTGATGTCGCGTACGCGAGGCAGCAGCGCGTACGCCACCACCATGGCCATCATGATGAGCACGGCGCCACCGGCCTCGCCGAACGGCGTGAGAGACGACAGGAACGTGAGGTCGGCCATCGACAGCGACCCGGCTATCGAGCCCAGGGCCAGGCAGCCGCGCCCGATGCCGAACACGAAGATGGGCGACAGGCGGAACTCCTGCGACAGCTCGCCGAAGAACACCCACATGAGCGCCTCGAAGCACATGTAGCCGGTGAGCAGCACGAGTGCCGCGATCATGGAGTTGTCCAACGCGAGGGACGGCAGGAAGAACAGCGTGATGGCGATGAACGGTACAAGCGGCCGGAACAGGAAATCCCAGTGGCTGCGCTTGTCGATGGAGAACGTGGTGACCAACAGCAGCACGGTGGCCGCGCCGCCGGCGAACAGCGCCAGCAGCTGCGTGGTGAGGTCGGACGACGGCAAGATGACCTGCGTGGACAGCGAGCGGAGCGCGCCCAGCGCGAAGCCGAACAGCAACACCGGGAGCGCGAAGCGCAGGCAGAACGGCCCTTTGTGCACCGGCAGTGGGTTGAAGATGGGTATGGCGTGGCGCACGGCATAGCTCGCCGGCGTGAGGTGCCACAAAATGGGCAGCTCCAGCAGCGGCAGGCAGGCGGTGAGCACGCCCGAGTAGGGCGCGGGCACCATATGGAGCGCGATGGAGTAGATGGCCACGGCTATGACGATGGCCACGGCTGTGTTCATGACGATGGTGGCGGCGCCGTGGCGCGAATAGGCGGTGCCCCAGAACAGCAGCAGCAAGGCCGATCCGATGCCCGTGGACACGCCGGCGAACACGGTGGCCGCTATGCCCAGCGTCCCGGGCAGCGTGGCGGCGAACACGGCGAACGTGCCCGCCGAGGTGAGGATACCCGCTCCGAGCAGCACGCGCTTGGCGGTGTAGAGCTTGAGGAGTTTCTGGTCGGTTATGGCGGCGAACAGAAGCGACAGCCCGAACACCACGATGGAGATGAGGAAAACATACGATACGAAGGAGTGCGACTGGCCGAAGAACCCCTCGGGCGAGGGGATCTGGAAGATGGAGTTCGTTCCGAACATGGCAGCGTAGATCCATGCCTGGTGTATGCCGAAGCCCAAGGACAGGATATTGAGCTCTCCCTGCGTCCCCATGCCTCGGTGGTCGTCTACGGTGATGCTGATGCGCGGGAGGTTGATGGCCATGGGCGTTTTTTCCTCGCATTCCCCTGTCGAGGCGATCATCGGACATAGTCTTCTCGGTCGGATGCTGTCCTGCTGCTGCCTCCGTGTCTGTCGGCGTCGCCTGCGGCGCCGATCCGGCCGATGGGCTCCACTATAAACGTTTCCGCGGTTCTGTTCAAATGACGCGATCGCGTGGCTACCACCCTTATCTGGGGATATTGGGTTGTCTATGCCGTAGGGACGATAAAAATCAACCTCTCGGGACGATGCTTCCCCGTGCGGCGCCGTAAGGGGCGCGGCCGTCCTGCAAGGATTGGGCCGGCCCGCGCGCGGGATAGCTGCAGGCGGGGAGGCTTGCGCTGCCGATCGGCCTAGGTCGGGGCGACGGCCCACCGACCGCCCTCCAGCGCCCGCCGGTGTCTGCACAGTCCTGCGCCCTGCGCCCGCCCGGCCCTCGGCCGTCCGGCCAGCCCGGGCCTGCGCGAAACGACCTGAAAAGGCGCGTCCGATAAATCGATCCCAGGGGTCGATGCCCGGTCGGTAAAGCGTACCCGCGAGAGGATGACCGCTCGCCCCGTGTTTCGTACCCTTCGACTTGGATATTTCTTTTGCATGCTCACGGCCGTTTCGGTCTCCTGCGCAAAAGGAAATAACGCGATCAGGCAAGAGAATCGGGGAAGGAGGGTGCGCGCAGTCGTTTCTTCTGGAGACGGCACGGTCTTGTAGGCAGGTTGCGAACGCCGTTGAGGGACGGCGGTCGAAACTACGGAAGCGTCGGTTATTCAAGCAATACTGAAGCGTCCGTAATTTCCTGAAGGCACGTTGCGGTTCCGGTCTTGCCACTGTGCAAAGGGGAAGAGTTAAGCGCCGGAGGCGCACGCACCCGCTTCGAGCGGGGGCGGGCGACCCGGTTCCTTATCATACGAGTTACCTCAAAAGGAGGGACTGATGGATAAAAAAGAGTTCACGGTCTCGGAAGTCATCGACTCTATCGGCATCAGCAAGCACACGTGGGTCGTGTTCGTGCTGCTGGCCTTTGCCATGATCTTCGACGGCTACGACTTCATGATCGTCAATTCGACCAACCTGTTCGTGGCCCATACGTTCTGGCCCGACAACGCGAACCCGGGCGCGCTCATGGGCTCGCTGACCACGTGGGGCCTGCTGGGCATGGTGCTCGGCGGCGCGTTCGGCGGCATCATGTCCGACAAGATCGGCCGCAAGAAGACGCTGATCGCGGCCGTCATGTTCTACGGCCTGTTCACGCTGCCGCAGGCGTTCGCGAACGACCTGGCGTTCTTCGCCGCGTTCCGCCTGATCGCCGGCTTCGGCGTGGGCTCCTGCATCCCCGTTGTGACGACGGTGTTCTCCGAGAGCATGCCCTCCAAGCAGCGCGGCATCTTCGTGACGTTCGGCATGGCGTTCATGGTCGTGGGCTGGGTGCTCGCGGGCCTCATCGCCAACCCCATCTGCAACGCGGCCACGCCGCTGCTGGGCGACTTCACGAACCAGGTGACCTACACGCTCGCGGACGGCGGCACCGCCACGATGTACGCCAACTGGCGTCTGTGCTACCTGATCGGCGCCATCCCGCTGCTCTACGGCATCGTGCTCATCTTCGCCATGCACGAGACGCCGCACTGGTACGCCAACTCCGGCAACAAGGCCATGGCCTGCAAGCGCCTGACCGAGATCGAGCAGGCCACGCGCCACACGTCCCATGAGTACGACCCCGCCCTGCTCATCGTGCCGCCGAAGCCGGCCAAGACGGGCCCGAGCGTGCTGTTCTCCAGCAAGTTCATCGTGGCGACCTGCGCTATCTGGGCCGCCTACTTCGTGGGCCAGTTCTGCGTGTACGGCATGAACGCCTGGATCCCCACGTGGTTCGTGGGCCTGGGCTACTCGCAGGCTGACTCGGTCGCCCTCCAGACGTGGAACAACGTGGCGGCCATCGCCTCGAACATCGCCGTGGGCTTCGTGTCCGACAAGGTGGGCCGCAAGCGCAACCTGGCGTTCTCCTGGCTCTTCTGCATCGTGGCCATCGTCCTGTGCTCCATCTTCGTGGCCCCGAACAACATGGGCCTGTGCATCGCCCTCATGCTGCTCTTCGGCTTCGCGCTGAACTACGCCATCACGGCCGTCCAGCCCCTCATGCCCGAGAGCTATCCCACGGCCATCCGCAACACCGGCACGTCCTGGTGCCAGGCGTTCGCCCGCTTCGGCGGCTCCGCCTCCTCCATCGTGCTCGGCGGCATCGCCGGCATGGCGTTCTTCCAGACGGCCACCGGCGCCACGAACTGGTCGACGGTCGTGCTCGTGCTCATCGTGCCGTTCGCCCTGGGCTTCGTCTGCACCGTGCTGTTCGTGAAAGAGACGGCTGGCAAGACCATGGACCAGCTGGCGGCCGAGGAGGAGAAGCTCGGCGCCTCCGAGCGCGACGGCAACATGCGCTTCATCATCATGCTGGTGATCGTGGCCATCCTGGCCGTGCTCTGCATCGCCTGCCCGCTCATCGTGCCGAACTGGGCGAAGCAGCCCTACGCCCTGCCGCTCATGGCAATCGGCCTGCTGCTCCCGTTCGTGTACTTCTTCGTGTTCGGCGGCGCGCAGCTCGCCAAGAACAAGGCCGCCAAGGCCTCCGCTTCCCTGGGCGACGAGGCCTCCACGAAGGCTTAAGCGCTCTTTGACCTGCCGCGCATACGCGCGTTGAACGAGAAGGGCCGGAACCTGCGGGTTCCGGCCCTTTCTCATGGTGCTCGGTGCGGGAAAGGCTGCAGCCCTTAGGCGTTGCCCCCCTCCTCCTGCGCCAGCAGCTCCTCGTAGGTGTAGCCCTTGCCCGAGAACAGCCAGTTCTTTGCCTTCTCGAGCTTGGTGGCGCCGGGGTTCTTGAGGCCCTCGCTCAGGCCCTTGTACTCCTCCTTGATGCCCATGGCGATGACGGCCGCCGTGGCGATGCGCAGCTTGGCCACGTCGCGCACCCGTATCTCGTAGCAGGCGCCGCGGTTCTTGAAGTCCACCACCTGCACATGCGCCTCCTTGTGCCCGTCCTCCTCGTCCACGAAGTCGAAGGGCGGGTTGCTCAGGCTGCCGTCGATCTGCCACTTCATCCCGTTGACGTAGTAGTGCTCGAACAGGTGCAGCGTGTGGAACACGTACTCCCATCGCTCCAGCTTCAGGTAGTAGGTGAGCGCCTTCGCATCGGGCTTGATGGAGCCCATTTCTCCGCCCATGCGGCCGAAGATGGCCACCCGGTCGCGTTCGCCCGACCAGGCTCCCTTGAGGCTCAGGAACACGTCGCCGTCCTCGTACCACACGTCGAAGTCCTCGTGGCGCGCGATGGCGTCCACCGGAAAGTACACCTTGTTGTTCTTCAAAGAAATCCCCCTTAAAAGGCACGTTTTCGCTTGCTTCGATTATAGCGCAGGGGTGCTTGGCGCAGGGCGCTCGAGGCTGTTTTCAGGGGTTGCATCGGGGTTTGCGCGCTTTGGTGATGAAAGTCTAAAAATTGCCTTTGAACAGGCAAAATAACAAACAGTAAACCACCGGGTTGACGAAAATCAACCTCCGGGGACGATGGTATGATCCTCAAAATTGTCCCCGTGATTCGATGCCCCTCCCGCCCGGGCAACTAAGCTGTTTCCCGTCAGGCTTTCGCTGACGAACATTATGGCAAGGGGTTGGCAGCAAGACGGCGCGATGCGCCGCCCGAGCCGGCCGAAGAAATGAGACGGAGGATTCCCCTATGTGCTTCAGACCAGCAGATGCAGGTGCGAGCGGCGGCATGAACAAGTGCCCCGAGTGCGGCAAGACCATCCAGATGATGGCCGGCGTGACGTTGAAGGCATGCCCGTTCTGCAAGGCTGACTTCACGCCGTACATCAACGGTGAGAAGCCGCTGCCGAACGCGGCTCCCGGTGCCCCCGCGGCCCCCGCAGCTCCCGGCGCCCCGAAGGCCCCCGCGGCCCCCGGCGCTCCCAAGCCTCCCACCGCGTAAGCGGACGCGATGCTTTAAGCGGCGCCTGCAAAGGGGACGGGCGCCGCGACCACGGAAGGGGGTGGTCCCCAGCACGAGGATCTACACGAGGTTTCGCGCGATGACAAGCGCAGAGATGCTTCTACCGAAACACGAGTGAGAGTGTAGAAAGAAGGAGAACATGGCATACGGTAAACAGTGGCAAACCGTGATGGAAGACGGGACTGTCGTAACCCGCAGCAACACGTGGTCGCCTCCGGGAAGCCACCCGGTGGGATACGGCGTCAAGGTTGTCACGAAGGACGGCGAGCTCGTCCGCATCGAGGGCGACGACGACAACCCCATCACCACGGGCCGCGTGAACGCGATGAACCTCGCGCTGCGCGAGTACACCTACGCGCCTTCCCGCATCATCCACCCGATGAAGCGCAACCCGGAGGACCGCGGCAAGGATAAGTGGGTTCAGACCACGTGGGACGAGGCCCTGGACACCATCTGCGACAAGGTGCGCTACTTCCAGAACACCTACGGCCCCGAGTCCATCGTGGTCTTCGGTGGCACCGGCCGCGAGGCTTGCATCTTCTACTATGCGCTGACGTTCTCGGTGCTGCAGTCGCCCAACTGCTGCTACACGCAGTCCGGTTGGTCCTGCTACGGCCCGCGTTGCTCCATCTCCGACTACGTGCTGGGCGCCGGCTACCCCGAGCTCGACTACGCCGGTCATCTGCCGGGCAGCTACCAGGACCCGCGCTACACCGTGCCGAAGTGGATCGTGGTCTGGGGCAAGGAGCCCCTGCCCTCCAACGGTGACGGCTTCTTCGGCCACTGCCTCGTCGACCTGATGAAGCTTGGCACGAAGATCATCTCCATCGACCCCCGCATCACGTGGGTGGGCGCGCACGACGGCAACATCAACCTGCAGGTCCGCCCGCAGACCGACACGGCCCTGGCCCTCGCCATCATGAACCTCATGTTCGAGAACGGCGAGTACGACCAGGAGTTCGCCGAGAAGTGGATCTACGGCCTCGACGACATGAAGGCCCGCGCGGCCGAGTACCCCGTCGACAAGGTTGCCGAGATCACCGGCGTCGACGCCGAGGACATCAAGCGCGTCGCGCACATCATCGGCACCGAGCGCCCGATCGGCTGGGCGTGGGGCCTCGCGTTCGACCAGAACAAGAACGGCGTGCAGCTGTCCCAGGCGTTCATCGTCCTGGCTGCCCTCGCCGGCTCCATCGACCGTCCCGGCGGCCTGACCCTCGGTCCTCCGTCGGCCCTGCTCGGCAAGTGGCGCATGGAGCAGCGCGGCGCCATGGACGACGAGGTGTGGTCGAAGCGCATCGGCGCGGCTGCGTGGCCCGGCCTGTCCACCGGCATGGCTACCACCCAGCCCGACGAGACGCTGAACACCATGGAGACCGACCAGCCCTACGCCCTGAAGATGGGTTGGTTCAACAGCTCTAACTTCCTCACCCCGACGTGCTCCGCGCAGCCTAAGCGTTGGCACAAGGCCCTGCAGAAGCTCGAGTTCGTCGTGGTTCAGGACCTGACCATGACCCCGACGGCCATGGCCGTGGGCGACTACTTCCTGCCGATGGCCACGTGGGCCGAGCACAACGGCATCGTGCTCACGCACTACGGCCGCAACACCGTGTTCATGGGCCCCATGAACAAGGCCCTGCAGGTGGGCGAGTGCAAGTCCGACGTGGAGATCTGCCTCATGTTCGGCCAGCGCCTCAACCCGTCCTGGTGGCCGTGGTACAAGCCGGCCGACGGCAAGTCCCTCGACCTCGACGCCCTGGCGGTTGCCGTGGAGGACTTCTACAGCGATCAGTTGAAGGAGCTCGGCATGGACTGGAACCAGTTCCGCGAGGAGGGTCTCTACCAGCCCGGTGCCCATGGCTTCGAATACGAGAAGTATGAGAAGGGCCTGCTCCGCTTCGACGGCGAGCCCGGTTTCAACACCATCACGGGCCAGATCGAAGCCTACTCGATCCTGTACGAATCCTGGGGTGAGGATCCGCTGCCTTACTACGAGGAGCCGAACTACAGCCCCATCAGCAAGCCCGACTTCGCCGGTCAGTACCCGCTGATCACCACGTCCGGCTCGCGCCGCTACAGCTCGTTCCACTCCGAGCATCGCCATGTGCCCTCGCTGCGTCAGATCGATCCGTGGCCGTGGGTCCAGATCAACCCGGAGACGGCTGCCGAGTATGGCATCACCGACGGCGACTGGTGCGAGGTGTACAACATGTTCGGCGAGGCCCGCTTCAAGGCTGAGATCACCCCGGTTATCAAGCCCGGCATCCTGAACTGCGCGCATGGCTGGTGGTTCCCCGAGCAGGATGGCGAGGAACCCAACCTGTTCGGCGTGTGGAAGTCCAACTTCAACAGCCTGGTGCCGCACTTCAACGTTGGCAAGCTTGGTTTCGGTGCTCCGTACAAGGGTGTCATGTGCAATGTCCGCCGCGTCCGTAGCCTGGACCAAGACTAACCCGAAAGGAAGTGGCGATAATGGCAGACCAGAAATACGCTTTGCTCGTTGATTATACCTACTTCTCCGGTAACCATGCCGCAGAGATCGCTTGCAAGGAAGAGCTGGGCCTCCCGCTTGACCAATTCGGCATCAAAGAGGTCGAGGTCGGCCCGTTCCGCAAGGGTGAGGGTTCCGATGGCGACGCATGGGAGTGGTTCTACATTCCGTGCCCGACGTCGATCTTCTCCGAGCACTGGGGCACCGGCGGCGACAAGGCCGGTCAGCGTCCCCTGGCCGTCCAGGTCGAGGAGTCCGCGTCTATGTACTACGGCACGCTTGAGGAGATGCAGGCCAAGATGGCGGAGTTCGATCGCCCGATGGTCCTGTTCCAGCTGTAAGCCGATAATGCTATGATTGTCGTGGCCGCTGCCTTCGCGGCTGGCGGCCACGACTCTGTAACGACTGACAAGGAGGGTATAATGACGCATGATGAGTTCATGGATCTCGATCCTCAGGCAGCAGCCGATAAGCTGAACGCTCTCATAGCCGAGGGTAAGAACCAGGACGAGGCTGCGGCCGAGTTCGAGCTTACCAAGCCGGATCTGCTGAAGCTGAACGTCTTCTTCGTGAAGGACAAGTACATCGCTCGTGCTTGGGGCGGCTACACCTCCACGAAGGCTACCGGCAACGAGGGTGCTGGCGAGCTTGGCCTTGGCGGCAGCTTCAAGGACATCAAGCCGGTGAGCTAAGCTTTAAGCAGTAAAGCTTGCGAAGAGGCAAAGGGAGGACTCGCTTGTTGCTCGAAGTGGGTCCTCTTTTAGAATGGCGAGCACTACGGCGCCTGCAGCGCTTTGTTGGCGATAAAGCCTTACGGGCACCGTATTGGGAACTGTGGGAACCATTGGGAACGCGGGCACCGAACCGCACAAGGAGACGAGGGCTTATGGGAACCGAAGATGTCATCAGGGCCGAGATCGAGGAAATGGGTCGCCTGACCCCCGAGCAGGAGGACATCCTGTACAACATCTCCCTCAAGCAGGACGAGCTGGGACGCGAGTCCACGAACCTGCTGATGGAGAAGGTGAAGGGCAGCCCCCTCTACGAGCCCATGATCGAGCGCGAGTACCTGACGTACGACGTGTTCAACCACGGCGGCAAGCACGAGATAGCCTGTCTGTACGTTACGCTCAAGGGCCTGCGCTACTGCATCATGTTCGCCGACGAGCTCTCCGCGCGCCGCAAGCTCAACCCGGCGGGCGCGCCTTGGAAGCGGGCCTGCTAGATCCCTCCCCCTGCATGAAGGGTCCGCACCTCGGGGGTCGATCTGCAAACATCGATACGGGAAAGGCCCGCGCTACAAGCGCGGGCCTTTCCCGTAGTGCGCGGCGTGTCGGCTGCCGGTCCATGCCCTACGCCGGGCGCAGGGCGACGTCGATGAGGTAGCCGCCGTCCTCGCCGGTCTCGTACACGAGGAAGCATCTTTGGAGCTGTACCGGCTCGCCGTCTGGGTGCCGGACGCTCCGCGCCGTTTCGAGGAAGCGTGGTGGGAACGCGAGCGAGCCCTCCTCGGGGTCCTCCATGAAGTCCGTGCAGCCCTTCGCCTCGAGCGCGGTGCGCACCGGCTTCACGTCCGGCCCGAAGGCCTTCGCCGTTTTCAGGAAGAAATCGGTCTCGTCGAACGCGACGCACGGGTGCGCATGCGCGGCGCGCTCGTTCTTCTGGCGCATCTCGCTGCGGTGTTTGTTCTCCAGCGAGCAGTAATGCATGCCGAAGCCCAGGTCCTCGTCGAGCGCCCACAGCATGAGCTCGAGCGCCAGCTCCTCGCTGCCCGCAACGGCCAGACCCCCCGAGTATCCGTAGTCGTACATGACCTCGAACGGCGGGTTCTTGAGGGTGAGGCCGCGCCGGGCGAACTCGTCCCAATTGCAGAAGGGGAAGCAGAACTCCAGCAGGTTGATGCCGTCGATGCCCACGTCCTCGAACTGGCGGAACAACTGCTGAAGGTGGGTGCGTGCCCCGGGGATCACCGGCATCTCCACCATGACCGAGGGGATGAACCCCTTGGCGAGCCGCATGGCCGCGATCACGCGCTCCTGCTGCTCCGGGGCGTCGTCGTCCTTCACGCTGAAGCGGATCTCGTCGAGGCCGGCGTCGCGCAGGCGCGCGGCGGCCTCGACGGTCAACAGGTCGCCCGAGGTGTAGAGGCGCTTGTGGGCGCCGGGCCACAGCTCGCCCGCGCGGCCGAGGAAGCGCAGGGCGTTCTCCAGGTCGAGCAGCGGCTCGCCCCCGGTCAGGCCTACGCAGGCGAGCGCGCCGTTCTCGGCCGCCGCCCGGTTCACACCCTCCTCCCATGGGCAGCCCTCGCGGAAGAACTTCTCGTAGTCGGGCTGGTTGTGGTTGAAGCAGAAGTAGCAGTCGCGGTGGCACTTGAACGTGGTGGAGAACGTCTCCGACCCGCGGTTGCCCGTGCACTCCACGCAGGCGGGGGACAAGTGCCCCGCGCTCAGGCTGGCGCCCGCGTTGCGCACGGCCACGCCGCGCGCCGCCAGCTGTGCGCGCAGTTCGGCGCGTCGTTGCTCTCCCGCGCCTTTCTCGGCGAACACGAGGCCCTTGTCCTCGAGCGTTGCCACGTAGCGCGCACCCACCGCCTCGTACTCTGCGAGGGCTGCGTCCAGGGCTTCATTCGACATGGGGATTCTCCTTCGTTATCTGCGGCTTTCCATTATAGGGCACGAATCGCCGTTCGTGGTAGACTGTGGTCGGAAAACGGAAGCGAGGACGGTATGGCAGAGGTTTCGATAGAGAGGCGGTTCCGCGGCTCGGTGCGCCTCGTGACGCTGCATCTCTGGCGCGTGGCGAGGTCCACGGACGTGGAGGATGGCTTCAGGGAAGCGCGCAGGCTGGGCATGCTCAAGCCCGAGGACGAGGCGTTCGTGCGCTCCTGTTTCGCGCTTGACGGCCGGATGGAGGCGGGCGCGCCCCTCGACGCGCCGCCGAGCCAGGACATGGTGGACGAGCTGCAGCGGTGCGCCATCCGCCTCAACACGGCCGATCCGGCGTGAGGGCGGGGGCCGGTCGGGCGAGGGCGCCGATTGGCGCCGGCACAGCGGGCAGGGGCGGCGTCCGTGTGCTACAATGGAGTCCACTCGGTAGAACTGTCAAAGCGGTCATTCGTTCCCAGCCCGTTCGTCGTGCTGCGTCCCGGCGCGCCGGGGCCTTGCGGGACGCGCGGCTTACCTGAAGGCCGGCCGCGGGGCCTCTGTCCCTCCTGCGGCATCCAATCGAAGGCGACCCGACGGCTCGCAGACCCTCGGCGCTGCATGCGCCGCGCGGTCGCGGGGAGGGGAGGGCCCCTGCCCGCGCCTTGCCGTCGGTTTACGTTCCTGTCAATGCGAAAGAAGGAGATCAAGACGATGCAACTTGGCTCAACGGTAACCCTGGTGTACACGGGCAAGCTCGACGACGGCACGGTGTTCGGCTTCGCCACGGAAGAGAAGCCCATGAAGTTCCAAACGGGCATGGACATGGCCATCGACGGCTTCGAGAAGGCCATCCTGGAGATGAACGAGGCGGGCGAGAAGAAGACGTTCACGGTGGACGAGTACGGCGCCTACGGCGAGTACCTCGAGGGCCATGTGGCGAAGATCCCCCTCGAGCAGATTCCCGTGAACGACGTGAAGGTGGGCAAGCGCATCATGCTGTCGAGCAGCGAGGACGGAGCGCCGATGCCCGCCACGGTGCTGGACATAACGGACGGCCTGGTCACGTTCGACCTGAACCACCCCCTGGCGGGCAAGAGCCTGACGTTCGAGGTGGAGCTGCTCGAGGTGGAGGACGCTCCCGAGGACTTCGTGTCCGCCGCCGA
The DNA here is from genome assembly GCF_030418435.1 of Gordonibacter sp. RACS_AR49. Classification (NCBI taxonomy): domain Bacteria; kingdom Bacillati; phylum Actinomycetota; class Coriobacteriia; order Eggerthellales; family Eggerthellaceae; genus Gordonibacter; species Gordonibacter sp. RACS_AR49. Next base: position 230,450 of record NZ_JAIUDM010000003.1, on the reverse strand, counting down.
GAAGGCGCAGCACCTGAAGGAGCAGGCGAAGCTCTTGGGAGGCGACCAGGGCGAGGACTTCCGCTAATGTGCTGGTCGTGCAATCCCATCTGCGGCGGCTGCCGGCCGCCGCGCAAGCGCCCGGTGAAGTGCCCCGAATGCGGCATGTTCAACGCGGTTGACCTCGAGCACTTCTCGAAGCCCAACCCGTGCACCAAATGCGGCTTCGACCTGACCGACCTGGCCCTACCGGAGCCGGTGACCTGCACGATCTGCGGCGAGGTGTGCTACAACCCCTGCCGCAAGGGAAAGACCGAGCAGCCCGACGGCGAGCTGCGCCCGTGCCAGGTGCGCGTGAGCGAGCCGCTGTAGGCTTCGCCCGGACCGGCGCCTCTTTGGTTCGCCCGCCGCTTCTCCGACGGCCTCCGGCTTTCCGGGCAGAACGCCCGGAAAGCCGGAGGCCGTGCGGCTCTTCTGCTCCCGGACGGCTCGCCCGGGCGTCCGGCTAGGCGTGCGCGGCGCACCAGGCGCAGGCGCTCGGGGCGGCGGCGATGCCGCCGAGGGCGCTCTCGCGCAGCTCGAAGGGCAGCGCGCGTCCCACAGAATCCATCGCGGCCACCGTCTCGTCGAAGCCCACGAGGTTGCCCACGCCCGCAAGCGCGATCTGCGCGCTCACGAGCGCCGTGGCCGCGGCGGTGGCGTTGCGCTTCTGGCAGGGCACCTCCACGAGGCCGCCCACCGGGTCGCACACCAGCCCCATGAGCGAGGAGAGCGCGTTCGCGGCCGCATCGAGAGCCTGCGCCGGCGTGCCGCCCGCCATCTCCACGGCGGCCGCGGCGGCCATGGCGGCGGCCGCGCCGATCTCCGCCTGGCAGCCGCCTTCGGCGCCCGACACCGTGGCGTTGCGGGCTATGAGGTACCCCACGGCACCGGCGGCCAGCAGCCCTCGGCGCAGCGCGGCGGCGTCCAGGCCGCGCTCCTGCTCCAGGGCCAGCAGCACGCCGGGCACGACGCCGGCCGAGCCGGCGGTGGGGGCGGCCACGATGCGGCCCATGGACGCGTTCGTCTCCAGCACGGCCAGCGCGTACTCCATGGCCGCGCCCGCAAGGCCGTCGACCACCGCGGGCCCCTGCTCGCGCGAGCGACGCACGTCGCGCGCCTCGCCGCCGATGAGCCCGCCCATGGAGGGCACGGGCTCGCGCAGGGGCTCCGTGGCCGAGGCGCGCATGACGGCGAGCACCCGGTCGGCGTAGGGGAGGGCGTCGCACGCGCGCCCGTCGAGGGCGGCGAGTGCCTGCTCGCGGGCCAGGAACGCGCCGGCCAGCCCGGCACCCTGCTCGGTGCAGCGGGCGAGCAGCTCGGCGCCCGAGGCGAAGTCGCAGGCGGCGAAGCGCTCCTCGGCCTGCTCCGCACCTGCGGTCGCACACGCGCCCGTGCCGCCCGCGGGCCGTCCCGCGGCATCGCCCGCCGCCCGTCCCGCTGCGCCGTCGGCGGGCACGATGCGCACGTCGCGCACGGCGGGGTGGCGTTCGATGGCGGCCTTCGCCTCGGCGGGCGCCGGGCCGTCCAGCTCCATGACCGTGAACGCCTCGGACCCGCGGCGCGTGCGGTACATGCGCGCCGTGGCGATGTTCACCGCGCAGTCCGAGAAGCAGCCTGCTATGTGCGCGAGCACTCCCGTCTCGTCGCGCTGGCGCACGACCACGCTCGTGTGCTCGCCGGTGACGTTCACGTCGATGCCGTCGATGCGCGTGACAACGGCCGCGCCGCCGCCCACGCTCACGCCCCGCACCTCCAGCGCGCCGCCTTCCGCATCCACGATGCGCGCGTCCACCGTGTTAGGATGCTCCACGGCGGCTTCGCGGTCGCAGCAGAACGAGAAGGCCAGCCCGGCTGCATGCGCGCGCTCGAACGAGTCGCGCACGCCCAGGTCGTCGGGCTCCAGGCCCAAAAGGCCCGCGACGAGCGCCTTGTCGGTGCCGTGGCCCGACTGCGTGTGCGCGAACGAGCCGTACAGCGTGAACTCCGCGCGCACCGGCGTCGCCGCCAGCAGGCTGCGCGCCATGCGCGCGATGCGCAGCGCGCCCGCCGTGTGGGAGCTGGAGGGGCCCACCATGATGGGGCCGACGATGTCGGCGAACCCGAACGTATCCATGCGCGTCCTTTCGTGTGCCGTTGCTGCGGGGCTGGCCCGACCGCCCTCCGTGCAGCCCTGCGTCAGCGGGCGGGGTAGGACGGGCTCCGGCTGCCCGGCCCTCATCGGCGGGGCGCCTGTTGCGCTGCCATGGTAGCGCAAAGCCGGCAAGCGCGCTCCGCCGACCGCTCATTTCGTGAGATTCCACGACGAAACGATGGTAAAACCGCGGTGCCCGCCCCTTCGTCGCTATACTGTTTTCCATCAAGGCCGCGGGCATGCCCGCGCGGCCCTACTCCGATACGAAAAAAGGCAGACGAAGGCGTCCCGCCCGGGGCGCCGTGCGGCGAAGGAGCGAGCATGGCCACAGCGGCACCCATCATCGTGGTGGGTCACAAGAACCCCGACAACGATTCCATCTGCGCTGCGGTGGGCTACGCCTACCTGAAGAACGAGCTGGCGCGCCGCGAGGCGCGCGACGGGGAGGTGCCGGCCGTGTACGTGCCGGCGCGCTTGGGGCCGCTGCCCCCCGAGAGCAGCTGGATACTTAAGGAGAACGGCCTGCCGTTGCCCGAGGTCGTGGGCCACGTCCATGCGCGCGTGTCCGACGTCATGACGCCCGACCCCATCTCCATCGCCCACGACGCCACGCTCCTGGAGGCGGGGCGCCTGCTGCGCCAGCACAACGTGCGCGCGCTCGTGGTGACGAACGACGACGGCACCTACCGGGGCCTCATCACCACTCGCATGATCGCCGAGCGCTACATCGCGGCCACCGACGTGCTGGAGGAGGGCGGCGCGAACGAGATGGCCGTGGCGGGCGACCTCATTGCGTCTCTGGGGCAGAAGGTCAACGACATCACCGAGACCGACGTGCTGGAGCTGGCCAAGGACGGCCTGCTGAAGGAGGCCGTCGAGGACCTCATGGCCAGCGCCCTGCGCGAGGCCGTGGTGCTGGACGACGACGGGTTCGCCATCGGCATCGTCACGCGCTCCGACGTGGCGGTGCACCCGCGGCGCAAGGTGGTGCTCGTGGACCACAACGAGACGCGCCAGGCTGCCAACGGCATCGAGGAGGCCGAGGTCGTGGAGATCGTCGATCACCACCGCATCGCCGACGTCATGACGGCCAACCCCATCAAGTTCCTGAACCTGCCCGTGGGCTCCACGGCCACCATCGTGGCCATGGAGTTCCGCCGCCACTGCGTGGAGATGCCCCCCGCCATCGCGAGCGTGCTCCTCTCGGCCGTCATGACCGACACGGTGATCTTGAAGTCGCCCACCGCCACCTACGTCGACCACGAGATCGTGGACTTCCTGGCAGACGTGGCCGGCGTCGACCCCACCGCTTTCGGCTTGGCCGTGTTCAAGTGCCGCGGCGGCGAGGACAACATGCCCGTCGCGAAGCTCGTGGGCGCCGATTCCAAGGAGTTCCAGCTGGGCGACTCCACCGTGCTCATAGCGCAGCACGAGACGGTGGACCTGCCGGCCGTCATGAGGCGCGAGGACGAGATCCGTGCCTACATGCGCCGCCTGAAGGACGACCGCGGCTACGAGTTCGTGCTGCTCATGGTTACGGACATCCTGGCCGAGGGCAGCCAGTTTCTGTGCGAGGGTAACCCGCGCACCGTGAACCGCGTGTTCAACATCGACTGCTCCGCCGAGGGCGGCGCCTGGATGCCGGGCGTCTTGAGCCGCAAGAAGCAGGTGGCCGCGAAGATCCTGGGAGCGTGACGGGAGACATGCGGCCTCGCAGCTGCCGGAACCTGCCGCCGCGAGCGTCATGCCCCTTGCGCGCCGTGCGAGCGCGTTGAATCGGAAACCATCGAGGAAGAGAGAAGAAAGCCTATGAACCCCACCCGCCTGCTTGACCTGTTCTGCGAGATCGTCCGAATCGAGAGCCCCTCGCGCCACGAGGCCGCCATGGCCGCGCGCTGCGCCGACGAGCTGCGGGGCCTGGGCTTCTCCGTGCGTTTCGACGACTCGGCCGCGCAGACGGGGGCGGACACGGGCAACCTCGTGGCGCACCTGCCGGGCACGGCGCCGGGGCAAGTGGTGCTCTCGGCGCATATGGACACGGTGCAGCCCTGCGTGGGCATCGAGCCGGTGGTGGAGGACGGCGTGGTGCGCTCGGCCGGCGACACCATCCTCTCGGCCGACGACAAGGCCGGCGTCGCGGCCATCCTGGAGGGCGTGCGCTCGGTGGTGGAGGAGGGCGCGCCGCGCCCCGACGTCACGGTGCTCCTCACCACCTGCGAGGAACTGCACCTGCTGGGCTCCGGCGCGCTCGCGCCGGATGCGCTGCCCGCCGGTGCGCCGTGCTACGTTCTGGACGCCGACGGCGCGCCCGGCACCGTCATCACGGGCGCGCCCTGCCACTGGACGCTGGAAGCCGCGTTCGCCGGCCGCGCGTCGCACGCGGGCGTGGTGCCCGAGGCGGGCATCTCGGCCATCCAAATGGTCGCGGCGGCCATCGAGGCCATGCCGCTCGGGCGCATCGACGAGGCCACCACGGCCAACATCGGCGTGATCGCCGGCGGCCGCGAGACGAACGTCGTGCCCGAGGCGTGCATGCTGCGCGGCGAGTGCCGCTCGCTCTACCCCGAGCGCGCCGAGGCGCAGAAGGCCGCCATGACGGTCGCCCTCGAGCAGGCTGCCGCGCGCTTCGGCGGTACGGTGGACATCGACTGGACGCCGAGCTACGGCGCCGTGCTCTACGACGAGGACGACGCGCTCGTGCAGGCGGCCGCCCGCGCGGCGCGCGCCGCCGGCCTGGAACCGTGCTTCCGCCACGACGGCGGCGGCTCCGACGCGAACGTCCTGGCGGCCCGCGGCGTGCGCGCTGTGACGCTCGGCGTGGGCATGACGGCCTTCCACTCGCCGAAGGAGCATATCTCCGTGGCCGACCTCGAGGGCACCGCCCGTCTCGTGGAGGCGCTGGTGAAGGAAGGCGCCGAGTAGCGTCCGCCGCCGGGATCCTTCTACCGGCGGCGTCCTTCTCTGTGCTATACTATATAGCAGCAAGCAGCCTGACCGCAAAGGAGGCGCCATGCCCGCCGTGCAGATGAACGTGCGCATCGACGAGGAGACGAAGGCCCGCGGCGACGAGGTGTTCGCCCGCTGGGGGCTCACGCCCTCGCAGGTGGTGCGCGCCGTGTGGAAGTACGCCGAGGAGAAGGGCGAGCCGCCCGCGTTCATGCGCCCCGCGCTCGACGCCGAGCACGACGCCGAGGTGCAGCGCCGCCTGGCCCTCGTGCGCGAGGGGGCCGGCATCTGGCGGAAGTTCTTCATCGACAACGGGCTGCCCGTGCCGGGGCCGCGCGAGATCACGCCCGAGGACCTGCGCGAGGACGAGTACTTCGGCAAGCCGAAGGAGGAGCTCGACGACGACGAGGTCCACGAGGCCTACTACGACGATCTGCGCTACGAGGCGTACCTCGAGAAGGCGTGCGAGAGGGGCCTGCTATGAGCCTGCCGCTGAAGCTGCTCGTCGATACGAACGTATGGATCGATTACTTCCTCGAGCGCAGGCCCGAGGCGCACGAGGAGGCGATGGGATTCGTGGCGGAGGCGACGGCGGCCGATGCCGCGCTTTACACCTCGTCGGCAACGATGCCCGACCTTTTCTTCCTGCTCTGCCAGGAGACGAAGCGGTATCTGCAGGAGCACGGCAAGCCTGTTGACGAGCGTTTTGCCGCGGCGGTACGCGAATCGGCGTGGTCGAGCGTGCGCAACGTCATGGGGCTCTCGTTGATCGTGCCCGTGGGGCAGAACGAGGCCCTGCGCGCCATGACCTACCGCGACCTCCACGACGACTTCGAGGGCGACCTGCTGCTGGCCGCCGCCGCGCGCGTCGATGCCGACTACGTGGTCACGTCGGACCGGGCGCTGCTGCGCCATGCACCCGTGGCCTGCCTCGACCCGGCCGACATGCGCGCGCTCCTTCGCGCCCGTGCCGCGGCGGCCGACGCGGAATAAATTCGAGATTACGTGGAGGCTCCCGCCCATCGAATCGCCTATCAGGCGTTCCATCAGGCGAAACGCAGAGCAAGACTATAGATACTCCCGGGTGCGTGGCGTTTGACAAGCTGCGGGGGCGATGATAAAGTTCTCGTTCGCGTCCCATGTGGGCGTATGTTTTCCTGTGCGAATCAGCTGAGCGCACAGGGAGGCACCGCAGAAGCGATTCCCTATCTATATAAAGGTAATCGGAACAAGCAAGAGGTAAAAGGAGAGAAGCTTTGCCTACTATCAACCAGCTGGTCCGCAAGGGCCGCAAAAAGACGGTCGACAAGAGCAAGACACCGGCCCTGAAGGGCAACCCGCAGAAGCGCGGCGTGTGCACCCGCGTGTTCACGACCACGCCGAAGAAGCCGAACTCGGCTCTCCGCAAGGTCTGCCGCGTGCGCCTCGTCAACGGCATGGAAGTGACGGCCTACATCCCGGGCGTCGGCCATAACCTGCAGGAGCACTCCATGGTGCTGCTGCGCGGCGGCCGCGTGAAGGACCTCCCCGGCGTCCGCTACAAGGTCATCCGCGCTGCGCTCGACTGCGCCGCCGTGGACAACCGCAAGCAGGCCCGCAGCCGTTACGGCGCCAAGCGCCCCAAGTAAGCAACCGATAAGACGCGCGGGCCGCTAAGGCCGCTTCCGCCCAAAGGGAGCGTGGGGCGGCGGCCTAATGGGCGGGACGAAGAGCCGCCCGGAAGCGCGCAGGAACCAGAAGGAGAAATACATGCCGCGTCGTGCAGCAGCAGTCCGTCGTGAAGTTCAGCCGGACGCACAGTACAACAACCGTTTGGTCACGCAGCTGATCAACAAGGTCCTCCTCGATGGCAAGAAGGCCACCGCCGAGGGCATCGTCTACGGTGCGTTCGCCATCGTGGAGCAGAAGACCGGCGGCGACCCGCTGGCCGTGTTCAAGAAGGCCATGGACAACGTCCGCCCGACCCTCGAGGTCAAGCCCAAGCGCGTCGGCGGCGCCACCTACCAGGTGCCGATGGAGGTCAACTCCCGCCGTTCGACGACGCTCGCCATCCGCTGGATCGTGGACTTCTCGCGCAAGCGCAAGGAGCACACGATGAAGGAGCGCCTCGCCGCCGAGATCATGGACGCCGCCGAGAACACCGGCGCGTCGGTGAAGAAGCGCGAGGACCTGTACAAGATGGCCGAGTCCAACCGTGCGTTCTCGCACTACCGCTTCTAAGGGGGACCCAGTCTATGGCTAAAACGTCTCTACAAGACACGCGCAACATCGGCATCATGGCCCACATCGACGCGGGCAAGACGACGACGACCGAGCGCATCCTCTACTACACGGGCAAGACCCACAAGATCGGCGAGGTGCACGACGGCGCCGCGACGATGGACTGGATGGTGCAGGAGCAGGAGCGCGGCGTGACCATCACGGCCGCCGCCACCACGTGCTTCTGGAAGTACCCCGGCGGTGCCGACAACGGCAAGGAGTACCGCTTCCAGATCATCGACACGCCCGGCCACGTTGACTTCACGGCCGAGGTCGAGCGCTCGCTGCGCGTGCTCGACGGCGCGGTCGCGGTGTTCGACGCCGTGGCCGGCGTGCAGCCGCAGTCCGAGACCGTGTGGCGCCAGGCCAGCAAGTACGGCGTGCCCCGCATCGCCTACATCAACAAGTACGACCGCGTGGGCGCCGACTTCTTCAACGCCATCCAGACCATGAAGGACCGCCTGGGCGCGCCGGCCGTGGCCGCGCAGGTTCCCATGGGCGCCGAGGACAACTTCTGGGGCGTCATCGACCTCGTGACGATGACGGCCTGGGACTTCAAGGCCGACGACAAGGGCATGACCTACCCCGAGCCCATGGACGCCATCCCGGCCGAGTTCGCCGAGGAGGCCGAGCTGCGCCGTCAGGAGCTGCTCGAAGCCGCCGCCGACTGCGACGACGACCTCATGGAGAAGGTGCTCATGGAGGAGGAGGTCACGGTCGAGGAGCTGAAGGCCGCCCTGCGCAAGGGCACCATCGCCTGCCAGATCCACCCCGTGTTCGTGGGCTCGTCCTACAAGAACAAGGGCGTGCAGGAGCTGCTCGACGCCGTGGTGGACTACATGCCCTCCCCGGTGGACATCCCGGCCATCAAGGGCACGAACCCCGACACGGGTGCCGAGGACGAGCGTCCCTCCGACGTGAAGGCCCCGTTCTCCGCGCTCGCCTTCAAGATCATGACCGACCCGTTCGTGGGCAAGCTCACCTACCTGCGCGTGTACTCGGGCAGCCTGGATTCCGGCTCCTACATCCTGAACGCGTCGAAGGACAAGAAGGAGCGCATCGGCCGCCTTCTGCAGATGCACTCGAACCAGCGCGTCGACATCGATGCCTGCCAGGCGGGCGACATCGTGGCCGTGGTGGGCCTGAAGGACGTGTCCACGGGCGACACGCTCTGCGACGAGAAGCACCCCATCATCCTGGAGTCCATGGAGTTCGCCGACCCGGTCATCGACATCGCCGTCGAGCCGAAGACGAAGGCCGAGCAGGACAAGATGGGCGTGGCGCTGCAGAAGCTCGCCGAGGAGGACCCGACGTTCCGCGTGTCCACGAACCACGAGACCGGCCAGACCATCATCGCCGGCATGGGCGAGCTGCACCTCGAGATCATCATCGACCGCCTGCTGCGCGAGTTCAAGGTCGAGGCCAACGTGGGCAAGCCCCAGGTTGCCTACCGCGAGCGTCCCGGCAAGGAGGTCATGAACGCCGAGGGCAAGTTCGTGCGCCAGACCGGCGGTCGCGGCCAGTACGGCCATGCGGTCATCAACATGTACCCGCAGGAGGCCGGCGAAGGCTACCTGTTCGAGAACAAGATCGTGGGCGGCGTGGTGCCGAAGGAGTACATCCCCTCCATCGACAAGGGCATCCAGGAGGCGCTGAACTCCGGCGTGCTCGCGGGCTACCCGGTCGAGGACGTGCGCGTGGAGCTCGTCGACGGCTCGTACCACGACGTCGACTCCTCCGAGGCGGCGTTCAAGGTGGCGGGCTCCATGGCCATCAAGGAAGCGCTCCGCAAGTCCAGCCCGGTCATCCTCGAGCCGGTCATGGCCGTGGAGATCGAGACGCCGGAGGAGTACACGGGCTTCGTCATGGGCGACATCCCCTCCCGCCGCGGCATGATCCAGGGTCAGGAGAAGCGCGGCAACGCCATCGTGGTCAGCGCGAAGGTGCCGCTGGGCAACATGTTCGGCTACGCCACCGACCTGCGCAGCGGCACGCAGGGCCGGGCTGTGTACACCATGCAGTTCGACTCCTACGAGCCGGTGCCCAAGAGCGTGGCGGAGGAAATTATCAGCAAGGCCGGCGGGAACGCGTAAGCGCGCGCGACCTGAAGCATAACGGAGGTAAGTAAGTGGCTAATCAGAAGATTCGCATCCGCTTGAAGGGGTACGACCATGAGATCGTGGACCAGTCCACGAAGCTCATCGTCGATACCGCGCAGAAGACGGGTGCCAAGGTGTCCGGTCCCATCCCGCTGCCGACGGAGCGCAACCTGTACTGCGTCGTCAAGGGCCCGCACGTCGACAAGGATTCGCGCGAGCAGTTCGAGATGCGCACGCACAAGCGCCTCATCGACATCCTGGAGCCCACCCCGAACACGGTGGATTCCCTGATGCGTCTCGATCTCCCCGCTGGCGTCGACATCGAAATCAAGCTGTAAAGGGGGTCAGGCGATAATGATCAACGCAATCTACGGTAAGAAGATCGGCATGACCCAGATCTTCGGCGAGGACGACCGCGTCATCCCGGTGACGGTCATCCAGGCCGAGCCCAACAAGGTCTGCCAGGTGAAGACGAAGGCCACCGACGGCTACGAGGCCGTTCAGATGGGCTTCGGCGCCATCAAGGAGAAGAAGGTCAACAAGCCCATGAAGGGCCACTTCGAGAAGCAGGGCGCGGCTCCCGTGCGCTACCTGCGCGAGGTGCGCGTGGAGAATGCCGGCGAGTACAACGTGGGCGACGAGCAGACGGTCGCCGCGTTCGCCGAGACGAAGAAGGTCGACGTGACCGGCACGTCCAAGGGCAAGGGCTTCGCCGGCGTCATGAAGCGCTACGGCTTCCGCGGCGGCCCGGGCGGCCACGGCGCGCACTTCCATCGCGCTCCCGGCTCGGTGGGCCAGTGCGCCACGCCGTCCCGCGTGTTCAAGGGCCTCAAGCTCCCGGGCCACATGGGCTGCGACACCGTGACGGTGAGGAACCTCGAGGTCGTGCGCGTCGACGAGGACCAGAACCTCATCCTCGTGAAGGGCGCCGTCCCCGGCGGCAAGAATGGCATCGTTCGCGTCCGCATGGCGTAAACGTGGATCGAAAGTAATAAGGAGTTTAAATGACCACGATTGAGATCAAAGACGCGAGCGGGAAGAAGGCCGGTTCCGCCGACCTCGCCGCTACCGTTTTCGGCATCGAGCCGAACATGACCGTCATGCACACGGTCGTTCGCTCGCAGCGCGCGGCCTGGCGCCAGGGCACGAGCAACACGCTCACCCGCGGCCAGGTGCGCGGCGGCGGCAAGAAGCCGTGGCGCCAGAAGGGCACCGGCCGTGCCCGCCAGGGCACCATCCGCGCCCCCCAGTGGGCCGGCGGCGGCACCGTGTTCGGCCCGCATCCGCGCAGCTACGCGTTCCGCGTGAACAACAAGGAGGTCAAGCTGGCGATGCGCTCCGCGCTGTCCGCCAAGCTGGCCGACGGCGAGCTGGTGGTGGTGAAGGACTTCGAGTTCGAGAAGCCCTCCACGAAGGCCGCCGTGGCCGCGATGAAGGCGCTCGGCCTCGAGGGCCGCGTGGCGCTCGTCATCGCCGACGACGCGGTGAACACGTACCTGTCGTTCCGCAACATCCCGAAGGTGAACATCATCCCGGTGTCCGACATCAACACCTACGAGCTCATCGACAACAAGAAGCTCGTGGTGACGGCCGACGCCCTCAAGTACATCGAGGAGGTGCTCGCATAATGAAGGATCCCCGCGAGGTTATCATCCGCCCCATCATCACGGAGCATAGCTACGACATGATGGAGAAGAACACGTACACGTTCGAGGTGGCGAAGGACTCCAACAAGGTGGAGATCGCCCAGGCCGTCGAGGCCATCTTCAACGTGAAGGTCGTGAAGGTGAACACGCTGAACGTGAAGCCTAAGCCCAAGCGCGTCCGCTACCAGCTGGGCCAGACCCGCGCCTGGAAGAAGGCCATGGTCACGCTGAAGGAAGGCGACACGATCGAGCTGTTCGCCAGCTAAGGCGGCCCATCCGCCCGAAGCTTTGGAGCGCCCCGCATCTGCGGGGCGCTTTTCGTGTTGGGGGCGAGCCGCGGCGCATGGCGAGTTTGTATGCTCGCGTGCGCGAGCGGGACGGTTGGTGTATGGTGGGGGCAAACGCAGCGCGAGGGTGAAGAGAGGGATCGATTTGGCGTTCGTGGAGTTCCGCGATGTGCGCAAGGTGTACACGATGGGCGAGGTGGAGGTCGCGGCCGTCGACGGGATGACGTTCGACATCGAGCGCGGCGAGCTCGTGGTGGTGGTGGGGCCCTCGGGCGCCGGCAAGACCACGCTTTTGAACATGCTGGGCGGCATGGACGGGTGCTCGTCGGGCACCATCATGCTGGACGGGCGCGCCATCAGCGCGTTCAACAGCAAGGAGCTCACCTACTACCGCCGCTACGACATAGGCTTCGTGTTCCAGTTCTACAACCTCGTGCAGAACCTCACGGCGTTGGAGAACGTGGAGCTGGCGAGCCAGATCTGCAAGGACCCGCTCGATGCGGCCGAGGTGCTTGCCCAGGTGGGGCTGGGGCATCGGCTGGACAACTTCCCCGCGCAGCTCTCCGGCGGCGAGCAGCAGCGCGTGGCCATCGCCCGCGCGCTGGCGAAGAACCCGAAGCTCCTGCTATGCGACGAGCCCACCGGCGCGCTCGACTACCATACCGGCAAGGCCATCCTGCGGCTGTTGCAGGACACGTGCTACGACACCGGCAAGACCGTCGTGCTCATCACGCACAACTCGGCGTTCACGGCCATAGCCGACCGCGTCATCCATATCCGCGAGGGGCGCGTGGCCGGCGTGGAGATCAACGAGGCCCCGCTGTCGGCCGACGTCTTGGAGTGGTAGGAGAGAGGGCTTGAGGGGCGCATTCAACAAGGACGTCCTCCGTTCCGTCACGCACTCGCTCGGGCGCTTCCTGGCCATCGCCGGCATCGTGGCGCTGGGCACGGGCTTCTACGCGGGGCTGCGCATGACGGCCCCCGACATGAAGCTCGCGGCCGACCAGTTCTACGACGGCACGAACCTCATGGACATCCGCGTGGTGTCGACGCTCGGCCTGACCGACGGCGACCTGGCCGCCCTGCGCGGCGTGGAGGGTGTCGCGCAGGTCATGGGCGCCTACGAGACGGACGTCATGGCCACGGTGAACGACGAGCAGTACGCCATCCGCGTGCACTCGCTGCCCGCCGCCGCTGCGGAAAGCAACACGGGCGACGGCGTGAACGCGGTCTCCGACGCCGTCGACTACCTGAACCGGCCCGTCCTCGTGGAGGGCTCGTGGCCGGTGCGCGAGGGCGAGTGCGTGCTGTCGGCCGACAAGGTGATGAACACCCCCACGAAGATCGGCGACACGGTGCAGATCACCGAGGGCTCGCAGGACGTGGACGACGTGCTGGCCACGCGCACGTACCAGGTGGTGGGCTACGTGCACTCGTCGTACTACGTGTCATCCACGTCCATGGGCACCACCTCGCTCGGGTCGGGCTCGGTGCAGCAGTTCATGTTCGTGCCGGAATCAGATTTCTCGAAGGATCTGCCCTACACGGAGGCCTTCGTCACGGTGGCGGGGGCGGCGGACGAGTTCTCGGGAAGCGACGCCTACTTCGAGCGCGTGCACGAGGTGGAGGACCGCATAGAGGCCCTCGCCCCCGCGCGCGAGCAGGCCCGCGTTGACGGGCTGCGTGCCGACGCCCAGAAGGAGCTCGACGAGAAGCGCGCCGACTACGAGCGCGAGCGGGCGGATGCCGAGCAGCAGCTGGACGACGCGCAGCGCCAGCTGGACGAGGCGGCTGCGGCCATCGCCGAGAACGAGCAGAAGCTCGCCGACGCGCAAGCTTCCTACGACCGCGGCGCGGACGAGCTGGCGAGCCAGCGCGCGAGCGCCGAGGCGCAGCTTGCGGAGGCCGAACGGCAGCTCGCCGACGGCCGCGCCCAGACCGACGCCGCCCGCCCCGCCATCGAGCAGGGGCAGGCCCAGCTGGCCGACGCCTGGGCGCAGTGGCAGCAGGGAGCCGACGCGCTGGCGGCGGGGTGGGGCGAGTGGCAGGGCCGGCAGGACGCCCTGTCGGCGAAGGCGGCCGAGTGGCAGCAGAACATGGCGCTTTGGCAGGCGGCGTGGGATGCGAACGAGGCTCACTCCGAAAATCCCGATTACGCCGAGAACAGGGCGAGGCTGGAAGCCCAGAAGCAGGTCCTCGATGCGGGCAAGGTGGAGATCGACCGAGGGCAGGCGGCTCTCGACGAAGCTCGCGTCGAGCTCGAAACGCAGCAGCAGGCGGTCAATGCGGCGCGTGGGGAGCTCGACGCCCAGCAGGACGCGTTCGACGCCCAGAAGGCGCAGTTCGACGCCGCCGTCGCGCAGGTCGAGCAGGGCACCGCCGACCTGGCGTCCGCACGCTCGCAGGCCGACGCGCAGATCGCGGCGGCGCAGCAGCAGCTTGACGAGGCGGCGGGGCAGATAGCGAGCGGGCGCTCTCAGCTCGAGCAGGGCAGGGCCGACTACGAGAGCGGCCTGGCCGAGTACGAGCTTCAGAAGGCCGACGCCGACGCGCAGTTCGCCGATGCCGAGCGGCAAATAGCCGACGCACAGCAGAAGATCGACGACTTGGAGAACCCGTCGTGGCTCGTCATGGACCGCGACCAGAACTACGGCGTGGCGAGCTTCGAGTCCGACGCGAACCGCGTGGACTCCATCGCGCAGGTGTTCCCGTTCATCTTCTTCCTCGTGGCGGCGCTCGTGGCGCTCACCACCATGACGCGCATGGTGGAGGAGGAGCGCGTTCTCATCGGCACGTTCAAGGCGCTCGGGTACAGCCGCGCGCGCATCGCCTCGAAGTACCTGCTGTACGCTGCCGTGGCCAGCGTGACGGGCAGCGTGCTGGGCATCGCGGTGCTGTCGCAGGTGCTGCCCGCCGTGATCTCCGAGGCCTACGCCATCATCTACTTCGTGCCACACGGGCCGCTGCCCATCGACCTGGGGCTCGCGGGTTTGGCGGCCGGTCTCGGCGTGGGCGTGACGCTTGTCGCCACCTGGGCGGCCGTGTTCGCCACGCTGCGCGAGCGTCCGGCCACCCTCATGCTGCCGCGTGCGCCGAAGGCCGGCAAGCGCATCCTGCTCGAGCGCATCGCCCCGCTGTGGCGGCGGCTGTCGTTCTCGTGGAAGGTCACGTTCCGCAACCTGTTCCGCTACAAGAAGCGGTTCGTGATGACGGTTATCGGCATCGCCGGCTGCACGGCGCTCTTGCTCACGGGCCTGGGCCTGCAGGACGCCATCAACGACATCATCGACAAGCAGTACGGCGAGATCGTGCACTACAACGCCGTCGTGACCACGGAGGACGACCTGCCGGCCGCGTCGCAGCAGGAGCTGGACGACCTGCTGGGTGCAGGCGGCGCCGTGGAGTCCTCCACGCGCGTGCAGAGCGCGAGCATGGTGGCCAGCGGGCCGGACAAGGCCGACGTTCATGCGTCCGTGGTGGTGCCCGAGGACCCGGGCGGGCTCGCCGACTTCCTCACCGTGCGCACGCGCGTGGGGCATGAGCCGCTGTCCATCGGCGACGACGGCGTGGTGCTGGCCGAGAAGCTGGCGAACGAGCTGGGGGTGGGCGTGGGCGACACGGTGCGCCTGGCCGAGCAGGACGAGATGGGCAACGCCACGGACAAGACGTTCGACCTCACGGTCACGGGCGTCATGGAGAACTACATCTACAACTACGTGTTCATCGGCCCGGGCGAGTACGCGCGCATGGAGGGCGGCCAGCCGGCGTTCTCCACGTACTACGCCGTGACGAGCTCCGACGCCGGGGAGCGCGCGCAGTTCAACGACGCGGTGCGCGCCATCGACGGGGTGAAGACCGTGGCCTACAACGACGAGGTGATCGACGCGTACAAGTCCATGCTCAAGAGCGTGGGGCTCATCGTGATCGTGCTCGTGGTGGCCGCGGCGGCGCTCGCGTTCATCGTGCTGTACAACCTCACGAACATCAACATCACCGAGCGGCAGCGCGAGATAGCCACGCTCAAGGTGCTGGGCTTCACGCCGCGCGAGGTGAGCGCCTACATCTACCGCGAGACCATGCTGCTGTCGGTCATCGGGTGCGCGGTCGGGCTCGTGCTCGGCGTGTTCATGGAGAGCTTCGTGGTGGTGACGGCGGAAGTGGACCAGGTGATGTTCGGCCGCACCATCCATGCGGCGAGCTTCGTGATAGCGTTTCTGCTCACCATGCTGTTCACCGTGCTGGTCATGCTGGCCATGCGCCGCAAGCTCGCACGGGTGGACATGGTGGAGAGCCTGAAGTCCAACGAGTAAGCCTTCCAGGAGCGCCTCGGGGCGGCGCTTGCTGCTCGGGCAGTCCTGGCTCGCACGAACGCCCCGCTGGGGCGTTCGGCTCGTGCGGAACTCGCATCAAGCGCCGCCCCGAGGCGCTCTCCGCAAGCGCGACTCGCTTGACGTTCGGCAGGCGAGAGGGGCGACCTGCGAGTGGGTGTGTTTTTGTAGGGCTCGCTTCCGTGAAGGATTTCCCAAAACTCTCGCTGTGGACAAAACCGCAGGTCGCGGAAATGAATCAGACCATAGGTATTACGGCTTTTCAACTATTTAAGCGCTTATAGGGGATGCTCGGCCACGGTACTGAACGCTAGAGTAGTCTGCGAGAGGTCGAGTTCGCTTCGAGGATCGGCCCGGCGCAAGCCCCCCTGCACGCTCCGGGCCGATCCTCGAAGACCACGCAAGCCCGAGCAGGGCCCGGGGTTTCGCGACGGACCGATCGGACCATAAAAGAGAAAGGATCTCCTCATGTGCTTCAGACCAGCAGCGGTTGACCTGAACGGCCCCATCAAGTGCCCCAAGTGCGGCGCGGAAGTGGACCCCAGCCTGGACGCGTGCCCGAGCTGCGGCGCCAAGGCGACGAAGGCCCCGGGTATGCCCGGCGCCCCGGGCGCCCCCGGCGTGCCCGGCGCCCCGAAGGCCCCCGGCGCCCCGGGCGCCCCGAAGCCCCCTGCCGCCCCCGGCACCCCCGGCAAGTAGCTATCCCTTTTCGCCGACCTCCTCTTCGACGGCGAGCGCAGACCCCCGGCCTCTCTTTGCCGGGGGTCTTGTCGTATCGGGCGCTGTGGAGGCGGGCGGCGTGCGGGAAGGGGGGAGGGGATCAGTGGTAACGCGGTTCTAAGGCGTGACGGAGCCGGATGCGGTTTTCCAAGGGACCCTATGGCGCGTGTTTCCCGTTAGCGGCCGGGAATCTGGTACGTCTGGTATGAGGCCGGGGTGCAAAATAGGCCCCTTGGTATAATGCACTTTGAGCGGCCTTTCCGTATAGTACAGGGCGTGCTGCACGGTATGCGCCGCGCGGGCGCGGAGGTTGAACCCCCTGAATAGACCTCCCGCACCTCGTTCGCCCTTCTTGGGCTTCGCGGAACGCATGCCGTGCAGTCTCTTTTCCCCGGAGTACAGCCGGTTGGACATCGCCTTATATTTGCGGGCATCTCGTCGCGGTGGGCGGCGATGTGCGCTACAATTGCAAGCTAGCAAGGTATTGGAGGGGAACGTCCGTGCACGGTTTCTGCACGTATCGCATTGCGGTCGGCACGCCGTTTCCGCCTCCATCCGGCGCCATGCGCCGCAGTGCTCGTAAGAAGGAGACGGAACCAAGATGAAAGTCACTCAGAAGAAGCTCGACGACGGCCGCCTGCTGATCGACGCCGTTGCCTCGACGGCCGAGGTGAGCAACGCGCTCAACAACGCGCACCTCGCGTTCGCCCAGCAGATGGGCATGCGCCCCGAGAAGGACAAGACGGTGGCCCAGGCCGCCGAGGAGCGCATGGGCATCAAGGATTTGGACTCGGTCGTCATGAACCAGGCGGTCGAGGCCCTCGTGCCGTTCGCCATCGACAAGGTCGGCGTCATCCCTGCGTTCCCGCCGCAGCCCGAGCCCAAGACGGCGCTCAAGCGCGGCCAGACGTTCCAGTTCGGCCTGCACCTCACGCCGAAGCCGGACTACGAGCTGACGTCCTACGAGCCGGTCTCCATCACCATCCAGGAGGTGTCGATCGACGAGCGCCAGGTGGACGAGCAGATCAACCAGGTTGCCGAGCGCTACGCCGAGTTCGTGGCCGACGACCCGCACCCCGTGCGCAAGGGCGACAGCTGCCTTTTGGCCATGGAGTCCTATGAGAACGGCGAGAAGCTGCCCGGCCTGACCACCGACGCGCGCACGTACTCCGCCGGCGCCGGCCTCATGCCCGACGGCTTCGACGAGAACATCATCGGCATGGACGTGGGCGAGACGAAGACCTTCACGTTCGAGGGCCCCGGCATCGACGACGAGGGCAACGAGATCGTCGAGACCATCGAGTGCACCGTCACGGTCAAGGAGATCCAGAAGAAGGTTGCCCCCGTCATCGACGACGCCTGGGTGGCGAAGTTCATGCCCATGTACAAGGACGTGGCCGCCATGCGCGACGACATCCGCCGCGGCCTGAACCGCCAGCTGTCGGGCGAGTACGAGAACTACAAGCGCAACATGGCCGCCGGCGAGCTGGCGAAGCGCTTCAAGGGCAGCATCGCCGACGAGGTGTACGAGTCCATGTCCCGCAACCTCATGAACAACATGCGCGCCGAGGTGGAGCAGCAGAACATGACGTGGGACCAGTTCGTCGAGCAGCAGGGCGGCGAGCAGCAGTTCAACATGATGATGATGATGCAGACGCGCCAGATGCTCGTGCAGGGCTACGCGCTGGACGCCCTGTTCCGCCACGAGGGCCTGGTGGTGAGCGACGAGGACGTGCAGGAGGCCTGCGCTGCCATGAACCCGCAGAACCCCCAGGGCGTGCGTCGCCAGATGGAGGAGTCGGGCCGCGGCTTCGCGCTGCGCGAGGCGGCCGAGCGCATCAAGGCGAACAAGTGGCTCCTCGAGCACGCGGACATCACCGTGAAGGACCCGAACGAGGCCCCCGCGGCCGAGTAGCGGCAGGGCAGCATCGTTTATGAGGGAGGAACCGGCTCTTGGGCCGGTTCCTTTGCTTTTCGAGCGCGCTTTTTGTCGGCTTGGGATGGGTGCGCGGTTCTCGGAGGCTGGCTGTATGCGCCGGTACGACTCCCCTCGTTCGCGTCTTGGGTTGGGCGAAGAGGGGGTGGGCGTAGGGCGGCTGGTTGGCGAAAGTGCTTAGAGCAGGATGCAGCTGGTGTAGGAGATGGTGCCTGGGCCGTGGTAGTAGGGCAGGCCGGCCGCCTCGCATGCTTCGGAGACCATCAGGCCCGCCGCCTCCATCGAGACGAGCGCGCGATCGGGGTGGCGGCAGGGTGCGTCGGGACAGCTGCATGCGGTGCAGAGCGTGCATGCGCCGGCAGACAGGGGCAGGGGACGTGGGATGCCTGATCGCAGCCCCTGTCTGCCGGTGTCGAAGCCATCGAGGGCATCTTGTGCAAGCGCCTTGAACCGCTCCTTGTGCACCCGTTCCGCCGCCATCATTCCTTCGACATCGAACTCGTCCTCCAGCTGCCCGACCGTTTGCACGACGAGTGCGACGGAGCGGCTTGCCAGGGCTGCCGAGAAATCGTCCAGGGTTCCGCACGCGGGCGGGCACGTCCAGTTCCGTCCGTAGGATCGGCAGCGGTTCTCCGCGCACAGGGAGCGGACTGCGGGGTTCACGGACAGGCTTGTTGCAGGAGTGCATCCGTAGTGGGCGAACCCCCGGTTGCGGGCCCGCGCCGCCAGCTCGCAGACGAAGGCGCCCCTGCGGGCGTCCATTTCACCTGCGCAGCCTGCATCACGGCAGGTGCATGCTGCGCACATCATGGCTCGAAGCCCATCGCATCGAGATAGTGGGCGGCGAACGCCGCGCTCGTCGAGAGCTCGAGGTACGAGCATGAGGCGGCGATGCGCTCCAAGGCTGTCCGGCCTTCCGGGAAGAGGGCCGCTGCTGCCCCTTCCCCTGCCGCGTTTCCCAGCGGGTCGACCTTGGGCTCGAGGGCTGCGGGTATCAGGCCGATGCGGGCTGCGCTCGCCGCGCTGAGGTGAGACCCGAACCCGCCGGCCAGTGCGACGCGGCTCACATCGTCACATGAGACGTGCATCTCGTCCATAAGCGCGCCGATGCCCGCCCGTAGGGCAGCCTTCGCCAGCTGCACGCTGCGCACGTCGGCCTGGGTGAGGTATACGCGCCTTTCGGCGTCGAGGTAGCATGCCCGTTGGCCCTGCTCCCGGCTCAGGCGATGCGCGAGGTCCCGGTTGGCTTCCCCGGCTTCGAGCAGGCGCCCGGTCTCGTCGACGATGCCCAGGTCGAGCAAGCAGGCGACGGCGTCCAAGAGCCCGGACCCGCAGATGCCGACCGGCTCGGCGCCGCCCACGGTCGTGACGGCGAGCTCGCCGTCTTCGATCGAGACGGCGCTCACGGCACCCCTTAACGCCGGCATGCCCAACGCTATGTTGGCGCCCTCGAACGCGGGGCCGGCCGCCGTCGCGCAGCACGCGATGCGCCCGCTGCTGCCAAGCGCCATCTCGCCGTTCGTGCCGATGTCGAGGTACAGCTGGAGCTCGGGCGAGCGCGCCAGCCCTGCGACGTGGAGCCCGGCTGTCACGTCTCCGCCCACGTATCCTGCCACGGCGGGCGCCAGGTACGCGCGCACGGGACGGCCTGCGCGGCCGTCTGCCTGCCACAGCCTGCGCTCGCCACCGAAGAGCGCAGATGGCGTGAAGGGGTAGGCGCCGATGGGCTTGGGGTCGATGCCCGCCGCGAAGTGCTCCATGACGGTGTTGCCCGCCACGGCCACGCGCTCGAGGTCCTCCCAACCGATGCTCCGCCCCGCGCTGCGGCCGAGGGCGGCGAGCGCATCGTCGAGCCCGCCGCGCAAGGCGGAGCAGAGCGCCTCCATCCCCTCCGCCGACGAGGCGGCCCCGATGCGCGCGACCACGTCGCCGCCGAAAGCAACCTGGGGGTTCACCCTGCCGATACTGGCCACGATGCTTCGGGAGCCGAGGTCCACTAAGTGCAGCGCCAGCGTGGTGGTTCCAATGTCGACGGCTAATCCGAACCGCGCGTCTGTGCCTGATGTCGCCTGCCCCGAAGCGGCCGCGGCATCGCCGCCTGCCACCGCCAGGGTCCCCAGGTCGTCAGCCACGGCCACCATGCCGTCTTCCACGATGGTCTGGCAGGCAAGGCGGTATCCTGCGCCCGACCGATCATGCACGAGGATGCGGCACCCTCCGCAGGTACCGGCGCCGCCGCAGGGGGCGAACGCCGTCACGCCGCCTTTGCGCAGGGCCTCGAGCAGGGTTTGCCCCGCCTCTGCCTCGATATGCCTGATGCCGCCGCCCCTGCTTTGCACGGTCACGTCCATGAGCCCTCCGTTTCCTCTCGGGGAAGCGCCATGGTAGCGCATCGGCGGCGGGCTTGGGGGCCTGCCGTGCAAGATCAGCACTCCCGCATGACCCACCCGGTCAACTTCGGGTGCCGTACCTGACGTGCCTGCCGGCGCCGTGTGCGCATGCGGGGAAAATAAGCATTCCCGCCCCATGCTCTTTTCGACGAGCCTTCCTAAACTGGTGCGATTGGCTGTCGACCGCGAGAGGAAGAGAGGTACCCATGGCAACGACCGAGGAGATCGCCAGTGCGGTGATGCGCGGCAAGAGGAAGGAAGTCGGCCCGTTGGTGCAACAGGCGCTCGACGAGGGGGTGGCGGCCCAGGTTATCCTCGACGAGGGGCTTATCGCCCCCATGGGCGTCATCGGCGACCGCTTCAGCGCCGGGGAGGCGTTCGTGCCCGAGATGCTGGTGGCTGCGCGCGCCATGTCCGCGGGCACCGAGGTACTCAAGCCGTATCTTGCCGAGGCGGGCGCCGAACCCTTGGGCAAGGCCGTCATCGGCACGGTCAAGGGCGACATGCATGACATCGGCAAGAACCTCGTGCGCATGATGATAGAGGGCAAAGGCTTCGAGGTGACGGACCTCGGCGTGGATGTTGCGCCGGAGAAGTTCGTGAGCTTTCTGCAAGAGCACGACGACATCGACATTGTGTGCTGCTCGGCGCTGCTCACCACCACGATGCCCGAGATCGGTGCAACGATCAGGGCTATCGAGGAGGCGGGTTTGCGCGACAAGGTGAAGGTCATGATAGGCGGCGCCCCGGTGACGCAGGCGTATGCCGACGAGGTTGGCGCCGATGCGTACACGCCCGACGCGGGCGCGGCCGCCGTCAAGGCTGCCGAGCTGGTGGGAGCGTAAGGGGTGGGCGGCACGCCCGGAAGGAGGAGCACCCCATGGATATGAGGAAGTGGTTCGCCGACGTCATCATGTCGGAAAACAAGAAGGCGCTGCCGGTGTTGTCGTTTCCTGCCGTGCAGCTGATGGGCATCACGGTGCGCGACCTCATCGGATCGTCGGACTACCAGGCCGAGGCCATGCGACTCATCGCCCAGAAGTACCCGACAGCGGCCTCGGTGTCGTTCATGGACCTGTCCGTGGAGGCGGAGGCGTTCGGGGCGGAGACGGTCGTGAGCGACGACGAGGTTCCCACGGTGGTGGGCGCGCTGGTTGACGAGGACACCGATCCCGACGACATCGCGGTGCCCGCGGTGGGAGCAGGGCGCACGGGGCTGTACGTGGAGGCCATCGCCAAGGTGGCCCCCTTGATCGGCGACCGCCCGGTGCTTGCCGGCGCGATAGGGCCGTTCTCGCTGGCAGGGCGGCTCATGGACGTGTCCGAGGTCATGGTCCTGTGCTACGAGGAGCCCGAGCTCGTGCATGCCGTGCTCGGCAAGGCTGCCGGGTTCGTCGCCGCCTACGCGGCCGCCTTCCGCGCAGCGGGAGCCGACGGCGTGGTCTTGGCCGAGCCGTTGGCGGGCCTTCTGTCGCCCGATCTCGCCGAGGAGTTCTCCTCTGCCTACGTGCGCCGCATCGTGGAAGAGGTGCAAACCGACTCCTTCGCCGTGGTCTACCACAACTGCGGCGGCGGGGTCCCCAAGATGATGGACTCCATCGTGGCCACCGGCGCCGCCGCCTTCCACTTCGGCAACGCCATCTCCATGGTCGACGTGATGCCCCTCGTTCCTGCCGACCGCGTGGCCATGGGCAACGTGGCCCCTGCCGAGCAGCTGCGCAACGGCACCCCGGACTCTGTGCGCGCGGCGACGATCGAGGTGCTGGAGACGTGCGCGGGCTACCCCAACTTCGTTATATCCACCGGCTGCGACGTGCCGCCGATGGCGCCCTTGGAGAACATCGACGCGTTCTTCGCCGCCGTCGACGAGTTCTACGCGCGGTAGGGCGGGACGACAGGGCTTCGGGGAGGTTCTTGCGCGTAACCGGAAGATGCTGCATTTCGAAACGAGGAGGATACGTGAAACCCAGAGAGAACATGATGGCGATATTCAACCGGGAGCAGCCGGACTACTACGGCGATTTCATGGCGGCGCTCGACTTCGCGCCAGACCCCGTCTTCGCGGCGGACAGCGTGCCCGACGACGGTTTAGAGCATCGGGACAGCTGGGGCACGGTATGCGTGAAGCTGCCCGGCTCTCCCGGCAAGCACCCCCACGTCACGCCGGAGAACGCCGTGGTGAAGGACGTCACGGCGTGGCGCGAGCAGCTGAAGGTGCCCGCGCTCGAGGGGCTCGACTGGAGCGCGGCGAGGGAATTCGCCGCCGGTGCGGACCGCAGCGAGCGGTTCGTGGGGCTCTTCTCGGCACAGGGGCTGTTCGAGCGCTCCCATTTCCTCATGGGCATGGAGGACGCGTTCTGCGCCTACTTGGAGGAGCCCGAGGACATGGCGGACATGCTGCGCGCGATAGCCGATTACAAGATAGCCGTCCTGCGAGAGGCGGCGCGCCAGTTCCAGCCCGACGTGGTGTTCTTCCAGGACGACTGGGGATCGAAGCAGAACCTGTTCCTGCCGCCCACCGTGTGGCGTGAGCTGATCAAGCCCCTGCATGCCGAGATCGTGGCGGCGGCGCACGAGTGCGGCATGCTGTTCGTGCACCACGCCGACTGCATCTGCGAGCCCATAGTGGAGGACATGGTGGAGATGGGCATCGACATCTGGCAGGGCGCCATACCGCAGAACGATCTCCCCGCCATTCAGGAGAGGACGGGAGGCGAGCTGGCCATCATCGGCGGCATCGACGCCCCGGCGGTGGACATCGAGCACATCGGCGAGGAGGAGATCAGGGCCGAGGTGCGCCGCGCCATCGACGCGTACTGCCCGGCAGGGCGCTTCTACCCTTCCATCCCGAGCGGCAAGTGCTTCCGCGCGTGGAACGATGCCATCGTGAACGACGAGCTGGAGAAGTACGGCCGGCGATGGGCGCAGGAGCACCCGATTTTGGAGGCGGGGCAGCGGCCCTCGTAGCGCCGTGCCCATTTAGCGGGAGAAAGGCGACGGCCGCCGTCCCGGAGGGGACGGCGGCCGTCGTACGTTTGGGTGTTCGGCATGCGGAATGCCCGGCAGGGAGCCGCGATGCTCCTACATGAACACGATCGTGAGGTCCTTGCGGGCCGGTTCCTGGCCCTTGTCGAGGTAGGCCTTGCCGCCGCCGAGCTGCGTTCCCTGGGCGTCGTAGGCCAGGCACACGCCCATGCAGGGCTTCACGTGCTCTTGGCCGTCCTTGGCCTTCTCGGGCGCCAGGACGTAGCGGCCGGCCTTCTCGTCGGCGAGGAACTGCTCCTCGAGGTCGCTTCTCGCGGCGTCGTAGCCGATAAGGGCGTGCTCCTCGACGAACGCGCGGAACTTCTCCTCGCCCCTGATGGTCACGTTGATCTCCATGGTATCCCTCCTTGCGTGCGGCCCCCTTGCCGCCGGGGCAAGGGGGCCGGCGATCGATTGCCGTTACTTGCCTGCAGGGGTGTAGAGCGCCCAGCGGGTTTTGCCGTCCATCTTCCGCACGAGCTCCTCCACCTCGCCGTGGTACAGGCACCATGCTTGGCAGGCCTGCACGCAGGCGGGCATCTTGCCTGTGGCAGTGCGCTCCGCGCACATATCGCACGCCTTTGTGAGGGTGGGGTTGTACACCCATTCGTACGGCGTGTCGGCGTCGATGGGCGTCTCGTAGCGGTAGGGGCCCACCTCGGCGAGCTTGATGCCGAACTCCCCGGCCGCGAGGCCGCGGGCGTTGCGGCAGGCCACCTCGCAGGAGTGGCAGCCCGTGCAGTATTCGTAGTTGACCAGTATGCCTTCCATGCGAGCCTCCTAGCTCATAACCGTGACGACGGGCTCTTCGACCGGCTCGTAGGGCTTGCCGGGCTCGTAGGGTGCGAAGTCGCCCTTCTCGGCGATGACCTCGTGCGGGAGCACGTCGCCTTCCTGCACGGGGTAGATCTTGCAGAGCATGCTCTTGATGGCGGACCCAATGCCGCCCTGTCCCGTGCGGAACGCCTCGGTCATGTTGTTGAGGTTCGAGTCGTACGCGCCGTAGAAGTTGGGCTCGGCGCCGTCCTGCTCGGGGAACCACCAGCCGTGCTCGGCATGCACGCGTCCGGGCATGACCTCGATGGTCTCCTTCACCTTCTGCTTGAAACGGGCACCGCGGCTGTTCTCGACCCAAATCCACGCGCCGTCGCGCACGCCGAAGCGCTTGCAGTCCTCCGGGCTCACCATGATGAGCGGGTCGGGGTGGAACTCGCGCATGGTGGGCAGCTGGCGGTGCTCCGAATGGAAGAACTCGAAGGAGCGCCCTCCGCCGGAGAGGATGAGCGGGAACTCCTCGAAGGTCTTGGGCGTGGAGAGCGGGCTCTCGGGCGGTTCGATGTGGTAGGGCAGCGGGTCGACGCCCCAGTGGTCGTAGCCGAACGACCACAGCTCGATGCGCCCGGTAGGCGTGTTGAAGCCCGGCTGGCCGTCGGGGCGCAGCATGCCCTTCTCGTACTTATGGTACGTGGCGTCCCAGTCCCAGTACGCCGTGCCGTTGCAGCTGTTCTCGCTCGGGTTCTGCACCGTGTCCTCCCAGGTGCGGTCGTACTCGGTGCCGCCGGGCGCCAGCTGGTCGGTGAGGTACCAGGTGCACCATTCCTTGTCGTCGGCCCACGGCCAGTGCTCGGGTTTGATGCGCTTTCCCAGTTCGAGGCAGATCTGCTCGTCTGACTTCGCCTCGTAGTAGTCGGTCACCTTCACCATGGTGCGCACGGGCGTCCACCAGGTGCGGCAGGAATTGCGCTCGCAGCTCATGGCCACGGGCAGCACGATGTCGGCAACCGCTTGGGCCGTGGGCGTCATGAACGGGTCCGCCACCACGATGAACGGCACCTTCATGAGGGCTGCGCGCGTGCGGGCCGGGTCCATGGAGGCGCAGGCCAGCGCGTTGGAGCTCTGGATCCAGAACATCTGGATGGGGTAGGGCTCGCCCGTCTCGATGGCTGCCAGGATGGCGTCGGTGTCGGCGCACGAAACGATGTTTGACTCGTTGATGCCCGAGGTGGCGGGTATGAGCTTCTTGGCGTACACCTCCGGATCGATGTACTCGTCGCCCAGGCCGTAGCGCTTCTCGATGAGGAAGGCGCAGCGGTACAGCGCGTTGCCGCCGGGGTTGTCGATGTTGCCGGTGATGGCCATGAGGTCCGCCACGGCCTCGGTCACGCCGAGCGCGGCGATCTGCTGCTCGAAGGCGAGGCCCCACTGGCAGGCGCAGCTCGACGACGTGGCGATGAGGCGGGCGGCGCCGCGCAGCGCGTCGGCGTCCACCTCGCAGATAGGCGCGGCCCACTCGGGCGTCTTGTCGGCCACGCGCTCGGCGAGCGCCTCGAAGCCGTAGCACCAGCGGTCCACGAAGTCATGGTCGTAGAGGTCCTCTTCGATGATCACGTTGAGCAGCGCCATGGCCGCCACGGCGTCGGTGCCGGGCCGCACGGGCAGCCAGTACGCCGCGCGGGCCCCCCACCAGGTGAGGCGCGGATCGACGGAGACGATCTTAGAGCCCATCTGCACGCACTGCACGAGCCAATGGCCCAAAAAGCCGTCGGCGTTCGACTTGATGGGCTCGTTGCCCCACACCAGGACGACGCCGGGCGCCTGCCAGTCGGGGTTCGCGTAGCGGTCGGGGTGGGCCTGCGAGGCGTCCACGATGATCATGTCGCCGTACTTCGCCGACGTGCCGATCATGCGCGGCAGGTAGCAGGCGAAGCCGGTGAACCCGAACGTGGAGACATTCGGCGTCTCCATGCAGGCCGACGCGAAGTAGGGGACCTGCCAGCCAATATTGCGGCCGGTGCCATGCACGACCACGATGGATTCCGGTCCGTGCTCCTTTTTGATGGCGAGTACGCGCTCGGTGATCTCATCGTAGGCCTCGTCCCAGCTGATGCGCTCCCACCGGTCCTGGCCGCGCTCGCCGGAGCGGCGCAGGGGGTACTTCAGGCGGTCGGGGTGGTTCACCGCCTCGGGAAGGTCGAGGCAGCGCATGCACAGCTTGCCGTTGGCAACGGCGTTCAGCGGATCGCCCTCAACGCGTTCGAGCTTGCCGTCCTTCGTGTACAGCAGCACGCCGCAGCCCATGTGGCAGCCCGGTGGCGACCAGTGCGTCGTGCGGGTGACGGTGTAGCCGTCCTCCTGCCACTGCCATTCCCCTTCGTGGTAGGCCTTGCGGTCGAGCTTTTCCAGAAACTCTCGGTAGTCGGCCATGGTGCTCCTTTCTCGTCCCATGCGGCCCGCGGCCTCGCGAGCTTGTCGCATACCCGAGATTCTAGGGAGGACGCCCGCAGGCGACATGCCGTCGGGCTTCCTATTTCGGCACGGCCGGCTGCGGTGCCGTGGGGCGTGGCGCCTGATTTCCCCAAGCGCGGTGCTGGGCCCGCAGACGCGCGGAAGAGGGCGCACGCGGAAGGCGCGGTGGTGGCAGGTCGCCATGCGAAGGCGCGCCTTATCTTCGGCACGAGCCTAATACCCCATGCCTTATCTTCGCGGGTGCAAGGCCTAGGTGGTTTATGCTGGGCACGACGGAGGGTGGCGGCGAGGAAGGTGCCATTATGAGCGGTTTGCGGAGGATTGCGAGGTCATGATATAACGTGCGGACGCCTTCGGGCACCTTCTAAGCCCGAAGGCGCGAGGGGTCGGAGTGGTATTTCGGCGATGGTTTCAGGGGGTTGAAATCGTTGAAGCAGGATAACGGTACAGAATTTGTGCGCGAGCTTATGGGAGACGGAAGCAAGGAGCAGTGGCTGCTCGTCAACCCGCGCATGCTCATCGGGTTGGTGGGGACCGTCGCCTGCTACGGATGGGCGTTCCTCATGTTGGGCACGTCGGCCTTCGTCCCCCCCGCTTCCGCTGCGAGCGCGGCGGGCGGGCCGCATCTCTGCTTCGTGCTGGGTGCCATGGCGGCGCTGGCTTGTACCTGGGCCTTCTCGGATTTTTTCTCGTCGCGCAAGCGGGTGCAATACGTCTTGGCCCTCGCTTGCACGGCGGCAGGGGTGGCGGGGATGTGGCTTTCCCCGTCCGGCACGTGGACGTTGCTTCCTGCCATGCTGCTGGGAGCGGGGTTCGGTTTGATCTACGGCCTGTACGGCGAGTTCGTCTGCCTGAATTTCCACATGTCCATCAAGACCTACGTACTGGGCATATTCTCCTGCGCGCTCGCTGCGTGCGCCGGCCTGCTGTTCGCCGGCGACGACATGGGATTCCCTTTTGCGCTCGTGTTCCCGGTGGTGGCGTTCGCAGCCTACGCCTGCGTGTTCTCGTTCTTCCACTTGGGCCGACAGCCGGTGGTGGACCGGAAGACGTCGGACGCGCGCAACCGCGTGGTGTGGAGATCGTACCTGGCCACGGCAACGGCGGGCATGGCGGCCGGGTTCGGGCTGGGCTGCCTGCTCTCGACTGAATCCGTGCATTCGGGGGCCTACGCGCTCACCGAGGTGCTCGTGGTGGGCACGTGCGTGTTCCTCCTGGTCGATGCCTGCCATAAGAACCGCGTGAACGAGACGATCACCATGCGGTTCTTCCTCCCGTTCGCCGCCGTGGTGGCGTTTCCGCTCATGTTCGCGCCCCCGGCGCTCAAGTTCGTGTTCGCCGCCCTGCTGCTTTGCGGGTCGTTGTTTCCCATCACGTGCTCGCTTTCGGCCATGTGCAAGCATGTGGCGTTGTGCGATCTGTCTCCCATCAGGGCGTTCTCGTTCGGTCGCCTCGTCTGCCTTGCAGGGATCGCGGTGGGCATGGCGTTGGCGTTCTGCGGGTTCGCCTCTGCGGGGATGGGCGGCTTGACCTACGAGACGACCTCTGCTGCCGTCGTGGTGGTGTTCATGATGCTGGTGATATTCTCGGCGTCGTTCGTCATGACCGAGGACAACTACCCTGATGAGGCGCGTATCAAGCGCAACGAGGAAGAAGGGGCAGGTGAGGACGCCGGTTCCGCGAAGGGCGGCACGCCGATCCGCCAGCTCGAGACGGTGGACGGGGGTGGCGTCGAGCCTGCAGCAAGCGAGGGGCCGGTGGCCCGCCCGGGTATCTTCCACATAAAATGCGAGATCGTAGCCCGTACCTACGGCCTGTCCAACCGCCAGCGCGAGGTGCTCGGCATGCTGGCGAAAGGGCGCAATGCCGACTACATTACCGAGAAGCTCATCATATCGTCGCACACCGCGAAGGCCCATATCTACAACATCTACCAGAAGACGGGCGTCCACTCGCGCCAGGAGCTCATGGACCTGGTGGAGAACACCGACGTGGCAGGTGCCGGGGATATGCTGCAGGATATCCTTCACGACCGGGCATGACCTGTTCTGGCCTGCCCTGCCGGCTGCCAGCCTCGCCTAATCCCCCAGACCTTACTGCGCGGTTTAGCGTCTCCCACCTCATGAAAGGCGCCCTGCTTTTTCCTATCGTTCGCATCGAGGGCCGGTGCCTGGTGTGCGCCGGGCAAGGCCCGAGACGAGAGAGGAGAGAAGGCCTATGCTGTTCGACTACGAAGCGTTCCTCGAAGGCATCGATCGCAAAGCCTACCATGAGGGCGAATGGCAGTGGGAGGAGGACGGCTACACCGTCACGCGTACCTACACGTACTCGGCGCCCGGCTGCCACGATTCGTGCGGCGTGCTCATGTACACGAAGGACGGCAAGCTGGAGCGCGTGGAGGGCGACCCGCTCGACCCTTGTGCCAACGGGCGCCTGTGCATGCGCTGCCTGAACTTGGCCGAGGGCGTGAACTATGCCGAGCGCCCCAAGTACCCGCTCCGGCGCGCCGGCGAGCGCGGCGAGAACAAGTGGGAGCGCATTACCTGGGAGGAGGCGCTCGACGAGATAGCCGACTGGATACACGAGAACCTCGACGAGGCGGGCTTCGGCCGCGAGTCGATCTTCGTGAACCATGGCACGGGGCGCAACATCTCGTCCTGGGTGCCGTTCCTAGGCGGGGCGTGCCTCGGCACGCCGAACATCGGCGCCATCGGCTTCTCGGGGTACTCGTGCTACCTGCCGCGCACGTGCGGCACGGCCGCCGGCATCGGCGACTTCCCCATCGTGGACGCCTCCGAAGGCCATGCCGACCGTTACGCGAACCCCGAATGGGAGCGTCCCGACGTCGTGGTGGTGTGGGGCTGCGAGCCGCTGCGCTCAAACGCGGATGGATACCTGGGCCATTGGCTGAACGTGTGCATGCAGATGGGCACGGAGTTCATCTCCATCGACCCGCAGCTCACCTGGTGGGGAGCCCGCGCGGCGTACTGGCTGCCGCTGCGCCCGGCCACCGACTTGGCGCTCGCGCTCGCGTGGCTCAACGTGATCACGACCGAGGACCTGATCGACCACGAGTTCGTTGACTGCTGGTGCGCCTACTACGACGAGCTCAAGGAGCATGTGGCGCAGTTCACGCCCGACTGGGCCGCCGAGATCTGCCAGGTGCCGGCGGAGGACATCGCCGCGGCCGCGCGCTTCTACGCGGGAGCCGAGCGCGGTGCCATCCAGTGGGGCCTCGCCTTCGACACGCAGGTCGACTCCATTCAGCTGTGTCAGACAGTGTCGAACCTCATGAGCGTGTGCGGCAACATCGACAAGCCGGGCACGAACATCCTCGTGCGCAACGGCTTCGAGATCAATCCCGGTTACGCCACGGCCCAGCTCTACTGCGATCCTGACACGTTCGCGAAGAAGCTCACGGTGGACCTCGTGCATCCCGGGTGCGTGCAGTTCATCGGCATGGCCGACTGCGACGCGGTGAACCGCGCGTTCGAGACGGGCGAGCCGTACCCCATCAAGATGTTCTGGTCGCAGGGCTCCAACGGCATCGCCTGCTCGGCCACGGCGGCGCCGCGCGTGCACAAGATGCTGCAGAACGTGGAGTTCTGCGTGGTGGCCGACCCGTATATGACGCCCACGGCAGTGGCCTACGCCGACATCTTCCTGCCGCTCAAGACCACGGCCGAACGCGACTCGATGCGCGTGTGGTGGACGCCGCTGCGCGCCATGAAGGCCGTGAGCGAATGGTACGAGGCGAAGTCCGACGAGGAGCTCATCGTGGCTTTGGGCAACAAGCTCAACCCGGAGCTGTTCCAGAAGCGCTGGCCCACGTTGGAGGCGCTGCTGCAGGATTACCTGGACGTGGGCTTCAACCTCTACGACCCCGAGACCGGCAAGAGCTACAAGAGCGCCGGCCGCTCGAAGGCGGGCATGGTGGAAGTGGAGGACGTGCACACCGATTTCTGGAAGAAGCACTATGCCGACGGCGAATGCTCGTTCGACGCGCTCGTGCGCAAGGGAGGCTACGAGTACGACGACTTCTGCGCCACATACCGCAAGTACGAGAAGGGCCTGCTGCGCGCCGACGGCCAGCCCGGCTTCGCGACGCCCACCGGGCGCATCGAGCTCGTGCCGTACGCCACGTTCGGCGCCTGGGGCATCCCGCCCTTGGCCGAGCACGTGGAGTCGCTTACGGCCAAGCGGTGGCTCACCGACCCCGAGTTCAAGAAAGAGTACCCGTTCATCTGCATCAACGGCTCGCGCTCCTACGAGTTCTTCCATTCGGAGAACCGCCAGCAGGCAACCATGCGCGAGTTCCACCCGATGCCGCTCGTGAAGGTGTCGCCTCAGACGGCTGAGGAATACGGCCTGGCCGAGGGCGAGTGGATATGGATCGAGAACACCGAGGGACGTTGCCGTCAGAAGGTGACCATCGACCCGGTGCTCAACCCCAACTACATCCATGCCGAGCACGGTTGGTGGTTCCCCGAGGAGGAGCCGGCATTTCCGCACCTGTTCGGAGCGTTCGAGAGCAACATCAACAACCTCACCGCCTCCTACGAGACGGGTTACGGCGGTATCGGCAACCCGCTCAAGAGCATCGTCTGCAAGATCTACAAGTGCACCGAGGACGTTGACGAGCCTGCGCCGGGCGAGGTGGTCACGAAGCTGGGCGGCTTCCGCGGCGACTACGTGGCCGGGCAGCCGTTCGCTTGGACGACCGACAACACGACGCGCGAGGGAGGGAGATTCTAGTGAAGGGCATTCTGGTCAACTACGAGTACTGCACGGGCTGCCACTCCTGCGAGGTGGCCTGCAAGAAACACCTGGGCCTGCCGGCGGGGGAGTTCGGCATCAAGCTCACCGAGACGGGGCCGTTCGAGTACGAGGGCGCCGAGGGCAACAAGGACCGTTGGGAGTGGACCTGGCTCCCCGTGCTCACGAAGGCGTGCGATATGTGCGCCGATCGCGTGGAGGCGGGCAAGCTGCCCATGTGCGTGCAGCACTGCCAGGCGTGGTGTCTGTACCACGGCGAGGTGGAGGAGCTTGCTGCCAAGATGGACGGCTCGTCGCGCTGCGCGCTGTTCACGCGCTGAGTCCCTCGGAGGGTGCTGTATCAAAAGCCCCAGAACGCAAGCCCGCCATGGGATCGCCTCGTAGGGCAAGGGCTCTGCCCTTGCCGCAACCTGCGGGCGATCCCGCCCGACGGCAAGGGCAGAGCCCTTGCCCTACGCTCGACTCGGGAGAGACGGCGAGGCGAAACTTTTGATACAGCCCCAGGTGCGGGAAGGGGGTGATGCGCGGGGATCTTCGGTGTTCTACTCGTAATCTGCAAGGGAAAGGTAACTGAAATGGTAGAAGAAAAGAAGGGGTTCCATCGCGCTTGGCTCGTCTTCATCGGCGTGTGCATGATGATGGCCGGCGGCATGGGTTTGGTGCTCAACGTCATGGGCAACTTCTTCGTGCCGATGGCGCTGCAGTTCGGCCTGGTCACGCCGGAGGGCAAGCCCGACGTGACGCAGGTGACGCTGCTGATGACCGTTTACTCCTACGTCATGCTCGTATGGCTGCCGTTCGCCGGCCGCCTGTTCGACAAGGTGGACGCGCGGGTTCTGTTCGGCGCCGGCGGCGTGTGCGTCGTGGCGGCCGTGGCGCTGCTCGGCGTGTGGGGCGAGGTGTGGCAGATCTACCTCTCGGGCGTGCTGCTCGGCCTTGCCGGCCCGATCATCTTCCTCGTGGGGCCGTCGGTGCTGATCAACAACTGGTTCGCCCCGAAGCAGGCCGGCAAGTTCCTCGGCATCGCCTCGGCGTTCACCGGCGTGGGCACATTTGTATGGTCGCCGCTATTCGCCGGGCTCATCAAGTCGATGGGCTACCAGCCCGCGTTCTTCGTGGAGGCCGGCATCGCTGCCGTGCTCATCCTCGTGCCGGCCGTGTTCTTCTTCCGCACGCGACCCGAGGACGTGGGGCTCGCGCAGTTCGGCATCGAGAAGGAGACGGCTGCAGGCGAGGAACCGGCGAAGAAGAGCGGTGTGTCCGGCAGGTTCGCCCTCGGCACGGTGGCATTCTACTGCATCTTCGTGGCGGCGTGCCTCATCTCGCTCGGCGGCGGCTACAAGTCCATGATGCCCACGGCCGTGCAGTCCGTCGGCGGCACCGAGCTCGCGCTTCTGGGCGCGTCCATGATCTCGGCCGCGGCCGTCGGCAACATCCTGGGCAAGATCACGCTGGGGACGCTCTCCGATAAGATAGGCATCATGAACTCTATGGTAGCCTTCGCCGCGGTGAGCATCGTGGGCTTCGCGCTCATGGTGTTCATGATGGGCGACAACCAGGTGCCCATGCTCGCGGCCGGCTTCTGCATCGGCACGGGCGACGCCATGATGTCGGTGGGCCTGCCGCTGCTCACGCGGCACTGCTACGGCGACCGCGACTACGCGAAGATCTACTCCTACCTGAACATGGGCATCGCCGTGCTCGGCGGCCTGGGTGCGACGTTCGTGGCCCTCGTGGCCTCCATGGCGGGCGGGTTCCAGGCGGCCTACGGCTGCGGCATCGCCTTCGAGGTGGTCATCGCGATCGCCATCGTGGTGGCCGCGACTACGGCCAAGAAGTTCCGCGGCAAGTGGACGGAAGAAGGGGAGCCCGAGCAGAGCCGCTCGTAACGGGCTTCCCGGCAAAGGAGAGGTGGTAGCTCATGACGGCGGCGAGACCACGGTTTCACTACGCATGGCTGATACTGATAGGGTGCTGTTTCGTGCAGGCGGGCGGCCTGGGTGCGGTGCTGGACGCTGCGGGGGTGTTCTTCGTGCCGGTGTGCGAGGACCTGGGCTTCTCGCGTTCGGAGCTCTCGATGTACCTGACGTTCTACTTCATCGCCACGGTGTTCGCCATGCCCGTAGTGGGGAGGTGGATCACGAAATACAACGTGAACCGCGTGCTGAGCGTGTCGTTCGCGCTGGTCGTTGCCGCGGTGGCGGCCATGGGGCTCTATTCCGAACCTTGGCAGTGGTGGATATCGGGCATCGTGTTCGGCCTGGCGGGCAGCTTCATATTCGTCGTGCCCGCACCCATCCTCATAGGCAACTGGTTCCATGCGCACAAGGGTTTGGCGCTGGGCGTGGCCATGTCGTTCTCCGGCATTGGCGGCGCCGTCCTCGGTCCGGTGTTCACCCTGCTGATCCAAGGACTCGGATGGCGCGAGGCCTACTTCGTGGCGGCTGCCGTCATGGCGCTTCTCGTGCTGCCGTGGACGTTGTTCGTGTTCAAGCTGCGTCCCGAGGATGTGGGGATGAAGCCCTACGGGTGGACCGAGCAAGACGAGCAGGATGAGCGGCGGCGCGCGGGCGCGCTTGCGGGGGCGCCCGGCGTGCCGCTGGCCAAGGCGCTTAAGACGGTGCCGTTCGTGTGCATGTTCCTGTTCTCGGGGCTGATCGCGTACTTTGCGGGCTTCAACTCCCACCTGCCGGGCTATGCGCAGTCCATCGGGTTCTCCGCCTTGGTCGGATCGTCGCTGCTCACGGCTGTCATGGTGGGCAACGTGGTGGAGAAGCTGCTGGTGGGCTGGCTCAACGACCGGGTGGGCGTGCAGTTCACGGTGAACATACAGCTTGCCATGGTGGCGTTGGGGTTTGCGGGCTTCATGTTCGCGGGCGACAACCTGGTGCTGCTGTATGCGTCGGCCTTCCTGTTCGGGGCGCAGAACTCGCTCGTGTCGGTGTCGACCCCGCTGCTCGTGCGCCAGCTGTTCGGGGAGCGCGACTTCCCGGCCATCTTCACCTACGCCCGTATCGGCACCGGCGTCATCGGGTGCCTGGGCCCGGTGACGGTGGCCGCCATCTTCGACGCCACGGGCAGCTTCGTGCCGGCGTTCGCGCTGGGGATCGGCATCACGGCCCTGGGCTTCGCGACGGTCCGCCTTGCCTATGCGCGCCGTGGGAAGCTTGCGTGGGCGGAGGCCGGAGATGCGCTCGACACGCAGGCAAGCAACTAGCATAAGAGAGAGGTAACGGTATGGAATTCAAGAACGACCTGGGCAAGCCCTGGAAGTACGAGGACGGGGACTTCACTGTCGTGCGCACGTCCATGTGGTCGCCGCCGGGCTGCCATCCGGTGGGATGCGGCTTGAAGCTCTACGTCGATGCGGAGGGGCGCCTCGACCATGTGGAGGGCGACGAGAACAACCCCATCACGAAGGGCCGTTTGTGCGCGCGGTGCCTGGCGCTCAAGGACTACGTGTACAACCCGAGCCGCGTGATCTACCCGATGAAGCGCGATCCGAAGGACCGCGGCCGGCACGACAAGTGGGAGCGCATCACGTGGGACGAGGCCTATGCCCTGGTGAAGGAGAAGCGCGACTACTTCCGCGACACCTACGGCCCCGAGAGCATGGCCGTGTTCTCGGGCACGGGGCGCTCGGGCGGCATCCTGGTGGCCGACATGGCGCAGGCCGTGCTCGGCACGCCGAACGCCTGCTACACCCAGTCGGGCTACGCCTGCTACCAGCCGCGCTCCATGTCCTGCTCGCACGTGCTGGGCGCGTACTATCCCGAGATGGACTACGCCGGCGGCCTGGAGGGAACCTACGACAACCCCGTGTACCGGGTGCCGGAGGTCATCGTCATGTGGGGCAAGATGGCGCTCGCGTCCAACGGCGATGGCCTCTGGGGCCATGCGGTCATCGACCTCATGAAGCGCGGCGCGAAGCTCATCAGCGTCGACCCGCGCGTGAACTGGCTGGCCACGCGCGCCGAGGTGCACCTGCGGGTGCGACCCGGCACCGACACCGCGCTCGCCATGGCGTGGCTGTCCATCATCATCAACGAGGACCTCTACGACCACGACTTCGTGGAGAAGTGGACGTACGGATTCGAGGAGTTCTCCGCGCGCATCAACGACCCCGACAAGGGCATGACGCCCGAGAGGGCCGCGGAGATCTGCGAGGTGCCGGTGGAGGACATCTACCGTGCGGCCCGCCTGTACGCCGCCGCGAAGCCCGCGTCCATCGCCTGGGGCCTTGCGTTCGACCAGAACCAGAACGGCAACCAGGCGGCCCACTGCGTGCTGGCGCTGATGGCCATCTGCGGCAACATCGACGTTCCCGGCGGCCAGATCATCGCCGAGATCGACCCGGCGCCCGGCGTGGAGGACGACGCGGAGGCGCAGGCGGCCGCCGAGGCCGCGGCGGTGGAGGGCTCCACGCTCGACATCGACAAGGCCGACGACACTTCGGCCGAGGACGCCGCGCGCCCGCAGCGCCGCATCGGCTGGGACTCGCTTCCCGACGACCTCAAAGGCAAGACCATCGGCTACGACGAGTACCCGCTCTACGTGGACAACATCCGCAACGCGCAGGCCGACATGATGTTCGACGCGGTGACGAAGGGCGAGCCGTACCGCATCCGCATGGGCTGGATACAGTCCACGGCGCTGCTCACCCCCACGTGCTGCGCCCAGCCGACCGGCTGGTACGAGGGCTGCAAGAACCTGGAGTGGTGCATGGCAACCGACTGCTTCATCACGCCCGCCATCGAGGCGTTCGCCGACCTCGTGCTGCCCTTGGCCTCGTGCGCCGAGAAGGACGACGTGGTCATGACGCACTACGCGGGATCGCCGGTGACGCTGGGCTCGGTGAACAAGGCCGTGGACGTGGGCGAGGTGAAGTCCGACATCCAGATACTCATCGAGCTGGGCGAGTACCTGGAGATGGACTGCCTGAAGGACGAGGACGGCGGGCGCCTGTTCAAGGACGAGGCCGACTTCCTCACGCAGCGCCGCGCGCGTCCCGTCAAGATGCCCTTCGAGGAGCTGCGCGACCAGGTGGTGTTCCAGCGCGGCGTGAACTACCGCAAGTACGAGACGGGCAAGCTGCGTCCTGACCGCAAGCCCGGCTTCCTCACGCCCACCGGCCGCGTGGAGCTGTGGTCGACGGCGTACGCGCATTACGGCGAGGACCCGCTGCCGTACTACCAGGAGCCGGCGTTCAGTCCTCACAAGGACCCCGAGCTCGCGGCGAAGTACCCGTTCATCCTGACCACGGGAGCGCGCAACTACGCGTCGTTCCACGCCGAGCACCGGCAGATCCCCGTGCTCCGCGAGCTGCACCCCGACCCGATCATCGAGATCAACCCCGAGGACGCGGCGCAGCTGGGCGTGGCGGACGGCCAGTGGGTCGAGATCAAGAACGATTACGGCCGCGCGAAGTTCAAAGCCGTCGTGTCGCCCATCGTGAAGAAGGGCGTGGTGCAGACCGACCACGGCTGGTGGTTCCCCGAGCGCCAGGCCGACGACGACGCGCGCGAGCGCATCGTGCCGGTGGGCCAGATCGTGGAGGACCACGAGGTGCAGGCCGTCATCAACGGCAAGGAGATCAAGGACGGCTTCGTGAAGACCGACCATGCCGACGAGCAAGGCCTCTACGGCGTGTGGCAGTCGAACGTGAACGACCTCGTGTCGAACCACTACAACTCGCGCTTGGGCTACGGCGGGCCCTACAAGTGCAACTGCTGCAGCGTGACGCCCTTGCAGGAGAGCTACGACACGGACATGAACCTGGTCGTCGAGAAATTCGGAGAGTTGGTGTAGAGATGGCTGAATACGGGCTTTTGATCGACTACGAGTACTGCACGGGCTGCGAGACGTGCGTGGTGGCCTGCAAGGAGGAGCATGGCTTCCCCGTGGGCAAGTGGGGCATCCGCGTGCTGGACGACGGGCCGTGGCAGAAGGACGATTCGGGCGAGGGCGGCAACTGCTTCAACTGGAACAAGATCCCTGTGCCAACCGACCTGTGCGACCTGTGCGCCGACCGCGTGGCGGCGGGCAAGGAGCCGACGTGCGTGCACCACTGCCAGGCGTTCTGCATGAGGTTCGGCCGCGTCGAGGAGCTGGCCGCAGAGTTGGCGGGCAAGCCCAAGCAGGTGCTCTGGGCGCCCTGCGCCTAGGACGGTACGGACGGAGGCGGCGCCGGATGCTGCGCGTCGCCTCCGCGGGAAAGGGGGCGAGGAATCCGTGTGCTACTGCTGCACCCTGTGCAACCGGTGCGGGCGCGCCGACGAGATGAAGGACCGGCTGGGGCACAGGCTCTGCCCGTCGTGCGGCAGGGAGGAGCCCGATCCCGGGCGGCCCACGTGCCCCGCATGCGGCGCTATCCTGCCGCCGCCGTTCCCGGAGCCGCCTGGCCGGCCCGATGCGTGAGGGATGTGAAGGTTCCGCGCGGCCGTTCGAAGGGTCGCAAGCACCCGGAGAGAAGGCCTTGCGTGATAGGAGGACGAACGAAGGGAACCGGCTTCGGCCGGTTCCTCTTTTTGCGCGCGGCTCATGGCTGCCGTGTTCGGCCGAATGTGGGCATCGTGCCGGGCGGCGACCCCTGCGGCGCTAGATGGTGGCGCAGTCTCCCTCTTCCTCGCCCTCGATGCCGGCGAACAAGTCCATGGGCGGCACGCCGAGGGCATCGGCTATTCGGAAGAGCTTGTTGACGCTGATGTTGCTGATGCCGTTCTCTATTTCCGAGAGGTACCCCTTGTTGATGTCCGACATGAGGGCGAGCTGCTTCTGCGAGATGCGCTGGGCCTTGCGCATCTCCACGATGTGCTGGCCCAACTGCCTTCTTTTGTCGAAATAATCCATACGGTGAAGGCTATCTAAGCTGCGCCTTGGAAGGACGGATATATCCGAACAGTCGGCAAAAAGATCGACAATTCCCGAATATGATGACTGGTCAGCGCAGCTATCCGTAGCCGGGCGCCAGCGCGTGCCCGGGGGCCTCCGAGCGCCCGTCCGTTACAGCGGCGCACTATTCGGTTATAATCGAACCGGCGGGAGCGAAGAGGCGCGTTGCGCGGGCTTCCGAAGCGGGCGGCGCGAGGGTTTCCGCCCGGAAGGACTCGACTGAGCGGTGCCGCAACGGCGTGGGGAGACGGCGGGCACCCGGAGGGTCAGGGGGTGGCACATATGGAGATCCACCAACTCCGCCACATGCTGGCTGCAGCAGAGCATTCCAGCTATGCGCAGGCGGCGAAGCGGTGCTTCACCAGCCGGCAGAACATCGCCCATTCCGTCAAGGCGCTCGAGAACGAGCTCGGCATCGTGCTGTTCGAGCGGCGGGGCAACGAGATGGTGCTCACGCCCGCGGGGCGGCAGCTGGTTGGCGAGGCGGGCGAGATCGTGGCGAAGGTGGACGGCTTGCACGTGGCCTTCGCCAATCCCGATGCGCCCGACGAGGTGCTGAACCTTGCGGTGAGCACCAACCTGTTTGCGGGGATACCGCCGAGCACCGACGAGTTCATCGCGCAGCATGCCGATCGGCTGAGGATAGCAGAGATGAGCTGCGAGGACTGCTATCAGTCGGTATGCTCCGGACGGTCGGACGTCGCCGTCGTCATGTGCATGGGACGCCGGTTTCCCGACTGCGACGTGCTCGAGGTGGGGGAGTCGGCATCGTTTGCGCTCATGTGCTCGTCGTCGCCCCTGGGGCGGAAGGCGGGGTTGTCGGCGGCGGATCTGAAGGATCAGAAGCTGCTGCTCATGTCGGAACCCGCCTTCCAGTACGAGCCGTTGTTCGCCCAGCTCGACGCTCTCGGCTTCGATCGGGCGAACGTCAGCGTCATTCCCAGCACCAGCTCGATGATCCACGTGGTGAAGAGGCGCGGGGGCACGGGAATCGTCTCCGACAAGTTCTCGGCAGCGCCGCCGGCGGGTTTTTGCGCCGTCCCCTTTTCCGATCCACGTCTGAACTGGCGGTTCTACGTTCTTTTTCACAAGAACTCGGGCTCGTTCAGCTCTATTGCGAAGTTCGCCCAAGGCATACAGGGCACGTTCTGACCTTGGATCAAAGCAAGGCCGGGCCCGTAGCGGCCCGGCCTTGCGCGAAAACCATCGTTTCGCAGGCGTTTGGCAGTTCAGAAAAGGATCAGCAGGTACCCGGTTGCGATGGCCACCGTCAGCACCATGATGGGGAACCCCACCTTGGTGAACCCGATGAAGCTCACGGGGTAGCCCTCCTTGTTGGCGATGCCGGAGAGCACGACGTTGGCCGACGCCCCCACGAGCGATCCGTTGCCGCCGAGGCACGCGCCAAGAGAGATTGCCCACCACAGCGGGAACACGTCGACGCCCGCGGACGCCATGACCGTGATGATGGGGATCATGGTGGCCACGAAGGGGATGTTGTCCAGCACGGCGGAGAGCAGCGCCGACCCCCACAGCAGCGCCAGCATGAGCAGCACCGTATCGCCGCCCGTGAGCGAGACGAGACCTTCTCCCACGAGCGCGATGACACCCGTGTGCTCCATGGCTCCCACCACCACGAACAGCCCGAGGAAGAAGCCGATCGTGCCCCACTCCACTCCCTCGAGGGCGCCCTCCAGATCTCCTCCCGAGATGAGCAGCATGATGCCGGCCGCCCCCAGGGCGATGACCGCCGACTCGAGATGCAGTGCGCCGTGGAGCATGAAAGCGGCGGTGACGGCCACGATCATGGCGATGCTCTTGACGAACAGGGGGCGATCCTTCACGGCGTCCTGCTCGGAGAGGGCCATGACCCCGCGCACGGCGTCTGCGCCCACCGACAGCTTCCGGCCGTACAGCACCTTGAACACGATCAGCAGCACGGCGAGGATGGCCACGACCACGGGGGCGTCGTAGCGGATGAAGTCGAAGAACGTGAGCCCAGCCGCCGAACCGATCATGATGTTGGGCGGGTCGCCGATGAGCGTGGCCGTGCCGCCGA
This sequence comes from Gordonibacter sp. RACS_AR49, assembly GCF_030418435.1. Taxonomy (NCBI): domain Bacteria; kingdom Bacillati; phylum Actinomycetota; class Coriobacteriia; order Eggerthellales; family Eggerthellaceae; genus Gordonibacter; species Gordonibacter sp. RACS_AR49. The sequence continues at coordinate 189,691 of NZ_JAIUDM010000003.1, read as the reverse complement.
CGTTCGACGCCACGATCTCTGCGACGAGGAAGGGCACGGCATCGATCTTGAGCGTACGGCACAGCATGATGGTCATGGGGCCGATGAGCAGGATGGTGGTCACGTTGTCGAGCAGCGCCGAGAACAGGGCGGTGATGACGACGAACGCGGCCATGATCTTCCACGGGTCACCCTTGCAGAGCTTCGCCGAGCGTATGGCCACGTACTCGAACAGGCCCGACTTGCGCACCACCGCCACGAACATCATCATGCCGCACAGCACGCCGAGGGTGTTGAAGTCGATGGAGCCCATGCCGGCATCGAAGTCGACGATGCCGATGCAGAACAGCACCACGGCGCCGAGCAGGGCCGCGAGCGCGCGATGGATCTTCTCGGACACGACCAGGGCCATGACGGCGGCGAACACGGCGATTGAGATTATCTGCGGGGTGGTCATCGGGCCTCTCCTTGGGGCTTGCCGTGGAACGGCTCAGTTGTCGGGATTCTCGGGGGCGGTTTTGCCGGGGATGGCAGGGGCGCCGGGGGCGTTCGGCGTGCCGGGTGCTCCGGGGGCTGCGGGAGCGCCGGGAGCAGCGGGCGAGCCGGGTGCCCCCGGGGCTGCGGGGGCGGCAGGGGCGCCGGGTGCCCCCGCTCCGGGAACGGGCGTCGAGGTGGTGGCTGGTCTGAAGCACATGGCGGTTCTCCTTCTTTCGTGTGGGTAGAAAACAAGCGCGTCGGGCTCGCGGAAGAGCGGGGGCTAGCGGCGGAACTCGTCCATCTTGCGGTCGTACTCCTCGAACCGCTCGCGCATCCGCTGCTCCCGCGTCTTGCCCTTGTTGAGCCTTCTGCCGACGATCGCGGCCATCGCGAGGAACGCGATGCCGACGATGATCGTGCCGACAAAGCCGGAATCGACCATTGCTGCCTCCTTTCGCGGGCGGACGGCGAAAACGGTTTCAGCAGATTGGGAGCCTCCCGACGGCCGGAGGGGCCGTCGGGAGGGGGCGGGGCTAGTAGCCCATGAGGCCGGTCATGGCGGGCAGGTACAGCGCGCTTAGCACGCAGAGCACGGCGGTGGGCACCCACGCCTTCTTCAGCCACTCCGTCATGCTGATCCAGCCCTTCTCGTAGCAGATCATCATGATGGAGTCGATGGGCAGCCAGGTGGTCACGCCGCCCAGGATGCCGCCGATGCAGGCGATGACGGCGCCGTTCACTCCGGTGGTGGCGGCGAGCGCTATCATGAGCGGGACGGCGACGGACACCGTGGGCGGGCCCACAGGGATGCAGATGTGCAGGATCATGGTGATGACGCACATGACCAGAACCACGAGCAGGAGCGGCCAGGAGGACGCGCCGGCGAGCACGGTGTTCACGAACCACGCGGCCACGCCGGTGCCCACGAGGCCCGTGGCGAGCGCCTGCACGCCGATGATCATCATGATGATCTCCCACGGTATGTTCTTGTAGTACTGCTCCTTGCTCAACAGGTTGATACCGGGCACGAACGCGATGATGGTGAACGCGAAGGCCACGAGCATGGAGTTGATCTGCGGGAACCACGTGCTCATGATCATGAGGCCGAAGGCGATGACGAACCAGGTGATGAGCTTGATCTCGATGGCGGTCATCTTGCCGTAGTCGGCGAGCTTCGCGGACACGACGGACAGGGCCTCGGGCTTGATCTCCTCGATCTTGAACGCCTTGGCGCACCACAGGCCGGAGATGACCGACACCACGAGCGCCAGCGGGATGTTGACGGCGCACCAGGCGAGGAAGGTCACGCGCACGCCCATGTAGGTCTCAACCAGCGTCATGCACAGGATGTTCAGCGAGTTGCCGATGGGTGTGCCGATGCCGCCGATGGCAGCTGCCGCGGCAACGGACACGGTGAGGGCTTTGGCAAGGCCCGACTTGCCCTTCACCCCGCCGTTCGCCTCCACGATGGACAGGCCGATGCCGATGAAGATGGCGGACGCGGCCAGGTCGGACACGAACATGGACAGCACCGAGGTGGCCACCGAGAAGCCCACGATGAGCTTCGTGGTGCTGTTGCCGGCGAACTTGAGCGCGGCGCTGGCCACGCGGTACGGGATGGGCGTGGACATGACGGCGCCGGACACCGTGAACACGAACAGGCAGTAGATGGGCACGAGTAGGCTGGACGAGTTGAACACGCTCGCCTGCGTGTCGGTTGCCGCATAGGGCAGGATGCCGGTCACGGGTATGAGGAAGAATATCAGCACCACCGTGACGATGAACGGCAGCGCCTCCGTGACCCAGAGGATGATGCAGGCCAGAAGGATGCCCACCGCCGACATGGCGGTGCGCTCCAGCCCTGCGGGAACCGGGCATGCGAACTGGAAGAACAGGAAGACCAGCGCCGCCACGACGATGGCGACGAGTTTCTTCACCTGCTTGCCGTCCATGGTGCTCCGGGACAGCGCGGCTGCGTTTTCGCTCAAGAGTATCCCCTCCTTCGTTATGGATGGTAGAGCTTCGGTAATCCCCCTTCGGTTCGGTCGGCACGTGCCTGTCGGAGGCCACGTCGCCGACGGCGTACTCGGCGGTCGCACGCTGCGGGGAACCCGTCGAAGCGCTTCGGGCCGAGACGCCTGGCGGCGCCGCGTCGGTCGGCCGCGGGCCGGAGAACGATTTCTCGACAGTCTTGCCGCACCTCCCGCAGAACGAGCAGAACGCTCCACAGCTCCCCATGTGCTTTCACCTCCCTCGTCAGCAGGGATGCGCGTCCGCCGCCCTGCGCCGGGCCCGCATCCCGTCACCGTAAGCCGTGCCGGCCGATCCCCTTACGGGACGAGGATCGCGGCTTTCTTGCCCTTGGCCGCGAGCTTGGCGGCGCATTCCTCGATCGTGCCGATCTCCAGGCACTTGGCCTGGCAGGACTGCACGCATGCGGGCAGCTTGCCGGCGGCGGTGCGCTCCTCGCACATATCGCACAGCTCGCCGGGCAGGGCGATGTAGTCCCAATGCCAGGTGCCGTCGGCGTGCTGGCGGGGCTTGTCCTCCAGCACCTTGATGCCCCAGTCGTCTATGCCGCATTCGATCTCGTTGCGGCAGGCCACCTCGCAGCTGTGGCAGCCGGAGCAGAACTCGTAATCGATGTACAGGGCCTTCTGCGTCATTTTCACTACCTCCTTTTCGTCTTGTCGGTTAGCCTTGCTGCGTCTCGTCGGTGGGACGCCACACCTGCTGGTAGGTGAACTCGGCCTGGCGGCTGGGTTCCAGGAAGATGCCGGTGCTGTCCGGGTCGTTCGGGCCCCCTTCTCCCTCGACCTTCTTGAGCGAGCAGATCATCTGCTTGAACGTGTTGCCGAAGCCCATGACGCCGTTCACGCTGTTGGGCATGAGCACGTTGATGTTCGACTTCCAGTTGCCGAACAGGTTCGGCTCCTCGCCGTCCTCCTCGGGGTACCACCAGCCGTGCATGGCATGGCACACGCCCTCCTTGATGGTGGGCACCACGTGGGCGCGCTGGCGCACGGCGCCGTAGGGCGAGGCGATCTCCACCCAGTCGTCCTCCTCGATGCCGAGGCGCGCGGCGTCGGCGGGGTTGAGGTCGATCTGCGGGTACGGCGTGATCTGGCGGAGGCTCGGGACCTGCTTGTGCTCGGAGTGGAAGAACTCCTGCCGGCGGGCGCCTGTGGTGAGGATGTAAGGGTACTTCTCCATGAGCTCGGGCGTGCGCTCGGGGCCGTAGGCCGGGTCCTCGTAGTAGGGCAGGGGGTTCTCGCCGAACTGCTCGTACATGTAGGAGTACAGCTCCACGCGGCCGGTGCTCGTGGGGAAGCCCACCTGGCCGTCGGGGCGCAGCTTGCCCACCTCGTACTTGTAGTACGGCTCGTTGGACATGACCGTGACCTTCTCGCGCAGCTCCTCGTAGGGCAGCCACGAGCGCATGACGTGGAAGTTGTCGTAGTCGGTCTGCGTCTCGAAGCGGTTCCAGAAGTCGGGGTACATCTTCTTGCCCACGGCCATCATGGCCTCTACGTCGGACTTGCATTCGCCCACCTGCACGCACTTGTTCTGAGCGCCGTAGAACGACGAGTTCAGGCCGTAGTGCGTGACCACCATGCCGTCGTGCTCGACGGTGGTGGCGATGGGCAGGAACACGTCGCAGCAGGCCATGGTAGTGGGGTTCATGAACAGGTCGGCGGCGCAGCAGAAGTCAAGCTTCTTCAGCGCCTCGTACCAGCGCTGCGGCTCGGCGGATATGGCGGTGCCGATGGGGTTCGACGAGATGAAGTGCGCCATGTGTATCTTGTAGGGCTTCTCGGTCTCGAGCGCCTTCAGGAACTCGTCGGGCATGACGGTCCAGAGAATGGAGCCCATAGCCGGGTACTTGTCGATGCCGATGCGACGGCCCCAAGTCTCCTCGGTCATGATGCCGTTCTTGAAGGCCAGCTCCAGCGTGGAATCGGTGGCGTCGTCCACCTTCTCGTCGGCCGAGATGGAGCCGCCGTCGCGCACGACGTTGCCCTGGTCGTCGCCCATGCCGAGCGTGGTGCCGCCGGGCGCGTCGATGAAGCCGGTGATGGCCATGAGCGCGATGAGGCACTGGCCGAGCTGGGTGCCGTTGGGGTTCTCGTCCACGGCGAGGCCCCAGGCCACGCTGCTGGGCTTGGCGTTGCCGTACAGGCGGGCGGCGCGCCAGATCTGCTCCTCGGGCACGCCGCAGATCTCGGCGGCCTTCGCAGGCGGCATGTCCTGCACGCGCTCGACGAGCTGCTCGTAGCCGTAGCACCACTTGTCGATGAAGTCGTGGTCCACGAGGTCGTCGTGTGCCATGACGTAGATGAAGGCCATGGCCAGCGCCGTGTCGGTGCCGGGGCGCAGCTGCAGCACTTCCTCGGAGCGCGTGCCGAGCCAGGTCACGCGCGGGTCGACGCAGATGAGCTTCGTGCCGAACTGCCGCACCATCTCGATGACGGCGTGGCCGTACAGGCCGTCCGGGTTGGAGCGCAGCGGCTCCTTGCCCCAGATGAGGATACACTCGGGGGCCACCCAGCCCTCGTGCTCGTAGCGGTCCTCGAACTTCTGGGCGTAGTCGATCTCGGGGTAGCCGCCGCCGATCATGAACGCGGTGTTCGTCATGCGCGGGCCGTAGCACGACCAGCCGGCCTGGGCGTACACGGAGTTCGGCGTGCCGAACACGAGGTTGGCCCACTGCGGGTACCAGTTGTTGCCCTCGCGGCCCGTACCGCCGAACACGCAGATGGCCTCGGCGCCGTACTGCTCCGTGATCCTCTTGGCGTTGTCGGCGATGAGGTCGGTGGCCTCGTCCCAGGTGCACTGCTCCCACTTGTCCTTGCCGCGGTCCTCGCGGGCGCGCTTCAGCGGGTGCGTGATGCGGTCGGGATGGTAGATGTACTCCGGCAGCGCCAGGCAGCGCGTGCAGAGCGACCCCTTGGTGATGGGGTGCTCCGGATCGCCCTCCACCTTCACCACCTTGCCGTCCTTGACGTGCACCTGCAAACCGCATCCCACCGGATGGCATCCCGGAGGCGACCACGCGCAGGTCCTGAAGATGGTCTCCTCGCCCTCTTGCCGCTTCCACTCGGTCATGTGCTTCTCCTCTCACTCGTCGGTAAAACGATGGAACGCACGATGTCGGGTTTCCCCCTCGGTGCGCCTCCATTGTGCGGGCGGCCGCCCGCCGCGAGTAGCCGCCGAAAATGTGCGGGATGACAAATGGAATTTGACAGCGGAGGAGGGGGAGGAGGCGAAGCTCATACGCAGCGGCATACCTCTTCTGGTATGAGTTGCGGCCTTCATACTCGCCTTGGGTCGGCGGCCTTGCTACTATGAATGGCGGTACATCGCAGCGGAGCGCGCCCCGGCGGCGCGGCTTCGCGGCCGGTCAGGCAAAGAAGGCGAAAGGGGAGCCATCACCATGAGAATGCCACTGGACGAGTTCGTCAAGACCGACGGCAACCGCGAGGCGTTCGAGCGCATCGCGAACATCACCCAGCCGCACGACAAGCCCGAGAAGATATTCCTCGTGGGCCCGAAGGAGTCCGGCAAGACGACGCTCGTGCGCGGGCGTCAGCTGGACAAGGACCTGCTGTCCACGAAGAAGGTGCTCTACCGCCCCTGCTCGGAGCTGCCCGAGGCCATGCGCGCCGAGGTCTACGACGGCTACTTCGAGGATCTGGGCACCTACGAGGTGCTGTTCCTGGACGACTTCGAGGGCTTCTTCGACGATCCCGAGATGGGGCCCATGATGTGCAAGCTGCTGCTGGGCGAGCGCCTGAAGCGGCGCCTGGACACCGTCATCACCTCCACCAAGCCGCTGTCCGAGTACGACCTGTCTGATTTCGGCGGCATGCTGGGCGACTTCGAGGAAGTGACCATGGAGGCCCTCGACGACGCCGGCCTCGAGGAGTACGTGCGCGGCCTCATGGAGGACTACACCGAGGAGGGGAAGAGCCCCGTGCTCGCCCCGGAGGCCATCGCCTACATCGCGCACGACCTGGGCCAGACGCCCACGATGATCCGCAAGGCCACGCACTTCCTCATGACGCAGTACGAGGGAGAGCCGGGCGCCGAGCTCTCCCGCGCCTTCGTGGAGCAGGCGCTGGCGTAGCGCCGACCGCCGCCCGCGCGCAAGCAACGGGGCCCGCCGCGAAAGCAGCGGGCCCTGTTGCGTGGAAGGGCCGGTGGAGGGCCGTTTGGCCCTTGCGTACGAGATGCCGCTCGGCCCTCGGAGTGCGGGCTACCGCCCTTGTGCATCGTCAGGCGGTCGGTTCGCCCGCCGCCGGCACAACGTCGATGAGCTTGACCCAGTAGACGAGGTCCTTCCCGGCGAGGGGATGATTGAAGTCGAGCGTCGCCACTTGGTTCTCTACGCTCACGACGGTGGCGGGCACCGGCTCGGCGCTGCGCGGCGTCTTCCAGGCGATCATCTGCCCCACGGGCAGGTTCTCCCCGTTCGGAATACGGTAGGTGGGCACGCGCTGCAGCGCCGATTCGTCGTAGGCGCCGTACGCCTCGGCGGGGGAGAGCTCCAAGATGCGCTCCTCGCCCGGCTCCATGGCGGAAAGCGTCTCCTCGAGCGCCTTCATGACCTGCCTGCGCCCGAGCACGATCTCGTGCGGCACGCCCTTGCAGTCGTCGAACGTCCTCCCGTCGGGGAAGCTCCCCCGGTACAGGAATCGGACGCGTTGCCCTTTGCTCGGCATGGTGAAGCCTCCTTGTTCCGGACACGTGGCCCTTCTCGACTCGCGGCCATCCGCTGCCCTGCGTCTAATGCCAGCGCTGCGACGTGAGGAAGAATCCCTCGACGGGCCTGATCTCGCTGTCGTCGTCCACGAGCGCCGCTGCGCCCTCTTCCGCATTCCCGCAGATCTCGCTGACGGGAGCCTTCGCCTCCTTGTTCTTTTCGGCCGTCTCGTCTTGAACGGGCTTCTTCTCGTCTGCCATGTTTTCTCCTCCTTGTCGCGGGGGTTGCACGGGGAAGCCGGGCGGCCGTCCCGAACGACAACGGTTGGTATCCCGGTTCCGCTTGGATCAGATGGTAAACGTAAGCGCACGGCATGCCTATCGTATGTGAAGTATGAGACGACCAGCCGATATCGGACTTCCCTTTCGATAGCGGGCGGCCGAGCGATCGCCTATCGTGTTCTCGAACCATCGAGAGAGGAGTCTGCGTGGACAGGGAAGCAGGCCGTCGGGAGAAGAAGGGCGTCTATCGAAGTCCCGTTCGGGTTGGGACGGTGCTGCTGGCTGCCGGCGTAGCGGTTGCCATGATCCAATACAAGGTTCCCACCATCCTAAGCTCTCTCATGGCGCTTTTTGACATGGATGCCGAGGCGGCTTCCTGGCTCATGTCGATCTTCACGCTGGCGAGCGTGTTCGCGGCATTGCCGTCCGGGTTGCTGGCGCAGCGGTTCGGCGCGAAGAACATGATGGTTGCGGCGTTGGGCATCGCCGTGACCGGATCGTGTATCGGGCTGGCTGCGGGCTCGAGCGCGGCGCTCGTCGCCTCGCGTGCGGTGGAAGGGGTCGCCCTGACGATTCTGACCACGTGCGGGCCCTTGGTAGTCAGGGCGTGCGTGGATCCGGGCAAGGTGGGCACGGCCATGGGCATCTGGGGCGTTTGGGGTTGCGTGGGCTCCACGGCGGCCGCCGTGGTGACGCCTACCGTGTTCGAGGCGATGGGGTTCGCGGGAGTGTGGACGGTGTTCGCCATCGGCGCCGTTCTGGCCGCCGTGCTCGTTCTGGCGGCCATCAGGATGCCGCGCGCCCGGACGGCGGCCGAGGAGGCGAAGGCTGCAAAAAGCGGTGCCGCGTCCGGACGATCCCGCGGTTGCGCCGCGTGGGGGCTTTGGCGGATGCTGCTGACGCGCGACATCCTGCTTTTTCTCGGAGGTTTCGCGATGTTCAACGTCTGCCTCCTGGCCGTGCTCTCCTTCGTTCCGACGATCCTGCAGATGCAGGGTGTCGACCCTACCTGGTCGGGGCTCGTCAGCACGGCTCCCATGCTGCTATCGGTGGCGTCCTCGCCCTTGTTCGGGGCGATCTCGGATCGCAGGGGACGGCGCAAGGCCCTGCTGGTCGCGGCATCGGCCGTGATGGGGCCGTGCACCTTCCTCCTGTATACCGATACGGGCGCTCTCATGTTGATTGCCGTGGCGGTGATGGGCTTGGTCGGCATGGGCGGCGTGGGGCTGTTCTTATCGGGGTTCGTCGGGCTCGTCCCGCGTCCCGAGCTCGCCTCGGTCGGCATGGGCCTCATGGTCGCGGTCCAAGGGGTCGGCCAGTTCCTGGGAACGTCCCTCGTCCAGATGCTCCTCGGCCCGTCCTTGGATCATTGGTTCCTTGCGGGCGGCGTGCTCATGGGGCTCGGGCTTGCGGGCACGATCCTCCTTGCCCTCTGCCGCATGCGCTAGCACCTCGCTTAGGAGGCGGGCAAATCGTTTCATACTTCGCGTACGATGGTTTGACCAGGCGCAGGATAGTAAAGTCGAAGGCGGGGATGAGGCCCGCGTGAGCGTAATGAGCGTGCCTCGAGGGCGCCGCCGCCGAAAAACCGCGTTGTTCTCCGGTGGCTGAAACGTTCGATGCCGTAAGGTGAAAGGGCAAATGATCAGGCTTTTAACCTGATCTTGCCGCTGGTATATAAGTTTCGCGCAGATAGGGGGACCGCTATGGATACTTCGTATTCTTGCGAGGATGTCTGCGAGGCGCCCGCCAAGCCCATCGGGGAGAACGGCGGGGATTTCGAGGCCGTGCTCGTGGACGGCTGCCTTGGCTTCGGCGTGGGCGTGGGCAACGCCGCGCTGATCCTCGTTGCGGCGCTGTGCGCATCACCTGGCCTCGTACACGGCAGCGTCGTCGCCGTGTCCATGGCGCTCGTTGCAGCCGTGGCCCTCCGCGCGGGCCAGCTTGCCTGCGATGCGCTGCAGTCCGGGGCGGGGAGGCGCGCGACCCTCGCCGTCCAGACGGTCGCCTCGCTCGCGGCCATGGGCGCGCTCGGTTTCGGGCTCCCGCTTGCCGCGGCCTCGCTCGCCGGGGTCGGGGTCGTGGCGACGGCCTTCTTGTACGGGCGCTTCCTCGAGCGGTTGGCACGGCGGGCTCTCATGCTCGTGTTCGACCTTGCGTTCATGTACGTGGGCGTCATGTTGCTGATGCTCTCGCAGATGGGCTTCTGGTACGCCTATGCCATGCTGTTCGTGGCCGTGGCGCTCTGCGCCGCCCTCTCGCTCCTGTTCTCCCGCAAGCCCTACCGCTACAGCGACTTGGTGGGCGCGGAGGACTCCAAACGGCGCAGCATCAAGGTGAAGGGCAACAACCACACGCTGCTCATGCTGGGGTTCATGCTCGGCGGCTCGCTGCTCGCGTTCTTCCTCGGCTATCCCCCCGACGTCGCCCTCGTGGCGCTTGGCGCCTCGGTTGGGCTCGCGGGCATCTTCTCGCTGCTCTTGGAGCAGACCGACGAGCGCACCTACAAGGAGGCGCTGAAGAAGAGCCCTGCGTTCGCGGCTGCCCTGCTGCTGCTTCCGCTGCCCGCCGTTCCCAGCGAGGTGCAGCTCGGGCTCGTCTGCCTCTACACCTGTTTCGTCAGCCTCAACGTCATCGTCCTCTTGAATGCGGTGGTGGAGACGTCGCGCTTCGACATGATCTCGCCGGTATGGCTGTTCGGGCAGGAGGGCTCGGTGTTCTTCGCGGGCATCTTCGCCGGGGGCGTCCTCTTCTCGGTTGGCGGCCTGGCGTCGGAAGGCAGCCCCTCGGCGCTGTACGCCACCTGCGTGGCGGCAGCCGTGGTGTGCGCCTGGATACAGATACGCGTGAACTACCAGATATACCCGTTCGAGCCGGTCATCGAGACAGGGCTCGACGACGAGACGCGCGCGCACCTCGAGTACGAGGGCCAGCGCAAGACGCTGTGGCAGCAGAAGAGGGCGATCGCCTGCGAGCGCTACGGACTTTCCCCGCGCGAGCGGGAGATACTGCAGATCTTGCTCAAGGGGCGTGACGCCAAGTACATCACGGACACGTTCTACATCTCGCAGTCCACCGCCAAGACGCACATCTACAACATCTACCGCAAGTTCGGCATCCACTCGCGCCAAGAGCTGCTCGACTTCATCGAGGATATCGAGGTGCCTGCCGACGAGGAGGCCTCGGGCGGTCTGTCCGAGCAGGCCTCCGCCTCAAGCGCGTTGTGACGTTGGTGCGAGGCCTCGTACGGGCGGCATGAGACCGCGAAGAGCCGCCTCATTACCCGCGGCGAGCGTCTTTTCCTCATTTGCGGCCAATTCACAGGCGACCTTCCTGCGCGGAATAATCGCGCTGTGCTCCGGGCTCTGCGGCCCTGGAGGCGATCTTGTTTATGGGGGAGCCATAAACGAAGGGGAGACATGGCGGTCATTCTCGAAGGAGGGCTCTTATGGCAGTAAAAACCAAGAGTACGGACTCAAGTTACGGCTGGGTCGTGCTGGCCGTGACGTTTTTGGCCGGCTTCACCGCCCCGGCCAACATGGCCAAGGTGACCGCGCTCGCGCCGGTCGTCATGCAGACGTTCGGGTTCGGTCCCGACACCTTGGGATGGGTAATCGCCCTGTTCTACGTGCTCGGCTTCGTCATGGCGTTCCCCACGGCGGGTCTCATCAACAAGCTGGGCATACGCAACGTCGTGCTCATAGCCATCGGCTGCGCCGCAGTAGGTTCGGCGATGGGCGCGCTCACCGAAAACGTGACCGTGTTCATGGTCAGCCGGTTCCTCGAGGGCGCCGGCATGGGCGTCATGGGCGTGGCGGGCGCCTCGGCCATCGCCCCGTGGTTCGCCCCCGAGAAGCGCGGCTTCCCGCTGGGCATCTGGGCCATGTGGGTGGCGCTTGCCATGTGCATCTGCCCGGTGCTCTACGGCTACGTGGTGGACACGCTCGCCCTGCCCTGGCAGACCGTGTGGTGGGGCACGTTCGTGTTCGACATCGTGGTGGGCATCGTGTTCGTCGTATTCTACCGCGAGCCGGAAAGGCCTTATCAGACCGAGGAGGATCAGGTATCCGGCAAGGCCGACTTCAAGCGCGCCCTCAAGAACCCGATGCTCTGGGCGCTCGGCATGATCTTCTTCTTCGACGAGGCTGCGTTCATGGCCATCAACGGCTTCTTGACCACGTACCTGACCGAGCAGCTGGCGACGACGCTGGTGTGGGCCACGGGCATCGCCTCAGCGTTCGGCGTGGCGGGCGCTATCTGCGCGCCGCTGTGCGGCAAGATCTCCGACTGGCTGAAGACGCGCAAGTGGGTGCTGCTGTTCGCTCTCATCGGCGGCGTGGCGTACACCGCCGTGGTGTTCACCTGCCAGGTGCCTGAGCTGTACTGGGGCATCATGATCCTCGCAGGCATCGCGGGCGGCTTCGTGCCCTCGATCATCTGGGCGGCCACGCCCGACACGGTAGACCCCGACGACGTCCCCGTGGCGAACGGGCTCGTGGCCACCACGCAGAACCTCGGCATGTTCGTGGGCGCCATGTTCATGGGCAACGCCGTTGCGGCGTTCGGATGGGCGACGGCATCGTATGCCGTGCTCGTGCCATGCTACCTCATCTGCATCGTCATCTTCTTCATCGGCCTGCGCAAGCTGCGCTAGCCGCATCGAGGCGCTGCACGGCGGAAACGGTCCCTTTCGAGGGACCGTTTCTTTTTCAGCGATCTGATCAGGTAAGACGTTGTCGCCATACCGTCATTCGGACGTGGAGTACGAGGGGTTTCCCGCCGTATCGGCGTTTTTCGCAATTCGCGTACGATTCCCAGCCGGGTGTTTGCGGCCTAGATTGCAGTCAGTGCCATGTTCCCCATCGCAGGGGCCATGCAGGCAGCGTTGCCGCGAGCCGGATCGTGCGGGGGCGCGCTGTGCCGAGCGGGGCGTCGCGCCCGTCGGCGCTCGAGACAAGGAAAGGAGCATCATCGAAGCCTTGACGGCATGCCCGGCTGCGGCTCGGCCGGGGCTCCCCCTGCCGGAAGGCGCGCGTGGCCGCTTCGCGCCGCGCCCGGCCCGTAGGCCGGAGCGTCGGCCGACGGCCGACATGCAAAGACGAGAAGAGGAGAGGGCATGAAGATTTTCAAAGGCCAGGGAACGTCCGACCTCGGCAAGCCGTGGCGCTACGAGGAGGACGGCCTCACCGTCATACGCGGCTGTGCCTGGTCGCCACCGGGCTGCCATCCTACCGGCTGCGGCATCAAAACCTACGTGAACGATGCGGGCGAGCTGGTGAAGGTGGAAGGCGACGAGAACCATCCGATCACGAACGGACGCCTGTGCGTACGGTGCCTGACGATCCCCGACTACGTGTACAACCCCGACCGCATGCGCTACCCGATGAAGCGCGCCCGCGAGGACCGCGGCAAGGACAAATGGGAGCGCATCTCGTGGGACGAGGCATTCGACCTGATTGCGGAGAAGGTTGCTTACTACAAGGAGACCTATGGCGCCGAGTCCATCCTGCTCATGGGCGGCACTGGCCGCGAGGGCGGCCCCATGCTGCCGGCATACGCCCATTCAGCGCTCGGCACGCCGAACGCATGCTACACGCAATCGGGCTACTCGTGCTACATTCCGCGCGTGGCCGGCACCACCTACGTGCTGGGCGCAACCTACCCTGAGATGGACTACGCCGGCGGACTGCCCGGCCGCTACGACGATCCGGCGTTCACGTTGCCGGAGCTCATCGTGTTCTGGGGCAAGGAGCCGCTGCCGTCCAACGGCGACGGCCTGTTCGGCCATGCGGCCATTGACATGATACGCCGCGGCGCGAAGCTCATGAGCATCGATCCGCGTGTGAACTGGGTGGCCACGCGCGCCGATTGGCACCTGCGCCTACGTCCCGGCACCGATGCCGCGCTCGGCATGGCCATGCTGAACGTCATCATCTCCGAGGACCTCTACGACCACGACTTCGTGGACAAGTGGTGCTACGGCTTCGACCAGCTGGCCGAGCGCGTGCGGGACATGCCGGTGGAGAAGGCCGCCGGGATCTGCGGCATCGATGCCGACCTCATCCGCGAGGCGGCGCGCGTGTACGCCACGTCGAAGCCCGCGCAGATCGCCTGGGGCCTGGCCATCGACCAGAAGTCCAACGGCGTGCAGGCCGGCCACTGCGTGTTGGCGCTCGAGGCTATCACCGGCAACATCGACGTGCCGGGCGGGCAGCTCATCGGCGATGTGAACGACGGGCTGGAGCTCGGCTTCGGCTGGAACAACCTGGGCCCGGAGCTGCAGGGCAAGATCATGGGCATCAAGGAGTACCCGGCCTACGTGGGGCTCGTGCTTAACGCCCAATGCGACATGGTGCTCGATGCGCTGGAGACAGGCGAGCCGTACGCGTTCAAGATGGGCGGCTTCGAGGACACGAACTTCCTCGCCGGCACCTGCGCCGCGCAGCCCAAGCGCTGGCACGACGCCATGGTGAAGAACCTGGAGTGGTGCTTCGGCATCGACGTGTGGATGACGCCCACCATCCAGGCGTGCTGCGAGCTGTTCCTTCCGCTTTCGACCACGGTCGAGCACGACACCGTAGTGTACACGCACTACGGCGCGTCGCCCATCATGGCCGGTGCCGTGAACAAGTCGATCACGGTGGGCGAGGGCAAGGGCGACTGCGAGATCATGTACGAGATCGGCAAGCGCTGCATGCCCGAGAACTACGAGCGCTTCGAAGACTACTACGACTTCCTCGAGTACTACCGCCTGAACAACAAGCAGACGTTCGCGGAGCTGCGCGAGGAAGTGGTGCACCAGAAAGTGGAGACGCTGTCCTACCGCAAGTACGAGTCGGGCAAGCTGCGCCCCGACGGCAAGCCGGGCTTCAACACGCCGACGGGCCGCGTGGAGCTGTACTCGACGATGTTCCGCCAGTTCGGCGAGGACCCGCTGCCCTATTACGAGGAGCCCCAGCTAAGTCCCGTGTCCACGCCCGAGCTCGCCGAGCAATTCCCGCTCGTGCTGACCACCGGTGCGCGCACGTACTGCTACTTCCACTCCGAGGGCAAGCAGATTCCCTACCTGCGCGAGATGAACCCGGATCCCCTCATCGAGATCAACCCCGACGACGCCCTGCGCTTCGGCGTGGCCGACGGTCAGTGGGTCGAGGTGGAGAACCCCTTCGGGAAGTGCGTGCTCAAGGCCAAGGTTTCGCAGATCGTGAAGCCCGGCGTGGTGCATGCCCAGCATGGCTTCTGGTTCCCCGAGAAGGACGGCGAGGAGCCGAGCCTCTACGAGGTGTGGCGCTCTAACATCAACGAGCTCGTGCCGCACAAGTACATTGGCAAGCTGGGTTTCGGCTCGCCGTTCAAGTGCCTGCTGTGCAGCGTGAAGCCGGCAGAGAGGAACTACGACACCGACCTGCAAGAGGTGTGGGATCGATTCGGAAAGTTGGTGAAATAGATGGGCGCCTACGGTTTGCTGATCGACTACGAGTTCTGCACGGGATGCCAGTCGTGCGAGGTCGCCTGCAAGGAAGAGCACCGCATCCCCGTGGGGCAGTGGGGCATCCACCTGATCGACGACGGGCCGTGGGAGTGCTCGGACGGGAAGTTCAACTGGAACAAGATCCCCGTTCCCACCCGCCTGTGCGACCTGTGCGCCGAACGCACGGCCAAGGGCAAGCAGCCCAGCTGCGTGCACCACTGTCTGGCCGGCGTCATGCAGTACGGGCCGGTGGAGGAGCTGGCGCGGGAGCTTGCGGAGAAACCCAACCAGGTGCTGTTCGCGCCGAAGCCCTATCGGTACTAGGGCTTGCGCGCGGCCTGCGGGCGGGACAGTGGGACGGGACAGTGGGACGGGACAGTGGGACGGTTCTCTTGTCCTCCGCCCCGGCTCGGCTCGACCCGGCCTCCCGCCCTGCGGGCCGGCTACGGCATCAAGGCAAACGAGAAGGAGAGTGAGAGTGAGATGCGGGAAGAAGATTACAAAGCCGCGGCGGTTGTGAAGCTTGACACGCTGGGCGAGGTGAACGACGTCGGCAAGCCATGGCGCTACGAGGAGGATGGGCTCACCGTGACGCGCACCTGCCCGTGGTCGCCCCCCGGGTGCCATCCGGTGGGATGCGGCCTCAAGCTTTATGTGAACGACGAAGGCCGCCTGGTCAAGGTCGAGGGGGACGAGAACCATCCGGTCACACAGGGACGTTTGTGCCCGCGGTGCATCGCGCTGAAGGACTACGTGTACCATCCGGCGCGCATCCTCGTGCCGCTCAAACGCGACCGCGCCGACCGCGGCAAGGCCGATGCCTGGGAAGAGTGCTCGTGGGACGAGGCCTTCGGCATCGTGAAGGAGAATTACGAGCGCATCTGCGCCGAGTACGGTCCCGAATCCATCATCGGCATGTCGGGCACTGGTCGCGAGGGCGGCACGATGTCGCTGTACCCCACCATGGTGTTCGGCACCCCGAACTACTGCTACATGCAGTCGGGCTACGCCTGCTACACCCCGCGCTTGGCGGCGGCGGCCTACATCACGGGAACGACGTACGCCGAATGGGATTATTCCGGCGCGCTGCCCGGGCGCTGGGACGACGAGCGCTACGAGCTAACGGAATGCCTGGTCATATGGGGCAAGGCGCCGCTCGAGTCGAACCCCGACGGCTTCTTCGGCCACGCGGTGGTCGACGCCATGCGCCGCGGCATGCGCATCATCCAGATCGACCCGCGCGTGAATTGGCTGTCCGCCCGCGCCGACATCCTCCTGCAGCTGCGCAGCGGCACCGACACGGCGCTCGCCATGGCCATGCTGAACATCATCATCGAGGAGGACCTCTACGACCACGACTTCGTGGAGTACTGGTGCTACGGCTTCGACCAGCTGGCCGAGCGCGTGCGCACAATGCCGCCCGAGAAGGCCGCCGAGATCTGCCAGGTGCCGGTGGAGAAGATCTACGCTGCCGCCCGCATGTATGCCACGGCCAAGCCGGCCGCCATCCTGTGGGGCCTTGCCGTCGACCAGAAGACCGACGGCATGCAGAACAGCCAGTGCATCATCTCGTTGCAGGCTATCACCGGCAATCTGGACCGCCCCGGCGGCCAGCTGCTGCCCGGCTCGGACGCGGGCCACAACGAGCTGGGCTTCGGGTACAAGGAATGCATACCCGACGAGCTGTTCCAGAAGATGATCGGCATGGCCGAGTACCCGGCCTACTGCAACATGATCTTGAACTCGCAGGTCGACCGCATGCTCGAGACGCTCGAGACCGACGAGCCGTATCCTATCCGCATGGGCTTCTACATGGGCGACAACGCGCTGACGAACTGCTCCATGGAGCCGAAGCGCTGGCGCGCCGCGCTGCTGCGGTCGCTGGAGTTCTGCATCGGCATCGACACGTTCATGAACGCGTCGATCCAGGCGACCTGCGACCTGTTCCTGCCCATCGCCACGGTGGCCGAGCGTGAGGGCACGGTGTTCACGCACTATGCGCCCTGCACGGTCACGGCCGGGTTCATGCACAAGGCCATCGACTGCGGCAACCTGCCCTCCGACATGGAACTGGCGTACCGTCTGGGCAAGTACCTGCATCCAGAGCGCTTCGAGAAGTGGGCGAACGAGCACGAGCTGGTGGAGGCGTTCCGCTTAGGCGTCGAAGAGCACGGGGAGTACTTCGACCGCGTATCGCAGTGCGTGGTGGCGCAGGTGCCCATCGACTACTACAAGTACGAGAAGGGGTTGCTGCGCCCCGACGGCCAGCCCGGCTTCGCCACACCCACCGGGCGCGTGGAGCTGTGGTCGACCGCGTACAACCAGTTCGGCGAGGACCCGCTGCCGTTCTACATTGAACCGGAGTTCAGCCCGGTGAGTAAGCCCGAGCTGGCCGAAGAGTACCCGCTCGTCCTGACGACGGGTGCCCGCACCACGGCCTTCTTCCATTCCGAGCATCGCCAGATCCCCTATCTGCGCGAGTTGAACCCCGACCCCATCATGGAGATCAACCCGGTGACAGCCCAGCGCTACGGCGTGAGCGACGGGCAATGGGTGCGCATGTGGAACATGTTCGGCGAGTGCTTCATGAAGGCGCGGGTGTCCGAGATCGTCGACGAGAAGACCGTGCACGCGCAGCATGGCTGGTGGTTCCCCGAAGAGGACGGCAACGAGCCCAACCTGTACGGCAACTTCCGCTGCAACATCAACAACCTGCTTCCCAACGGGCATATGGGCAAGCTGGGATTCGGCGCGCCCAACAAGTGCCTGATATGCAACATCGAGCCCGTCTCTGAGAGCTACGACACCGATATGGCCGTCGTCTGGGAAAAATTCGGAAAGCTGGTGTGATATGGCAACGTACGGACTTCTGATCGACTACGAGTACTGCACGAACTGCGGCTCATGCCAAGTGTCGTGCAAAGAGGAGCACGGCTACCCGGTGGGAAAGACCGGCATCGCGGTCCATGCGGACGGGCCGTGGGCCATTGACGAGGACAACTGGAACTTCAACTACTTCCCGCTGCCCACCGATCTGTGCGACCTGTGCGCCGACCGCACGGAGCGAGGCCGCGAGCCGATCTGCGTGCACCACTGCCTGGCTAATGTTATGTACTACGGCGAGGTGGAGGAGCTGGCGAAACGGCTGGCCGACAAGCCCAAGCAGCTGCTGATCGTGCCGCAGTACCTCCCGCGTGAGGCGCGCGGGGAGTTCGTGCACGTGGACAAGGGCGATGCGCACCAGGCGGCGCATGTGGAGGTGAAGGCCACCGGCGTGGCCGCGTTCGGCGCACACCGCCACGATGCCAAGGTGGGCGAGATAGACGAGTCGGATGTGATCGAGGATATCTTGTAGGTCAGGGCGACGCATCCCCGCCGCCGGCCCGGGTTCCTCCGGGCCGGCGGCCACGGGCTGGGCTGTGCCGGCCCTTGCCGCATGAGGAGGGGGTGCTGACGGGGCAACGCATGAAAGGCGGGATACCATGGAGGATACTGATCGTTTGGGCAGGACGGCTTACATCCGCTACCGGGGCGGCGTGCGAGGGGATCGCCCTTGCGACGACCGATCCGACGGGGAGCCGCTCGCCGTGCGCATCGGTGGGCACCGGGTTCCGAAGGGGGTCGAGCGGGCATTGCTCATGCTGGAAGTGGGCGAGAGCTGCACGCTCGTGATTCCTCCGGAGGAGGGCTACGGCGCGGCGGATCCGAAGCTCGTGCAATGGTACCCGCGCTCGGTGCTCGACCATGGTTACGACCTAAAGGAGGGCTCGATGGTCATGTGGCAAAGCGCCGACGGCCTTGCGGCCAAGCCGGCCTCGATCGTCGATGCGACCGAGGACGCCGTGAAGATCGACCTCAACCATCCATACGCGGGCAAAACGCTTGAATACTGGGTCGAGCTCGTGGGTTTGGAATAGGCGGCGCTCCATGTGCTACCCCTGTACGATGTGCGGCCGCTGCGGCAAGTTCGACCCGGACAGCCCGCTCTACACTCCGCCCCCGACCATACCCTGCCTTGCCTGCGGCGGCGACGTCGACCCCGCCACCGGCATCTGCCGCGACTGCGGCGCCTCCGCCTTCGCCCCGGTGGGAACCAAGGCGGAGGCGGACTCCGAAGGTCGGAACTGAAAGCCTACCAACGCAAGCGGGCCGCAGGTTGAACCTGCGGCCCGCTCTGGTTTCGGCGGTTGCGGCGTCCAGGGGAGGCGCCGGGACCCGCGAAACGTCGGGGATGGAAGGGGCGCCTCGCGCCTCCCCGGTGCCCGTCGCCCTACTGCGCGTCGCTGCCGGACTTCGCGGCGCCCATCGCGTACTTACCGCAGCGTGCCATGAACACGACGGCGCACACCAGTCCGACGGCGCCCACGATGCCCAGCGGCACGGCCACCATGGCCCAGCTGCCCGTGGACTCCACGATGGCGCCGGCGATGGGGGCGGCGGGGATGCCGCCGAAGTTCGAGCCGATGGGCAGTGCGGCCATGACCAGCGCCACGCCGGCCGGGGTCTTCGCGGCCCACTGCGCGTTCGAGAACAGCGCGGGTGGCACGATGTTCGTGAACAGGCCCACGAGCACGGCCACCACGATGATCGCCGCCTGGCCGGTGAACACGAACTGGATCACGCCGGCCACGGTGCAGAGCACCATGGTGCCCACGAGCACGAGCGACTGGTTCCTCACCTTCGTGAGCACCACGCCGATGATGAGCGAGCCCACGATGCCGGTGACGGTGGTGATGGACGACACGGAGTTCGCAGCGGCCATGTCCATGCCCACGAGCGGCGTCTGCAGGTAGGTGGGCGCCATGGCCGACCATACCGAGAAGATGAACGCGAAGCAGGCGAACACGATCACGAGCAGCCACGAGTTCAAGGACGTGAGGCCGGCCCACGGCTTGACGTCGCCGCCGGCGGCCACCATCTGCATCTCCTCGGCATGGTCGACGCGGATGCCGAACACGGTGAGCACGAGGCCAACCACCACGATGGCCAGGCACACCCACCACACGCCCTGCCAGCTGCCGGTGGCGCCCAAGATGAACGCATAGGAGTTCAGCATGATGAGCGATCCGGCCGCCGTCCAGCAGGCCCAGATGGAGTTCGGCAGGCCGCGCTTGGCGGGATCCTTGAACAAGAGCGCGATGAGCGTGGGGCCGGCCGTGGCCAGAAAGCCGTTGCCCAGGCCGCCGATGAAGCGCGATGCGATGAACACCTCGACGTTCGGGGCGAGCACGCCCACGAGCGAGTCGAGCGCCATGCACACCAGCGCGGCGATGAGCATGCCCTTCGGCCCGATCTTCGTCTGGATGGCGCCGGTTGCGAACGCGATGACGGTGCCGGCCACGGAGCACGCCGACATGAACCAGCCCGCCTCGCCCAGGCCGCACTGGAAGTACTCCATGAGGCTGCCCATGGCGGGCGGCACCTTGAAGAACCCGATGGCGAAGATGGCCCCCATGACGAAGATGAGGATGAAGTTCACCCAGGCGTTGCCGGTCTTGCTTTTCTCTCCCATGTTCCTCTCCTTGCTGGTCGATTCCCCGTGCGGCCGCTTGCGGCCGCACCCTGCGCTAGCTCGCGCCTCCCCGGCTGGCCGGGGCGCCCGCAGGCTAGTTCTGCCCCGGCGCCTTCCCGGGCACGGCGGGCGGCTTGGGAGCCCCCGGCGCCGCCGGCGCCCCGGGAGCACCGGGCGCTCCCGGGGCGGCCGCTCCCGGGGCGCCCGGTGCCGACGGTCCCGCGGGCAGCGCTGCGCCGCAGTCGGGGCAGGCGGACAGGCTCGGCTCGCACGAGCGTCCGCACTCCGGGCATTTCTTGTTCAGTTCGACGGCCGTTGGTCTGAAGCACATGGTCTCTCAACCTCTTTCCCGATTGGTTCCGACAGGTTGGCGGTGCGTCGGCGCATGGCCGCGCGCGGCATTCGCTGCGAGCGGATACCTCTCCCATCAGGCACGACGCGTTTCACGTCCACAGCGTCCGACGGGTCCGCCACGCTTTGCAGTATAGAAAACGCCCCGATCGGCGGCCTATAGAGGATGTTCCAAAAGTTCGCCCGAGTTTTTGGAACTTCCTCCGTTTCGCGGCCGCAGGCCCGCTCCCTAGAATGGCGGTATTCGACGAGCGGCCGGTTCCACCCGGCGTTCGGAGACCCAAAGGACGAGGGAAGAGAGGAATAGGTATGGAGTACAACAACGAGTACAACCTTGACCTGTACCCGAAGAAGCTGCACTGGAAGGAAGGCGACCTCACCGCCACGCGCACGACCATGTGGTCGGGCCCGGGCTGCCACGAGGGATGCCAGGTCATCTTCTACACGGACGACGACGGCAAGCTCGTGAAGGTGGAGGGCGACCCCAACAGCCCGTTCAACCAGGGGCGCCTCTGCATGCGCTGCCTGGAGCTGCCCGAGCTCGTGAACCACGAGGAGCGCCTGCGCTACCCCCTGAAGCGCGCAGGCGAGCGCGGCGAGGACAAGTGGGAGCGCGTGAGCTGGGACGAGGCCTACGACCTCATCGAGGAGAAGGTGCGCGCGTTCCAGGAGAAGGACGGCCCCGAGTCCATCATCTCCATGATCGGCACCGGCCGCAACGTATCGCAGGTTATCGCGCACAACCAGTACGCTAACTTCGGCGGCCCCGACCTCACGCTCTGCTTCCTGTCGGGCGACTCGTGCATGCTGCCCCGCACGGCGCTCTGCTACGTGGTCATGGGCAACCAGTGGGTGGCAGACATGAGCCAGTTCCGCCCCGACCGCTACGAGAACGACCCCGAGTGGCAGATTCCCGAGTGCATCGTCATCTGGGGCACGAACCCGGTGGTGTGCAACTCCGACGCCTTCCTCGGCCACTGGATCGTGGAGGCCATGAAGCGCGGCAGCGAGCTCGTGACCATCGACCCGCAGCTCACGTGGATCGCCTCCAAGTCGAAGTACTGGCTGCGCCTGCGCCCCGGCACCGACGCGGCGCTCGCCCTCGGCATGATGAACGTCATCATCGGCGAGGACCTCGTGGACCACGACTTCATCGACAAGTGGACCTACGGCTACGAGGCGCTCGCCGAGCGCGTGAAAGACTATCCGGTTGAGAAGGTGGCCGAGATCTGCTGGGTCGAGCCCGAGCTTATCGTGGAGGCCGCACGTTTCTACGCCAAGGCGCACCCCTCCACCATCCAGTGGGGCCTTGCGGTGGACATGTCCAAGATCGGCACCCCTACGGCCCATGCCATCGCGTGTTTGGCCGGCATCACGGGCAACATCGACAACCCCGGCGGCAACATCCTCATCGACCAGGCCTGCGGCCTGGAGTTCGGCTACAACTCCGGCATCGAGTACCTGAAGGAGGGCATGGTCGAGAAGCGCCTGGGCAACTCCAAGTACAACCTGAAGAAGTACGGCTTCACGGCGTCGTCGCAGTCCGACTGCATCCTCGTGGCATGCGAGACCGGCCTCGACGAGAAGGGCGATCCGCGCCCGGTGAACATGCTGTGGATCCAGTCCTCCAACCCCATCACGAACATGGGCCAGGACGCCCCGCGCATCTACCGCGCCATGAAGAACGTCCCGTTCATCTGCGTGGTCGACCTGTTCAAGACCCCGTTCGCCGTAGCATGCGCCGACCTCCTGCTGCCCTGCGCCATGTCCAACGAGCGCGACTGCATCCGCGTGTGGTTCGATCCGGTCCGCTCGCTCACGAAGTGCTCCAGCTTCTACGAGGCGAAGGAGGACGAGCAGATCATGATCGATCTGGGCCACCGCCTCAACCCCGATGCGTGGCCGGAGTGGGTCAAGGAGCCCCGCGACTACATGAACTGGCGCCTGCAGGTGGGCAACTGCGGCTTCACCATGGAGGAGCTGGAAAACGAGCATGCGGGCATGATCTACAACGACTTCCGCTACTACAAGTACGAGAAGGGCCTGCTGCGCCCCGACGGCCAGCCCGGCTTCATGACGCCCACGGGCCGCTACGAGTTCTACATCAGCCTGTTCGACAGCTGGGGCGTGGACGCGCTGCCGTACTACGAGGAGCCGCCCACCAGCCCCGTGGCAACACCGGAGCTCGCCGAGGAGTACCCGCTCGTGCTCACCACGGGCAAGCGTTCCTTCGAGTTCTTCCACTCCGAGTGGCGCCAGGCGAACACCACCTCGCGCGAGCTGCACCCGGTGCCGTACTTCGACATCCACCCCGACACGGCGGCGAAGTACGGGCTGCACGAGGGAGAGTGGGCCTGGATCGAGAACCAGATGGGCAAGTGCCGCCAGGTCGTGCGCCTGAACGCCACGCTCGATGAGCGCGTGGTGTCCACCGAGCACGGCTGGTGGTTCCCCGAGCAGGAGGCGGCCGAGCCGAGCCTGTTCGGCGTGTTCGACTGCAACCCGAACAACCTCATTCCCATGTGCGAGAACGGCGACAGCGGCTACGGCGCGCCCATCAAGTGCGGCATGGCGAAGGTGTACCCCTGCACGCCCGAGAACAGCGCGCCCGAGGACCAGCCCACCTACCAGGTGACGGCCACGAACGGCTACACGCACGGCCCGTCGCACAAGAGCGACACGCCGAGCTTCTACGACCAGAACAAGTAAGGAGGAGGTACTCATGGCAAACATCGGCGAATACGGCCTTCTGATCGACTACCAGTACTGCTCGGGTTGCCACGCCTGCGAGGTGGCCTGCAAGAAGGAGCACGACCTGCCCAAGGGCGACTTCGGCATCAAGATCCTGCAGGACGGCCCGCGCCAGTGCTCCGACGGCGTGTGGGAGTACGACTACCTGCCTGTGCCCACGCACCTGTGCGACCTGTGCGCCGCGCGCGTGGAGGCCGGCAAGCTTCCCACCTGCGTGCACCACTGCCAGGCCGGCGTCATGGTCTACGGCACGCTGGAGGAGCTCGCCGCCAAGGCTAAGGCGGCCGCGAAGGACAAGATGGTGATCTTCGCGAAGTAGTCTCGCGGCGGGGAGGCGCTGCGGCGGGTGCGGCTTTCCGCTCCCGCCGCGTTCCCCCTCTCGGCGGGCGGCGCCAAGCCGCCCGCCCGCTTCACAATCTGCACCATGGATCGGCTGGTCGGTGAAACGACCGGCTGGTGGCGTTTCGGACGAGGCTCTTCAACGGCCTCGCCTCTCGGTGTGCAAGGGGCGCGCCGGGTGTTACTTTTTCGTTTCGCAAGGGGGTCGAACATGCAAGAGAAACTCTATCCGTGGCGATGGGCCATCCTGATAGGCATGACGGTGCTGCTCGTGAGCCTGCAGTTCTCGTTCATCGTGCCGGGCGGCGCGGCGATACTGGTGATGCAGCAGTACCGGTGCGAGCCCATGATGTTCTCCATGATCATGTCCATTCCGTACTTCTCGGGCGTGCTGTTCTGCATGGCTGGCGGCGTGCTGGCCGACCGCCTGGGCCTGGGGAAGGTGTTCGCGGCGGCGTTCGTCGTGTCGCTTCTGGGCGCGCTCGCGCGCTGCTTCTCGGCCGACTACTGGACGCTCTTCGCCTCGAGCTTCTTCATGGGCATGGGCGTGGCGGCGCTCAACGCGAACTCCGCGAAGCTTCTGCGCCTGTGGTTTCCCGGCACGGCGAACTCGTTCGCCATGGGCGTGTACACGGCCGGCATGTCGGCGGGTGCCGCGCTGGCCATCTGGTACGGCTCGCGCGTGGCCGCCATCCAGGACGCGTGGTGGTTCAGCTTCGGCCTCATGGCGGTGGGCGTGGTGGCGTGGTTCGCGGTGTACCGCAAGCATCCTGACGGCGAGCACCGCTCGGTCGAGCCGGTGGGCACGTACCTGCGCGTGGTGGTGAGGAACGGGCACGTGTGGGCCGTGGCCATCGTGGCGCTTCTCGTGTTCGGCATGACGAACGTGAACGGCTCCTACATGGTGGCTGCCGTGACCACGCTCATGGGCGACCCGAGCCTCACGGCCGTGGCGGGCGACCTGTCCACGTTGAACACGGTCATCGCCTGCGTGGCGTCCATGGCGCTGCCGGTGGTGTTCGCGAAGCTGTTCAAGAACATGCGGGCGCCGTTCATCGCGTGCCTCGCGGGCACGGCCGTGTGCTTCGCACTCGTGTTCTTCCTGCCGTACGGGCCTCTCACCTGGGTGCTCTTCTGCATACAGCCCGTGCTCATGGCCTCGGTCATGCCGTTCACGAAGATGCTCCCCACGCTGCTTCCCAGCGTGAAGCCCGAGCATTACGGCGTGGTGGGCGGCATCCAGGCCACGTTCCAGAACTTCGGCATGTTCCTCATCGCGTCCTACGTGATCTCGCCCCTCGCCATCGCGGCGACGGGGGCGGTGGACGGCGTGCCGTACTACCAGGGCGTCTACGTGGCCACGGCCGTGCTCTGCCTCGTTGCCGCGGCGTCGCTCTTCCTGTTCCCGAACGTGCGCAGCTCCGTGGCGCGCAAGATAGCCGACGAGCAGGCCGCTGCTCCTGCCGAGCGGGCGGAGTAAGAACAGCGGGGAACCGGGCGCCGAGCCGCCCGGTTCCCCGCATGAAGCGAGGGGAGGGGGCTGCTCATGGGCAACTGCCATTACTGTATGAACTGCGGCCGCTGCCGGGGCGAGAAGCCCCCGGCCATCCTCGTGCGCCGCTGCCCGTCGTGCGGCCACATGAACGATCCGGGCACGCGCACCTGCGCCGCCTGCGGCGGCTCCCTCGAGCTGCAATCCGGCACGACGAGCCTCGCGCCGGGGAAGAGGATTCCCTAAGCGCGCATGGCGCTTTTGCTCTCCGGGGCCTCGGCGAATATCCGGGCCACCGACTCGCTGCCCTTGGTGAGGAAGAAGGCCTTGAAGTCCAGGAGCATGCGCTCGCGGGCGCCGGGGAGGGCGAGGTCGAAGTCGAAGCGACGCTGGATCTTCTCTATATGGTAGAGCACGGTGTTGCGGTGCAGGTGGAGCCGCGAGGCCACGGCGGTGGCGTTGCGGCCGCTGTTCAGGTAGTGCCAGAACAGGACCAGGTAGTTCGTGTTGTTGGCAACGTCCTCGGCGTGGATCTTCTCCACCACGGTATGCGAGAAGCAGAAGCGCATGAACCGCTCGTCCTTCTCCGCCGGATCCACGAGGAAGTACATGAGCGCGTCGCCGAAGAGGTACGCACCGCGGTCGGCGTCCTCGGCGGCGGAGAGCTGCAGGCGGATGGTCTGGCGCAGCCCGAGCGCGATCTTCGCCTGCCGGTATGCCAGGTCGAGGTTCTCGATGCCCTCGAATATCTCCGACACGCCGCAGTCGATGCCCAAGGGGCCGCTCACGTGCTCCTCGAGCTCGTCCAGGGTGCGGCGGTGCGCGAGGCGGCAGTCGCTCGGCGGCGCGTAGCAGAGCGCCAGCACCTCGGCCCGGTACGCGAAGCAGTGCACGTCGCCGCCGTTCAGCCGCCCGGCCGCCCGCACCGCGCGCCCCGCCTTCTCGGGATCGGCCCCCTCGTCCACCTCCAGCACCACGAGCTTGTACTGCGCGTTGGCCGCGAGCCCGGCCATCTCCCGCTGCGTGTCCACGTACTCGCACGACACGGGCTCGTGCTCCAGCAGCTTCTCGAAGAAGAAGTAGTGGGGTATGTTCAGCTTCACCTGCGAGCGCCACTGCTGCTCGCACAGCGGCATGACGTGGCGTATCAAGATGCAGAACAGGTCCTTCAGCCCCTCGGTGAGCGGAGCGACGTGGCATGACATGGACAGCGACCCGAAGTAGGTGTGGCTTAGGTACAGCGGATGCGACAGCCGCGCGTAGGGCGTGATGGCGGAGGGCTCCTTCTCGTAGAACGCCTTCTCGGGCAGGTGGAAGCGCTTCTCCGCGATCATCTGGGGCGACAGGCAGCCGGTTTCGACGAGGCGCCGGTGCAGGGCGTCGGGCGGCTCGATGGCGGAGGTGCGCGCGACGAGGTTGAACTCGTTGTCGGTCACGAACATGAAGTTGCGCATCACCGGCGCGCTCGCGTCGAGCGCCTCGGCGAGCGTGCCGTGGCGCAGCGCGATGCGGTCGAGCTCGCCCTCCCACAGCAAAAGGCGCATGAAGTAGGATTGCACGAGGAAGATGAAGTAGGAGAAGCGGTCCTGCTGGCGGATGACGAGCAGGCGGTCGGCCACGTCCGCGAGGGCGGGCCCGACGTGCTCCCCGCCGTCCGCCAGCGCCAGCGCGAAGGCCCGCGGGCGGTCGCGCAGGAGCGTGCCGGCCATGCCGAGGCGGCACACGAACAGCAGCCGCGCGTCGTCCAGATCGCTCGGCGCCGTGCTCGCCACCTGCTCGTGCGACACGGCGGCGAACCAGCGGAACGTGCGGCGCGCGGCGGGAGGGCGGTGGACGACCTCGCAGTCCGACAGGAAATCTTCCAGCATGGGCAGCGTCACCGTCGCCAGGCTGCCCCCTTGCGCGGGCGTGAGGAAGACGTCGTCCCCGAAATCGTGAGATGCCACTGAGAACCCCCATTCACGTGACGGCCGGAGGCGCAGGTGCCGCTATCCGGTATACCCGAACAGTATAGCAGGAGGCCGGATGCAGCCGCGCAAGTTCGCTGGGCGTTACTCCCAGCCCAGATTTTCGTGGTACCAGCGGCGCCCATCGGCCTCTTGCGACAAGATCGGGTCGAGCAGGCTTGCCGCAAGGGATTCTGCCGTCTCGATCTCGGCGTATTCCGGGGGCAGACCGGTTTGCCGAACGAGCTTCCTGAAGGTGCCGCGGTAAAGCCGCTTCCACTCCATGGGTGCCGCGTACTTCTCGGGAAGCTTTATTCCCCGCACGGTTGCCTCGATGCGCGCCCGCCTGCAAAGCTCTCCACCGTCGAAGTCGGTGGTCACGGCGTAAACCGCAACGTCTACAAGGTCCTTGACGCGCGAGGAGGGCCTGCCGTCATGCATTTCGACCATGGCGCAAAGTTTGTCGGCAAGAGAGCTCGTGGCGGGGTAGATGCGATAGCCGAACGTCGGGATGTCCGGTACGTCGATTCTGTCGGCTGGCTCGACAACCTCGGATTTGCCGTACGCAATCCGATCGAACACGAGGTCGATGGAGATATCCTGCAGACGTTTTCTTCCGAGCAAGGGCGTAAAGGTGACGTTGAATCCCGCTCGGTAGTCGTCTTCGGCCTTGATCGGCTTGCATCCGACAAATTCGAAGGTTACGAAGTCCTCGAGGTCGATGGCTGCAAGATGCTTGAGTTCGGCAAGCGCTTCGTCGATATCCGCTTTCTCCGAAAGCAGGTCGATGTCTCGGGTGGCTCGTGCATCCGCAGTACGTGCAAGCATGCTCTGGCCTCCCTTCAGCACAAAAGGCGAGTCCTGCCTGCTGAATATGCGGCACAGGAATCGATGGAAGTAGAAACCCGAGACGGCTCTCCCAGTGTCAAGCGATGATGCTTTCGCGGCGGCCTTGACCGCCATTTCGAGGGCCGTGGGAGTTGCGTACGCCATCATGCTTCCTCCCCGAAGAGCCTTGCCATCTTCCTTTTCGCTTGAGCCGAGGCGCCGGCATCTGCCGCAAGGCGGATGAGCCTTTCTTCGTCCAGGCCCTTTTCCCGAGCATCGGAGAGCGCGTCCTCCACAAGCGACGGGTCTTCGCCGTCTAGCACGAGGTCAACCAAGGTGCGCTCGATGCTTGTCACGGGGATGCCGCTTGCGAACGACACCTCGTTGCGGGTGATGTCGCGCACGCCGAACCTCGTCTCGACGTTGCGCGAGTTGATGCGCCTCGGGGCGAGGATGCGGTAAGGCGAGAGGTAGAAATCCCCGATGCCGAGGATCGAGGCGGCCGTGTTCCCTGCGACGGCAATGCCGTCCCAGGCATCGAAGGGCACCCGCTCGTGCGTCATCTTCGCGGGGTCGGTGAGCTTCCATGCAGCGGTCAGCTCGTCGAGCTGCGACGCCGGAGTCCCCGCCATCCGGTACGCACCATGGGCGATGCGCACGAGCTTTCCCGCTTCGCGAGCCTTGGCAAGCACGTTGCGCGGAATGCCGAGACGCAGGGCTTGCGCCGTGGTGAAAACGCCCTCCGATGCGGAAAGCTCGCTCATGATGGAAAGATAATCACGTCTATTCATGTTTCAATTGTATCGCATAAGAATACTTTTGAAACAAGATATTGGAAAATGTAACCTATGGACGCTCGGCACGGAACGATGGTTCACGGTTGCGCGAACCGCTATTATGGTGGGCATGGTGGTGAGGAAAACCGTCAAGTGGAGTTGAGGGTGTGAGGTCGCACCGGCAAGAAGGAGAGGGAAGGAGAGGCGTATGTCAGCGGGATTGGCGATTTGCCTGGTGTGCGGGAAGCCGCTCGATTACTTCGAGGAGGCGCGGGAGGTTGCCTGCCATATCTGCGGTAAGAAGGAGACGGGGCATTCCGTGTGCACGGCGGGGCATTACGTGTGCGATGCCTGTCATCGCGAGGGCGGCGTCGACCATGTCATGGAGTACTGCTCGTCCACCGATTCGAGGAACCCGGTGGAGATGGCGATGGCCATGATGGACGACAAGTCCATCTTCCCCAACGGGCCGGAGCACCACACGCTCGTGGGCGCCGCGCTGCTCGCCGCCTACAAGAACGCCGGCGGTGACCTCGACCTGCCCCGGGCGCTTGCCGAGATGCGGAACCGCTCGATGAACGTGCCGGGCGGCGCCTGCGGGCTCTGGGGGACCTGCGGCGCGGCCGTGAGCGCGGGCATGTACTGGAGCATCGTGTCGGGTTCCACGCCCATGACGCGCGGGCCGTGGGCCGAGACGCAGCGTTTGACCTCGCGCATCCTCGGCCGACTGGCCGACCTGGGCGGGCCGCGCTGCTGCAAGCGCACGGGCTTCGTCGCCCTCCAGGAGGCGGCGGCGTACACGGCCGAGCTGCGCGGTATCGAGATGGAGATGCCCGAGCGCATAACCTGCCGCTATTACCACCGCAACCGGGAATGCCTGAAGGTCGGCTGCCCGTTCTTCCCCCGTCCCGCTTGAACGCTCGCGGTAAAGCGATAGGCATCCTGCATCAGCTACGTTGCGCAGCACGGGGCTACCCCTCGGCGCACTCCTCGCTCGCGGCAATCACCGCGGCGGCCTCGTCGGGCGGCACAGGCCGCGAGAACAGGTAGCCCTGCATGAGGTCGCAGCCGCACAGGTTCAGGAAGGCGCGCTGCTCCTGCGTCTCCACGCCCTCCGCGAGCGCCTGCGTGCCCAACGCACCGAACCCGGAGGCCAATAGCCCGAAGAACTCCACCAGGTGGTCGTTCTCCGTTACGGACCATAGGATGCTCTTGTCCAGCTTCACCATGTCGAACGGCAGCTCCAGCAGCGTGGAGAGGTTCGAGTACCCCGTGCCGAAGTCGTCCAGGTAGAAGCGCACGCCCTGCGCGTGCATCCTCTCCATGAACGCGCGCACGGCGTCGGGGTTCGCGATGATGGCGCTCTCCGTCACCTCCACGCGCAGGCACGATGCCGGAATGCCGTGGCGCTCCACCACGGCCAGCACCGACTCGGCCAGGTCGTCCTGTATGAACTGCACGGCCGAGAAGTTCACCGACACGCCGCGGAACGTTGAGCTGGGGTGGGCGCCGCGGTAGGAGCGAACGAACGCGCAGGCGCGGTCCAGCATGAAGCGCGTGACATCGGAGATGACGCCGATCTGCTCCGCGATGGGGATGAACTCGTCGGGCGGGATGGGACCCAACCCGTCGTCGGTCAGGCGGCAGAGCGCCTCGGCCGCCACGAACCGCTGCGCGCTCTCGGACCACACGGGCTGCAAGTTCATGGTGAAGCCGTCCTGCTCGGCCGCACGCCGCACCACGTCGGCGATGGCGCTGCGGCGGTGGATGGCCTTCATCATGCCCGGCGTGCACACGCACGGCGTGTTCGGCTCGAGCTTCTTCGACTCCTCCGTGGCGTATTCCAGCGCGGCCACCACGTCGCCGGGCGTGCGCGCGATAACGGGGTAGCTCACCGCCCCGATGGCGGCGCCCACGGTGTAGGAGTGCCCGCCGATGCGCCATGGCTCCCCGAGGCGCTGTCGCAGCGGGGCCAGAAGGGAGGCGGTCGCGTCGTCCCCGTCTTGTCCGCCATGCGCGCCCCAGCCGCCGTCGCGGCTCACGATGAAGGCGAACTGGTCGCCGCTGTAGCGGTAGAGCCGCGCGTCGCCGATGGCGCCCAGGTACGAGGCGAACTCGCGCAGGAACCGGTCGCCGCTCTCGTGGCCGAACTTGTCGTTGATGAACTTGAAGTTCGAAAGCGACACGAGCACGGCCGTGAACGGCTGCTCCTTCTCGTTCATGAGCGAGACCATGGACAGGAACTCCTGGCGGTTGGAGGCGCCGGTAAGCTGATCGACCGACAGGCGCTTGTTCTGCAAGTACAGGTAGATGATGAGCAGCGAGCACGCGGCCGCCGATCCCGACAGCAGATAGGTTGGGAACAGCTGCTGCACGGCGATCACGGCCACGGCGATGAGCGGGAACACGGCCAGGATGCGCTTGATGACGGGGTCGATGGGCGCCCGCGTGAACATGACGAGCGCGAAGCAGGCCATGCAGTAGAAGTAGAACACCAGGTACGTGGCGATGATGAACGGCCCCTGCACGTAGGCGCCCGCCGCGTCGAAGGAGAACAACCATCCGGTGGGCACGTTCGCCAGCACCAGCAGGAAGTACACCGCGCACGGCACTCCGCTGGCCAGGGCGAAGGTCCCCCCGACCGGCCGCGCCTCGCTTACCACAGCCACGGCGTAGTAGAAGTACACGGTGCCCAAAAGCGGCGTGAGCACGAAGTAGCAGAGGGTGACGAGGTACGTGAGCGGCAGCAGCTCCAGGGGCGCGTAGGCAATCAGAAGCGTGGAAGCCAGGTTCGTGCCGATGGCGCCCAGCGTCGTGCCCAGGCAGAGCCGGAACACCCGGTTCTTCAGCGACGGCACCGCATGGCTTTGGCGCGAGTACACGGAGATGATGAGCACGATGATGAAGGCGATGACCTCAGCCGATACGTTCCATCCCATGTCGTTCGCCCATCCTCGTTTTCCCCGGCGCCCGCCGAGAGGGCCGCATCCCGCAACCCCCTGCTGTATTGTACCGTCTCGTCTTCGCCCTGCCCGGCACAATTCCGTCTAAAGTTCCTGGCGAACGTCGATCCCGTCCTGCGGACAGACGGCTTTTAGAGGAAGGTGACGCCCGTGTTCCACGCGGAAGCGGGCCTGCAGCGTCTGCGTCGGACTCCATGATTCCCGCTTGCAGTGGGCGAAGCCGTTTCGCGCTCTCTGCTGTTTTTACGATTAACGGAATCAACCGTACCCTTCCTGACCTTGGTCGGCGTTCGCGCCCGCCGACCCCGACCGGCCGGCGGGCGCTCGGCGCCTACCCGTTCACCACGGTGCCGCCGTTCACATGGATGACCTGCCCCGAGATGTAGCTGGAGTCGTCGCAGGCCAGGAACACGTAGGCGGGGGCAAGCTCGTAGGGCTGGCCGGGGCGGCCCATCGGCACGCTCTCGCCGAAGTGGCGCACCTTGTCGCTGTCGGCGCCGTAGGACGCGGGGTTCAGCGGCGTCCAGATGGGGCCGGGTGCCACGGCGTTCACGCGGATGCCGCGGCCCACCAGCTCCTCGTTCTCGGAGAGCGAGCGGGTGAACGCCGTGATGGCGCCCTTCGTGGCCGAGTAGTCCAGAAGCTGGGGGCTTCCCTGGTAGGCCGTCACCGACGTGGTGTTCACGATGGCCCCGCCCCGCGGCATATGCGGCAGGGCGGCCTTAACCAGGAAGAACATGCTGAAGATGTTCGTCTGGAACGTGCGCACGAGCTGAGCCTGCGTGATGTCGAGGATGCTCTTCTGCGGCGTCTGCTCGCCGGCGTTGTTCACGAGCACGTCCAGGCGGCCCCAGGCGTCCATGATGCCGCCCACCGTGCGGCGGCAGAACTCCTCGTCGCCCACGTCGCCCTTGAACACGAGCGCGCGCCGGCCGAGCGAGCGGATGCGCTCGGCCACCGCCTGCGCGTCGTCGTCGGAGGAGTAGTAGACGAGAGCCACATCGGCTCCCTCCTTGGCGAAGGCGATGGCCGCAGCGGCACCGATGCCGCTGTCGCCCCCGGTCACGAGGGCGGCTCTGCCCTCCAGCTTGCCGGCGGGACGGTAGTCGTCGCTTTCGATCTGCGGCTTCGGATCCACGTTCGCGCGCACGTCGTCCATGGCGTAGCCCGCCTTCGGGGCCTGGGTCTCGAGCGTTGCGGATTGCGTCATAAGGGGCTCCTTTCCCACGGGTACGGGCGCAGCTTACGCCTGCGCCCGCCCGCCGCCCCGCCCCGGCGCGCAGCGTTACGCGGCCCTTCGGCAGCGGTAACGCCCGCGAGAACTGCCCCCCCCCGTTCAGCCCGTGACCCCTGCGCAGCCTGCTCTTCGCAATGCCTTCCCAAAACATAGTCCACGCCCCTCGCTTGGCCCCGCCTACGCTCCCCACAACGCCTCCCTGCGCAGCCCACGCCCGCACCTCCCGCGCAATCCGAATGCGGGTCTTTCGCTATCATTTACCTGCGCACCCCTCGGCCGGCAGCGCTCCGTAGCTATACTGGACGAAAACGCGAGAAAGGAGCTAATCATGCTGCATGCGGTCGAGGTAAAGCCGGACGTGTACTGGGTCGGGGGAGTCGATTGGAACGAGCGGAACTTCCACGGCTACACGACGGATAGAGGGTCCACGTACAACGCCTACCTCATCATGGACGAGCATCCCACGCTCATCGACACGTGCAAGCCCGCGTTCGCCGACGAGCTCGTCGAGCGCGTGCGCGAGGTGGTGGACCCCGCGCGCATCGAGAACATCGTGGCGAACCACGTGGAGCAGGACCACTCCGGCGCGCTTCCCGCCCTCTGCGAGCTCGCGCCGAACGCGCGCATCTACGCAAGCGCCCCGCACGGCGTGAACGGCCTCGCGGCGCACTACGGCGATCGCGGCTACGTGCCCGTGAAGACCGGCGACACGCTCAACATCGGCAAGCGCACGCTCACGTTCACCCAGACCGTCATGGTGCACTGGCCCGACAACATGGCCGCGTACTCCGACGTCGATCGCATCCTGTTCTCCAACGACGCGTTCGGCCAGCACTACGCCTCCTCCAAGCACTTCGACGACGAGGTGGGCCTGCCCGAGGTGCTGGCCCAGGCCAAGAAGTACTACGCGAACATCGTCATGCCCTACTCGCGCCACGTCCAGCGCGCGCTGGGGGCGCTCGGCGGCCTGGACATCGACATGATCGCGCCGAGCCACGGCGTGGTCTGGCGCAGCCACGTGCCCGAGATACTGGAGACGTACGCGCGGTGGAGCTCGCTCGCCCCCGAGGACTACGCAATCGTGGTGTACGACTCCATGTGGCACACCACCGAGGCCATGGCCCACGAGATACTGGAGGCGTTCATCGAGTGCGGCGTGCCTGCGCGCCTGTTCGACCTCAAGGCGAACCACATCTCCGACATCATGACCGAGGTGCTGTCGGCGAGGTACGTGGCCGTGGGCTCTCCCACGCTCAACAACGGCATGATGCCCACCGTGGCGGCGTTCCTCTGCTACCTGAAGGGCCTCTCGCCGAAATCGGGCTGGGAAGGCCGCGTGGGCATCCCGTTCGGCTCGTACGGCTGGGGGAAGAACGGCCCTGACGAGGTGGCCGAGGTGCTTGAGAAGTGCGGCTTCGACCTCGCGCTCGGCACGCTCGCGCACCAGTGGACCGCCGACGCCGCCAGCCTGGAAGAGCTCCAGCGCGCCGTCGTGAGCGGACTGGGGAAGTAACTGCTGCCGGCAGTCGTGCTTTCCCCCTATAATAGGCGGTGACGGCATCCGCCGGGACCCGGCCCGGCGGGAACGATACGCTCGAGAGGAAGCCCATGCCAACCCCTTTGGGAAAGACGCTGCTCATTGCCAATCCGGCGGCGCAGAACGGCAACGGCGCCGCTGCGGCCGAGCGTGCGGCGGCACTGCTGGGGGATGCCCTGGGCGACGGCTCGCTCGATGTGGCTCCCACGCGCGGCCCCGGCGAGGCCGTGCGCCTGGCGGCGGGCGCGGGCGCGTACGAAACGGTGCTCGCCCTCGGCGGCGACGGCATCATCCACGAGGCCGCCAACGGGCTCATGCAGCTGCCGGCGGGGGAGCGCCCGGCCTTCGGCATCGTGCCGGTGGGCTCGGGAAACGACTACGCGCGCACGCTCGGCATGTCGGCGCGCTCGGTGGACGCGGCCGTGGCGCAGCTGCTCGCAGCCTGCGCCCGTCCGGCCGACGTGGGACGGTGCAACGGCGAGTTCTTCGTGGAGACGCTCTCGTTCGGCGTGGACGCGGCCATCGCGCTCGACACGGTGGAGCGGCGGGCGCGCACCGGCAGGACCGGCACGGCGCTCTACCTGGCCAGCGGCATGGACCAGCTGCTGCACCACCTGGACTGCCACCGCTACACGGCCTCGTTCGACGGCGGCGAGCCCGTGCGCGGCGCGTCGTTCACCTTCGCGGTGCAGGTGGGCCCCACCTACGGCGGAGGCTTCCGCATCTGCCCGGACGCGCGCATCGACGACGGCCTGCTGGACGTGTGCATCGCGCACCCGCCCTTCGGCATCGCGCGCGCCGTCTTCGTGTTCCTGCTGGCGAAAGGCGGCCGTCACACCGGCTTCCGGCAGATAGAGCTGCGCCGAGCCCGCACGCTGTCGGTGCGCTTCGACGCGCCCCCGCCCGTCCAGATCGACGGCGAGCCCCTCGAGGCCTCCGAGTACGCCATCGACGTCGTCCCCCGCGCCCTCGACGTGCTCGTGCCCGAAACGCCCGCCTGACCTGCGCGAGATTCCGGACGGGCCGCATATCGGCTCCGCCCGGTCAGCCGCGGGCGGCCGGTCTGGAGCGGTCAGCCGCTCTGCGAGAGCCAGCCTGTGCCGCCCCTGGGGCCGTGGCTCTTCGCGTTTGCGTTCGGCACGAGCTACTCCTCCCCCCCCCGTCCTACACCAACAGCGGGCGCGTGAGCCAGTCGAAGCGCTCCCAGCGCTGGGCTGCGGCCACGTTCACGAAGGCGTCGTGGCAGAACCGCACGACGGCGGCGTGGGGGTCGTCGGCACGCAGCACGTCCTCCAGCTTGAGGAAGTACTCGGCGCTCGCGGGGTCGTAGTACGCGCCCGGCACCGAGACCTCGGGCATCGCCCCCTCGAGGAAGGGGTAGGCCAGCACGAAGAACGCCGGGTCGTCGGCCTTCTCGTCGCCCGGCCAAAAGCCGAACTCAACGAACTGCTCGTCGAACGCCACGCGCTCTACGATGCCGCCCTCCCCGGAGTACGGGCACGGCTTGCCCGAGAACAGAACGCACGTCATGTCGAACGTGCCCCAGAACAGCGACGGCTGGATCTTCTTCCCGCGGAATCCGGCCGAGAAGTCCAGCAGCGCGTTGCGGGCGAACAGGCACTGCGCGAAGTAGCGCCGGGCCGCCTCGCCGTCGAACGCGAGCGGCTCGACGAGCGTGTAGAAGGGCGCCTGCGTGAACATCTCCTGCGGCACCGGGTAGAGGGGCACCGGGTGTCCGATGGCTTCCAGCAGCAACGTGAACCGCTCGTAGTAGCGGGCCACGGACGTGCCGTCCTCCAGCGGGAACGACGCCTCCTCGCCGGTTGTCGCCACGGCCTGCACCTGCGGCTCGTCCAAGCGCAGCTGGATCTCGAACCCGCCCGTGCCGTGCGGCACGAACCCGGTGGTGAACCCGTCGGGCGTCGCGTCCAGCAGCACGTGGTTCCACTCCGGCTGGGGCTCCAGGCATTCCAGCTTCACCTTGCCCATCATCTGGGCCGTCATATGCAGCGCGATGCACGTCTCGCGCCATTGGCTGTACGTTTGCAGGTGCATGGCCTTCTCCTTGTTGTCGGGTTCGCAGGGAACCGAACGCGCAATAGAGGTTCGCGATTTCAATCGATACAGTCTAGCGGCCACCCCGCCGGCCCCCTCCGGCGGCCCGGAGGCGTCACCGGGTCGTGGGGAAGGGGTTACGCGGGTGGCGGACAGTCCGTATTTCCGCTACGATGGCGGGGTAGCCCCAGCGATCACGCGCGCCCCCGCGCGCCGGCAAGGAGTCCCATGAGCACACAGTTTCTCCCGGTGAATCGTCAGGACATGGCGGAACGCGGCTGGGACCAGGTCGACTTCGTGTACGTGTCGGGCGACGCGTACGTCGACCACCCCTCGTTCGGCGCGGCCATCATCACGCGGCTTCTGGAGTCGCACGGCTACCGGGTGGGCGTCATCGCGCAGCCCGATTGGAACGACCCGGCCTCGATGGCCGCGCTCGGCGAGCCGCGGCTGGCGTTCCTCGTGTCGGCCGGCAACATGGACTCCATGGTGAACCACTACACCGTGGCGCGGAAGCGGCGCCGCGAGGACGCGTACTCGCCAGGCGGGCAGGCGGGCCTGCGCCCGAACCACGCGGCCGTCGTGTACTCCAACCTCATCCGCCGCACGTTCAAGAAAACGCCCATCGTGCTGGGCGGCATCGAGGCCAGCCTGCGGCGGCTCGCGCACTACGACTACTGGTCGGACAAGATCAAACGCTCCATCCTGCTGGATTCCGGCGCCGACCTCGTGAGCTTCGGCATGGGGGAGCGCTCGGTGGTGGAGATAGCCGACGCGCTCGATGCGGGACTGTCCATCGACGACCTCACGTTCATCGACGGCACCGTCTACCGCGCAAGCTCGCTCGAGCACGTCTACGACGCGGTGGAGCTGCTCTCGTTCCCCGACCTGCAGGCCGATCCCCTGAACTACGCGCGCAGCTTCGCCGTGCAGTACGCCAACAGCGACCCCTTCATTGGAAAGCGCTTGGTGGAGCCCTATTCCGACCACGAGTTCGTCGTGCAGAACCCCCCGGCTGCCCCGCTCTCGCAGGCCGAGATGGACGCCGTGTACCGCCTGCCGTTCGCGCGCACGTACCATCCGATGTACGAGGAGGCCGGCGGCGTGCCGGCCATCAAGGAGGTGCGGTTCAGCCTCACCAGCAGCCGCGGCTGCTTCGGCGAGTGCTCGTTCTGCGCGCTCACGTTCCATCAGGGGCGTATCGTGCAGGCGCGCAGCCACGACTCGCTGGTGGAGGAGGCGCGGGCCATCGTGGACGAGCCCGGCTTCAAGGGCTATATCCACGACGTGGGCGGCCCCACGGCGAACTTCCGCGCCCCCGCCTGCGCCAAGCAGACGAAGGCCGGCGCCTGCCCGCACCAGCGCTGCCTGTTCCCGGAGCCGTGCGAGCGCCTCGAGGCCGACCATGTGGACTACCTCAAGCTGCTCGAGCGGCTGCAGAAGCTGCCCGGCGTGAAGAAGGTGTTCGTGCGCTCCGGCATCCGCTTCGACTACGTGTTGGCCGACCGCAAGCACGGCGACGAGTTCATCTACGAGCTCTGCGAGAACCACGTGAGCGGCCAGCTGAAGGTGGCGCCCGAGCACGTGTCCGACACCGTGCTCGCCCACATGGGCAAGCCGCCCCGCGCCGTGTACGAGCGCTTCGTGCAGAAGTACGAGCAGGCGAACGAGGAGCTGGGGAAGAAGCAGTACCTCGTGCCCTACCTCATGTCGTCGCACCCCGGCTCCACGCTCGACGAGGCCGTGGAGCTGGCCGAGTACGTGCGCGACCTGGGCTACATGCCCGAGCAGGTGCAGGATTTCTACCCCACGCCCTCCACTATGTCCACGGTCATGTACGCCACCGGCGCGGACCCGCGCACCATGCAGCCGGTCTACGTGCCGAAGTCCCCGCACGAGAAGGCGCTCCAGCGCGCCCTTATCCAGTACCGCGACCCGAAGAACCGCTCCCTCGTGATGGAGGCCCTGAAGAAGGCCGGCCGCATGGACCTGGTGGGCCACGGCCGCGAATGCCTCGTGCGCCCCGAGGGCGCCCCGCCCGCCAAGGGCCCCCGCGGCAAGGCGTCCGGCTCGTCCACCCTGCGCAAGGCCGCGAGCAAGGCCGAGCCTGCGCGCAAGGGGAGCGGCAAGGGCGGCGGCAAAGGAGAGCCTGCGCGCAAGGGGAGCGGCAAGGGCGCAGGCAAGGGCGAGGCTTCGCGCAAGGGGAACGGTAAAGGCCAGCGCGTCGCCTCGTCGTCCAAGGGCGCGCGCGACGCTGCAGGGGCCAAGGGGCCGCGCAAGGAAGCGCAGCGCCCAGGTGGAAAGGGCTCGCCGAAGCGCCCGAGCGGCAGTTCGAGCGCTTCGCGCGCCAAGGGCGGCGGCAAGACCCGCCGCTAGCGCACGGCCTTTGGCGCGGTCGTCCTGAAAAGCATAGGTACGGAAGCGCGATTCCCGCTTGCTGTGCTCGACATCCCGGAACCGGTCGTGGCCGGCTCCGCACGCCTTTCACCAGATTATTGCATCTTTGGTCCCCGCAAACCCGCTTGCTCACCTTGCGATTGGATCTGGGCAGCATTACCCCAGCTCGTTGTTTCCGCGATTCCGAAAAGGGCTCCCCTAGGGGTTCCCGATGTAGAAAACTGGTAAATACTGTGCAAAAAGCCAATGACGCCCTCGACTTGCGCGGCTATCCCGCGCCCCGCGCCTGCGCTTCCCGTGCATTCCTCGCATGCCCGCTCCGGTCCCGCCGAAGGCGCCAGGTGGGACAGACAGCTGCGGCGCCCCTTCACGTGCCCCGTACCGTCCTCCGAAAGCCCCCGCAACTTGTGCGCAACTTGTGTGCGCAAATCAACACTTGATACCTGACCCGGAGGGGTTTATAATTCTCGGTTGCGTCTGGTCATTGATAGATACACCCGGACGCGTGGTACACCGGAGTCGCGTGCGTCAAGCCTCCCCAAGGCGCAGCGGCAATCGGCAGTCCACGAAGCGACAAGGGGTCTTTGGGGTACGGAGAGGCGTGCGAGCAAAGATCCGAAGAAAGGACAGTAATGGGAGTCAAACAGTACAAGCCGACGAGCCCCGGCCGACGTTTCCAGACGGTCTCGGACTTCGCCGAGATCACGACGGACAAGCCGGAGAAGTCCCTGCTTGCGCCGCTGTCGAACAAGGCGGGCCGCAACAACAACGGCCGTATCACGACGCGGCACCAGGGCGGCGGCAACAAGCGCCGCTACCGCATCATCGACTTCAAGCGCCAGAAGGACGGCGTGCCCGCGAAGGTCGCTACCATCGAGTACGACCCGAACCGCAGCGCCCGCATCGCCCTTTTGCACTACGTCGACGGCGAGAAGCGCTACATCCTTCATCCGAAGGGCCTCCGCGTGGGCGACACCGTCATGAGCGGCCCCGAGGCCGACATCAAGCCGGGCAACGCGCTGCCGCTGGCCAACATCCCCGTCGGCACGCTCATCCACGCCGTGGAGCTGCAGCCGGGCAAGGGCGCCGCAATCGCGCGTTCCGCCGGCACCAGCATCCAGCTTATGGGCAAGGAGGGCAACTACGCCATCCTGCGCATGCCGTCCTCCGAGATGCGCCGCGTGCTCATCACGTGCCGCGCCACGGTGGGCGAGGTCGGCAACGCCGAGCATGCCAACATCAA
This sequence comes from Gordonibacter sp. RACS_AR49, assembly GCF_030418435.1. NCBI lineage: Bacteria > Bacillati > Actinomycetota > Coriobacteriia > Eggerthellales > Eggerthellaceae > Gordonibacter > Gordonibacter sp. RACS_AR49. The sequence goes on along the minus strand of NZ_JAIUDM010000003.1, from coordinate 149,353 downwards.
GATCGGCAAGGCCGGACGCAACCGCTGGAAGGGCATCCGCCCCAGCGTCCGCGGTACCGTCATGAACCCGGTCGACCACCCGCACGGCGGCGGCGAGGGCAAGAACAAGTCCGCTGGTCGTCACCCGGTCACCCCGTGGGGCGTCCCCACGAAGGGCCATCGCACCCGCAATCCCAAGAAGGCTTCGAGCCGCTTGATCATCCGCCGTCGCAAGAAGTAGCGCAAAGCGTTAAGGAGTAATAGTGAGTAGAAGTTTGAAGAAGGGTCCTTTCGTTGAGCCGCGGCTTCTTGATCGTATCGAGAAGATGAATGCGGCGGGCGAGAAGAACGTCGTGAAGACCTGGTCGCGCTCCAGCACCATCTTCCCGGAGATGGTGGGGCACACCATCGCCGTGCATGATGGCCGCAAGCACGTGCCGGTCTACGTCACCGAATCCATGGTCGGCCACAAGCTGGGCGAATTCGCCCCGACCCGCACGTTCAAGGGTCACTCCGCCGACAAGGGCAAGCGATAAGAAGGGGTGAAAACAATGGAAGCTAAAGCTGTAGCACGCTATGTCCGCGTTTCGCCCCGCAAGGCGCGCATCGTAGTAGACCTGGTCCGCGGCAAGTCCGTCATCCAGGCCCGCGAGATCCTCGCGTTCACGAACCGCGGTGTGGCGGAAGCCGTCGAGAAGACGCTGAACTCCGCCGTGGCCAACGCCGAGCACCAGCACCACGTGCGTCCGGAATCGCTCATCGTGAAGACGGCCTTCGTCGACGAGGGCCCCACGCTGAAGCGCATCCGTCCGCGCGCCAAGGGCTCCGCGTCGCGCATCCGCAAGCGCACGAGCCACATCACGATCATCGTTGCACCGCGAGAGGAGGCATAAGCCGTATGGGTCAGAAAGTTAGCCCCACCGGGTTCCGCCTTGGCATCACCGAAGATTGGCGCAGCCGTTGGTACTCCGACAAGGACTACGCCAAGAACCTGGAAAACGACTTGGCCATCAGGAAGTTCCTGGACAAGTACCTCGCCCGTGCCGCCGTCTCCAAGGTTGAGATCGAGCGCGCCGGCGACAAGATCAAGGTCATCGTCACCACGGCCCGCCCGGGCGTCGTGATCGGCAAGAAGGGCGCCGAGATCGACTCCCTGCGCAAGAAGCTGGAGAAGGTTGCCAGCGGCCCGGTGTCCATCGAGGTCGTCGAGGTCAAGCGCCCCGAGCTCGATGCCGCGCTCATCGCGCAGTCCGTGGCCGAGCAGCTCGAGGGCCGCGTGGCCTTCCGCCGCGCCATGCGCAAGGCGGTCCAGTCCGCCCGCAAGAGCGGTGCCAAGGGCATCCGCATCCAGTGCTCCGGCCGCCTGGGCGGCGCGGAGATGAGCCGTCGCGAGTGGTATCGCGAAGGCCGCGTGCCGCTGCACACGCTGCGCGCGAAGATCGACTACGGTTTCTGCACCGCCGCCACCACGATGGGCTCCATCGGCGTGCAGGTGTGGGTGTACCACGGCGAGATGCTCCCCGGCCAGAAGGCGCCGAACCCGGCGCTCGAGGGCAGCTCCCGTCCGAACCGTTCCCGTCGCAACGACCGCAACGAGAGGGGGGCGAAGTAAATGCTCGTACCTAAGCGCGTCAAGCACCGCAAGGTGCAGCGTGGTTCCATGAAGGGCAAGGCCAAGGGCGGCACCCGGCTGAACCACGGCACGTGGGGTATCCAGGCGCTCGAGGCGCACTGGATCACCAACCGCCAGATCGAGGCAGCCCGTATCGCCATGACCCGTCACATGAAGCGTGGCGGCAAGGTGTGGATCACGATCTTCCCCGACAAGCCTATCACGCAGAAGCCGGCAGAAACCCGCATGGGTTCCGGCAAGGGCAACCCCGAGGCATGGGTCGCCGTCGTCAAGCCCGGCCGCATCATGTTCGAGATCGACGGTGTCGACGAGGAGACCGCCAAGGAAGCTCTGCGTCTCGCCATCAACAAGTTGCCCATCAAGTGCAAGATTGTTTCCAAGGAAACGGAAGGGCAGGAATAAATGAAAGCAGCAGAGATCCGTGAGCTTTCTGCCGACGATTTGCAGGCGAAACTCAAAGAAGCGCGCGCGGAGCTTTTCAATCTGCGCTTCCAGATGGCCACGAGCCAGCTCGACAACACCGCCCGCGTGGGTCAGGTCAAAAAGGACATCGCCCGCATCCAGACCGAGATGCGCGCCCGCGAGCTGAACGCCTAGAGCGCGGATAAGGAAGGTTATATACATGAGTGAAGATCGTAACTCCCGCAAGGTCCGCCAGGGCACCGTGGTGAGCGCCGTCAACGACAAGACCTGCGTCGTGCAGGTCAAGGAGCGCAAGCCGCATCCCGTGTACGGCAAGATGATGACGACCACGAAGAAGTTCCACGCCCACGACGAGAACAACGAGGCCGGCGTCGGCGACACCGTGCGCATCATGGAGACGCGCCCGCTGTCCAAGATGAAGCGCTGGCGTCTGATCGAGATCGTGGAAAAGGCCAAATAGCCTGCGTGCTCGCATGCATGCCCGTAAGAGGAAAGTTAGGTTACAGCAATGATTCAGATGCAAACCATGCTCGCAGTGGCCGACAACTCCGGCGCTCGCAAGGTGCAGTGCATCAAGGTCCTCGGCGGCTCCAAGCGCCGCTACGCGGGCCTCGGTGACGTGATCATCTGCAGCGTGAAGGAAGCGGCGCCCAACGGCAACGTCAAGAAGGGCGAGGTCGTGCGCTGCGTCGTCGTGCGCGTGAAGAAGGAAGTCCGCCGCCCCGACGGCAGCTACATCAAGTTCGACCAGAACGCCGCCGTGCTCATCAACAACGACGGCGCGCCCCGCGGCACCCGCATCTTCGGGCCGGTTGCCCGCGAGCTGCGCGACAAGAAGTACATGAAGATCGTGTCTCTGGCACCGGAAACGCTGTAGGGGAGGTGTGCGTAATATGAGTGGTATGAACATCAAGAAGGGCGACAAGGTCAAGGTCCTGTCCGGCAAGGACAAGGGCAAGGAGGGCGTCGTGCTGCGCGCGCTTCCGCAGAAGGAGCGCGTGGTGGTGGAGAAGGTCAACATGATCAAGAAGGCCATGCGCCCCACCCAGCAGAACCCGCAGGGCGGCATCTCCACCATGGAGGCCCCCATCCACGTGTCCAACGTCATGGTCATCTGCCCCGAGTGCAAGCAGCCCACGCGTACGGGCAAGAAGCGCGACGAGAACGGCAAGAAGATCCGCGTCTGCAAGAAGTGCGGCAAGGACATCGATTAGTAGTTCCGCCGATCTCCGATCGGCGGAACGGGTCGACGCTGCGGGTGGCTGTGGCACCCCGCCTTCGCACGATCGCGAAGGCTCGCGTACCGAAGTACGCTTCGCCTTCGCGATCCCGCGAATTCGAGGCACCACAGCCACCCTCGCTGACTTTTCGGCGACCAGCGACGGCCAATGCAGTACAATGGCCCCTGCCGCTTCGGCGGCGAGGGACGCAGGGTCGGAAATCCTGCGTTTAATTCATCGAAAGGAAACGAAATGACCGCTCCTCGCCTGAAGGAACAGTACAAGACCGAGATCGTGCCCAAGCTCGAGCAGGAGCTCGGCATCAAGAACATCAACGAGGTCCCGCGCCTCGAGAAGATCGTCGTGAACATGGGCGTGGGCGCCGCAGCCTCCGACTCGAAGCTGCTCGACGCCGCCATGGCCGACCTGCGCACCATCACGGGCCAGCAGCCCTGCGTCACGCGCGCCAAGAAGTCCATCGCCGGCTTCCACCTGCGCGAGGGCCAGGCCATCGGCTGCAAGGTCACGCTGCGCGGCGACCGCATGTGGGAGTTCCTGGACCGCCTGCTGGCGACCGCCCTTCCGCGCGTCCGCGACTTCCGCGGCATCTCGCCGAAGAGCTTCGACGGCCGCGGCAACTACACGATGGGCATCACCGAGCAGCTGATCTTCCCGGAGATCGACTACGACAAGATCGACCGCACGCGCGGCATGGACATCACGGTCGTCACGACCGCGGACAACAACGAGGACGCCTTCGCGCTGCTCTCCGCGCTGGGCTTCCCCTTCAAGGACAAGTAGGTTGCTTGTTCCCACGATGGTACTTGCACCCGCGCGCGAGCGCGGGTCGAGGATAGGAAAGAAGGAATTGCATGGCTAAGAAATCGATGATCGCCAAGGCGAAGCGCGAGCCGAAGTTCTCGACGCGCCAGCACAACCGCTGCACGCGTTGCGGACGTCCCCGCGCTTACTACCGCAAGTTCGGCCTGTGCCGCGTGTGCCTGCGCGAGCTGGCCAACAAAGGCGAACTGCCCGGCGTGACCAAGTCTTCGTGGTAAGCCGCCAGACTCAAGTCACGTTCAAGGGTGTGCCCGCGTAGAAGGCGGAGGCGTTACGGGCGCCGACGAACCGTGCGCGCGGCTCATCACGGACCAAAGGAGAACAGAACCATGACCATGACCGACCCCATCGCAGACATGCTTACGCGCGTGCGTAACGCAAACTCTGCCGGCAAGCAGACGGTTTCCATGCCGTCGAGCAAGAAGCTTGTCGAGATAGCCCGCATCATGCAGGAAGAGGGCTATATCCAGCGCTACGACGTCGTCGAGGGCGAGCCCCGCGCGACGCTGGAGATCGTGCTGAAGTACGGCGACAAGAAGGCCAAGACCATCCGCGGCATCAAGCGCATCTCGAAGCCCGGCCTGCGTATCTACGCGGGCAAGGACGAGCTGCCCCGGGTGCTCGGCGGACTCGGCACCGCAATCATCTCGACGAGCCTCGGCGTGATGACCGACCGCGACGCCCGCAAAAAGGGCGTTGGCGGCGAGGTCATCGCGTACGTATGGTAGGAAAGGGAGGTAGGTAGATATGTCTCGTATCGGCAAACAGCCCATCACCGTTCCTGCCGGCGTCGACGTTACCATCGACGGCAACACCGTGACGGTCAAGGGCCCGAAGGGCGAGCTCACCCGCAGCTTCCCCGAGATCATGATCATCAAGCGCGAGGGCGACGACATCATCGTCGAGCGTCCGGACGACAGCCGCGACGCGAAGGCCTTCCACGGCCTCGTGCGCACGCTCATCGCGAACATGGTCGAGGGCACCGCGAACGGCTTCTCCAAGAAGCTCCAGCTCGTGGGCGTCGGCTACCGCGCCGCGCTCAAGGGCAAGGACCTGGAGATGCAGCTCGGCTTCTCTCATCCCGTGCTCGTGGAGGCGCCGGAGAACATCACGTTCGAGGTCCCGAGCCAAACCGAGATCATCGTGTCCGGCCCCAGCAAGGAGCAGGTCGGCCAGGTGGCGGCGAACATCCGCAAGTGGCGCAAGCCGGAGCCCTACAAGGGCAAGGGCATTCGCTACGAGGGCGAGCATGTGCGTCGCAAGCTGGGCAAGGCCGCCAAGGGCGACTAACGTTTGAGCCTCTACACGGTTTGAGATCGAAGGGATAATCATGAACAAGCTTCAGAAGAAACAAGCCGGGTTGGCTCGCCGCCATCGCCGCGTGCGCGGCAAGGTTTCCGGCACGGCGGCGCGTCCGCGCCTGTGCGTCACGCGCAGCAACAACAACATCTACGTCCAGCTCGTCGACGACGTCGCCAGCAAGACCATCTGCGGCGTGTCCACGCTCGGTGCCGAGTTCAAGGCCACGGGCAAGAAGGGCGGCACCGTCGAGGGCGCGGCTGCCCTCGGCGAGATCGTCGGCAAGAAGGCGCAGGAGAACGGCGTCACGGAGGTCGTGTTCGACCGTGGCGGTCATCTGTATCACGGGCGCGTGCAGGCTCTGGCCGATGCGGCTCGCGAAGCCGGCCTGAAATTCTAGAAGGGGTTAAAGCTTATGGCTCGTAACAAGCAGCAGAACGACGCCGGGGTTCCCGAGCTCCAGGAGCGCGTCGTCTACATCAACCGCGTGTCCAAGGTCGTCAAGGGCGGCCGCCGCTTCGCGCTCACCGCGCTCGTGGTCGTCGGCGACGGCAACGGCCGCGTCGGCGTGGGCATGGGCAAGTCCCAGGAAGTGCCCATCGCTATCAAGAAGGGCGTCGAGGACGCGAAGAAGAACATGTTCACCGTGCCGCTGACGCCCGAGAAGACGCTGCCGCATGAGATCATGGGCATCTACGGCGCCGGCCGCGTGCTCATCAAGCCGGCCACGCCCGGTACCGGCGTTATCGCCGGCGGTCCGGTGCGCGCCATCATGGAGCTCGCCGGCGTGACCGACGTGCTCACGAAGTCTCTCGGCACGAACAACGCCATGAACATCGTGAAGGCGGCCGCCGAGGGCCTCAAGAACATGGAGAGCCCCGAGCAGGTGGCTGCGCGCCGCGACACGTCCGTCGCGAAGATCTACGGCTGGAAGGAGAAGGAGTAATGGCAGACGCGAAGAAGACGCTGCGCATCACCCAGGTGAAGAGCTCCGTCGGCCGTAAAGCCGACCAGGGCCAGACGCTGCGTGCGCTCGGCCTCGGCAAGATCGGCCGCACGGTCGACCAGGTGGACAACGACTGCGTGCGCGGCATGATCTTCAAGGTCAAGCACCTCGTGCAGGTCGAAGAGCTGTAAACCAGCGAGGTTACACGCGCCGCCTTCGGGCGGCGCGTGTTATCATATTCGATTGTGAATCATCGCCGCCTCTGCGGCGTGATCGCGTTTCCGCCAAGGGGCGGGACGCCCAGGGAAGTTAGCTGGCGGCGAGCTGCCAGCGCGGGCCGCGGGCCCGTATGCGACTGAGAAGGAGTCACAACCATGGAATTGAAGGATCTCAAGCCGGCCGAGGGCGCGACCAAGAACCGTAAGCGCGTGGGCCGCGGTCCTGCCTCCGGCACGGGCAAGACGTCCGGCCGCGGCATGAACGGCCAGAAGTCTCGCGCTGGCGGCGGCAAGGGCGTCGGCTTCGAGGGCGGCCAGACCCCGCTCGCGCGTCGTCTGCCGAAGCTCCCCGGCTTCAAGAACATCAACCATGTGGAGTACCTGCCCGTCAACGTGAGCCGTCTCGACGAGAAGTTCGAGGCCGGCGACGTGGTCGACGGCGAGAGCTTGAAGGCCAAGGGCATCATCAAGCATGCCGACGCACTGGTGAAGGTGCTCGGCGACGGCGACCTGACCAAGGCGCTCACGGTCAAGGTCGATAAGGTTTCTGCTTCGGCCAAGGCGAAGATCGAAGCAGCTGGAGGAAAGGTCGAAGAGCCTTGCTAAGCTCGATCATCGATGCGTTCAAGGTACCGGAGCTGCGTAAGAAGATCCTCTTCACGCTGGCTATCCTCGCACTGTACCGCTTCGGCGCGTACGTGCCGGTGCCGGGCATCCCGTTCAACGAGTTCGCGAATTCGTTCCAGGATTCGGGCGTGTCCATGACGATGCTCGACCTGTTCACGGGCGGCGCGCTGTCGAACTTCTCGGTGTTCTCGCTGGGCATCATGCCCTACATCACGGCCTCCATTATCATGCAGCTCATGCAGGGCGTCATCCCCGCCGTGGGCCGCTGGGCGAAGGAGGGCGATGCGGGACGCAAGAAGATCACGCAGGTTACGCGCTACCTGACGCTGGGACTCGGCCTCATCAACGCGGTGGGCTACCTGTTCCTGTTCAAGTCGTCGGCGTACGGCGTAGTGTTCAGCACGGAGGTTCCCGAGCTGCTCACCGACATCATCGTCGTGTTCACGCTCGTGGCGGGCACCGCGTTCATCATGTGGATGGGCGAGCTCATCACGCAGCGGGGCATCGGCAACGGCATGTCGCTCATCATCTTCGTGAGCATCGTGTCGCGCGTGCCGAGCGCCATCTTCTCGTCGGTGAACCTGACGGCGGACCTGGGTATGGGCATTGCCATCACGGCGCTCATCATCCTCGTGGTGCTGGCGTGCATCCCCGCGATCATCTTCGTGGAGCGCGCGCAGCGTCGCATCCCCGTGAACTACGCCAAGCGCGTGCAGGGGCGCAAGATGATGGGCGGCCAGTCCACGTACATCCCCCTGAAGGTGAACGCGGCGGGCGTCATCCCCATCATCTTCGCGAGCTGCCTGATCTACTTCCCCGCGCAGCTGGCGGCGCTCTTCAACATCGAGTGGCTCACGAACGTGGCCAACGCGATGTCGACGGGCTGGATCAACTGGATCCTCACGGTGCTCTTGATCGTGTTCTTCGCGTACTTCTACACCTCCATGGTGTTCAACCCCGAGGACACGGCCGACAACCTGCGCAAGCAGGGCGGCTTCATCCCCGGCGTGCGCCCGGGCACGGCCACCGTCACCTACATCAAGAACGTGCTGCACCGCGTGACGCTTCCCGGCGGCATCTTCATCGCCGCCATCGCGGTCGTGCCGTCCATCGTGTTCTTCTTCACCGGCAACACGCTCATCCAGGCGTTCGGCGGCACCTCGATCCTCATCATGATCGGCGTGGCCCTCGATACCATGAGCAAGGTGGAGAGCCAGCTGAAGATGCACAACTACGACGGCTTCTTCAAGTAGGGAAGCATCGAAAGAACGGCGAACTGCGCATCGGCGGCCCTCGGGCCGCCGATGCTGGTTTTCGGAGGCGGGGGGGGCTGTAAGGCGCTCGCCGGGAGGATGCAGGGCGCTTCGCGCCTTCGGGTGCGCTGGCAAAGACGGTTCCTGCCGGCTGACACGAGGTTGGCGGAATCGCGATATCCTTCGGGATGGACAGCAGCAGGATGAGGCCCTCACTCGCTCGCTGCGGGTTGCAATTATGGATTGGCGAAGAGAAGGGCCCGAACAATCCGGGCCCTTCTGTCAGTTCCCGGCGGTACTGCTATTCCGGCTGGGCCGCGACGATGGGGATGGACGGTTTCGGTGGACGCGGAAGTTCGAGGCCGCAATTCTCGCATCGTGCCGCGCCTTCGGGGTTCTTGTGCCCGCAACGGAAGCACACAGTAGTGATGTTCAACTTCCGGGGCTTTCCCCGGCAGCGTCCGCAGCTTACGCAGGCGTATCCACATGACATGGCTTCATCTCCTTGTCGGGGGTTCTGCGGATGCGGACGCCTGCGCGAGGTGCCCGCCAGGGGATGGATGGGCCGTCATTGGCGAGCGATCGTAGCTTGCTTTTCGGCCGCATCGTCCCCATGTGCGTTGTCGTCCTGCTTGTGGAGTGCGCAGTATCCGCTTCCGCAGACCAATCCGATGGCCGTGAGGGCTAAGAACACGCCGATGACGGACAGCAGCGGCCAGGGGTTGCCGGCGAGAGCTGCCTGCGTCGTGGCGCAAACGGCCTGCCCGGCGCCCACCACCATGATGGTGAAGCCGGCGCCGCCCCACTCTGCGAGTTGATCCATGATGCCGAAGGGCGTCAGGATGCCTCCAAGGGCCAAACCGACGAGCAAGATGAGGGGAACGGGCGCTTTCGTGGCGTCCGCGACGATTTGAAACAGAAGGCAGAGCGTTCCGCCCACTAGGAAAGCCATGATGAATTCCATTGCGGTGCCTCCTATGCCACGAGGAACGCCAATGCGCCCACGATTGCGTCGACGAGGCCGCCGACACCGATGACGAGCAGAACGAGCTTTACAGACGCCGCCACGCCTTTACCTGGCTGTCCGGTTTCGGCAACGGCCCTTTCGTAGGCGCCTGCCACGCCGCCTGCGAACCCGTTGAACGGCAGGATCGAGCCGAAACCGCTCACAGCGCCTATCCTCTGCTGGATGCCGGGAAGGTACAGCACGAGGGCTACCGCGCCCATCCCCAGCAGCGTGAGAGGTCCGAGATAGGGAAAATCGGCTCCCAGGGCGCCGGCGAATATGTTCCAGATAATCTGTCCAATAACGGCATACAGGCCGCCGACGGCGAATGCGAGTGCCCATCCCTTCACTTTGTCCATCGCTTCCTCCTTCTAAGGGGCGCCGCCGTACATGCTGTCGTGTCCGCACGGCGGCGCGGCCGTCCCATGTTAGATGTTGAACAACACGAGTTTCTTCTTCGATGCGATCTTCTTGGCCAACTCATCGATAGGACCGACTTCCAGACACTGTGCCTGGCAGTGGTGCTGGCAGGTAGGCAGCTTGCCCTTCGCCTGCCGCTCGGCGCAGAAGTCGCACAGGTCGGTGGGCACCGGCACGTAGGACAGCTGCCAGCGGTCGGGGGCGTACTCGAAGGGGCCGATCTCGTTCAGCTTGATGCCGAACTGGCCGACGGGCAGGTGGTGCTCCATCTGACAGGCTGTCTCGCAGCTATGGCAGCCGGTGCACCATTCGTAGTCGATGAGCATGCCGTATTCCGTCATGATTATTCACCGTCCTTTGCGGGATAGATTTTGCAGAGCATGGACTTGTAGTTGGCGCCGAACCCGGATTTGCCGGGAACGTACGAATTCAGAAGCTTGTTGACGTTCAGATCGAGCATGCCGAACAGCCCGTCCTTCTCCTCGCCGGGAGCCTCGGGGAACCACCAGCCGTGATCGGACATAACCACGCGCTCGTCCATGATGTTCGTGCACTCCACGACGCGCTTGCAGCGACCGCGCTCGTTCTCCAGCCATACCCACTCGCCGTCGTGCACGCCGATGCGCTCCGCGGCCTTGGGGTTGATCTGCACGAGGGGCCAGGGGCGGCCGGCTCGCAGGTGCGGGACCTGCCGATGCTCGGAGTGGAACATGAACCAGTTGCGCGCGCCGGTGGTGAGCACGAACGGGTACTCGTCGTACAAGTCGGGTGTCGCGGCCGGGCTCTCGGTTGGCTCCTCGAAGTAGGGCACGGGGCTCAAGCCCGCATTGTGGTAGAACGTCGACCACAGCTCGATGCGTCCCGTCTGCGTGTTGAAGCCGGGTTGGCCGTCGGGGCGCAGCAGGCCCTTCTCGTGGCGGCCGTACTCGAAGGGGATGTAGGCGGGCGCCACCTGCTGCAGCTCCTCGAACGTATAGCCCGTGCAGGCGATGACGGAGCTGAACATCTCCTTGTCGTCCTTCCACGGCCACGCCTCGGGGTTGAAGCGCTTTCCCAGTTCCAGGTTGATCTGCATGTCCGATTTGCATGCGCCCACCTGGCACACCTTGTTGATGGTCTCGCCGCGCTGCGCGCCGTCGCCCACGCGGATGCCGTCGCGCTCGGCATAGGTGCAGGCTGGCAGGAACACGTCGGCCAACGCCATGGCCGTGGGCGTCATGAACATATCCACCACCACGATGAAGTCGAGCGTGCGCCAGGCCCTCATGGAGCGTTCGGGGTCGGGGGAGGTGCAGGTGAGGAAGTTCGTCGTTTGCAGCCAGGCGCCGTGCAGCTTGTAGGGCTCTTTGGTCTCGAGCGTTTTCATCACCTCGTCGGAGGACGCCACCTGGAAGCCGAACTTCAGCAGGGAGTACTTGTCCAGTCCGATGCGGTGCGCATCCATCTCGGGCGTGACCAGCTCGCCGCCGAACCCGCCGGAGTAGGCCAGGATCTCGGGCGGTACGATCATGCAGCCCGGTTTCTCGCAGAAGCCGCATACCTGCCACAGCGCCCCGATGGCCTGGGCCGCCGGTAGCGACTCCTTTGTGGTGTCCACGGCCAGGCCCCATTGCACGATGCCGTTCTCGGCACCCGCCCATGCGCGGGCCGCGCCGACGATCTTCTCGGCGGGCACCCAGGTGATCTCGGCCACCTTGCCAACGGGGTAGGCCGCCGCGGTCTGGGCCAGCTCGTCGAAGCCATAGCACCAGCGGTCCACGAAATCGTGGTCGTAGAGGTCCTCGGAGATGATGACGTTCAGCATGCCGAGGGCGAGGGCCGCGTCCGTTCCCGGCCGCACCTGCAGCCACCACTCGGCCTTCGAGGCGAGCCACGTCAAGCGCGGGTCCACCACGATCAGCTTCGAGCCGCGCTTCATAACGTCGACCATCCAATGACCGTAGAAGCCGTCCGAGTTCGCGACGAGCGGGTTGTTGCCCCATACCATGATGTACTCGGCGGGGACCCAGGCGGGATCGTCATAGCGGTCGGGGAACTGCTGGGAGAAGTCGCCCACCCAGAAGTTGCCCGTCGTGGCGGCGCAGCCGGCCACGCGCGGTAGGTAACAGGCCATGCCCGACATGTTGAACATATAGTTTGGGCTGCCGAACGACCAGGCCAGGCGCGTGATCCAGGCAGCTATGTCGCGCCCCGTGCCCTGCACGAACGGGATGGACCAGGCGCCGTAGTTCTCCTTGATCTCGGTGAACTTCTCGTACACGAGGTCGAGTGCCTCGTCCCAGGTGATGTCCACCCACTTGTCCTGACCGCGGTGCGCAGGATCGCGCCTCATGGGCGTGGTGACGCGGTCGGGGTTGTACACCACCTCGGTCAGCGCCAGGCAGCGGTTGCAGAGCCTGCCTTGGTTGTAGGGGTTCTCCGGGTCGCCCTCCACCTTGACGAGCTTCCCCTCGTCGTCGGTGTACAGCAGCACGCCGCAGCCGATATGGCAGCCGGGGCCCGACCAGGCGCTGCCGCGCGTGACGTGCAGGCCGTCCTCATCGTACTTGAACGGCTTCTCGTGCTCTACGAGATGGTACTTGTTCTCGCTCATGCTGTTCCTTCCGCTCGCTTCTTTCACTCGCCCTGTCCCGCTTTCGTCATTCGCGGGACAGGGCGATTCTAGGCTCGTCCGGAGTGCGCATCTTCGCTCGATTGGATTGAATGCGCGTTTCATACGTTTCCCCCTAGGTGTCGGTGTCGGTATGAGAAAATTCATACTCCGATGTAATGGCAGGTGGCAAAGCCTATGGGTGCTGCGTTGGCTCCGGGAGACACTTATTCTGCGGTCTTCGAGCGCCGTGCCCCATATAATGGGCGGGTACACTGGGCGCAGCGGCATGCCGAACGCTTCGGGCGGGCATGTCGGCGCCGAAAGGGGGCGTGTCATGTCGGAGAAAGCACAAGCGCGCGTGACCGAGGTCTCGTACGGCCAGTTCGCACCATTCGTCGTGGTGGGGTTTGGCCTTTGCTGGGCCGTCATGTACATCATCGCCTACAGCTTCGTGTTCACGCCGCTTGACGCGTTCTCGTCCTTGCAGCGCGATGTGGGCCGCATCGGTTACCTTGGGGGCATCGTCGTATTCGAGATGGCGCTCTATGCGCTGTTCGGACGCTTCTGCTCCACGCGATTCCGCATCCCGCTCGCCGTCGCCGCTTATATTGCGCTTGCGGCCATGGTGGTGGTGAGCGCCTTGGGCGAAGCGCTCGGCTTGGGCGGTTGGCCATGCGCGATCGCCATGCTGGCGGCGGGTATGTGGCAGGGTGCCTTCCATATCCTGTGGGCCGAGGCGTTCATGTATCTGGACCGCAAGAGTGTCCGGCGCTACCTGTACCTATCCATCGTCATTGGGGCGATGCTGTTCTTGCTCACTACGCTGGTGGCCTCTTCCGCCGGTATGTTCGTTACGCTGCTGCTGGCGTTCCTCTCGCTTGTTTGCTATGTGTTCACGCATCAATTCTGGCCGAGCCATGCGTTGGGCGATCGACCTGTGACAAAGGATGTCGCACGCTCGCTCAGAAAGAGCAACGTTGTCCTTGTCATCTACGGGGCCGTGTTCGGCGTGGGCATCTATGCTTGCATGGCGCCTGATCTGCCAGTGTACGTGAGTTACCCCCTGACGGGCTTAGCGCTTGCCGCAGGCGTGGGCGGCCTGCTGCTCTTCGAGGTGCACACGAAGCGCGCCATTGCGTTCGAGACGTTCATTACCGTGCTGCTACCTGCCGTGGCAGTTATCCTTATGGTGCTCACCGGTGCGTCGGGAACCATGAAATGGGTTATGTACCTGCTGCTGCTCATGTTGCTCACCGCGTTCGACGCGTCCACGTTCTGCTTCTTGTTCGATCTGACGGATCGGCTGCGCCTCACGCCCATCAAGAGCATCGCCCGAGGCAGGATATACATTCAGTGCGGCATGGTGGCGGCAGGTGCCGTCAACCTAGTCCTCGTGAACTTCCTCGACTTGTCGCGCGACTACGCTTTCGTCATGCCGTTTTTCTTGGCCGTGCTGCTGTTCGTCATGGTGGCGGCCAGCGGCAAGATCGATGTCATGCCCCACGATCCGGGTATGGCATCGGCGCGTGCAGAGAGGGAGGCAGGCGGCGTAGACGGCGGCGTCGCCAAGAGCAAGGCCATGGCCGAGGAGTTCGGCCTGTCGCGGCGAGAGACCGAGGTGCTTGTGCTGCTAATGCAGGGCTACGATACGAATGCCGTCGCTGAGAAGTTGTTTCTGTCGCCCCATACGGTGAAGTCCCACACGTACCATATCTACCAGAAGGCGGGGGTCAACTCGAGGCGGGAGCTGCTGGAGAAGCGCGACGGCGGGTAGCCTGGCTCGCTTCGCATCGCCCTAGTCGGCGTCTTCGCATGCCGAGGCATTTTCCACAAGGGTGAGCAACTCCTCGCGGGAGTTCGCGTCCAACTTGCGGTATATCCTGCAAGTGTGCGATTTCGCCGTCTCCCTGCCGTCCCCGTCCTCCGTCTTTCTTTTGAAATATGATCGGCGCGCTTCGCCGTTTGCTACAATACGGGGCATCGATGGTATGTCGAAAGGAAATCACTCATGAACATCGTGTTGTTGGGGGCGCCGGGTGCCGGGAAGGGCACGCAGGCGGCCAAGCTGGTTGAAGAGTTCGCCACGCCGCACATCTCGACGGGGGACATGCTGCGCGCGGCCGTCAAAGCCGGCACGCCGCTGGGCAAGAAGGCCAAGTCCTACATGGACGCCGGCGAGCTCGTGCCCGACGACGTCATCATCGGCCTGGTGACCGAGCGCCTGCAGGACGCGGACACCGAGAAGGGCTTCATCCTCGACGGCTTCCCGCGCACGTCCGCCCAGGCTGTCGCGCTTGACGCGGAGCTCTCCAAGCTGGGCCGCCCGCTGGACGCGGCGCTGCTCGTGGACGTGGACCCCGAGGTCATCGTCAAGCGCCTCACGTCGCGCCGCATGTGCCGCGACTGCAACTACATCGGCACCGCCGCCGACGAGACCTGCCCCAAGTGCGGTGGCGAGATGTACCAGCGCGACGACGACAACGAGGCCACGGTGCGCAACCGCCTCGACGTGTACGAGAAGTCCACGGCGCCGCTCATCGACTACTACCGCGGCTGCGACCTGCTCGTCTCCATCGACGGCGACCGTGACCCGAACGTGGTGTACGCCGACGTGAAGAAGGCGCTGGCCCTGTAGGCGCCGAACGCGGCGTTTTGCACGCAATCTTGAAGGCGGATAGGGCTTGAGCTGCCCTGTCCGCCTTTTTTCATCTATAATTCGTTACCAGTATGCCCACCGTCCGCCAGAACATATCCTACGCCTACACGGGCTTCATGCGCGCGCATCGGCCGGCGGTCAGGCACCTGGCGAAGAGCATCCTCGCCATCCTCGCCGTGGCGTTCCTGCTGGAGACGTTCCTGTTCAACCTGAACTACTTCACGTCTGCCGGCTACAACTCCATCAGCCTGAACGACAAGCTCAACCTGCAGGAGACGACCGACGAGCAGTACAAGCTCACGGCCGTGAACCACACGCTGGAGTTCTCGAACCTCAACACCGAGGTGCACAATATCTGGCTTAACTTCGACTACCGCCAGGCCGCCCAGGAGCTCACGGTGAAGATCCAGTTCACCGACGACGCTCACCACACGTACTTCGACTCCACGGAGTACACGGTGGGCGTGCCCGACGTGGCGGTGTCCACCCTGTCCGACCAGAGCGAGTACATCAACCTGAACACGGCGGGGCTCGTGGACAACCTGAGGATCGAGATCACGGGCGAGAACGTGAGCTATCCCATCAAGCTCTCGGACATCGTGCTGAACGCGCACCATCCGTTCGACTTCAACACGGGGCGCTTCCTGGCCACGGCCGGCATTCTGCTCTTGGCGTTCGCGTTCCGCCCGCGCTCGGCCATCTACCGCATCCACATCGTGGACGAGCCGCGCAAGTCGAAGGCGGCCATCATCGCCACGGTGGTCATCGAGGTGTACCTCATGTCCGCGTTCCTGTTCATGGGCTCGAACCTTGTGGGCGTCGCCACGCAGGGCTACAACAGCGGCTCGTGGGACGGGCACAGCATCGTGAATACCTTCGAGGTGGGCGGCGACAACGCCCAGCAGTATGCCGAGCTTGCCAAGGCCATGGCGCACGGCCAGCTCTACCTCGAGGAGGAGCCGCCCCAGTGGCTGCAGGACATGGCCGACCCCTACGACAAGGGCGCGCGCGACGAGGCGCAGAAGGAGACGGGGGAGCCGTACCTGTTCGACGTGGCCTACCATGACGGGCACTACTACGTCTACTTCGGCGTGGTGCCGGTCGTGTTGTTCTACCTGCCGTTCTACTTGCTCACCGGCGCTAACTTCCCCACGGCTATCGGCGTGCTCATTGCGTGCGTCGCCTTCGTGCTGGGCTGCTCGGCGTTGCTCGACCGCTTCGCGCGCTATCACTTCAAGCGGGTGAGCCTGGGCCTGTACCTGCTGCTGCAGATACCGCTCGTCACCTGCTGCGGCATCCTGTACCTGCTGAAGTTCCCCACGTTCTACTCGCTGCCCATCATGCTGGGGCTGGCGTTCTCCGTGTGGGGGCTGTATTTCTGGATGCGCGGCCGCGCGTCGGCAGCGCGTTCCACCGGGCCGGAGAAGTGGTACCTGGCAGGGTCGCTGTGCATGGCGCTCGTGGTGGGCTGCCGCCCGCAGCTCGTGGTGCTGTCGCTGCTGGCCTTCCCGCTGTTCTGGCGCCCCTACATCACGGAGCGCCGGCTGTTCACGCCGCGCGGCGGACGCGAGTTCGCCTGCCTCGTGGCTCCCTATGCGGTGGTGGCGGCCGGCCTCATGGGCTACAACTACGCCCGCTTCGGCTCGCTCACGGATTTCGGGGCGAACTACAACCTCACGGTGAACGACATGACGAAGCGCGGTTGGAACCTGGGCCGCCTCGCGCCGGCGCTGTTCGCGTACTTTCTGCAGCCTCCGTGCGTGACGGGCGTGTTCCCGTACGTGCAGCCGGCTCCGTTCGACACCACCTACATGGGGCAGACCATCAAGGAGGTCACGTTCGGCGGCATCCTGGCGTGCCTGCCGGTGCTGTGGGTGCTGCCGTTCGCGAAGCGCATCCTCGCGCTGCGCATGCGCCAGCGCTCCACGCGCACCATCATGGGCGTCATCGTGGTGCTGCTGGCGTCGGGCGTCATCGTGGCGCTCTTGGACGCGCAGATGGCCGGCATCCTGCAGCGCTACTTCGCCGACTTCAGCTTCATGTTCCTAGCGGCCGTCGTGCTGCTGGCGTTCATCGTGAACGAGAACCTGTCGCCTGGGACGATGGCGCAGAACCTGCTCATGAAGGTGCTGCTGGTGCTGGTGGCCGTTTCGGTGGTCTACAGCGTGCTCGTATGCTTCGTGCCCGAAACGGGCTGGTATTCCGATGTGTACTCGTGGGCGTACCAGGACGTTATCGAGACGGCTCAGTTCTGGACCTAGGCACCAACCCCTCCGGCTCCGACCGGGGCCGAGGGAGGCGCCGCGCCGCCGTTGCGGCATGCGCGGCATAGAAAGCAATAAACGCAAGGGAAGAGAGGGTTCCATGGAATTCATCATCGCCGAGAGCACCGAGGACATGAGCCGCCAGGCGGCCGACCGCATCGCCTCGTACGTCGACGCCGACCCGT
Source organism: Gordonibacter sp. RACS_AR49 (assembly GCF_030418435.1). Classification (NCBI taxonomy): domain Bacteria; kingdom Bacillati; phylum Actinomycetota; class Coriobacteriia; order Eggerthellales; family Eggerthellaceae; genus Gordonibacter; species Gordonibacter sp. RACS_AR49. Next base: position 131,791 of record NZ_JAIUDM010000003.1, on the reverse strand, counting down.
CCTGCGTGCTGGGGCTGGCCACGGGCACGACGCCCATCGGCCTGTACGCGTGCCTCGTGGAGGACTGCGCGGCCGGCAAGATCAGCTTCGCCGACGTGACCACGTTCAACCTGGACGAGTACCGCGGCCTCAACCCCGAGCACGACCAGAGCTACCGCTACTTCATGAAGAAGCACCTGTTCGACCATGTGGACATCGACCAGGCTCGTACGCACGTGCCGGAAGGGTTCAATCCGGACGCCGATGCCGTGTGCGCAGCCTACGAGGAGGCCATCGAAGAGGCGGGCGGCATCGACCTGCAGCTGCTGGGCCTCGGGCCGAACGGCCACATCGGCTTCAACGAGCCGGAGGACACGTTCCCCAAGGCCACCCACTGCGTCGACCTCACCGAGAGCACCATCCAGGCGAACAGCCGCCTGTTCGACAGCATCGACGACGTGCCGCGCCAGGCCTACACCATGGGCATCGGCACCATCATGGCCGCGCGCAGCGTCCTTGTGGTGGTGGAAGGCTCCCACAAGGCCGAGATCGTGAAGAAGGCGTTTTTCGGCCCGGTCGCTCCGCAGGTGCCGGCCTCCATCCTGCAGTTTCATCCCAACGCCACCGTCATCGTGGACCCCGCCGCCGGCGAGCTCTGCCGCGATTTGGCGTAAAGCGCGCAAAGGAGCCGCTGTGCTGGGGGAGGATCGGCGCAGCGGCTGTCGCAGCGAGAGGGGCTGCATCGCGCGGCTCCCTCTCGCTGCGAGCGAATCAAAGGTGCGCTTCGAAAATATCGCCCCTTGGATGCACGGAAATCGCCGCTCTGAAGCTCATGGAGCCGGCATGGACGAGCATCGTATTCTACGAACTGGGCAAACGCATCGGATGGCGATGCCGGGCGGCGCAAAAGGGCCTTGCAGGCTCCTCCAGAGCTTCAGAGCGGCGATTTCCGTGCAATTCGAACCTCGAATTTGCGAAGAAGGGGCGAATCGGAGGCAACCTTCTCGGAGCAGAGGACGAAAAATGGCCGATGGGGCAGTATAATGTCCCTGCTAAAATCACCTGCTTGAAGCAGTTCGGAAGGAGAATGCCCTATGCGCATCATCAACGGAAGCGTGTTCGTTGGCGAGGGGTTTGTCGAGCGCGACGTGTTCGTGGCGGACGGCCGCTTCGTGGGGGAGGCCGCGCGAGCGGAAGGCGGCCAGACCGTCGACGCGGCCGGCTGCTACGTGATCCCCGGTTTGGTGGACCTGCATTTCCACGGTAGCGCCGGCGCCGACATCAGCGACGGCGACCTGGCGGGCCTGCACAGGATGGGGGCCTACGAGGCCTCGCGCGGCGTCACGGCCATGTGCCCGGCCACGATGACGCTGCCCGAGGACGTGCTCGTGCGCGCCGCGCAGGCTGCGGCGGCCTACGAGCCGGCTGCGGACGAGGCGGCGCTCGTGGGCATCAACATGGAGGGCCCCTTCATCTCGCCGAGCAAGGTGGGCGCGCAGAACCCCGACTACGTGCGCAACCCCTCGGCCGAGGAGTTCCGCCGTCTGCAGGAGGCGGCTGACGGCCTGTTCAAGCTCGTGGACATCGCGCCCGAGGAGCCGGGTGCCGAAGAGTTCATCCGCGAGATGGCGAGCGAGGTGCGCATCTCGCTCGCGCATACCTGCACGGACTACGACACGGCCGCCCGCGCGTTCGAGCTGGGCGCGCGCCAGCTCACGCACCTGTACAACGCCATGGACCCCATGCACCACCGCAAGCCCGGCCCCATCCCGGCCGCCGTCGAGCACGGCGAGGTGACGGCCGAGATCATCGCCGACGGCGTGCACATCCATCCCGCCATGGTGCGTCTGGCCTTCCAGCTGTTCGGCGACAACCGCATGATCCTCATCAGCGACACGCTGCGCGCGGCCGGCCTCGAGGACGGCACCTACGACCTGGGCGGCCAGGACGTCACGGTGCGCGGCCCCGTGGCCACCATCGACAACGGCGCGCTCGCCGGCTCGGTGAGCGACCTCATGCGCTGCCTGACCGTTGCCGTGCGCGACATGGGCATCCCGCTCGCGAGTGCCGTGAAGGCGGCGAGCGCGAACCCGGCCCGCGCCCTCGGCCTGGATGCCGAGCGCGGCTCCATCGAGCCCGGCAAGGTGGCCGACGCCGTGCTGCTGGACAAGGAGACGCTCGACGTGCGCGCCGTCGTCCTGCGCGGCGAGCTGCTGGCGTAGCGCACCATCGGATGCCGCGAGAAGCGCCCCGCTGCGAGCGATCGCGGCGGGGCGTTTTGCCCGAGAGGGGGATTGCCCGATGCCTGCATGCGGGGCGGGCATCGGGGCAGCGGCCGCCTGAAGCGTCACGAAGGCTGGCTTTGCTGACGCCGAAACGGGCCCTTAGTGTCAAAAACAAGGCGGTTTGGCAATCCACGGTAGTTCGCTCGGATTATCATCACAGAACGCTACCTGGGAAAACACTGTCCAGGACTGCTGTTCCATCGAAGAATTTGTCTCATGCGGCGCGCTACGATTGCCAAACCGCCCCGTTTTTGGCAGCAACCGGCTCTTTCGGCGTCAAGGCCCTTGAACGAGATCGGAAGAGGCCGGAAAAAAAGCCCGCGCCATGCGGCGCGGGCCTCGTCTAAACGATGAAGGGGGAATGCCCCTTGCGCCGTTTTACGCCTCCGGCAGCGAGGCGGCGGCCACGGACTGGCCCACGCGGCGCATCATCTCGTCGGGCAGCGTCACGTTGATCTGCGCGTCGAGCTCGGGGTATTCCTCGGCCAACACGCGGTTGCACTCGCTGATCACGAGGTCGCCGCCCACGCCGGAGGCCACGCGGCCCAGCACCAGGAGCGTCTTGATCTCGTAGAACGAGCTGTACAGCACGAGCGTGTGCGCCAGGTACACGCCGATGGAGCGGAAGATGTCGAGCGCGCCCTCGTGGCCCTCGTTGGCCAGGCCCTGCACCACCTTGAGCTTCTCGGCGGGGGAGAGCTCCGGGTCCAGCTCGATACCTGCGGCCGGCGCCAGCTTGATGACGGCGTCCTGGCTGAAGTACTTGCAGCCTACGCCGAAGTCGCCGGACCACTCGTCCTGCATGGCCTCGGGCGACAGGTCCACCGGCGCGAACGCCAGCTCGTTGATCCAACCGAGCACGTTGCCCTCGTCGTTCACGTAGCCCACGGCCTCGCTCGTGCCCATGGCGATGCCGAGGATGTCGCCCTTGCCCGTGCTCATGAAGCCCGCGAGCGCGGTCACGTCGCCGTCGTTGGCCACCACCAGCGGCACGTCGCCGATCTCCAAGCCGGCGCGGTCGTAGATGCTCTTCACCTCTTCGCGGCGATCGCGCGGCACCTTGATGAACAGGGAGGCCACCATGGGGCTGTTGCCCACGAACGTGCCGGCCGACGACACGCCGATGGCGTCCACGCGCGGCATCTTGGAGGCGGCGGTCTTGAACGCGGTCACGATCTCGTTGAAGTGGTACTCCGGATCCTCGGTGACCTTCGGGAACCAAACGACCTCCTCGGAGTACACCGACTCGCCGTCGATGACGGCCGACACCTTGCGGTCCGACCCGCCGGCGTCGAAGCCGATGCGGCAGCCCTTCAGGTGGCCGCCGATCTTCTTGGCGGCCTCGTTGGCGGCGGGGAAGTCGGCCTCCGTGCACGCCACGACCTCGAGCGGCTTCTCGTACACGTCGCCCACGAAGCCGTAGTCGAACGAACGTGCGCCCTCCGGCGAGTACGCCTCGGCCAGCTTCGCCGCGATGTCATCGCAGCCGCGCAGGTACACCCGGAAGCCGCCGATGCTCCACAGCTCGAACTTCACCAGGCGCTCCACGTAGCGGAAGTCGGCCTCGGCGAACTCGCCGCCGCGGATGAAGCTCTCGCGCACCGAGATCAAGCCGTCCTCGCGCTCAACGGCCACGGCGATGGGCTGGGTGGCGCCCTCGAGGTACGCCTTCATCCACACGCCGAAGGGGATGAAGCCCTCGTCCAGGACGGGCATGTTCTTGACGTCGTAATCGATACCCAGGTAGTTCATGTCGTCAGTCTCCTATCAGCTCGGTCAGCACTCGTTCGGTCATGGACAGGGCGCGGGGCACGTGGAAGGGGCCCTTGAACGTGGAGCCCTTCGTGGGGGGCATGGTGGGCAGACCGTCGCGGCGCAGGTAGCCGTACCATTCGCCGAACTCGGGGTCGGCGAAGTGCTCCTTGCAGTAGTCCACCGTGCGCAGCAGCCAATCCAGGTAGTACTCGTCACCGGTGTCGCGGTACGCCTTCGACGCGGCGATCATGATCTCGTTGTGGGGCCACCACAGCTTCATGTCGTGCTCGTAGGCTTCCGTCGGCTTGCCCAGCGCGTCGATGAAGTACAGCAGGCCGTCGTACTCGTCGTCCCATCCGGCCTCGATGGCCAGGCGGAAGATCTGCTCGGCCGTGCGGTGCAGCTCCTTGTCGCCGCGGTAGTTGGCCTCGTCCATCATGAACCAGCTGCACTCTATGTCGTGGCCCGGGTTCACCACGCGTCCGGCCGTGTACTCGAGCTCCGGCTCTCCCTGCGCGTTCACGCTCTCCAGCGTGCATCCCAGCTCCGGTCGGTAGTGCCAGTTCACGATGCGGTCGGTGCACTCGCGCGCGTGCCGGTCGTACTCCTCCGCGTTCGCCGGGTCCACGCGTCGCATGATGCCGATGATGTTCAGGAAGATCATCGGGTCGCCCAGCGCGTAGCCCGAGCGCGTTTCCGCGATGGTCTTGGGCCCGAGCCCTGTCGGGTCCTCGATCAGGCCGTTGTTCAGGTTGTGGATCATCTCGTACGCCCGGCGCGCGCGCTCCAGATGCTCAACCTCGCCCGTGAGCCCGTAGTACTCGGCGTTCGCGATGGCGTAGAAGCCCTCCGAGAAGCAGTAGCGCCTCTGGCGCAGGGGCTTGCCCTCGGCCGTCACCGTGAAGTACAGGCGGCCGCCCGCCTCGCGGTTGATGCAGTGCTCCTCCAGGAAGTCCAGGCAGCTCTTCGCGGCCTCCATCCATTCGGGGCGCTCGCCGTACAGGCGGCACAGGTGCGCGAACGTCCAGGCGCAGCGCCCCTGCATCCACACGCTCTTGTCGGTGGAGTACACCTCGCCCGTGCGGTCGAGGCAGGTGTACACGCCGCCGTTCTCGCGGTCCATGCCGTGCGCGAGCCAGAAGTCCACGCAGGCGTCCAGCTCTAAGCGGCACCAGTCGCGCGTGGCGGTCAGCTTCTGCAAAGTTACGTCGGTCATGCGGCCCCTCCTACTTCGAACAGCCGAAGACGGGGCAGGCGCTCCAGGTGGACTCGCGCGTGGGTGCGTCGGCGTCCATGAGGCCGGCCTGCTTGAGCACGGTCACGATGTGCTCCACGTCCTCGCCCTCGAGCGCGCACACGGGCTCGCGCATCTGGTTCGTATTGAACACGCCCATCTGCCACAGCGCCGTCTTGAACGCGCCCACGCCGGCGCCGAAGCCCACGGTGGCCTTCACCTCGCGCGTCACGAACATAAGGCGGGCCAGATGATTCTGGATGTCGCGCACGCGCTCCCAGTCGCCGGCCTGCGCCGCGCGCCACTGCTCCACGTAGCTCGCCGGGTCGAGGTTCGCGAGTCCCGGCACGGCGCCGTCCGCACCTGCGAGGTATGCGCCGTCCACGCATACCTCGTGGCCGGTGAGCAGCTGCAGCGGGTGCCCCGCATCCTCGTTCTCCAGCAGCAGCCAGCGGAACGACACGTCGTCCCCCGAGGAGTCCTTCACGCCCTGCAGCACGCCGTCCTTGCCCAGGCGCACGAGCATCGTGGGGTCGAGCTTCGTGTGCACGCACACGGGCAGGTCGTAGGCGAACAGTGGCAGGTCGGTGTGTTCGCGGATGGCGCGGAAGTGACGTTCCACCTCTTTCGGGCCGCCGAGGGCGTAGAAGGGGGCGGTGGCCACGAGTGCGTCCACGCCGTAGCCGGACGCGCGCTTGGCCTGGTCGACCACGCGCAACGTCTCCATGTCGATGATGCCTGCCAGCACCGGCACGCGGCCATGTACCATGGCCACGGCCTCCTGCAGCACGTGATAGCGCTGCGCATCGGTGAGGAAGGCCACCTCGCCCGAGGAGCCGAGGAAGAACAGGCCGTCCACGCCGGCATCGATCATGCGGTTGATGGAGCGCTCGAGTGCCTCGAGGTCGAGTTGGCGCTTCTCGGTCAGCGGTATGACGACCGGTGGGATCACGCCGCGAAACGGTGAGTCAGTCATGGGAGCTAATCCTCTTTTCCGTTGTTCGAATCTAAACGATAGAACTTTAATTCCCCTGATGGTCGCCGTCAACGCACGGTAAGGGGCGACCACAAGAAAAGCGCCCGGATCGGCGTGCATGGCTAGCGATACAACGCGGCCCCCGGATCTCTCCGGGGGCCGCGATCCGCCGAATGCGCCGGATTCGGGCCTACTTGCCCAGTTCGGGATGCAGCAGCGAGGGCGCTGCGCCCAAAAGCAGCTTCGTGTACTCGTCCTTAGGGTTCGAGAACACCTCCTCCGCCGTGCCGTTCTCCACGGCCACGCCGGCGTTCATGACGATGATGCGATCCGATATGTAGCGCACCGTCTGTATGTCGTGGCTGATGAACACCATCGACAGGCCCAGGTCGCGCTTCAGGTCCATCAGCAGGTTCAGGATCTGTGCGCGCACCGACACGTCCAGCGCGCTCGTGGGCTCGTCGGCGATGATGGCGTCGGGCTTGAGCGACAGGGCGCGGGCGATGGCCACGCGCTGCCGCTGGCCGCCGGAAAGCTGCCCCGGTAGCGCGTCGAGCACCGATCCCGGCAGGCCCACCATCTCGATGAGTTCCTGCACGCGTGCCTCGCGCGAGGCCTTGTCGCCGATCTTGTGCACCACGAGCGGGTCCATGAGCTGGTCGTGCACGCTCATGCGGGCGTTCAGGGCCGTGGCCGGGTCCTGGAACACCACCGAGATCACGCGGCCGATGAGGCGGCGCTCGGCGGCGGTGCGCTTCGTCACGTCCTTGCCCTTGAAGAACACCCTGCCCGACGTGGGCTGCTGCAAGCCGCACATGACGTTGGCCGTCGTGGACTTGCCGCAGCCCGATTCGCCCACGATGCCCAGCGTCTGTCCCGGCATGAGTTTGAGCGTGAGCCCGCGCACGGCCTGCACCTTGTTCGGGTGCAGGATGGAGCCGGTGCGCGTCTTGAACGTCACGCGGATGTCGTCGAGGAAGATGATGGGGGTGGGCTCGCCGTCCGCACCCGCAGGTGCGGCGGCCGTCCCGTTCAGTTTCTCATCGCTCATATCAGCGGACCTCCTGGCACATAGGGCTTGATACCAAGTCGTTTCAGCTCGCTGTCAGGCAGCTCGCCGTAGTAGTGGTCGGTGCCCTCCACGCGCTTGAGCACGGGGCGCAGCTGCGAGACCTTGTCGGGATGGCTCGAGCGCGGCGTGAAGCGGTCGCCCTCGGGGAAGTCCTTCGGCGAGGGCACGGAGCCCGGCACCTGGTGCAGGCGGGCGCCGCCGGCCTCGATGGACAGCACCGATCCCAGCAGGCCGCGCGTGTACTCGTGCACGGGGTGGCACAGGATGTCCGTGACCGGGCCCTGCTCCACCACCTGGCCGGCGTACATGACGGTAATGGAGTTGGCCACCTCGGCCACGAGGGCCAAGTCGTGGCTCACGAACACCATCGCGAAGCCCAGCTCCTTCTGCAGCTTGTTCAGCAGGTCGATGACCTGCTTCTGCACCGTCACGTCGAGGGCGGTGGTAGGCTCGTCGGCAATGATGAGCTTCGGGTCGCGCGTCAGCGCCATGGCGATGAGCACGCGCTGGCGCTGCCCGCCGGAGAGCTCGTGGGGGTAGGAGCCAAGCGTGCGCTTCGGATCCAGGCCCACCAGCTCCAGCAGCTCCTCGGCGCTGCGGGTGCCGCCGCGCTTCGTCAGCTGCTTCATCTGCGACTTGATGAGCATGGAGGGGTTCAAGGACGACAGCGCGTCCTGGTAGATCATGGCGATCTCGCGGCCGCGCAGCGCGTTCATCTGACGTTGGCTCATGGCGAGCAGGTTCTGCCCGTCGTAGAGCACCTCGCCGGTGACGGTGGCCTTCGGGTCCAAAAGGCCCATGATGGTGAGCGAGGTGATGGACTTGCCGCAGCCCGACTCGCCCACGAGGCCCATGGTCTGGCGCGGGCGCACCACGAAGCTCACATGGTCTACCACGTTCACGTCGCCATGGCGCGGGAACTTGATGCAGAGGTCCTTGACCTCCAGGATGGGCGGCACGTCCGTGCGCGCCTCGAAGCGGTCGGTGCGCGTCTTCTCCACGGCTTGCAGCTGGGCCAGGCGCTTCTCCAGCATCTCGGCCTGGGCGGCGTAGGCCAGCGTCGGGTCGGCCACCATCTTGTCGGCCTCGCGGTTCGCGGCGAGCGCGTCGTCGGCGGCCTTGACCGGGGCCTTGGGGGCCGCGGCCATGGCGTCGGTGATGCCCTCGGACAGGATGTTCAGGCAGAGCACCGTGATCATGATGGCCAGGCCCGGGAACAGCGCCTGCCACCAGCGGCCCGCCAGCACGCCGCCGCGCGCGTCGGACAAAATGTTGCCCCACGTGGGCGTGGGCTCAGGGATGCCGGCCGAGATGAAGGACAGGGATGCCTCGAACACGATGGCGTCGGCCACCAGCACGATGGTGAACACCATGACCGGGGCGATGCAGTTGCGGATGACGTGCTTCACGAGGATCCACGGCGCCCGTGCGCCGGAGACGACGACGGCGCGCACGTAATCCTGGTTGTACTCGCTCACCACGTTGGCACGCACGATACGCGCGATCTGCGGAATGTACAGGAAGCCGATGGCGAAGATGAGCGAGGGCACCGAGCTGCCGAACGCGATGACGAACGTGGCGGCCAGGGCGATGCCGGGGAAGGACATGACCACGTCGAGGACGCGCATGATGACTTCCGACACCCACTTGCGTGACACGGCGGCGATAGCGCCGATGATGGAGCCGCAGATGAGCGCGAACGCCGTGGCGCCCAGGCCGATGATGAGCGAGTAGCGCGCGCCGTACATCATGCGCGACAGCACGTCGCGGCCCTTGTCGTCGGTGCCGAACAGGAACTGCGCGTCGGGCGCTTGGCGGGCGGTGAAGATGGCGTACGGGTCGTGCGGCGCGAGGATGTTGGCCAGCACGGCGATCATGACGATGAGGACCAGCACGATGAGCGAGATGCGCGACCCGATGGACATGGCCTTCCAGCGGCGGAAGTGCACCTTGCCGGGGTTGGACTCGAGCTTTGCGGTAGTGTTTTCTCGTAGCTTAACCATGTCACACCGTCCTGATGCGCGGATCGATCAGGATATAGAGCATATCCACGATGATGTTGATGATGATGAACGTGATGGCCACCACCAGCACGACGCCCTGGACGAGCATCGTGTAGCTGGACTGGATGCCCGAGAGGATGGCCATGCCCATGCCGGGCAGGTTGAAGATGACCTCGATGACCACGGCGCCGCCGATGAGGTAGCCGATGCGCAGGCCCAGCACCGTCACCGGGGTGATGAGCGCGTTACGCAGCACGTTGCGGGCCACCACGACGCTCTTCGGGATGCCGGCGCCGAGCGCGGTGCGCACGTAGTCGCGGTCGAGCTCCTCCACCATTGACGTGCGAATGACACGCGTGAGCTGGCCCGATACCGGCACGCCCAGCGCGATGGCCGGCAGCGCCATGCGCGCGAGCCATCCGCCGGGATCGGAGAACAAGGAGGGCAGGGGGCCCGAGGCGGGCAGCACGTGCAGCATGGACGAGAACAGCAGGATCATGAGCACCGCCAGCCAGAACGACGGGGTGGCGATGCACGCGATGGAGAACACGCGGATGATCTGGTCGGGCCATCGGTCACGGTACAGCGCCGAGACCACGCCCAGGATCACCGCCACCACCACGCCGATGATGAGGCCGAAGAACGTCAGCTGGAGTGTGACTGGCAGCGCCTGGCCGATGCGCTCGGCCACGGAGGCGTTGTTCGCGCCGTAGGTACCCAGGTCGCCTTGGGCTAGGCCCACCATGTAGTTGCCGTACTGCACGAGGATCGGGTCGTTCAGCCCGTGGTCCTCGCGATACTGTTGGACTTGCGCCTCGGTCGCGTTCTCTCCCAGGACCGAATACGCTTGGTCGATAGGCGAGAGCGCCATGACGAAGAATACGAGGATGGTGACACCGAATATCATGATCGGCAGCGCTATGAGGCGCCGTCCGATCATACGCAGCAGGTTGCTCACCGCACCCTCCTTTCGCTCTTGGCTCTGATCGGTTACCGTTACTTGTTGGCAGCTGCCCTTCTCGCGCGCATGGTGACCATGACCCCTCGTGGAGCAGCTTTCCCTATTCTATATGAGTCTTTGGGGTTTCTCTGTGAAAATTAGGGAGCAAAGTGAGAAAGGGGACGCAGGTGGGGCCGACAATGTGCGGCCTGTTGCCGCGTGGGTCGCACACCCGAAAAAAGGGCCTGCACCAAATGGGCAGGCCCTAAGAAAAGCATCGTGCGCGAGCAGCAGTTCCCTTACGCCTTGGGGCTGGCGCCCAGGAACACGAGGCCCGTCGTGGCGATGGGCTTGAAGCCGGAGATCATGCTCTCCTGGTAGCCCGTGGCGATCTGACGGTGGAACAGCGGATACAGCGGCACCTGCTCGGCCAGGAGGTCGAAGCACTGGTTCCACAGGTCCTGCTGCTTGGAGGAATCCGCCTCGCGCGCCTGCTGCATGAGCTCCTGCAGCTCGGCCCACTTGCCGTCGGCGGCCTTGCTCCAGCACGTGCGGCCCTGCGTCCAGATGTTGTCGCCGTACCACCAGCTCATGAGCAGGTCGGGGTCGTTGCCGAAGCAGGTCGGGTCGCCCGGGGTGAGCATGACGTCGTAGGCGAGCGTCGTGTCGGAGGCGGCGTACTCGCTCCAGTTGATCTTCTGCTCGTCGATGGTGCACTCGACGCCGGCGGCCTTGAGGTCTTCCTTGATCTGCGGGGCGAGGTCCTTCACCCAGTTGTTGTTCACGACGAGCGTGAAGGCCAGGTTCTCAACGCCGGCCTCGGCGAGCAGGCTCTTGGCCTTCTCCACGTCGTGCGTGTAGACCGTGGCGGCCTTGTGGTAGTTGGCATGCTCTTCCGGCAGGAAGCCCGTGACCGGGGCGGCATGGCCGTTGAGCTGGTTGGAGATGAGCTTCTCCACGTCCACGGCGTAGTAGAGCGCCTGGCGCACGCGGTAGTCGTCGAACGGGGCCTTCAGCGTGTTGAACATGAAGAACGCCTGGTTGAAGCCCTGGGCGTACTCGACGGTGGCGCCGGCGCCCGAGAGCTGGTCGGCGTTGGCGTCGGGCACGTTCTCCATGACCTGCACCGTGGCCTCCTGCAGCGCCGTCGTGCGGGCGGTGCCGTCCAGCAGGATGTTCCACTCCATGGCGTCGGCCGTGGGCTTGTACTGGCCCTCGTAGTTCGGGTTGGGGACGAACTTGATGGTGCCGCCGTCGTCGCCGTTCACGCTCTCGTACATCCACGGGCCGGAGCCGATGGGCATGGTCTTGAGCTGGTCCTCGGTGAGGGAGGCGGGGAACACCTTCGCCACGGTCAGACGGTCCTTCAACAGCGCGAAGGGGTACTTCAGCTTGATGGTGACCGTCTTGTCGTCCTTCTCGGCGACCGAGTCGATGAACGACAGGAACGCGCCGCAGGTGGCGTCGGCCATGTTGACCTCGAGCGCGTTCACCACGTCGGCCACGGTCACGTCCGTGCCGTCGGAGAACTTGGCGCCGTCGCGCAGGGCCACTTCGTACTCGGTGTCGGAGACCTTCGTGGGGTCGCCGGCGGCGAGCGCGTTGTAGGTCTTGTACGTGTGCAGGTCGAGGTCGTACAGGCCCTCGAACACGTGCCACGTGGCGGCCAGCATGAGCGCGGAGCCGCCGTTCAGGCCCACGGGGTTCACGTTCGTGGACGTGTAGGCGCACGCGCCCGTCAGGGTGCCGCCCTCGGCAGGGGCGTCGGTGCCGGCGTCCTGCTTGGGCTCTTCCTTGGGGGCCTCGCCGCCGCCGCAACCGGCGAGCGCGAGTCCGGCGGCCGTCGCGGCGACGGCGCCTCCCGCCAGGAACGTGCGGCGGGTCAAAGGTGCTTTCAAAGGCTGTTCCATAGGTTTCCCTCCATTCGGTGACGGGGCCTTCCTAGCCCCGAGCATACGCACGTGCTTGCGCACGCGCACAACAGCTTTGCCTATTATGGTGTAAAACGCCGAGAAAATAAAGAACTTGTAAACTCAATATTGGGATTATCATTCTAAGAAGAAAATATATGAACTGGGAAAACACGTGCTATCATGCGGCGCATGAGCGTAAGTAAACAGATGGGTAACGGGGTGGGGAACCGGGGCGAGCGAGCAGGTTCCGCGGGCTGCGAGGCGGCCGGGCCGGGCGTTGGGCCCTTCCGGGCGCGCGTGGAGCTGCTCGCCGGCCGCGCGCTGCCCGCCCCGGTGCGCGTGGCGGCCCCGCCCGCCACGAACGAGAACGTGCGCAAGTCCATGCGGGGCAACAAGCGCGCCGACACGAGGCCCGAGCTCGTCGTGCGGGCCCGCCTGCGCGCGGCGGGGCTTTCGGGCTACCGCCTGCAGTGGAAGGTGCCGGGGCATCCCGACGTGGCCTGGCCGGGCAAGAAGGTGGCCCTGTTCGTCAACGGGTGCTTCTGGCACCGTTGCCCGCACTGCAACCTCTCGCTGCCCAAGAGCAACGTGGAGTACTGGGTAGTGAAGTTCGCGCGCAACGTGGAGCGCGACGAGCAGAGCCGCACCGCCCTGGAGGCCCTGGGCTGGAAGGTGCACGTGGTCTGGGAATGCCAGCTGAAGAAGAAAACCATCGACGCCACGATGGCCAAGCTCCTGCCCGCGCTCGCCGAGGAGCTAGGGAAGGAGCTGGCTGCCGGCTCGGATGGTCGCCCTGGTTGATCTCGGTTGCCCATGGGAAACGTGCGGAGGCCGGCGCGAGATCCGCACGAGCCGGACGGCCCGCCGTGCCGTTCATGCGAGCCCAGGGTTGCCCAAGCGCCGTCCCCTGCACACCGTCCCCCGCGTCTCTCCACGTCCTCGCCATAATTTCCACCGCTTGCCGATGCGGGCGACCGTGCCGTGCCAGCCACTGCACCTGCGGCGCTCGATGGCGAACCCCTACTGGTATCATAGGCGAGGTGTGTTCTCCAGGCGCGAGGTTCGGCCCTGGTCGAAATCCCCTTAAGAGGAGAGGAAAGCATGACGAGAGAATTCAAATCCATGGACGGCAACAACGCCGCGGCGTACGTGTCCTACGCGTTCACCGAGGTGGCGGGCATCTATCCCATCACCCCGTCGAGCCCGATGGCCGACCTCGTTGACCAGTGGTCCGCCGCCGGCCAGAAGAACATCTTCGGCACGAAGGTGAAGGTGTGCGAGATGCAGTCCGAGGGCGGCGCCGCGGGCGCGGTCCATGGGTCGCTGGCCGCCGGCGCGCTCACCACCACCTACACGGCCTCGCAGGGCTTGCTCCTCATGATCCCCAACATGTACAAGATGGCCGCCGAGCAGCTGCCGTGCGTGTTCCATGTGAGCGCCCGTACCGTGGCCACTCAGGCGCTCTCCATCTTCGGCGACCACTCCGACGTCATGGCCTGCCGCCAGACGGGCTTCGCCATGCTGGCCGAGACGAACGTGCAGGAGGTCATGGACCTGTCCGCCGTGGCGCACCTCGCCGCCATCAAGGGGCGCGTGCCGTTCATCAACTTCTTCGACGGCTTCCGCACCTCCCACGAGGTGCAGAAGATCTCCGTGTGGAACTACGACGACCTGGCCGAGATGTGCGACATGGACGCGGTGCGCGCCTTCCGCGAGCATGCGCTCAACCCCGAGCACCCCGCCATGCGCGGCAGCCATGAGAACGGCGACGTGTTCTTCCAGCACCGCGAGGCATGCAACGGCATCTACGATGCGCTGCCCGCCGTGGTCGAGGACTACATGCACCAGGTGAACGCCAAGCTGGGCACGAACTACGAGCTGTTCAACTACTACGGCGCCCCGGACGCCGACCGCGTGATCGTGGCCATGGGCTCGTTCTGCGACGTGGTCGAGGAGGTCGTCGACTACCTGAACGCGCACGGCGAGAAGGTGGGCCTGGTGAAGGTGCGCTTGTACCGCCCGTTCGTGAGCGAGAAGTTCGTGGCGGCGCTGCCGGCCACGTGCAAGAAGATCGCCGTCATGGATCGCACGAAGGAGCCGGGCGCGCTCGGCGAGCCGCTGTACATGGACGTGGTGAACGCGCTGGCGCACGAGGGCCGAGGCGACCTCACGGTGGTAGGCGGCCGCTACGGCCTGGCCTCGAAGGACACCCCGCCCTCTTCGGTGTTCGCCGTGTACAAGGAGCTGGAGAAGGACGCCCCGGCGCGCGAGTTCACCGTGGGCATCGTGGACGACGTGACTAACCTGTCGCTTCCCGAGGACCCGGCGAGCCCCAACACGGCGGCCGCGGGCACGGTGGAGTGCAAGTTCTGGGGCCTCGGCGGCGACGGCACCGTGGGCGCGAACAAGAACTCCATCAAGATCATCGGCGACCACACCGACAAGTACGTGCAGGCCTACTTCCAGTACGACTCGAAGAAGACCGGCGGCGTGACCATCAGCCACCTGCGCTTCGGCGACTCTCCCATCCGCAGCACCTATTATGTGAACAAGGCCGACTTCGTGGCCTGCCACAACCCGTCCTACGTCACCAAGGGCTTCCGCATGGTGAACGACGTGAAGCCGGGCGGCACGTTCATGATCAACTGCCAGTGGACGCCGGAAGAGCTCGAGCACCATCTGAACGCCGAGGCCAAGCGCTACATCGCCAACAACGGCATCAAGCTCTACACCATCAACGCCATCGACCTTGCCCGCGAGATCGGCATGGGCAAGCGCACGAACACCATCCTGCAATCGGCGTTCTTCACGCTGGCGAACGTCATCCCGCAGGACGAGGCCATCCGGTACATGAAGGATGCGGCCACGAAGTCCTATATGAAGAAGGGCCAGGACGTCGTCGATATGAACCACCGCGCCATCGATGCGGGTGCCACCGCGTTCGTGCAGGTGGAGGTTCCGGCTAGCTGGGCCGAGGCTGTCGACGAGGGCGAGGCCCCCGCGCTCGAGGGCCGCGCCGAAGTGGTGAAGATGGTCCGCGAGATCATGGAGCCGGTGGGCCGCATGGACGGCGACCGCCTGCCCGTGTCCGCGTTCGTTCCGCACGTGGACGGCCAGTTCGAGCAGGGCGCTGCGGCGTACGAGAAGCGCGGCGTGGCCGTGAGCGTTCCCGCTTGGGATGCCGCCACCTGCATCCAGTGCAACCAGTGTGCGTTCGTCTGCCCGCATGCCACCATCCGCCCGTTCGCCCTCACCGAGGAGGAAGCTGCGGCGGCGCCGGCGGCGACCACCCTCGTGCCGGCGAAGGGCAAAGCCGCTGCCGGCCTGCAGTACACGCTGGCCGTGTCGCCGCTTGACTGCATGGGCTGCGGCGTGTGCGTGAACGTGTGCCCGTCCGACTCGCTGTCCATGGTGCCGCAGGAAGACGAGCTCGCCCAGCAGGACGTGTTCGACTACTGTGTGGCCAACGTGTCCGACAAGCCCGAGCTGGAGGACGCCAGCGTCAAGGGCAGCCAGTTCAAGCAGCCGCTGCTCGAGTTCTCCGGCGCCTGCGCCGGCTGCGCCGAGACGGCGTACGCCAAGCTCGTCACCCAGCTGTTCGGCGAGCGCATGTACATCACGAACGCCACCGGCTGCTCGTCCATCTGGGGCGGCCCGGCTGCCACGTCTCCTTACGCGGTGAACAAGGATGGGCGCGGCCCGGCTTGGTCGAACTCGCTGTTCGAGGACAACGCCGAGCACGGCCTCGGCATGTTGCTCGGGCACGAGGCGGTACGCAACCGCCTGATGGGCAAGCTGGAGGAAATGGCAGCCAGCGACAAGACGCCTGATGCGACCAAGGAGCTCATCGCGGCGTATAAGGACACCGCCTCCGACGGCGCCGCCAACGCAAAGGCCGCCAAGGCCCTGATCCCGGCCCTTGAGGCCGCGGCTGCCGACGGCTGCCCCGTGGCGCCCGCCATCCTCGAGGAGAAGGACTACCTGGCCAAGAAGTCCGTCTGGATCTTCGGCGGCGACGGTTGGGCCTACGACATCGGCTACGGCGGCCTCGACCACGTGCTGGCTTCCGGCGAGGACGTGAACGTGTTCGTGTTCGACACCGAGGTGTACTCCAACACGGGCGGCCAGGCCTCCAAGGCCTCCAACATCGGCCAGGTGGCGCAGTTCGCCGCGGCCGGCAAGGACATCAAGAAGAAGAGCCTCACCGAGATCGCGATGAGCTACGGCTACGTGTACGTGGCGCAGGTTGCCATGGGCGCCAAGCCGGCCCAGACCATCAAGGCCGTCGCCGAGGCCGAGGCGTATCCCGGACCGTCGCTCATCATCGGCTACTCGCCGTGCGAGATGCACTCCATCAAGGGCGGCATGGCGAACTGCCAGGACGAGATGAAGAAGGCCGTGGACTGCGGCTATTGGAACCTGTTCCGCTTCAACCCGGCCGCGCCCGAGGGCAAGAAGTTCACGCTCGACTCCAAGGAGCCGGCGGGCGGCTACCAGGACTTCCTCATGAACGAGGCCCGCTACAGCCGCCTGACCCGCGAGTTCCCCGAGCGCGCCACCGAGCTCTTCGAGCGCAACGAGCAGGCCGCCCTGGACCGCTACGAGCACCTGCTGAAGCTGAAGGACCTCTACGCCCAGGCGTAAGGAGCTGAAAGAACGATAGTGTTACGAGAACGGGGACCTGCGGGTTCCCGTTCTTTTTCGTGCCTGCAAAGACAGAAATGGCTCGGCTCCAATTCTGTCGTCTCCCTTACTCTCTTGATGTTGTACGTATATATGTTGTACAATACTGGAAATGAAGGGAGGATCGATGGACGATTCGATGGTGACGGCTCGGATGGCTGCCGAGAAGAAACGGCGGGGCGCGAGCATTCTCTCGGAGGAAGGGTTGAGCGCCTCCCAGGCCATAAACCTCATGTATGACAAGCTGATCGAAGAAGGGGGAGCGGCGTTTCTTTGCGATGGTGAAGCGCGGCGCGACGATGGGGAGAGGTGGGCCGCTGCAGCGTGTTTCGTCGACTCCTTATCGTCGAAGTGCAGCTCGCGATTTGACGACATGAGCAAGGCCGAGGTACGCCAAGAGCGACTTCGTTCGAGGGGTCTGATGTGAGATGGCTCGGTTGAAGCTGCTACTGGACACCAATATCGTCATTGACTTCCTGCATGAGCGAGAGCCGCACTATCGCGACGCTCGCTTGCTCATGATGGCGGGACGCGTGGGAGAATTCGACCTGTGGATCACGTCTTCCCAGGTGACCGATCTCATCTATATCCTCTCCGAAGGCGGAAACCGCTCCTTGCTGCCGCGCGTGCTCGATCAGCTGCGCGGTTTGCGGACATTCGTGAACGTGCATGCCGTAAGCGACCGAGAGGTCGACCGCATGCTGGCAGCTTCGTGGAAGGATCCGGAGGACTCGCTGATTTTCGAGTCGGCTTTGGAAATGAGGGCTGACGCTATCATCACGCGTAACCAGAAAGACTTCGAGTCATCGGTGATCAAAGTTGTTGACTGCAATGAGTTCTTCGCCTGGATGCGCGACGAATTCGGCTTTGATTACGACGAAGTGGCCATCTAGCTGACGCCGTCTCGATGTTGGCAGAACCCCGCTTATCACGGGGCGACGGGCGGGGTTCTGCCTTCTAACCGGCGAGGCGCTAGGCGGGGTGTTGCGCGGGGCTTGCGCGTGCGGCTAACGACCTTCCGCCTTGGGAGCCGGCTCGGGCGCACCGAACGAAAGCTCGGTGCGCGTGATCTTGCACGAGAGTAACATGCACAGGGGTTCCACCTGTATAGCGACGACATAGCAGATGATCCACAGCAAAGGAGCAGGAGAGAGCCAGCGATTCACGAACGACGCATCGATACCGGAAACCATGGCGTTGAGGCAGAACGACAGGATAAGGTACATGATGGTGCACAGGAGGACGTCCTTGAGCAAAAACCAACTAAGCGACCCCTCTTTAGCTCCGCACGATACGGCGAATTTCATAGAGAGCGGAATAACGGGAAGCGCTGCCATGACGACCGTTCCGATGACAGTCCCTGCAAGCGTTCCCATCAAGAGCCCCATCGGCTCGACCGATGCTCCTGCGACGATCGGCGAGAATAGGCTCATGGTAAAGGCAAGAAACACCGACATGAGAAAACCCATGGCTACGCGAAATGCTAATGGCATGGCATACCTCTTTTCGACGAGGGCGAAAAGGCTGGCAGGTGGGCAGTGGCGCGGTGGTGCTGGTTATGCTGGGCGCATCACCTCCTTGCGAACGTATCGGGTAAAGGGCATGTTCGGCATCATGCAGTGAATAAACGATACCGCCCTGCGGTACTCGTTGGCTACCTGTCAAATTTGCTAGTAGATGCGAGCACCTATCCATTTAGATAGGTTGCGTTGCGAGGGCCCGGGTTTTTATACTGGTAGGGAGGCTCGGCAGGCCTTCAAGGGGAGTAGTTCCGAATCTGATCGGAATGTGTCGTGGCGTGTGTGGGGCAAGCACGAGGAGCTTGATATGCTATCGATACTGGTATACAGCAGCAGCGGCGATTTCATCCATAGATGCGACATCAACGACATGCAAGAGTTGTTCAAGGTTTTTCGCACCGAATTGCAACCGCGGTATTCCGACGAGTCGTTCGAGGTGTCCATCAGCGGGGAGATCCTTCTCGTGGAGCCAGTTAAAGGGCCGCCAAGCGTGGCTCCGCTCCTAACCGAGCGGCAGCGACAGATTCTCCAGCTTATGGCGCGCTCGTTTGCACCGAAGCAGATCGCAAGCGAACTCGCTATCTCGGAGGCGACCGTGAGAATGCATATCAACGCTTTGAAAAAGCGCTTCAACGCGGAAAGCCGCGATCAGCTCATGGCTATCGTCGGAGCTTTGGAACTGTGCAACCCGTTCGATCCTGGGAGCGGTACGCAAGTCGAGCAGCCTGGCGATGGTGCTGCTCGAGCCTCCACCGACGCGGAGTGAAGCGATATTCGCAACGCGAAAGCAGGCGCTCGGCACTACCACCTCGGCATCATGCGTTTTCCGGCAAGCTGGACATGAATATCATGGACGGAAGGGAAGACGTCATGTCAAACGTAGAACTGAAAAAATCACTGTGCTTCGGTTGCCACTCGAATTGCGGGGTGCTCGTTACCGTTGAAGATGGCAAAGCAACGAAGATCGAAGGCGATCCGCAGTGTCCCATCAACCAGGGAAAGGTGTGCGAGCGCGTGGGGTTCCAGCTCGAGTGGCTCGACCACCCGAAGCGCTTGAACTACCCGCTCAAGCGGATCGGCGCGCGCGGATCGGGCAAGTGGCAGCAGATCACTTGGGATCAGGCGTGCAAGGAGATAGGCGCCGAGCTGCGCAGGCTCGCCGACGAGTACGGTCCTGAAACGGTCGTGTTCTCGCATGGCACCGGCCGCTCCGACGAATGGTACATCTCGCGCTTCTTCAACCAGTATGGCAGCCCCAACGTTGCCATGGGAGGTGCCGAGATGTGCTGGTGTCCCACCTATTCAATCGAAAGCGCGACGTTCGGCCAGTTCGGAGCCACCTCTACGGCGCCGAATACCCAATGCGTCGTGTTCTGGGGCCGCAATCCCGCCCAGTGCGGCGACTTTCCCGAGCATTGGGGCTACAGCCAGCTGTTCGCCAACAATCCTGATGCGAAGATCATCGTGGTCGACCCGCGCTGCACCGAGTACGCGGCGCGTGCCGACATCTGGCTGCGCCTGCGCCCCGGCACCGACGGCGCGCTCGCGCTCGGCTGGATGAACGTCATCATCAACGAGGAACTCTACAACAAGGAGTTCGTGGAGAAGTGGACGTACGGTTTCGACCAGCTTAAAGAAGCCGTGCAGGCCTATACGCCCGAGAAGGTCGCCGAGATCACGTGGGTTCCCGCCGAGAAGATCCGGGCGGCGGCGCGCATGTATGCGACCATCCGCCCGTGCTTCATGCCGTGGGGCCTTCCTACCGACACAATCGGCAGGAACATGACGCAGGCGAATCGTGCGAAAGCGCTGCTCAAGGCGCTCGTAGGCGTCAACGAGATGGGGCAGACCTATCTCGCACCGCCCAACGCCGTCCGCCCGCTCGCCTCGATGGAGATGCCCGATTTGCTCCCCGTCTCCCAGCGCGAGAAGCAGCTCGGTGCCGACCAGTTCCCCATGCACAGTTGGCCGAGCTACCAGATGATATCCGATGCGCAGAGCCGCGTGTTCAAGCATCCCTACTTCCTCAACCAAGATGCCACGTGCACGCAAAATTGGTCGGTGGTCAGCCAGGCCATCAGGACGGGCAAACCCTACCCGGTCAAGGGCATGATCTGCTTCGCGTCCAATCCCTTCTCCAACCTTTCGAATTCGAACGACCTGTACGAGTGCATCAAACTGCTCGACCTTATGGTGACTCACGAGTACACCATGACACCGGCTGCGATGCTCTCCGACTACGTGCTGCCCGCGGCGGGCTGGCTCGAGCGCGTACAGGCATGGGGAACCAACGGCGGCGGACCTGCCATCTCCGGTGTTGCCCTTACCGGCGAGGCTGCCATCGAGCCTTTGTACGAGCGCCGCGACAACTACGCGTTCTGGCGTTCCCTGGCCGAGGGCACGTTCAAGAAGGAGGAGTTCGAGAAATACTGGCCATGGAAGGATTCCGAGGAGGCGAACGACTTCATGGTGGAGCCGCTCGGCATCAAATCGGCCGATACCGTCGGCAAGCCGGTGTTCTGCCCCTCGCCCGACAAGTGGCACGAGCTCACCGACCCGCAGACCGGCGAGCTGTACGGATTCGGCACGCCCACGGGCAAGGTGGAGATATACTCGACCATCCTGGAGAAGCTCTTCTCCGAGGACGAGGCCATTCCCTATTATGAGGAGCCGTTCGAGTCCCCGGTGTCGACGCCCGAGCTTGCAGCCGAGTATCCGCTCATCCTCACGGCGGGGTCGCGCTTCATGCCGTACTACCATTCCGAGTACCGCCAGGTAAAGGGATGTCGCGAGCGTTATCCCGATCCGTACTTCCAGATCCATCCGGAAACGGCGGCGAACCTCGGTATCGGCGACGGCATGTGGTGCTGGATCGAGACGCTGCGCGGCAAGTGCCTCCAGCGCGCCAAGCTCGATTCGGGCATCATGCCCCAGGTTATATCGGCCCAGCACGGCTGGTGGTTCCCTGAGCTTCCCGAGGAGGACCCCTGGCTCGGCGGTTGGTTCATATCCAACATCAACATGTGCACCGACAACGCCGTGGAGAACTGCTGCAAGCTAAGCGGTGTGTACAACATGAAGCTTGCGCAGTGCAAGGTGTACAAGGCGGCCGAAGCTCCGTTCAACACGTTTACGAAATAGGCCAGACGAGAGACCCCCGCTCTGCCTGCGGGCGGGGGCCGCACAATGGGGATGGTGACATGTACTCGCCTTATATCGTCCATATCGGCTCGTCGTGCTGCGGTTGCGGAGCGTGTGCGCCGCGATGCGAGCGCGGCAACTTCGAGCGTACCGGCGATCGGGCCGAATTGAGGAAAGATTACGTGTGCGTAGGATGCATGGCGTGCGTGAAATGGTGCCCGACCCACGCGCTTGCCGTAGAGCCTGCGAAGCCGGTAAGCGCCTACCTGCGCGCACGATGACAGCCGCGGTATTTACCTTGAGGAGATAACCATGCTTAAGCATATTCACCTGGAAAACTTCAAAGCCCAGCAAGCTGCCGATCTCGATTTCTCGAAGATCAACGTACTCACCGGGTTCAACTCGACCGGCAAGACGACGGTCATCCAGTCGCTCGCCTTCATCAAGCAGAGCCTGCAGAAGAAGGAGCTGAGCTTCAACGACTACCTTCTGCGCCTCGGCGATTACCGGGAGGTGGTGTCCCGCCACGATACCGATCTTCCCATCAGGATATCCGTCACCCTGGACGAGGGCGGGGAAGAGCTGCGATACGGCCTCGAGGCGTCTATGGGCGGCGTGGTGGAGTCCTTCGCCGTCGATGGAGAGGAAGGATGGAAATGGGACAGCCGCACCGACGGTGCCGTCGAGGCCTCGGGGCGCTTGTTCTTCCCGATAGCGGCCGGAGGATACGGCGGCGGCGTGTTCATGTCGTCCGACCCAGTGAAAACCATGCAGGAACAGAAGCGTGCGATGGGATGGTTCGAGAACATGCTCTACCTGTCCTCTAACCGTGGCTTCACCAAGTACAATTATCCTCTGCTTGCGGGAAAACCTACGGTCGAGGACATCTCGAACCGCACCGGCGACTCTTCCGCGCTCGAAGAGTGGCTGTCCAACCTCATCATCTACCGCATCAACGAGGCGAAGCGCTATCCCGCTATGGAAGCGCAGCTCAACCGTATGACGGATCGGTTGTCATCGCTCGGTGTCGAGATCAGCCCGTACGTGATGAGCGGGCCGAGCGTGGTCATCGATCTAGCCGAAAGCGGTATGTGGGTGAGCGCGGTCAATTCGGGTTACGGTGTGAACCAGTCGGTCGCCTCGATCGTCCTGGGCTCGCTGTCCGAACCGGGTTCCCTCGTCATGATCGAGGAGCCGGAAACCCACCTGCATCCTCGGTTCCAGCGCACTATGGCCCAGATCCTTGCCGATTTCACGAAAGAGGGCAAGCAGGTGCTCATCACCTCGCACTCCGACCATGTGCTCCAAGAGCTGCGGAAGCTCGTTTTGGCGGGGAAGGTGCCCGAAGAGGACGTGAAGGTCTACCACTTCGCCAAGGAAGACCGCACCACCCGCGCTTCCGAGATCGACGTAACCGACGAAGCCGCTCTGCGCGAGCTGTTCTCGTAGATGCGCAAGCACATCGGAAGGTGGTCGGTATGGCAGTTCTCTACGAAGACTCGTTCGTGCTGTTACGCGAGGCATCGGCCCTGATGGATGAGGCGCTCTTGCACGCGACCGACCCTAACGCGGACGGAAAGGCACGTGCGGCGTTCTACAAGCTTTACCAGGCGGCGACTTCGGCGACCATGATAAGTCCGCCGGATGTACGCGCTGTCGCGGAGGGAAGCGAGGCGTATCGCCTCATCGTGGAATACCCGTACAAGCTCTACTATCGCGAGGGAAGGTACCCTGTAGCCGACCTTAAAGCGGTGTTCGACCGTTGGGTCGCCGAGGTCGGGCGGTATGTGGACGGCCTCGCGGCAAGCGCGAAACTCTCGGTGGCGAAGCCGTCGAGGGAAAAGCGATGAGCGGCGGGCACATGCGGCAGTCCGGGGATTCGGCCGGGAGATACAAGGAACGGTGGCGATAGCTATGGAAACAAAGCATACGACGCAAGGAACCCTGTTCTTCATCGACGGGTTCTGCACGAAAGAGGGGATCATCGGACTCGGCCAAGAAGACCACCTCAGCCTCATCTCGCGCGGGTTCGGCGACGAAGAAGTGGCGCTGACGGTTCGAAGTGCAGCACGATCGGGGCGGACGGCCTGCGACGAAGGGGTGAGGCTTTGGGCGAGCCTGCTCACCATGCGGGTCGACGGCGAGGAGAAATTCCAGATCAGGCTGTCCGCTTCGGCGGTAGAGCAGCTGAAAGAACGCGGGTTCCTCGATCTCGAGCCGGTGGCGCTGGATATAGAGAAGCTTCCCTATACCATCCCGTCCCAGCAGTTCGATCCCGAGGAGTTCGAGCCCAAGCTCGACGAGTCGCTGCTCAGTATAGGGAGGTAAATCGATAATCGATGCGAGCGAGGCGGCATCCATCAAGAAGGAAGGTAGATATGTGCTTTAGACCAGCGGCGGTAACGCTAGACAAGACGTGCCCGAAATGCGGCGAGACAAACGATCCTTCAGCGCAGGTTTGCTCTGCATGTGGAGCAAACCTGCCCATAACGCAAGCCTTTCCCGGTGCGCCCGGGGCGTCGGGGGCTCCGGGGGTTCCAGGTGCCTTCGGTACTGCAGGCAAACCCGGTGCCCCTGCGGCGCCGAATTCGCCCGCCCCTCCGAAGACGCCCGACGCATCTGACTAGATACGACGGGGCTGTACCAAAAGTTCTGCCGAGCCGCTTCTGACAGGCTGAACGTAGGGCAAGGGCTCTGCCCTTGCCAACGAGTGGGATCGCCCCGCAACTTGCGGGGCGATCCTGTGACGAGTTTGCATCTTGGGGCTTTTGACGCGGCCCCTTGGAGAATCGATGGGGAAGGGGTGCGACGCGGTGTCGTGCCCTCTGAGCGTCCTAGCCCAGCAGCTTCTCCGCGTAGGCCAGTTTCACGCAGCACACGAACACGTCCATGGCGGCGTCCAGCTCGGCGAGCGGGGGCAGGGTGGGGGCGATGCGGATGTTGCTGTCGCGCGGGTCCTGCTTGTAGGGGTAGGTGGCGCCGGCGCCGGTCATGGTCACGCCGGCCTCCTTCGCCAGGCCCACGATGCGTTTCGCCGTGCCCTCGGGGGCGTCGAACGACACGAAGTAGCCGCCGCGCGGGCTCGACCATGAGCAGCCGCCCACCTCGGCCAGGCCCTCCTCCAGCTTGCTCACCACGAGCTCGAACTTCGGGCGCAGGATGGCGGCGTGCTTGGCCATGTGGGCCGCCAGGCCGTCGGCGTCCTTCAGGAACCTCACGTGACGCAGCTGGTTGAGCTTGTCGTAGCCGATGGTGCCCACGCCCATGCGCTTCTTGATCTCGGCCACGTTGTCGGGGCTGGCCGCGATGGCGGAGATGCCCGAGCCGGGGTGCGTCACCTTCGACGTGGAGGCGAACTTGAAGTAGCGGTGAGGGTTGCCCGCCTCGCGGCACGCCGCGCCGATGTCGAGCAGCTGGTCCTGGTCGGCCGCGTCGTCGTAGAGATGGTGCACGCAGTAGGCGTTGTCCCAGAAGATGCGGAAGTCGTCGGCCGCGCACTCCATGGCGGCCAGGCGGCGCACCACGTCGTCGGAGTAGGTCACGCCGCCAGGGTTCGAGTACTTCGGCACGCACCAGATTCCCTTCACGGAGGCATCGCCGGCCACGAGGCGCTCCACCTCGTCCATGTCGGGGCCGTCGGCCGTCATGGCCACGGGGATCATCTCGATGCCGAACGCCTCGGTGATGCCGAAGTGGCGGTCGTAGCCCGGCACGGGGCAGAGCCACTTGATGCCGTCGTACTGGCTCCACGGCTTGGAACCGAGCGTGCCGAAGTCGAGGCAGCGGGCCACGGTCTCGTACATGAGCGAAAGGCTGGAGTTGCCGCCCACGACGATGTTCGCCGGGTCCTCCTCCACCATGCACGCCATGAAGCGCTTCGCCTCGGGCAGGCCGTCCAGCACGCCGTAGTTGCGGCAGTCCGTGCCGTCCTCCGCGCGGCAGTCCTCGGCCGTCGTCACCGTGGCCAGCATGGGCATGCTCAGGTCGAGCTGGTCGGCCCCGGGCTTGCCGCGTGCCATGTTGAGCGCGAGGCCGCGCGCCTTGATCTCGGCGTACTGCGCCTCCAACTCGGCCTTGAGGGCGTCGAGCTCGTCTCCGGGCAGGTCCGCGTACGTTGTCATCGTGTGCATCCTTTCGCTCTGTGCTGCCAATTCCACCAGCCAGTATACGACTTGGCATCCTACGCGTCGACCGCGATTGCGTCGGGACGCGGATTTCCCGCGTGAACGTGCGGGAAGGTAGGGGCAGGCAGCGGGGGCCTCGGGAGGAAGCGCGTCCGCGGGAGGTTCGGCTTGAGGCGGCTGATGGGGAGGGAAGTAGGTCACGAGGCAGCAATTGGCTGCAAGAACGGCGCCGCGTAGCGGGCGACGGCAGGGCAACCCGGCGGAAACCGCCGTGTCGCAACTGCAGGGACTCCGGGTGCGCCGGGCGCACGTCGCCTACGATGCGGCTGACGTTACCCGGACGGCCGACGGCGCGCCGCGCTGCCGGCCCGGCGAAAGGAGGCAGGACATGCCCATACCCGACCCTCGCGGCAACGAGAAGAAGGAGACGTACATCTCCCGCTGCATGGAGCACATCACCCGCTATGAGAAGGACAAATGGCCCGACCAGGACCAACGCGCCGCAATCTGCTATTCCACCTGGGATCGCTGGCAGAAGGACCACGGCCATCCCGAGAAGGCGGAGAAGTAGCTGCGTTCGCAGGCGACCACGCCTGTCTGCCGCCGTCCCGCATCGGCCGCCTCCCGCGCGACTGGGCGCGGGAGGCGGTGGTACGACTGTCGGAACGTCCGCCGACCCGCGGTTGCGCAGGCCAACGCGCCGGGGCTCAGGCGCTTCGGCGCAGCGCGTCCCGGAGCGGCCGGTACGCCTCCACGAGGTCGGCCAGGCGCATGCGGGCGTTCGCGGGGCTCGTGGAGGGCAAGCCCACGTGCGGCACGCCCGGAAGCATGCCTGCACAGAAGCGCCGGTAGAGCCCCGTCGCCTTCGAGCCCGTGGTGAACACGGCTTCGAGCGGCGCGGCCAAGCCGATGCGCGAGAGGTCGTTCGGGCGGGCATTGGAAATGGAGGCATCGGAGGCGCCCTCGATGGTGCACGAGGCCAGCACGTCCCACAGCGCGACGCGCCGCTCCAACATGAACGCCGCGCGTGCCTCGTTGCCGAGGGGCTCCGGCTCTTCGAACAGCGCGGCCATCACCTTCCAGAAGCGGTTCTGCGGATGCGCGTAGTAGAAGCCCGCCTCGCGCGACTTCGGCGACGGCATCGTGCCCAGCACGAGCACGCGCGACCGGGCATCGAAGATCGGTTCCAACGGGTGCTCGATATGCGTCGGCTCCATGGCGGCGCGTCCCGCTAGGCGCGGCTCGGCAGCTCGAGCGAGGTCTCGGCCAGCACGTGGCCGCGGATGGCGCGGCGGAACTCGTTTAGGTAGTATCCCTCGGCCAGGTCCAGCTCGCAGTCGAGCGCATACACGGTCAGCGTGTAATCGTGCGTCTTGTCAGGCGGGTACGGCCCGGCGTAGCGGTGGATGATGCGCGGGTCGGTATGCGAACCTGCCAGCGGCGACCAGTCGCTGTTCGATCCCTGCACGCACGGCACGGCACCCGAGGCGCTCGCGTTCTCGGGTATGAGGCGCGTTTCGGCGGGGAAGTTGCAGGCTATCCAATGTATCCAGCAGAAGCCGCCCACGGGGATGGCGTCCCAGTCCAGGAACGTGAGCGCCAGGGATCGCGTGCCCTCGGGCACGTCGTCTATCGACAGGGGGAACGATACGCACGGGTGCCCGTCCAGCATCGCGTCGGCCGGCGCGTGCTTGCCGTACCGGTCGGGGAGGAGGCCGTTTTCCAGGCTCACGGAGATGTTCATGCCGCATGCTCCTTTCGCGGGGAGTGAAGTGCCCCTATTATACAAAAGGAGGGCCCGAGGCCCTCCTTGCGAAACCAGGTTGAAACGGTGCGGCCTAGAACTGCAGCGCGCAGGTGAAGTCGGCCCACGACAGCGGGTCCGTGTCGCGCACGTACGCGTTGAAGGTGGGGGCGTGCACATAATGCGACCCGCCGTAGCTCACCGCGATGCCCACGTGGCCGGGGCGGTACAGCACGTCGCCCGGGCGCGCCTCGGAAATGGGCACGCGGTTCTTCGCGCAGGCGTACAGCGACTCGGTGTAATGGGGGAGCGAGACGCCCACCTGCAGGTACGCCCAGCGCACGAGCCCGGAACAGTCGAACGCGTTCGGGCCTTCGGCGGCCCATACGTACGGGCAGCCGATGCGGCTCATGGCGTAGTCCACGACGGAGCCGTAGTTGCCCACGGAGCCGCCACCGCCACCGCCGCCGCCGTTGTTGTAGACGGGGGGCACGTACGTATTGTTGCTGTTGCTGCTCGGCGCATTGTAGCCATTGTTGTTGTTCTGCGCCTGGCGGGCGGCCTCTTCGGCCGCGGCCTGCTCGGCTGCGGCACGCGCGGCGGCTGCCTGCTCTTCGGCGAGCAGCGCCTGCGCCTCGGCGTCCAGGGAGTTCACCAGCTCGGTGGCCTGGGCGACCTTCGCCTCGGCCTCGGTTTGGATGACCTTCGCCTCGGCGGCCTTGTCGGCGGCGATCTTCTCTTGGCGGGCGTACTCGTCCTTCGACGCCTGCAGCTCCTCGCGCAGGGTCTTCGTCTCGTCGACCATCTGGCCGTCGTTCTCGTTCATCTTGTTCAGCAGGTCCCAGTTCTGCGTGAACTCCTCGAACGAGGTCGCGCCCATGACAAAATCGAGGAAGTTCGACGAACCGGAGCGGTACATGCTGCGCGCACGCGTTCCCAGCTTGTCCTGAAGATCGGCGATCTTTCCGTTGGCTTCATCGATTTTGACCTGCTCGGCTTCCATGGCAGCCTGAGCAACCTCTTGCGCGTCGAGCGCCTGCTTGTAACTGTCGGCGGCGGCTTCGAGATCCGCCTGAAGGCCGACGAGCTGGTTGCGGACGGCGTCCGCCTCGGCTTGCTTCTCCGCAGCCGTCGCCGCGAATGCGGTCGTCGGAGCTACGATCGATGCGGCACCGAGCATGACGGCACCGCCAATGAACGCTCGCCTGCTGAGTCCGTTTGTATGCTCTCTCATTCGAAGACCTCCTGAATTGAGCACGTAGTATGTGTGGGCAAAAGCAGTGCGCATCATAACACGTTTGCGCAGATGGACAAAAATTGTTGTGAACGCGTTTCATAAACCCAGATCAACGATGGGGGTTTTCCAAGCCGAGGACGCGCAACCGTTCCGAGGACGTCAAACGAAGGCAAACAAGCCGTGGAACAGGGGAAATAGATGACCACAACGTATAGGGAAGCATGACCTATATATAGTAGGGAACCGGTTGCCCAACCAGCAAGGGCGAACCCGCGGCAGTCGCCAGGACGTTGCGCGCCCTATGCGAGGATGCATCCGCACCAAATGACTGGCGCGGCCTCATGTCCGGCAGTACGGCCCTTCTTCCGTCGTTCTCCGCATCATACCGCGCAAAATGGATGCAGAGGCCTTACTCTATAAATATAGATGGGCCTTCGGCAAAACGATGACGCTCCCGCCTCGGGAAATTTTTTTACGCCGCATAGGGCGGGGGAGGAGGGGGACCGCAAGCGTTTCCCCACGAAAAAGGAGGAATCGTGGAGACACGCCCGGGGGCGTGTAGGTAGTTGACACGCTGGTGATCCTAGCGTATTATTCATCTGCTCGCGCGTTCGGAACTACCGAAACACGCGGCAGGCAGCTTGATAAATACACATGAATTGAGCGAAACAGGGGCGTGTGCCCGAGTGGTTAAAGGGGACGGGCTGTAAACCCGTTAGCTATGCTTACCTAGGTTCGAATCCTAGCGCGCCCACCATCTAATCGCCTGTGTAGCTCAGCAGGTAGAGCACTTCCTTGGTAAGGAAGAGGTCGTCGGTTCAAGTCCGATCGCAGGCTCCATTTTCTAACATGGCGGTGTAGCTCAGTTGGTTAGAGCACACGGTTCATACCCGTGGCGTCACTGGTTCAAATCCAGTCACCGCTACCATTTTGATTATTCCGCGTCCGTTTCCGGGCGCGTCATTATTTTGTTTTGACTTTCGCGCAAGCGAAACCTTGATAAGGAGGATGAAACATGGCTAAGGAGAAGTTCGAGCGTTCCAAGCCGCATGTTAACATCGGCACCATCGGCCACGTTGACCACGGCAAGACCACGCTCACGGCCGCCATTTCCAAGACGCTGTCCGAGAACGACGGCAGCCACGGCTCCGCCCGCGCCGACTTCACGGCCTTCGAGAACATCGACAAGGCTCCCGAGGAGCGCGAGCGCGGCATCACGATCTCCATCGCCCACATCGAGTACGAGACGGATTCCCGCCACTACGCTCACGTCGACTGCCCCGGCCACGCCGACTACGTGAAGAACATGATCACGGGCGCGGCCCAGATGGACGGCGCCATCCTCGTTATCGCCGCCACCGACGGCCCGATGGCCCAGACCCGCGAGCACATCCTGCTCGCCCGTCAGGTCGGCGTTCCCTACATCGTCGTGTTCCTGAACAAGTGCGACATGGTGGACGACGAGGAGCTCATCGAGCTCGTCGAGATGGAAGTTCGCGAGCTGCTCGACAGCTACGAGTTCCCGGGCGACGACACCCCGATCATCCGCGGCTCCGCTCTGAAGGCCCTCGAGGGCGACAAGGAGTGGCAGGAGAAGGTTTGGGAGCTCATGGACGCGGTGGATTCCTACATCCCCACGCCGGAGCGCATGGTCGACAAGCCGTTCCTGATGGCCGTCGAGGACACCATGACCATCACCGGCCGCGGCACCGTTGCCACCGGCCGTGTGGAGCGCGGCACGCTCCATGTGAACGACCCGCTGGAGATCATCGGCATCAAGGAGACCCAGAACACGGTCTGCACCGGTATCGAGATGTTCCGCAAGCTGCTCGACGAGGCCCAGGCCGGCGACAACATCGGCTGCCTGCTCCGCGGCATCAAGCGCGAGGAGATCGTGCGCGGCCAGGTTCTCTGCAAGCCCGGTAGCGTGACCCCGCACACCGAGTTCGAGGGCCAGGTCTACATCCTGACGAAGGAAGAGGGCGGCCGCCACACGCCGTTCTTCGATGGCTACCGTCCGCAGTTCTACTTCCGCACGACGGACGTGACGGGCGTTGCCCACCTTCCCGAGGGCACCGAGATGGTCATGCCGGGCGACAACGTGGAGATCAAGGGCGAGCTCATTCACCCGATCGCCATGGAAGAGGGCCTGCGCTTCGCTATCCGCGAGGGTGGCCGCACCGTTGGCTCCGGCCGCGTGACGAAGATCATCAAGTAACACCGCTTCACCAGTAACGCGGGGTCCGCTCCGGCGGGCCCCGCCCTTGAGAATTCATGTGTATGCCGATTACGTTATCAAGCTCGACACGTAAGCGATAAGAGGAGAATTCATGCGCACGTTGGTCACTTTGGCCTGCACTGATTGCAAGCGCCGCAATTACACGACCAAGAAGAACAAGCAGAACAATCCTGATCGCATCGAGTTGAAGAAGTACTGCAAGTGGTGCGGTCATCACACGACGCACAAAGAGACTCGATAGCGTTATCAGGGTAGGACAAGCAATAGGCCAGTAGCTCCAATTGGTAGAGCGGCGGTCTCCAAAACCGCATGTTGGGGGTTCGAGTCCCTCCTGGCCTGCCAGCTTGTTAATTTTGAGCAGCTTGCATTCAGGTTGCTTGTTCGAGCAGCTTGGAATCAGGCTGCTTGTTTGGCGTTTAGACGGATAACGATTTTCCCGGTTTTCTCGGGCGAAGGAACCAGATGGCGAAGAAATCGAAAACACAGCGCGCAAAGGCCTCGGCCGCACGCGCCGCACGAAAGGCGCAGGCCCTCGAGGCCGAGAGCGCCGCAGTCGAGGCGAAGGATATCGCCGAGGCCGATGCCGCCGCGGAACCCAAGAAGCGGTTTTTCAAGAAAGCCGACAAGGCCGAGACCCCTGCCGCCAACAAGCAGGACAAGGGCAAGATAGAGAAGAAAGCCGAGAAGAAGGTCGAGAGCAAGCCCAAGAAGCGTCGTTTCGGCTTCCTCAAGGACGTGCGTGCCGAGATGAAGCGCGTGACGTGGCCCACGAAGAAGGACGTGCTCCGCTGGAGCGTCGTCGTCGTGGCCGCGCTGCTGTTCTTCGGCGTGTACGTGGCTCTTCTCGACAACGTCATCATCACACCGGTTCTCGTGGGCATCTCGAGTTTGGGGGCTTAAGGACATGTCGAAGAAATGGTACGTCCTGCACACCTACTCGGGCTATGAGAACAAGGTGAAGAAGAACCTCGAGACGCGTATCGAGACCATGGGCCTCGAGAACAACGTGTTCGCCATCGAGATCCCCACCGAGATGGTGACGGAAATCAAAGAGGGCGGGCGCCGCGTCGAGAGCGAGAAGAAGGTGTTCCCGGGCTATGTGCTCGTCCGCATGGAGCTTGACGACCGCAGCTGGGCGGCCGTGCGCAACACGCCGGGCGTCACGGGTTTCGTGGGCAGCCAGGGCAACCCGGCTCCGCTGACCCGCGACGAGTACAACAAGATCATGGGCATGCGCTCGGACAAAAACCGTCCCGGCACGCCGAAGAAGACGTCCTCCTCCATCGAGGTGGGGCAGTCCGTCAAAGTGGTTTCCGGACCGTTGGCGGAGTTCGACGGCGTGGTCTCGGAGGTGTCCCCCGATGCCGGCAAGGTGAAGGTGCTCGTGTCGATCTTCGGGCGCGAGACTCCCGTGGAGCTCTCGTTCGACCAGATCGCCAAGATTTAGCGAACATCGGCGGCGTCGCGTGCCCGCGTGGACCGGGGCTTCTCATTCGACATATGCCGCTGTGTTGATAGATTGATTTTCGAAACGTTATGATCAGCTGAAAGGGTAGTTATCATGGCTGAAAAGAAGCAAACCGGCTTTATCAAGCTGCAGATCCCCGCGGGTGCCGCGAACCCGGCTCCTCCGGTCGGCCCGGCGCTGGGCGCCCAGGGCGTCAACATCATGCAGTTCTGCCAGGCGTTCAACGCCCAGACGCAGGACCAGTCCGGCACCATCATCCCGGTCGAGATCACGGTGTACGAGGACAAGTCGTTCACGTTCGTGTGCAAGACTCCGCCGGCGGCCATCCTCATCAAGGAGAAGCTGGGCATCAAGAGCGGCGCGGGCATCCCGCACATGCAGTCCGTGGGCACCCTCACCGAGGACCAGCTCCGCGAGATCGCCGAGATCAAGCTGCCGGACCTCAACGCCAACACGATCGAGGCCGCCATGGAGATCATCGCCGGCACGGCTCGTTCCATGGGCGTGCGCATCGAGGGCCGCGAGATGAAGATCAAGTACGTGCCTTCCAAGAAGGTTGCCGCCATGCTGCAGGGCAAGACGCTTGAGGACGAGGACTAGTCCTTCGGCGAACCAAAGCGCAAATGCGGCCGTCCGACCGGGCGGCCGTTTGAGCGATAAAAGGCAGTGGAAGGGCGCGTCGTGCGCCCGCTACGAACCACGAAAGGAACCAACATGACGAAATTGTCCAAGAACTACCGCGCTGCGATCGAGAAGATCGGCGAGGAGGCCTACGCGCCGCTGGCGGCCATGAACCTGGTGAAGGAAGTCTCCACCGCCAAGTTCGACGAGACGGTGACGGTCGACTTCCGCCTGGGCATCGATACCCGCCAGGCCGACCAGCAGCTCCGCGGCACCGTGAGCCTGCCGAACGGCTCGGGCAAGACGGTCCGCGTGGCCGTGTTCGCCGAGGGCGAGGCTGCCCGCGCTGCCGAGGAGGCCGGCGCCGACATCGTGGGCTCCGACGAGCTCATGCAGCAGATCCAGGCCGGCGAGTTCAACTTCGACGCCGCCGTGGCCACGCCCGACCAGATGGGCAAGGTCGGCCGCCTCGGCAAGATCCTCGGCCCCCGCGGCCTCATGCCGAACCCGAAGCTCGGTACCGTCACCAACGACGTGGCGAAGGCCATCAACGAGCTCAAGGGCGGCCGCGTCGAGTACCGTGCCGACCGTTACGGCATCGCGCACGTCATCATCGGCAAGGTCAGCTTCACGGCCGAGCAGCTCGCCGAGAACTACGGTGCCGTGTACGACGAGATCATCCGCATGAAGCCGGCTGCGGCCAAGGGCAAGTACGTGAAGTCCGTCACCGTGTCCGCTACGATGACGCCGGGCGTGTCCGTCGACTCCGGCGTGACCCGCAACTACACGGAGGCTGGCGAGTAATCGAGCGCACGAAGCCGAACGCTTGAAAAGAAGGGAGTCCGCAAGGGCTCCCTTCTTTTATGCCTGTAAACGAACAAATGTTTCACGTGAAACATTGTATATGAAAAAGAGGATTCGGCGGGGTTCGACGCCGGTCTTTCTCGCGGGCATTTGCTCGCGCTCTCGCCAATGCGATCTCAATGTGATATCATATTCGTATCACCTTTGTTCGATGAGGGTGCGGGCGGGCGCATAGGGCGCCTTGTTCGGGAGAGAAAGGAACCGTCATGTCCGATAAGACCGCGCGTGCGACCGGCGGCGCGTCCGTCGAGAAAACCATCCACGCAAGGAGCGGCTGGCCCCTTCTGCTGCTCACGTTCGTTCTCGCAGCCGCGTGCGTCGCCTGCATCGTGGCCGGGGTGACCATGCTGCCGCCCGAAGACATGCCCCTCGCCACGCCGGCCCACACGATGGGCGTGGTGCTGTTGGTCGTGGGCATCGTCGTGCTCTGCGTGGGGCCCCTGTTGATGCTCATGGGCTTCTTTACCATCCAGCCGAACCAGGCGCGCGTGCTCATCCTGTTCGGCGACTACAAGGGCACCGTGCGCGACGAGGGCTTCCATTGGGCGAACCCGTTCTACTCACGCTCGGCCGGCAGCACCGTCGATGCGCGCACCGGGAAGAGCACGCCGCTGTCCACGAAGGTCTCGCTGCGCGCCCGCACGTACAACGGAGAACACCTAAAAGTGAACGACAAGTGCGGCAACCCCATCGAGATAGCCGACGTCATCGTCTGGCGCGTCGAGAACACGGCGAAGGCCCTGTTCGACGTGGACGACTACAACTCCTACGTGCACACGCAGAGCGAGACGGCGCTGCGTCACGTGGCCACCACCTATGCCTACGACCAGATGCCCGGCGAGATCGAGGGCGAGATAACGCTGCGCAGCAACATCGAGGAGGTGTCGGCCGCCCTCAAGGAGGAGCTGGCCGTGCGCCTGGAGAAGGCCGGCGTGGTTATCGACGATGCGCGCCTCACGCACCTGGCCTACGCGCCGGAGATCGCCCAGGCGATGCTGCGCCGCCAGCAGGCGGACGCCGTGATAGCCGCGCGCGAGAAGATCGTGCAGGGCGCCGTGGGCATGGTGGAGATGGCGCTGGGCGAGCTGTCGCGCAAGAACGTGGTAGACTTGGACGACGAGCGCAAGGCCGCCATGGTGTCGAACCTCATGGTGGTGCTGTGCGGCGAGTCCGATGCCCAGCCCGTGCTGAACACGGGGACGCTGTACCAGTAGGGAAGGGCGGGCGGCCCGTGCGTTTGCCGGGGCGCCCACAGTGTGAGACATGGCGAAACGCAAACAATACCCGCTGCGCGTCGACCCGGCTCTCTGGGAGGCCGTCGAGCGCTGGGCTGCGGACGACCTGCGCAGCGTGAACGCGCAGGTGGAGTTCATCCTGCGCCGCGCGCTAAAGGATGCCGGGCGGCTGAAGCCGCCGGGCGGCGCGGACGGGGGAGAAGGCCGGGAAGAGGCGTAGGGCAAGGGCTCTGCCCTTGTCGCCGCCTGAGGGCGAGTCCGGCCCGACGGCAAGGGAAGAGCCCTTGCCCAACAGAAAACAGGGCGCCCGGTGGGCGCCCTGTTCGCTTGCTGACGGTGGGTGGTGCGCTTACGCGAGCACGGCCTCGCGCTCTTCCTTGGCCTGCTTCTCGACTTCGTGAGCCTTCTCGCCGTAGCCCTGCACGCGGGCGAGCTTGGTGTCGTCCTTCTTGCGGCTGCGAAGCTCCGGGATGGGGCTCTCGGCGTCCTCGGAGCGGTAGTCCTCGCCGTCTCGCTCGATGAGCTGGCGCACGGCCTCATGGCTCGGCACGTCCTGGACGCGGCCGTTGACCGTGTCGTTCCACTCGAAGAAGCGGAAGTCGCTCGGCACGTCGTCGATGTCGACGAGCTCCTCGTCCTGCGCGGTGAGGGTGACCTGCTCGGCCAGGACCTGGCGGACGTAGTCCTTCGTGGGATGGAAGTCCAGAAGCTCGGGGAACTCGCCGGCGGGAATGATCTGCTGCCACTCGGTGCCCTCGTACTTCTTCAGCAGATCGCTCGCCATGGCCAGGTGCATGCACTCCTGCTCGAAGTGCATCTCCCACATCTTCTTGACACGGGCGTCCACCTCGGTCTCGTAGAACGAGTAGTACAGGTAGCATTCCTGGTACTCGTGCCACAGCAGCATCTCGAGCCAGCTCATGGACGGGTCGATGAGCGAGCCGTAGTGCGTCACGTGCTGTTCCTCCACCATGCCGATCTCCTGGTAGAGGTCGCGGCCGGGGCCCTCGGGCACCGTGTTGCCCAGGTTCATGTAGAAGTTCATCGTCTGCTGCTCGCCTGCAGTGAGGATGAGCGCGCCGAGCGTGGTGCGGATATCGCCGGTCTTGGAGTTGCGCGGCATGCGCACGGAGTCGAACGGGTGGCGATGGTGCGCTATGGTCGGGCGGCCCGGGGTGATCTCGATCGTGTCTCGCACGAGCTTGTGCGCGGGGATGTCCTCGTCGAACTTGAGCTGGTCGGCGTAGCGGTACAGGTGGTCGAAGTCCTCGAGCAAGGCGAAGTCCATGCAGGACTTGGCGTACTCGTCGGGCTCGTGCATGGCGAGCCACGCCGTGAGGTCGACCGCCAGCTGCTCGTAACCGATGGTGAGCTCGAGCGTGGATTCGTTGCTCGGGCTCATCCAGTTGATGCGCTTCTGCTGCTCCTGCTCCATGCGACGGCATAGGGCCAGGTCGCGACGCAGGTCGTTGTTCTCGCAGTGTCGGTTGAAGTTGTGGCCGAACATAACCGCCTCAACCTCGATGCCGTTCATGAGGATGATGCGCGCCTTGGTGTAAGGGTCGGCTTCGAGCTTGTCGTAGGGCTTGACGGCGAGCTGCTTCCAGTTGGGGACCATCTCCATCAACGACTTCTTCGGCTTCTGCTCAAACGGGTTCATAGAGCCTCCTTCTTTGCTGGTACGGTGCGCTCCGGCTCGTCGGCGCGGACGCGGATTCCCCTCCATGCTAGAGGGGCGCGCAGGCGGTCCAGGGGGCGTGCGGGCGGGCGTTTTCCGAGCGTGGAGGATGCGTAACGGGGTGGAAAGGGAGTGCTATACTGGTCGGCAGCAAACGGACGCGACGTGCGGAAGGTGTGGGCGAGGCATGATCATCAGGAAGTCACCGGCCGAGATAGAGGCCATGAAGGAGGCGGGCCGCGTATCGGCCAAGGTGCTGCGAGAGGTGGGGGCGCGCGTGCGGCCTGGCGTGTCCACGCTTGAGCTGGACGAGCTGGCCGAGGCGCTCATCCGCGCGGAGGGCGGCATCCCCGCGTTCAAGGGCTACGGCGGGTTCCCCGGCTCCATCTGCGCTTCCGTGAACGAGCAGATCGTCCACGGCATCCCGTCGGCGGGCGTCGTGCTGCAGGACGGCGACATCATCTCCATCGACACGGGTGCCATCGTGGACGGCTGGGTGGGCGACAACGCCTGGACCTATGCCGTCGGCCGCATCTCGCCGGAGAAGCAGCGCCTGCTGGACGTGACGGAGAAGTGCATGTGGGCCGGCCTTGAGGCGGCGCGTCCCGGCAACCACCTGGGGGATATCGGGCATGCGGTGCAGAGCATCGCCGAGGCCGAGGGCTTCGGCGTGGTGCGCGAGTACGTGGGGCACGGCATCGGCCGCGACATGCACGAGGATCCGAACGTGCCGAACTTCGGCCATCGCCACACGGGCGTGAAGCTGGAGGCCGGCATGGTGCTGGCCATCGAGCCCATGATCAACCTGGGTACCTACAAGACGCGCCAGATGCCGGATGGCTGGCTGGTGTGCACGCGCGACGGGCTTCCCTCCGCCCACTTCGAGAAGACGGTCGCCATCACCGAGGACGGGCCTGTGGTGCTCACCTGCGAGGAGGGGCACCGGCGCCCGGTTTAGCCCGCGAGGACGCCGCGGCCGAACGAGAGCACGATACCGGCGTAGATGACGGTTTCGATCATGCCGAGTACCAGGAAAAGGACTCTGAGGTTGTGGGGGTCGTCGATGCCGTGCACGAGCCCTTTGGCGAAGAGCGCCTCCGCCTTCCAGGAGGCGAGCATCAAGAGGAGGTTGGGAAGGGCCAAGAGGCACGCTATGCGCAGCAGCTCGTACTTGGAGCCATAGCGGTCGATCGTGCCGTCAGGGCCGATGTGCATCGCGACGGTGTCCGGCAGCGAGCCCAAGGATGCTGCCGCCACGGCGAGCGGCGCGATGCACAGAGCCAGCCAGACTGCCCATTGCCAAGCCTTCATTCCCGCCCCTTCTCTCTGCAACCTCTCGAAAGAGGATAGCCCCGCTTGGGAGGTCCCCTATTTCAGCTGCTTGCCGTTCGTGTCCCAGTAGAAGCGCTTGAACTTGGGGATCTGATTCACGTGCATGACGCGCGCCCAGAAGTTGTGTGCGAGCGAGTCGGGCGCGTAGTGCAGCGGGTAGGGCTCGGGCGTGCGGCGCAGCACGTCGAGAGCCTGCTGCAGGCGCGCTCGGTTCTCCATGGAGCGGTCGAGCACGTAGCGCGGCACGCAGGAGTAGACGAAGGGGTCGTACGCCTCGCGGTACTCGATGGTCTCACCCAGGATGAACTCGCGCACGATGAGCTCCACGAAATTCTGGCCGCCCAGGCTCATATAGTACGTGTTGCGGCCGCAGCGCGTGTTCACCTCGAAGAAGCGGAAGCTCCCGTCCCGTTCGTCGTACTTGATGTCGAAGTTCGCGAAGCCACGGTAGCCGACTTCCTTGAGGAAGCGCCGCGCGCCGTCGATGATAGCCTGCTCCCGCTCGCCCATGATGCAGAGCGGGTTGCCGAGCGCGGTGGGGTCGTGGTCCTGCAGGCACACGACGCCGCCGGACACCACGCGCAGCTCGCCCGACGCGTCCGAGAATGTGGTGAGCGTGCGGATGGCATCGTCGCCGCCGGGGATGAAGTCCTGCAGCACCAGCTCGTTATTGTAGTCCGACGTGCGGATGCTGCGCCAGACTTGCGCCAGCTCCTCGGGGCTCTCTATCTCGTAGATCTTGCGCCAGCCCTCGATGGTCGCGCTTTGGAATTGCGCCGAGTTCGACGGCTTCGCGATGAGCGGGTAGGGGAAGTCGTGCACCGGCAGCTCCTCGGGGCCGTCCGGGCCGCACGAGAAGTACCACGTGCGCGGGTAGGGGATGTCCAGCTGCTCGCACAGCTCGTAGAAGCGGCGCTTCTGCGTGATGTCGTCGAGCAGGGCGAAGTCGAGGTAGGGCACCGTGTAGCCGGCGGCCTCGAGGCGCGGCTTGCCCGACGAGAGCATGCGCGCGTGACAGTCGTCGCAGCCAAGCACGAGCAGCACGCGCTCGGGGTCTGCCGCGCGCACCTCGGCGGCCACGCCCTCGAGCGCGTCGTAGAGGCCCTCCGGGTCGTGGACGTTCGGCTCCAGGCGGTAGTCGGTGAAGCGGCTGGTCGAGAGCATCTTGATGTCGTGCGCGGCCAGCACGATGGTGCGCTCCACGCCGTAGGCGCGGTGCAGCTCGCGCACGTAGCTGTACGCGAGGATGTCGCCGCCCACCACGACGGGCTGCAAGCGGCGCGCCACGTCGGCGGCGGAGGCGATGCGGAGGTTCTGCGCGGTCATGTGGTCTCCTTGTGTGTTCTTCTCGACCGCTCATTATCCCATATCTTGATCGCTCGGCGCCTTGACATCGAAAACCCATCCTTCTGCCAAAAAACGGCCGGTTTGGCAATCGACGCGCTCTTTTCGGCCGGTTTTCAAGGCTGTGATTTTCCGTTTCGCCTGGTCGCAGAAAAAGCAACCGAGGATTCCGCTTTTCGGAATTGCCAAACCGTGCATTTTTTGGCAGAAAACCCCCGATCGATGCGTCAAATGTGCCGGCACCCGCGAGGTTCGTCGTCCGGCGCGTGGCTGGCCGATCGAACAGCTGGTCGGGCAGCGCATTCTCCTTGCCGGTTTCGTGGAAACCATCCGGGGCGGGAGAGGTTGCCGTATCATATGAGATTCACAGCATCGTCACGTGAACAGGAGAACCAGTCACATGTGCGGATTCGTGGGATTCACCGCGGTCGACTACGACCGGGAGGCCAACCAGGCCATCGTCAAGGACATGGCCGACCGCATCGCCCACCGCGGGCCCGACGACGAGGGCTTCTTCGTGGACGACGACATCGCGATGGGCTTTCGCCGCCTGTCGATCATCGACCTCGAAGGCTCCCGCCAGCCCATGCAGAACACCGACGGCACCGTGACCGTCACGTTCAACGGCGAGATCTACAACTTCCAGGAGCTGCGCGCCGAGCTCGAGGCGATGGGCTACACGTTCGTCACGAACGGCGACACGGAGACCATCGTCCACGGCTACGAGGCGTGGGGCACGGACGTGTTCGAGAAGCTGCGCGGCATGTTCGCCATCGCCATCTGGGACGCGCCGAAGAAGCGCCTCGTGTGCGCGCGCGACCTCTTCGGCATCAAGCCGTTCTACTACCAGCACGACGGTGGCCGCCTGATCTACGGCAGCGAGATCAAGGCGTTCCTCGCGCATCCCGCGTTCAAGAAGGAGCTCAACCGCGAGCAGCTGCCGCAGTATTTGTGCTTCGAGTACATGAACGACTCGCAGACCATGTTCAAAGACGTGCACAAGCTGCTGCCCGGCCACTTCATGGTGCTCGAGGGCGGCGAGCTGCGCACTGAGTGCTTCTACCACATCACGTACAAGATCGACGATTCGAAATCGCTCGACGAGTGGGCCGACGTCATCGTGCGCGCGTTCGACGAATCGGTGGCGGCGCACGAGATCGCCGACGTGGAGATAGGCAGCTTCCTGTCGGGCGGCATCGACAGTTCGTTGGCCGCGTACTGCATGGGGCAGCACGCGCCGGACATCAAGACGTTCTCGGTGGGCTACGACATCGGCTGCGAGGACAAGCTGGCCGAGATCGCCGCGCAGTCCGACTTCGAGATCAAGCTGAACGAGCTGGAGGACGCCGAAGAGTTCGCGAAGTGGGCCAACCTGCCGAACTGGCAGGTGAAGGTGGACGCGCAGGAGTTCCTCGACATCGTGCCCACCGAGCAGTACCACATGGACGAGCCCCTGGGCGCGCCGAGCGCCATCCCGCTCTTCTTCGTGAGCCGCCTGGCGCGCGAGCAGGTGAAGGTGGTGCAGTCGGGCGAGGGCGCCGACGAGCTGTTCGGCGGGTACTGGATCTACCACGACCAGTTCGAGTTCGGCAAGTACTTCCGCGTGCCGCGCCCCCTGCGCGCCGCCGCGGGCGCGGTGGCCGAGAAGCTGCCGCCGTTCCACGGGCGCCGCTTCGCCATGCGCGGGTCGGGCGGCCCCGAGAAAAGCTACCAGCGCGCGAGCATGAACTACATGTGGGACGAGATCCCCAACGTGCTGCGCGATTACGACGGTCCCTGCAAGCCGTGGGAATGGTGCAAGCCGCACTTCGACGAGGCGGCGAAGCAGGACATCGACATCATCACGCAGACGCAGTACGTTGACATGGTGAGCTACATGCCCTTCGACATCTGCCTCAAGGCCGACAAGATGTCCATGTCGCAGTCGCTCGAGCTGCGCGTGCCGTTCTTGGACAAGAAGGTGCTCGACGTGGCGCTGCAGCTGCCCACCGCGTGCCGCGTGGACGACGAGCACGCCAAATACGCGCTGCGCGTGGCCGCGAGCAAGCTGGGCTTCCAGAAGAAGGTGGCGAACATGCCGAAGCAGCCGTTCATCACGCCGCTCACGGTGTGGCTGCAGACCGACCTCTACTACGACCGCATCAAGGAGGCATTCACGAGCGAGGCTGCGCACGAGTTCTTCAACGTGGATTACCTCGTGCAGATGCTCGACGACCACAAGTCGGCCGACTTCTCCACGGTGGAGGGCCGCGGTAAGCTCAAGATGATGCGCATCTGGAACATCTACTGCTTCCTGTGCTGGTACGAGGTGTTCTTCGGGAAGTCGAGCGAGAAGCTGGCGCCGAAGACGAAGGTGGCGTAGCCTATCGGGCGTCGAGGGAGTCGTCCGGGCGCTCAAGCTGCCGGGCCAAGACGAGGTGCAGCTTCTCGGGGAGCAGGGCAGGATCCTGGATCGTCTCGAAGTTGCCCGTCAGGGGCAGTCCATTGAACGCGCCGATGTTGATGTGCGCGAGGTAAACGTTGGGCGGCAACCCCATCGCGCATTTTCTGGCCTGCAGGCCGTCGGCAAATAGGCCGTCGCCCACCACCAGGCATACGATGTTGCGTGTCGGTTCGGCAGCGGCGCGGGCCTGCACCTGCTTGAGTGCTGCGGTGATCAGGGTTTGCTCGCTCGTGGGGTTGTTGACCAGGTTGAAGGCAAAGCGCTTGCGCTCATGATCATGGGTGAACTCCAGGGGCGTCAGCTCTGCCCAGCCTTCGCCGAAGGCAAGCAGCTGGGTGCGTATATCCACCGCACCCTGCTGCTGATCGCGCGCGGCAAGCTGTAGTGCCCGATCGATGCCTTCGACAAGGCAAACCGCCAGTGCACCGGCGCTGCTGGCATTTTTTCCTGTCATTGAGATGCTCACGTCAAGCAGCACGTATATATCCATGCCGTGAAACTGCCTGTTCTGTGGGCGGCTGCGCCGCTGCCGCTTCTGCCAGATCGCATTCTCGCAACCGGACTCGAGTTGGAGATGGGCTTGCACGAGCGTGCTGGGATGCATGCGGGTGCCGCTGCGGGTAAGTCGGGCGCGGTAGCGGAAAACGCCCAACTGCTCCTGCGGAGTGGCTATGCGCACGAGAACCTCGGCAATGCGCTCGATGGTGTCGTGATAGCGCTCTGCCGTGCGTTCGTAGGACGCCCGGCCATCGTCGAGGAACGCCATGGCTTTCGCTTCGGCGGACATGCTGGGCAGGCTGAGGCTGGGCGTCTTGCCCGCCTCGACGGGTGCTTCGTTGTTGTCGGCGATCAGCTGGTCGATATTACCTTCGTTCACCGTGGCGAGCGACGCCTGGATGAACTCGGTTTCGTTAGCCTCTTGGCGCAGCGCGTTCTCGTCGTTGGCGGCATCTTTGGAAGCGCCGTAGGATTGCTCGTTGTCGTAGAGGTGCACCAGGTCGTAAAAGCTCAATGCCTCCTCATCCAACTTTATCATGCGTGCGAACAGCGGCGTTATCAGGCGCGCTGCCTGGTTGTGGCGGGCGCTGTAGGACAGGCTCTCGTCGAACAGGAGGCGCTCGAGTGCGGCAACGCGCGGGTCCATGGCGGCGGCGGTGCCCAGGCATTCGACGATGAGCGGCGAGACGACCACGTTGGGCTGGTCTTCG
The DNA here is from genome assembly GCF_030418435.1 of Gordonibacter sp. RACS_AR49. Classification (NCBI taxonomy): domain Bacteria; kingdom Bacillati; phylum Actinomycetota; class Coriobacteriia; order Eggerthellales; family Eggerthellaceae; genus Gordonibacter; species Gordonibacter sp. RACS_AR49. Next base: position 88,753 of record NZ_JAIUDM010000003.1, on the reverse strand, counting down.
AAAAGGTAGAGGCGCAGGGTGCGCATAATCTGGATGTGTAGAGGCTCGCTCGCCATCACATGGGCCGCCGCGCGCGAGAGGTAGGCTTCGAAGTGCAGCTTGGCAAAGGGAATGCGGCTGATCATGCGCGCATACGCTGCCATATCGTCGATGCACGTCTGCAGGTAGCGTTGCGCGGGGGACGACAGGTTGTTTTGGTAGTCGAAGCGCTGGCGCCAGTCGTCGAGCAGGAAATCCTGCGCACGGGTTGCCACGAAGCAGGCAACCATGGTGTCGACTTCGCCAAGGGCGATGGTGCCGCGCACGCCATAACGCTTACGCGCGGCAATGTCCTCGTTGAGCTCGTGGTTTACCAGCAGGTCGATGCCGCTGCGGGTAAGCCGGCATCCGGTTTTGCCCTCGGCGCTCACGCAAACCGTGGCGGTGCGGAGCCCGCTGATTGCCGCAACGTGCTCGACCGTGCGCTTCACCTGTTCAACACGGGTGGCCATGGGTTCAGCCAACCGGGCTTAGGTCGATGCCCACCAGCAGGGCGGCTTGCCGCGCTAGGCTGGCGTTATGGTTCGATCCTGCTTGGTCAAGGGTGCGCAGCAGCTTGTCGATGAGGTAGAGGTCAAGGTGGCGTCCGGGCAGGTTTCCTCCTGCGCTGTCCTGGACGGCGCGATTGAGGGCGCGCGGCGTGATGCAGTCGGTCAGCAAAGGGGCGGTGTCTTCGCGCACGATGCTGCCAGCTTGGTCTTTCTCAAGCGAGATGGCCGCGTCTTTCGCCGGCACGGCATAGAGGTGCTCGGTCAAGGTGGCAAGATGCACCAAGGCGTTCAGCAGGTCGCGGTCGAGATGGCGGCTGAAAACCCCGTCGGCATCGACCGCCTCGCAGAGGGCGAGCCGCATCAGGGAGGGGCTGGGACGGCGCAGGGGATCCCGATCAAGGTCGGGATAGGTTCGCTCGATGACCTCAAAGCGGTCGCGGATGGCGGGGTCTAGGACCTCGCGGTGCCGATATCGCGCCGATGCTTCGTTGGCGGTGGCGAACACGGTGAATCCGGGCTGTACTACCAGGTCGATGCCCTCTTCCTGCAAAAACACCGATTCGCCGGGGCCCTTGAGAAGGATGTCCTGCAAACGCGCGATGATCGCCTGATCGCCGAAGTTGATTTCGTCGAGCAGCAGTGGAACGCCGGCGCGCATGGCGCGGGGAAGGGCTCCTTCCTCGAACACGAACGTATTGCGGGGGGCATCGTGAACCATCTTCCCTACCAGCTCGTCGCTCATCATGTCGCCCTTGACCGAGACGATGAGCGGCTCGGTGCCGTAGAGGCGCATGACGAACTTCGCCAATTGGGTTTTCGCTATGCCTTTGTCGCCGACGAGGAGGGTGGGGCGCGCCGAGAGGGCGTTGCCGACCAGCGTATCGATGTCCTGTATCATCTCGCGGTCGAACAGCAGGCCGTAGCGCCGTATGGTCTCGCGGTCGTGCAGCGCTTGGGCGCGCTCGGCTATGTCGGCCCGCGCGTTGCTGCGCGCGGCTTTCAGGTCTTTGCGCGCACGGGAGATATCCTTCTCGTAGCAGGCCAGCTCGACATCGGTGAAGGCGCGGCCGGCCTTGGCGGCATCGACCATCGTCTGCCACAAAGCCAGATGCGCATCGAGCTGGCGTTCGTGAAGCTCCGCGAGCGCGTAGGTTGCCAGGATGTCGTCTTCTTGCTGCTGGTAGTCGAGGTACTGCAAAACCGCGTCCTGCATGAGCTTTTGGGGAATCAAGCCCTCTTCGCCCAACGGAATTATCTGCTTGCGCACTTCGGGCACGATGGTCCCGTCTTCCTCGAAAAGCATGAAGCGCCCTTCTCCGTCTTGGGGGATGGTAATCCCGTATGACTGCAGGGCGGGAATATAGTGTTTGGCGAGGTTTTCAAACCGCATGATCCCCCTCGTTTCCTGGTCGGTATGGCTCGTGCTTTCACCCTAGCGCCCACCCGGGGCGACTTCATGCGCTCGAAAGGGTGAAATGATAGGGTGAAACACGGGGCGAAATGAACGTGATCAGGCGATACGTTTCCTTCTTGGACTCTGAAGAAAAGAAGGATGGTTGCGGGCATTCGATCTCGCCCTGTCTCTCACCCTGTCAAACCACCCGGGTAGTAGCTGTACGGAGGGGTGAGAGGGGTTCACTATCGTCGAAAGCGCACTGCGGGGATGGTTTGCGGTGTCGGCATGATGGCGCACAAGGAGGATGAAAGCATGGAGATCCGGGTTGAGGGCAGGCGTGTTGAGGACGAGTCGGTAACGCTGACGGTGCGCGTGGCTGCAAGCGAGCTGGAGTCGCTCGAGCGCGGCGCCTGCTTGGTGGTGGCCCAGCGAAACAACATCGATCTGGGCCGCAACGAGACGGCACGCCAGCTGCTCGAGAGCGCGCTTGGCGTATCCGAGGCGGCGTCGCTGGTGACGCAAACCATGAAGAACTTCGTCGCACCGTTTGCCCTGTCATCGGAAAGCGAAGACTACTCGGTGGTGGGCGCGCCAATCTTCGATGCCGATCGCAGATTGGAAGCCGAAGGGGATTTAGTCTTCGATGCAACGTGGACGCGCCTCGGCGCCGTGACGCTTTCCTCCTACGAACCCCTTGAGCTGGCGGTTCCGCCCGTTTCGGTGAGCGAGGCCGAAATCGATGCGCGGATGGAGGAAGTGGCGCAGACCTACACCGGCGTCGAACCCGATGAGAGCCGCACCCAGGTTGCCGAGGGCGATGTGGTGCAGATATCGATGGACTGCCTGAAGGACGGAGAGCGCTTCGAGCAGCTGTGCTTCGCCAACCGCTTGTACCGAGCGGGCTCGGGGCAGATGCCGGATGGCTTCGACGAGGCGCTTGCCCATGCGCCCGTGGGCAGCATGGTGCACGTCGATTTCCTGCTGCCGACGCGCGAGGAGCTCGATGGGACGCTTTCGGGTCCTTCTGTGTGCGCGGAGGTGAAAGTGGAGGCTATCATGCGCGAGGTGGCCTGCGTGCTGAACGACGACTTCATCTCCCAGAGCATTCCCGGCGCCAGCAGCGTGGTTGAACTGCGGGAGCTGTCCCGCAAGGAGCTTGAGCGGCAAAAGGCGGAGCAGATGCGCCATTACCGCAACTTCCTCGCGGCGGGCGAGCTTGCCAAGCGCATCGAGGGCTACCTTCCCGATGCGGCCTACGATGCCGTGGCCGACCAGATGATGGATTCGCTGTACGAGCAGGCCCGCGCCCAGCATACGACGGTCGACGAGCTTCTGAGCGCGCAAGGCTCGAGCGAGGAGGAGTACCGCATGATGGTGCTTATGCAGGCACGCGCCCAGCTGCGCCAGGGGGCTGCGCTCGACGCGTGGGCCAGGTATCGCGGCCTTGAGATAACCGACGCCGACGTCGATGCGTTCTTCGCCTCTTCGGCGCAGGGCCGGGGCGCCCAGATGCGCGAAGAGGTTGAAAGCGGCGGCTATCTTTACCTGGCGCGCGAGGGTGCCTTGCGCCTCAAGGCAAGCGAGGATCTGGTGGCGTGCTCCACGTTGATTGAAGATGCTTCTCTGCAAATGCCGGCAGGGTCTGCTCCGGCGGTAGGAAAAGTAGCATAATGGCAGGGTGGATACCGGCAGCGCACGGGTTGGCAAGGGGGAAGGACCATGGCGGCAGGCATACCTATGAAGGTTTCGCATGACGTTGCTTTGGCGAAGATCACTCCACCTCGCCGCTCGTCTCTCTCCATCGACCGGGACGGTGCGCTGCAAAGCCTGATCGAGTGCTTGAGCGGCAAGATCGTGACGGTTGAGGCTCCGGTGGGGTCGGCAAGAAGCGGCTTTCTGGCGGAAGCGTACCGGCGCCTTGGCGATGATGCCGAGCATTGGCGAACAGCCTGGTTGTCGGTGGATGATGCCGACGACTGCGATAGGTTGGCGCGCCATGTGCTTGCCGCCCTGCATACGGTATGGTCCGAGCTCGATATGGTCGAGCTGGTTCGGCTTTACCAGGAAAACCCTACTTATTTTTGGGTTGCGCTCAGCAACTTCCTGCTTGAACGCGCCTCCGATGTGGGGGTGGATGTGGTTTTGCTCGTCGACGACCTACATAGGGCGGCCCCCGACGCCATAGCGGAATTCCTCAATTCGGCGGCGCGCTATTTCCCCGAAACGGTGCACGTGGTAGCCTCGGGAAACTACCTGTTGTGGGAGCACATCGATTTGGCTTTTCGTGACGAGGTGCGCATGTTCCCCTCGGATAAGCTCAATTTCAGCCAAGACGAGGTGGAGGCCATCTTGAGACAGGCCATGGACGCTCAGACATCGCCTCGGGTCTCCTACGTTTCCGAAACACCCATCAAGCTGGATGCGCGGGATTTAAAGGCGCTTGCGGCTGATCTGTGGGGTATTACGAACGGCTGGTCGCTCGGTGTTCGCACGTATGCCGATGCGCTTGTCCGCGGGTCGATCGACTGTTCTGCAACGGTGGACGAGCGCGCGCTCGGCCAGATGCTCAACCGTTTCTTCCGCAGCAGCGTGTTGGATGCGCTGCCCGAAGATCTGGCGCAGTTCGTGATAGAGGTAGCGCTGACCGATACGGTGTGCGCCGACTTGTGCAATGCGCTGACCGGGCGCACCGACTCCAAGTTCGTCCTGCGCGATTTGCGCATACGGGGGTGCTTTCTCAGCCCGTGCGCCAACGAGGCGGGCTGGTTCGAGTTCCATCCGCTGTTTCGCCGGTGGCTGCGCATGAAGCAGGGGCAAATGGACGCCAACCATCTGCTTGAGCTCTGCCGGACGGCAAGCGACTGGTACGAGGCGCACAAGATGACCTCCGAGGCGGCGAAGTACCTGCTGATGGCGTCAGATTCCAACTTCATCGAGAACCTGGCCCAGGCCTCGGGATATGAATCGCAGCGCACCGGCATGTCCTACTTCGATTGGATCAGCCGCATCACGGCAGCTCGGTTCACCGAGTCTCCCCAGTTGGCGCTCCATGCGGCATGGGGGTACGTTATCTGCGCCCGAACGGACGAGGGCTTGCGCTGGATCGAGGTGTTCGAGCGCGCCGCAGCCCACGAGCCTGGTCAGGACGGACCCGATGCCTCGATCGTGGTTGACCTGTTCCGGGCAAAATGCCTTGAGATGGACTGCCTTCACGATGAAGCCATGGCCAAAAGCGAGGCTATCCTGCGCTCCCACGAGGAAGAGCTCTCCCTTCCGCAGCGTTGCCTGCTGCTGCACTCGCTGGCGGAATCGTATGCACGCAGAGGCCGCTTCGACGAGGCACTGAAGAACTATCTGCAGGCGGAGGTCATGGCCGAGCTGGGTAAATCGGACTTCTACCTTGCCATGTGCCGCATGGGCATCATCTCCTTGCGCATTGCGCAAGGAGAGTTGAAGGAAGCCCTCGAGCTGTGCGAGAAGGCGCTTGCCGAATGTCCCGATACCGTTATCCCGTACGGATCGTTGCTTGCCTCCAAGGGATACCTCTGCGTGGAGATGGACCGGTTGGAAGAGGCGCGCGAGTGCGTTGAGCGCGCCCACCGTATCGTGTCCACGTCTCGCAACGTGGATATGCTCTACGAGGCCGAGGCCGAGCGCGCCCATTACTACGCGGCGGCGGGGAAGCACGCCCAGGCTTTCAACCTGATAACGAAGACGGCACTGCAGATGGGCACGGCAAGCGTGCCGCGCAGCATCAACCTGCTCGTGCATGTCAGGCAAGCCCAGGTTGCGTTGGCTATGGGGTATATCCCCGAGGCGGATGCGGCGGCGAGGCGCCTCGAGGCGGGCATCGGCCGGGGTGATATCGACTTCGAGCTGGCCGGCTTGGCCGTGCGCGCTGCCGTGGACGATGCTTCGGGAAGCGTCGGCGACCCCGACGACATCCTGCCGCTCGTCGAGCGCGCGTGCGAAGCGGGGCTCGGCTTGCGCGAGCTTGAGCTTTCCCTTCGGGCGACCGAGCGTTTGGCGGCATGCGGAAGGCGCTCCGATGCGCTCATGTACCTCAACCGCGCGCTCAGGCTGCAAGCCGGCCAGCAGGTGGTAGGCCCCTTCTTGCGTGCCGGCGGGAAAATCCGCGCGCTGCTCCACGAGATCGTGGACGTGCGCAAATCCGGCGGACAGGCCCGTCAGCTTGCGAAGGCGGTGCTGCATCGCTTCGGGGCCAACGAAGCCGAGGAGACGGTGCTGGAGCGTACGGTGAATCCTATGGCCCGCTTCGGCTTGACCGAGCGCGAGTGCGAAGTGCTGGAGCTCCTTGACGCGGGCCTTTCCAGGCGCGAGATTGCGGAGATGCTCACCGTGTCGCTGAACACGGTGAAAAGCCACGTGGGCGGTATCTACAGCAAGCTGGGCGTCACCAACCGCATCGACGCCTTCTCTATCGTCCACGACGGCGAGGACGAATAATCGCGCCCCGCCCCCGCCCCAGCCGGCATCGGCGGGGGCGGGGGCACGTCTCTGCCTCACCCTGCCTCTCATCCTAGGCTCCCTCCCCGGAATAGGCTGGGGAAACCACCTTGGGCGCGTCATGCCCTCCGCTCCCTCCCTCAATAGAATGGTCTCAACGGCATGCGAGCGGAACCCGGGCTTGCTCGCATGTGACTTTCGCGGGGCTGGGAGAATGCCCCGCACAGACTATTCGAGAGGGGCTTCAATGGAACTTAAGAAGACCGAACGGGTCGAGGTCAAGCTTCCTGCCGACATGCCGAACAAGTACATCGACGAGACCGGTGTCCAATGGACGTATTCCCGCTGCTTTTACTGCCACATGAACTGCGGCATCGTCATCGGCGCCGACACCAAGACCGACCGCGTGGTGGAGATTCGCGGCAATTGGAAAGAGGGTACGGTGCTGTGCGACCGCATGGGCGAGCGCGGCCAGAAGGCCATCCAGATGCACTACCATCCCAAGCGCATCAACCATGCTCTGAAGCGTGCCGGCGAGCGCGGCGAGGACAAATGGGAGGAGATCCCCTACGAGCAGGCGATGGACGAGATCGCCGACAAGCTGCAGGCGCTTATCGACAAGTACGGCCCCGAGACGTTGGTCTCTTCCGAGGGCACGTACCGCTCCGACCACCTGTGGGCGCGCACCCGCTTCTTCAACAACCTCGGCAACCCGGGCAACGTCATCGATCCCGGCACCATCTGCTGGTGCTGGAACTACACGCTGAACATGGCCATGGTGGGCTGGCCCATCGAAGCTATCTCTCCGGTGGGCATCGACCAGTCCGATACGTTCGTGGTGTGGGGCCTTTCGGCTTCCGAGAAATACGGCCCGCAAAGCCCCATGTGGCGCCAGTACCTGGCTGCGATGGACCGCCCCGGCAAGAAGCCGAAGATGATCGTCATCGACCCGTACTGCACCACGCAGGCCCTGCTTGCCGACATCTGGATGCCCATCTACCCCGGCACCGACCATGCGCTTGCCCTGGCTTGGCTGCACGAGGTCATCGAGAACGGCTGGTACGACGAGGAGTTCATCAAGTGGTGGTCGAACGGCCCGTTCCTGCTGGACAAGAAGACCAAGCACACCATTCGCGCCGACCAGGTTAAAGAAGGCGCCGCGCACTCCGACTTCGTGGTGTGGGACAACCTTGCCAGCAACATCTTGCTGTGGAACTCCGACAAGAACGAGTGGTTCGCCGACGGCGACGTCGACCCGGCTCTGAGCGGTACCCATACCATCTCGCTGCTCGACGGCTCCACGGTCGAGTGCTACACCGCTTGGGATGCCATCAAGGAGATGGCCGAGCCCTACAGCCCGCAGTGGGCATCTCCCATCACCGGCATCCCCGAGAACAAGATCGCCGATTCCGCCCGCGTGTACGCCACCAACGGCAACGCGTTCATCACCTGGGGCCTCGGAGGCGGCGACCAGGCCGGCCCGAACGCCTCGCGCCTGTGCATCACCAAGACCATTCTGCGTATCATCTGCAACTACATCGACAAGCCGGGCGGCGAGTACGTGGGCGAGCCCGGTGTCGTGCAGGCCGACGGCTCCAAGCCGTTCCCGTACCGCGATGCCGAGATGGAGATGTCCGAGCTCGTCACGCCCGAGATTCGCAAGAAGTACATCGGCTACGACCAGTTCCGCGCTATGAGCTGGAAGGGCTACGAGCCGATTTACGACGCCTACATGAAGATGTTCGGCGTTCCGCGCCCGATGCTGCATCAGCTGTTGTGCTCGCCGGTGCTGGTATACGATGCCATGGAGTTCGGGGATCCCTATCCCATCAAGGCCATGATCATGTGGTCGTCCAACCCGTTCGCCTGGGCGCCCGATCCGCAGCGCCTGTACAAGATCATGAAGAACAACCTGGAGCTGATCGTCTCCGTCGAGTACTGGAAGACCCCTGCCGCAGCTATGGCCGACTACATCATCCCCGGCTGTGACTCCCTCGAGCGCCCGTGCTTCACCACCGCCGAGGATTCCAACGACTTCGTGGTGTGCGGCGACCGCGGCTCCAAGCCGGTGGGTGACCGCGTTATGGACTACGACTTCTTCCGTGGCCTGGGCATCCGCATGGGTCAGGCCGAGGCTTGGCCGTGGGAGACCTACGAAGATGTCATCAAGCACCGTATCTCGCGCGGAGTCGACGTGGATTACACCACGCTGTGCGAGCAGGGTACCTGGTTCCCCGGTCCCACCCGCTCCTTCAAGTACGCCGAGACGCTGCCGAACGGCCAGACCAAGGGCTTCGCGACGCCCACCCGCAAGGCCGAGATCTACCCCACGCTCATGGAAGATCTGGACTACAGCGCGCTCCCGTACTACCGCGAGCTGCCCGAGACGCCGCTTTCGAATCCAGAGCTTGCCAAGAAGTACCCGCTGCGCCTGACCACCGGCGGCCGCGTCTCGGTTCTGTACCACTCCGAGAACCGCGTTCCCGGCCAGGGCACGCGCTCCATCTTCCCGTATCCCAGCGTGTACATGCACCGCGAGGATGCCCGTGCCTGCGGTGTGCGCGACGGCGACTGGGTGTGGATCGAGAACGAGCGCGGCCGCATCAAGCAGGTTGCCCATGTCGACCAGGCCATCATCAAGGGCACTGTGCAGGCCATGCCCTCGTGGTGGTATCCGGAGCTTCCGGCGGAGGAGCCGTGGAGCCAGGGTGCGTTCATCTCCAACGTCGGCTGTTTGGTGGATGGCACGGTCAGGGGTTCCGACGAGGCCACGGGAACGTGGACGAACCGCGGCCTGCTCTGCCGCATCTACCCGTGCATCGATCCTGCCGACCGCACGGATGTGACGGTGACGGGCGACCAGTTCATCGAGGGCGACACCTATTTCAACGACCAGTACGACAAGCTGGGCTGCCGTGAGATCAAGCGGATCGACTGGGAGAACGACGATCCGGGCCAGCATCCCAAGTGCACGTACGACACGCTCGGCAAGTAGCAGGCTGTCGGGACGGGAGAGGTGGTTCGCTCCCGTAACGAGTGGAACCGAGGGGGCGGCAGCTGGTGCTGGCGCCCCCTCGACGGAGCGTTGAAAGACAGCGCGTGGCGGCACGGTGAGCGCGGACGCACGGCGGCGGGGGAGGAGACGTCCCATGACGTTTTGGTCGCAATTCTTCGAGATGCTGTTTCTGGTGGGCTTCGGTATCGCCTGGCCTTCCTCCATCGTGAAATCGATCCGCTCGAAAACGGCGAAAGGCAAGAGCCTACTGTTCTTGAGCATATCGTTTTGCGCCTACCTGTGCGGAATCACCTCGAAGTTCATGGCTACGTCCTTGAGCTACGTGGTGGTGTTCTACGTGATCAACCTTTGCTTCGTGGGAACCGATATCGTGCTGTACTTCATCAACTCGAAGCGCGACAAGGAACGCGAGGCGCAGGCGGCGTGCGCGTTGGAAGACGGCTAGACGCCGCGTTTGCGGCGTGCGGCTTGCCGTAGGACTGGATGGATGAATGGCTTACGGACCTCTCAGAACCCATTTCACTTCGCGAAAGCGCATCACGATAGATGCTGGCCTGTGCGTGGGCTGCAAGCTCTGCATGCGCTGCTGCCCTTTGGGCAAGGTGATCGGCTACGATGCGGACGCGCGCCGTGCCTATGTGGACGATGCCTTGGTGTGCGGCGGGTGCGGGGCGTGCCTGCGCATCTGCCCCGCCAACGCCGTGCATATGGAGGAAGAGCTCGTGAAAGGAGCGCTTTCTCCTCGTATGGTGCCCGTTATCGCTCCCGGTCAGCATCGTGCCACCCCTTGAACCGCCCCTCTTCTCACCGTGCGATAGGGTGGGGTAAACCACGCAGGCAGGGTCATGTTCTGCATGGCATCCGCCCCTACAATAGCGAACAGGGAAAGCGGCGAGGACAGGCTGCTTTCATTTCAAAAGGAGGTTTTCCCATGTGCTTCAGACCGTCGACCCCGGTAGTCAACAATCCCGAAGGCGCAGGCAGCTCAAGCGCTCCCGGGGCTCCTAGTGCCCCTGGTGCCCCGGGAGCCCCTGGTGCTCCCGGAGCCCCCAAAGCTCCCGGGACGCCTGGTGCCCTTGGCGCTTCCGCCACGCCTGAATCCCCCGAGGCTCCCTTCCGAAAGTAAGCGGGAGCATCGGGTTCTCGTTGTGCGTTCGCCAGGTCAACGGCCTTGCTACCGTTGAGTGCAGGCTGGCGGATGGGTGGGGCGATGTCGGGCGCAGGTGATAGGCTCGTCGCATCAACCGATGCGATAGGAGTGACCCCATGCCCGCCGAAACCGTCGTCCCGCCCCGATTCCGCGCGCCGGAGCCGCAGCCGCGCCGTCATGCGCTCACGTTTGCGATCGTCGTCTGCGCTCTTGCCACGGTGCTCTTTGCGCTTGCCCCTGGCCAGGCCGACGCCGCTCCGGCAGGGCCGTTCGATGTGGAGGGGCCCGCCGATGCCTACGCGTGGGATGGCGCGGTGCTCTCCGTCACGGGCGACGGCGTGACCATCGCCGGCATGGCGGACCCGACCTCGGCGGCGATGGGCGACGTGCGGGTCGCCGCGGGCGTGGGCGCGATCAACGTGGGCTCGGGCGTGCGCATTGGCACGCTCTCGTTCGCCGGGGTCACGGCGCTTCGCTTGGACGGTGCCGGCAACGAGGTGCAGGCGTTCGACCTGACGCGGCCTGCCAACGTGAGCGGCCCCGGCTCCGTCACGATCGCCGAGGCCACGCTTCCCCTTGACCTGCTGCCCTCGGCCACTGTCACGCTCACGGGCGGCGCTTATAGCATGTCCATCTGGGCCGGTGCCACGCTCGTGCTCGAGCCGGGAGCCAGCCTCAGCAACATCACGCATTTCGGCGGCACCCTCGATCTCTCGCATATCGTGTTCGGCGCCCCCGTGCGGGTGCTGGGCTACTCGGTGGGCGGCGATTGCACGTCGAACACCATCGTGGCGCCGTTCGGGGCGACGCGCCTTTCCGAGCTCATGACGCTCGACCACCTGTTCGTGAACGGCGGCGACACCGCCATCGTGGAGGACGGCGAACGCGTGGGCACGCTCCAGGACGACGGCTCGTTCCTCATCACCGCCACGCGCACGGTGACGTTCGCAGGCTGGGAGGGCCAAGTGCTCGCCACCGAGGAGGTGCCGCTGTTCAGCGCAGCAACCGCGCCCGATGTGGAAGCCCCCGAAGGCTATCGCTTCACAGGATGGGATGTCGATTTCTCGCATATCGTGCAGAACCTGACCGTAACGGCCCTGTTCGAGAAGCTGCCCGATCCCGCGCCGCAGCCCGAGCCGGCCTCGGCTCCGCCGACGGGCGGGTCGGGCGCGCCCTCTGCTGCACCGGCGTCGACGTCGGTGCCTCCGTCGAGGTACTACCCGGCCCCCAAGAAGCTCGCCGCAACGGGCGATGCGGCCGGTTGGGGGCTCGGGGCAATCGCAGCCGCCGGCTCCGCCGCAGCCGCGGCGGCGGTCGTGGCTGCGGCGGCAGGCAAACGCCGCGGGTAGGCCGCGTACCGAGACGCGCTACGCCCGGCCGCGCCCCAGTTTGCCGGCCACCTTGCCCACGATGTTGCCAACGAACGCCGCTTCCGGCACGTGCAGCTTGATGGCCAGGCCGAACGTCACCGCCAGCGACACCAGGCCGCCGCACGCCACATAGGCGAGCGCCTGCGGGATGGACCCGGACAGCGGCCCGACGAACGTCGTGAGCGCGAACAGCACGCCGCCGCCCGCCGCCGCGCCCAGCCCCCCGAACACCAGCGCCACGAGAAACGCCTTCGCCGTGGAGCGCAGCCCGAACGGCCCCAGGCGGCGGCGCAGGTACGCGAACAGGCACACGTCGGCCACCACGTAGAACAGCACCTCGCCCACGGCGATGATCTCGATGGGGAAGCTCTCCGCGTGCGACGCGCCGAACATCGTGAGCGCCACCTGGGCGGCGCCCGCCACGAAGTTGAACGCCGCGAACACGCCCATCTTGCGCAGGCTCGAGAATATCTTCTGCAGGTAGGTGTTCACGCCGTACACCGGCAGCGCGAACGCCAGCACACTCATGTACGAGGCGATGGACGCCACGTTCTCCGCCGTGAACGCGCCGGCGCGGAACACGGTGATGAGCGGCAGCGAGAACACCATGAGGTACAGCGCGAAGGGGATCATGAAGAACAGTATCTGGTTCGTGCCGCTCACGATGCCGCGCTTCACGCCCTTGGCGTTGCCCTCTGCCTGCATGTCGGCCAGCTCGGTGAACATGGCCGTGGTAATGGGCACGGCCAAGAACGAGTAGGGGAGCGTGAACCATTGGCGCGCGTACAGCAGGATGGAAGGCCCGTTGTCGGCGAAGCTGTACGCCGCCGCGTTCTGCACCGACACCACCGCGAACGAGCATACCATGACGAACAGTGCCGGCACGCCCAACGAGAGCGTCTCGCGCAGAGCCGGGTCGCGCAGGTTCATGCGCGGGCGCAGCCTGATGCCGTTGCGGCGCAGTGCCGGCAGCTGGATGGCCAGCGCCACGAACACGCCCAGCGGGTTGCCGATGGCTATGACGTAGAGCGCCGCGTCGGGGTTGCCCGGCGCGAGCGCCGCGTACGTCAGGAACGACACGATGACCACGATGCTCTGCGCCGCCGGCGCGATGGCCGACCACAGGTAATCGCGGTTAGCGTTGAGCAGGCCCGATATGATGGCCGTGGCCCCGGAGAACACGATCTGGATGGCGAAGAACTGGAAGAAGAACACCGATTGCGCCATCTCGCGCTGGTCGGAGTAGAAGCTCTGCGTGTAGATGAAGAACGACGGGAACGCGATGCAGAGCGCCGACACCGCGCCCAGCAGCACCACCACGATGGTGAGCAGGGTGGAGGCGTACTCGTTGCCCGCCTGCTGCCCGAGCCTCTTCTTCACCGACATATACACCGGCAAAAACGCCGTCACCAGGATGCCGCCTATCACCAGCTCGTAGAGCTGGGAGGGAAGGTTATTTGCCACCTGGTAGGAGCTGGAGAGCAGCGTTGAGCCCAGCGCGAAGGCCATGGTCCAGGTGCGCACGAAGCCCAGCACGCGCGAGACCATGGTGCACACGCTGATGAGTGCGGCCGACGACCCGACGGCGGCCGCGTCGCCCTGCGCGGCATCGTCCGTGCGCGCGAGCGCCGTCTTGTCCACGCCGGCGTGCTTGCTGACGATGGGCAGCTCGGAGGTCGAGCCGGGGAAGGCCGCCCGTTCGGCGCGGCGGCTCGCCACGGCCGCAGCCCGCGCCGCTGCGCGCGGGTCGGGCGTCTGGGGCTCGAAGGGGTCGCGTGCCGGCGCCGTGCGGTCGGGACCGGCATGGTTTCCGCCGATGCGTATCTCCGACGTCTCGCCGGGCGCCGCGCCGCGTAGGCGGGCCTTCGCGCTGGCAGGGTCGAGCCGGGGCTCTGGGCGCGGAACGACCTGCTGTGCCACGGCGGCCGCGATGGCCGTGCGGTCGAGACCCGCATGCCGCCCGCCCACGCGTATCTCCGACGTCGAGCCCGGATCGGCCGCGCGCGCATGCGACGGCGTCGCGGCGCGCTTGGCGGGGGCGGTCGGAGAAGCGGGCGTGGGGGCTGGTGTCGGCTCGGCAACGCGCGTATGTTGAGCTCGTGCGAGCTTGTCGGACATGGACGGACGCTTTCTTGCGCATCGGATATAATGGCCCATCATAGCAAACCCGGAAAGAAGACCCTCATGCGCATCCTCATCGTACGCAATAATTCCAACTCGAAGGCCGTGGACGCCTCGCTCTTGCTGGCCACGTACCTGGCCACGCAGGGAGCGGATTACACGCTCGTGGACTCGTCGGACCTGTCGTGCCGCGGCGACCACGAAGGGCTGAACGCGGCGCTTGCCGACGGGGTGGAGATGGCCGTGGTGCTGGGCGGCGACGGCACCATCCTGCGCACGGCGCGCCAGATCGGCACGTCGGGCGTGCCCATCCTGGGGGTGAACTTCGGCCGCCTGGGCTTCTTGGCGAACACGAGCGACGAGGGGGTGGTGGCCGTGGTGGCCGCCGCGCTCGCCGGCGACGTGGTGGCCGAACAGCGCACGAACCTGCGCATCGACGTGGTGTGCGAGGGCGAGCGGGACCGCTGGGGCGACGACGGCGACCTCATGTCAGACGGTCCCGACGAAGGGGGAAGGCCCGACGGGGCGCCCTCCGCATCCGGGTTCCCCTGCGGAAGCGATGCGCGCACGTTCTTCGCGCTCAACGAGCTGGCGGTGACGCGCGGCGCGCACGGCCGCATCATCGACTTCGGCTTGAGCATCTCGGGTGCGCACATCGCCGACATGCGCGGTGACGGCCTGGTGGTGGCCACGGCAACGGGCTCTACGGCCTACGCGCTCTCGGCCGGCGGGCCGCTCGTGTCGCCGGGCTTCGCGGGTCTCGTGGCCGTGCCGCTCGCGCCCCATACGCTGCACTCGCGCGCCATCGTCACGGCGTCCAACGACGTGGTGGAGATGGACCTGTCGCACAACGCCGACACCCGCGAGGCCACGCTGTTCGTCGACGGCGAGCTGCTGGAGTTCGAGCGCCCCGTGCGCCGCGTCTACGTCCGCCGCGGTGACACCCCCACGGTACTGCTGCGCTACCAGCGGGAAGGCTTCTACGAGCATGCGGCGCGGGTGTTCTTCTAGGTGCATGCGTGTTGATAAATATGCGTGTTCTACTGGGATTTTACCTGCCTATATGCCGAAAATAGAATAATCGTTGTATACGGTCTCGGTTGACTTCGCCACCCCCCTGTCGTATCTTAGCTTACTAAGTTCCATGCCTCAGCATGCGAACCGGACCAAGGGGTTATACGTATGAGCAAGCAAGACAGCCAGAGCACGCAGAGCTTTCCAGTAGACGACACCGAACTGAATGCTTCCTCGCACCAGGCGGATGGCGGAAACGCCGCCGATAGTGCCGCGGGCAAGCAGGGTTCGGGTGCCGTTCCTGATTCGACATCTGCCGAACAGGCCTCCCAAACCGGGGCTTCTGACTCTCATTCAACTGCAACGAACGCTGCCGTCGAGACGGCCAAGAAAACCGGGAAGATTCTCGGGATGTCCAAGCACGTCTTCGCCGGCCTGGTGGCCGTGGTAGCCGTGGCTGCCGCCGTTACCGCGGGCGTCGTGCTGACGCAGCAGCCGGCCGTGGAGGACTGGTTCGACTCGAATGCCGCCCAAGGCCAGTTCGAGGGCAAGTCCAAGGAAGAGATCCAGGCCGCCCTGAACGAGGAGGTGGCGAAGGGTATGATGAACATCTCCATCGCCGCCGTCATCACGTTCCCCGACGGCGCGTCCGAGGGCGAAGCGCGCATCGAGAACATCGCCGCGAACCCGATGGACCAGAAGGTGACCATCACGCTCAAGGACTCCGAAGAGACGGTTTACGAGTCCGGCGCCATCGCGCCCGACCAGCACATCCAGAACATCAAGCTGTCGCGCGATCTGGAGCCCGGCGAGTACGCCGCCGTGGCCACGTTCACAGGTTATGACCGCGAGACGCATAAGAAGACCGGCCAAGCGGCCGCCGAGATCACGTTACGCGTCGAAGGCTAAGACAACCTTCGACGAGAGATAGTCAGAGCATGTCAGACAACGTAAGGGCACATCAGGAAAGGGAAAGTATCATGACGAAGACGAGCCGGTTCAACTACATCAAGCGGGGTCTGGTAGGCGTATGCGCCGCCACGATGCTGACGGGTTTGTGCGCGGGGACGGCGTTTGGCGCTGTTGCTGACCAGGAATCACAGACGGCTGTTCAACTTAAGACTGCTGACGTAAATATCAGCGTGACCGTTCCAACATCCCCTGTAGCGGTAGCCGTGGGCTCGAACGGAACTTTTACCGATATAGCGGGGGGAACGTTTACGAATAACTCCCTTTGTGGGGTTCATGTTTCTAAGATTGCCGTCGCAAAAACGGCCGACAGTATCATGACCTTGAAGGGTGATACGGAGTTCGGGACGGATACTGCAACTAACAATATCGCCAAGCTTAGTGCTACTGTTGGTAGTGTGCCCCTCGATTTGGCATCCTATTCGACAGCGACTAAGCCGACTTCCGCTATTGAACTTGGAACCGGGGCGACCGCAGACGTCAAATTCTCTGGCGCGATCAAGAATTTGACTGCAGAGGCGATGGGTGCCCCGGCGCTCGACTTTGTTACCATCACTTGGACGATCGCAGCTGATACTTTGCCGGCTGCTTAGTTCGCAAAAGCCTCAAGTATAGTGAATAATGGTTTCGAATGACGAAGCCGGCAGCATATAGGATTCGATCTGCCAAGGCCGCGCTCTCTTGGAGCGCGGCCTTGATTCTTTGCTTGATGCTGCTTTTCGGCGTATTATGGCCTGTTCCGTGTTCGTTTGCTGCTTCGGAAGCGGCTTCCAGCGAAACTCCTCCTTCGGTTGAAGCTGCTCCTGAAGCTACGTCTGGTGCGGCAAAGTCCGCCGAACCTCCTGCTACCACGGCACCTTCTGTCAACGATGCAGACAACGTGATCGTCACAACTCCTTCGAACGAGCCTTCGGCACCGACCGCTCCGGTCGAGCCCCCCGCGACTCCTTCCGTCCCCAAGTACGAAAACGCCTGGCCTATCGGACTTGACGAAACCTCGGCGGTCGTTGCCGAGTTGTGGGACGACGGGACGTTCGTCGTGGACGGGGCGGGGGACACCCTTGCGTTCGAGAGTGCCGACGAGGTGCCGTGGCTTGCGGATGGCGTGGCAGACGACATCAAGCGCGTTGTGTTCGCCGATGCGGTGGAGCCTTCCAGCCTGGCGCACTGGTTCGAGGGGTGCGCGAACCTCGAGGAGGTCGCGAACGTCCCCGCCGACGTCAAGGACCTCACGCGCGCGTTCTTCGACTGCCCGAAGCTCGTGGAGCTGCCGGACGATCTCGCGTTCGCTGATGATGCGATCCTCGAGGAGTGCTTTGGCTTCGCCGAGCTGCCTGACGAGCCGCTGTCCACCGTCTATCGTGGCGCGGACGAGAACGTGCTCGCCTACGCGTGGGACCTCGACGGCCGCGCGCTCGTGAACCCCGACGTGCCCGAGCCGCCTGCGGTCGAGGAGCCGGCCGACCCCGAGGCGCCCGCCGACGACTCCTCCGACGAGCCTGCGGACGATCCCGCCGAGGACGCTGTGGAGGCGCCGCTGCCCGAAAGCGACGAGCCGCCCGTCCCGACGGAGGAAACGTCCGAGCCCGAAGCCGAGCCAGTCGTGCCGAACGCCCCCGAGGAAGAGGCCGCCCAGGTTAACATCACCATCCCCTCGTCGGTTTCCATGATGCTGGGCGAGGACGACCCCAACGCCGCCACCATCCCCGTCATGGTGGCCAACCGCTCCGAGCGCGCCGTGGCCATCACGGGCGCGCGCCTCAAGCGCTCCGACATGGACCTGCCGGGCGGTTCGTGGTCGCTCTCCACCCAGGGCGGCGCCACGACGTTCGTGCAGGACGCCCGCTTCACGCCTCTCGGCCTGGAGGTGACGTTCGACCGCCCCGTCATCATCGCCGCCGGCGACATGGGCACCCAGCTTGTCTGGCACGGCGCCTTCACCGACTACGGCATGCGTACCCTGCTCGACGCCGTCATCGCCTCCGGCGACTCCGGCTTCACCTACGGCTCCATGATCTGGATAGTCTCAGCCGCCTGATCGGCTTGCTTCCCTTGGAGCAATCTTTTCATTCCAGTGGCTGCGGCGAACGTGTCGCCTATAATATGCGAGGCCGGCCTTCTTGCATTTGATGGCATCGAGTCGCTATAATGCAAATTACCGGCGGTGCCCAGGACGGCGAGTTTAACGGGCTTCACCATCCAGGTTGGGCGGCGCGGGTACTAGTGGGAGGCCGGGTTAATCCCGGCCTTTTCCATCTCCTGGTTCCCTCCCTGCTTCGTCCGCGTTCTTATGGTTCGTCCACAGGGCGAGGAAGAAACTCGCGATCGTGGCTATCGCTGCGTAGGCGTTAAGAATTTCTAGAGCTGCGTTCATAGGCGAACACTCCTCTCGAAAGAAGCGCCACCCGAGCGCGGACACCGCCGGCACGCTCATTCTACGCCTTGAACGCACACTTGGATAGAGGCTATTCAGCCTGGTAAAAGGCAGAAAACGAGCGAAAATGCACTGGATTCCTGCAAGGCTTTGGAAAGATCCGTGCAAGGTTTTGCCGGTGTTTTGAGGGCCCTCGTGAGAACGCCCCCCCTCGCCTTGTAATTCTGAGGTGAGGGGGGCGTTCGATAGGGTTCGTTGCGCGCGCCGTCTTACTTGTGGTAGTACCGGTGCTGCTCGTACTTGGGCTCGCAGCAGACGTTGATGCCAAGGGTGCGGTAGAGCTTCTCGTCGGTGGACGAGATGATGACCGAGAAGTACGCGTCGCAGCCGCGCAGGTCGTCGATGTGCTCGATGAGCTTGGCGGCAAGCGGGTCGGTGGCGGAGCTGATGGACAGCGCGATGAGCGTCTCGTCGGAGTGCAGACGCGGGTTGCGGCTGTGCAGGCAGTCGGTCTTCAGGCGGCAGATGGGCTCGATGACCTCGTCGCTGATGACGTCGATCTCATCGTCGACGCCGGAGACGCCCTTGAGCGCGTTCATCATGAGCGACGACGCCGCGCCCAGAAGCGACGACGTCTTTCCCGTGACCACCGAGCCGTCCGGCAACACCATGGCGCCCACCGGTCCGCCGGTCGTCTCCTCCTTCAGCAGCGCGGCCGAGCGGGCCGGCGAGAAGCTCGCGTTCACGCCGGCCTGGTTCATCAGCAGCTCCAGCTTCTCCACGTGCTCCTGGCCCGTGCCGCTGCGGCGCGTCTCCACGGCGGTCTGGAAGTAGCGGCGCACGATCTCCATCTTCGCCGCCTCGCGCACGGCCTCGTCGTCCACGATGGCGTTGCCCGCCATGTTCACGCCCATGTCGGTGGGCGACTGGTAGGGGCTCTCGCCGGAAATGCGCTCCATCATGGCCTTCAGCACGGGGAATATCTCCACGTCGCGGTTGTAGTTCACCGTGGTCTCGCCGTACGCTTCCAAATGGAACGGGTCGATGGTGTTCGCGTCGTTCAGGTCGACGGTGGCCGCCTCGTAGGCTATGTTCACCGGGTGCTTGAGCGGCAGGTTCCAGATGGGGAACGTCTCGTACTTCGCGTAGCCGGCCGCCACCCCGCGCTTGTGCTCGTGGTAGAGCTGCGAGAGGCACGTGGCCATCTTGCCGCTGCCGGGGCCGGGGGCCGTCACCACCACGAGCGGCCGCGTGGTCTCGATGAACTCGTTGCGCCCATAGCCTTCGTCGCTCACGATGCGGTCGATGTCGTAGGGGTAGCCGGGGATGGGGTAGTGCAGGTAGCTGCGGATGCCCAGGCTGTCCAGGCGCTTGCGGAACGCCTCGGCCGAGGGCTGGTTCGTGTAATGGGTGATGACCACGCCGCTGGTGGCGAAGCCCATGCCGCGGAAGATGTCCATGAGGCGCAGCACGTCCTCGTCGTAGGTGATGCCCAGGTCGCCGCGCACCTTGCTCTTCTCGATGTCGTTCGCGTTGATGGCGATGATGATCTCGGCGTCGTCGATGAGGCTCTTCAGCATGCGGATCTTGGAGTCGGGTTCGAAGCCGGGCAGCACGCGCGAGGCATGGTAGTCGTCGAAGAGCTTGCCGCCGAACTCCAGATAGAGTTTGCCGCCGAACTGGTCGATGCGGTTGCGGATGTGCTCTGCCTGCAGCGCGATATACTGGTCGTTGTCGAATCCTATGCGCATGGGTCTGCGGCGCCCCTTTCGTGAGAAGACGGTGATGCGCGTACGCGCGCGAACCAAAGTATATCGCACTTGCCGTACCCGGTGTTGCTAGCGTGTAAAAACTCGCCGCGGGCAGGGCGGTGCGGCGGGGAGTGCAGCGTCTCCCATGTTGGGCAGTGCGCCGAAAGCCCCCTTAAGGACCGGTAGGCCGGTGCTATACTCGTAGGCGATCCCGAGGGCCGCTGGAAAGGGGGGCGGATGTGGACGCCGTGCGCACGCTCATGGAAGAGTACCTCTCGCACTTGCGCGTGGAGCGGGGGTCCTCGCCGCTCACCGTGTCGGCGTACGCCACCGACCTGCGCGATTACGCCGCCTTCCTCGACGGGCGCGGAGTGGACAATGCCGATGACGTGGACCGCGCCTGCGTGGTGGCCTACGAGGCCGACCTCGTGGACCGCGGCTACGCCACGTCGAGCGTGGATCGGCGCGTTTCGGTGATCAAGGGATTCCACCGCTTCCTCGTGCGCGAGGGCTATGCGCGCCGCAACCCCACCGACACCCTGCAGCTGCCCAAGCCCCCCGAGCGGCTGCCCGACGTGCTGTCGGTGAATCAGGTGTCAACCATGCTGGCTGCCTGCACGGGCGACAGTCCGTCGGAGATGCGCAACCGCGCCATCCTGGAGGTGCTGTACGGCTGCGGGTTGCGCGTGAGCGAGTGCACGGGGCTCGATCTGGGCGATTGCATCCTGGAGGAAGGGTACCTGCGCGTCGTGGGCAAAGGGGGCAAGGAGCGCATCAGCCCCATCTCGGGCGCTGCGCTCGAGGCGCTGGGCGCGTACCTGGAGCATGCCCGCCCCGCGCTTGCGAGGCCCTACGCCAAGCCCACGGCGGCGGTGTTCCTGAACGCCCGCGGCGGCCGCCTGACGCGCCAGAGCGTGCATGCCATCGTCGCCGATGCCGGACGCCTCGTGGGCGTGGCGAACCTGCATCCTCATACGCTCCGCCACTCCTTCGCCACCCACCTGCTGGAAGGCGGTGCGGACCTGCGCGTTATCCAGGAGATCCTCGGCCACTCCGACATCTCCACCACCCAGGTATACACTCACGTGAGCCGCGCCCACATCCGCGAGGAGTACCTGAGCGCCCACCCGCGCGCGCAATGCCCGCGAGCATAGCGCACCTGCTCGTCATGCACATGGCGCTTCGCGTGGATAACGCTCTGGCTCGTGCGCTTGGTGCAGCATCCCCGTCGCATGCGCGACGCATGCTCCCGCGTTCGGTGCAGGAGCCCGTTGCGTGCGCAGTACGGTCGCCCGCGCCTGGCGCGGCGACTTGTTGCGTATGCGACCGCAATCATCTGCGCTCGGGCAGCGGCCTGCTGCGTGCGTCGTGCAGCGATGCGTATTCGGTGGGGCAGTCTGTCGCGCGCCTGGCGCAAATCCGCGTGGACGAGATTCGAGTCTATGGCACGATTGCTGGTGTCTGAATCGCCAGATGCTTGTTGCGAACAGGCCTTTTACGGGAATTGCTTACGCGCGGTCGCAAAAACCTACCACAGGCTCCGATCTTGTACATGACCGAATTGGTAATATTAGACTCCGCTGATCGCCGAGGCCCGGGTACGCCCGCGCTGGGAGCGTGCGGAGCTTCTTGGGTGCTGTTTGGAGGCGCACGCGGGACGGGCTCGCAGCTTCTTCGGAAAGGGATGGTGTGCTTGTGCAGAAATAGGGCTCGCTACGAAACGGATGTTTCACGTGAAACATCCGTTCGCTAATTCGATCTTTCGCTTGCTCCCTTCGCGCTGCTGCCGGGCTTGACTGGAGTTGCTGGGTGACGCCCCCCCGACCCCCGACCTGCTCCCGCCTCCGTGCGGGACCCCCGCCCCCGTTCCCGTCCCCGCTTAGGCCCGGTACGCCCGCGCTGGGAGCGCGGGCGCCGCCCCGGTGCCCATCCGCCTCCGTTTCCGACCCGGCCCCGATTCCCGGCCCGATGGCCGGAGCGCTTGAACGAGCGGTTGATCCTGCGGGGTCTGCGTGGGGCGGGGTGGGAGGGCGTCACAAATTCTCCCACTTCGTGCCACGGCGGGCAGCGAATCCATATGTTGTGGACGATTCCGCGGCTCTGCCTACCCGTGGTATGGCCGTTTTTCCGCGTGCTGGAAAATGAATGACGGGTGGGTGAACAGTGGGTTTCATCACGGCAAAAAGGGGGCGGAATACCCTATAAATGTTGCGAAGTGGGGCGAAGTGGGATAGAATGCCAAACATCGAAAGGGCCGAACGGCTGCACGCGGAAAGGATGGCATGGCGGAGGTCGTCGACACAACGGAGAGCACGGAGGGGGCGGCGCATATCGTCGACCTCAACGGCGAGTTCCGTTTCAAGGTCGATGCCAAGGGCCGTATGTCCCTGCCCGCGAAATTCCGCAAGGTGCTTTCGACCGACTTGGTGGTAACCCGCAATCCGAAGGACGAGTGCCTCTACGTCTTCGAGCCCCGTGGCTTCAACGCCTGGGTCGCGGAGGTGTTCGAGGACAAGTTCGGCAAGTACGACTCCTCCAACGACCTGCACGTGCGCCTGCGCCGCAAGCTCAAGGCCCGCGCGAAGGACGTGGAAGTGGACGGCTCCGGGCGCATCATGCTCCCGACGGAGGCGCGCGAGGCGACGGACATCGACAAGGACGTCGTCGTCGTGGGCAACACGGGCTACTTCGAAGTGTGGGACGCGAAGCGTTACGAGGCGCAGGACGACGACACCGACCTCGGTGTCCTGTTCGGCTGATCGTAGGACGTGAGCGCAATGACAAGCGAATATCGGCAACATGAATTCCAGCATACCCCCGTTCTGCTCGCCGAGTGCCTCGAACAATCGAACCTCAAACCACAGCAAACGTTCGTGGACGCAACACTCGGCGGGGCAGGGCATTCCCTTGAAATGGCCAAGCTCGTAGGTCCGGGGGGCACGCTCATCGGCATCGACCAGGATGAGGTGGCGCTCGCCGCCGCCCGCTCCCGGCTCGAGGCACTGCCCGACGAGCAACGCCCCAACTTGGAGCTCTTGCGCGGCAACTTCGGGGATATGGACAACCTTCTCGTCAGCGCCGAGGTACCTGGGGTCGATGCGTTCCTCTTCGACCTGGGCGTCTCGTCGGTGCAGATAGACACACCGTCCCGCGGCTTCTCCTTCAAGGAGAACGGCCCCCTTGATATGCGGATGGATCCGGGGAAAACCACCCTAACCGCAGCAGAGATCGTGAACACCTACAACGCAGCAGATCTCACTCGGATCATCCGTGCCTACTCGGACGAGAAATGGGCCAGCCGCATCGCAGATTTCATCGTGCGGTCGCGGGCGAATGGGAGGATAGAGACGAGCGAGCAGCTCGTGGACATCATCAAGGCCGCCATACCGGCCTCGGCGCGCCGCGCCGGGGGGCATCCGGCGAAACGGACGTTCCAGGCGCTTCGGATAGAAGTCAACTCGGAGCTGGACGTGCTGCGTCGAGGTCTCGACGCCGCCGTCCGCTGGCTCAATCCGGGCGGGCGCCTCGTGGTCATCAGCTACCATTCGCTCGAAGACCGCATCGTGAAGGAAACCTTCAACGCGTATGCGAACCGCTGCACCTGCCCGCCGGACCTTCCGGTGTGCGTGTGCGGCAAGGAGCCGATACTCGACCTGGTCACGCGCAAGCCGCTTCTGCCCACGGCAGGGGAGATAGAGCGCAATCCCCGGGCACGCAGCGCCAAGCTGCGCGTCGCCCGAAAACGCTGAAACCGACCTATCCGGCCGGGGCCTTGGTCCCGGCCGCCTTGCAAGCAACATCATAAACAGCACCGCGACCACCGAAACCGCAGCCAGAAACGAAGAAAAGGAGGTTGGTCATGGCAGGAGCCGCACCGGCGTTTTCCTACAATTATTCCGAGCGCGTACCCGAGCGTCCCGAACGCCCGCGCGTTCGCGTCGTGCCGGGCCAGGGCACCCGCACAAGCACCCAGACCATTCCCTCCACCGTCGTGTTCATGGCCAAGACGCTCGCCGTGGTGCTGGTGGTGGCGGCGCTCTTGTGCTTTGCCCGCATTGCCATCGGATCGGCGACCGTGGCCACGTCCGTGCAGTCGCAGCAGCTCGAAAGCCAGATAAGCGACGCCCGCGCCAGCGGGAACAACCTGGAAGTGCAGCAGAGCTCGCTTTCCAACCCCACGCGCGTGAAGGCCGAGGCGAGCCGCCTCAAGATGGCCGCGCCCGAGAGCGTCGGCGTCATCGACCTGGGCACCGACGTCGTCGCCACCGACGAGGCCGGGAACCTGTCGCTTTCCAAGAGCGTGCAGATCGCCGCCGGCGCCGCGGAGTAGCGGCGTGGCGGGACGGCCCCACACCCCGCGCGCCCCGCGCCGCCCGGGCGCGCCGCGCGCATCGGCTCCCGGTTTCGCAGCTGATTCGAGCCGCGCGTTCATCCCCCTTGTCGCCTTCGCCGTCATAGCGGCCCTCTTTCTCGTGCGGTTGGTGTACCTGCAGGTCATCGTGGCTCCTTCGTACGCCTCGCAGGCCGAGCAGGCGCGCACCGTGGGTTTCGACATCGAGCCTCGGCGCGGCACCATCTACGATCGCAACGGCACGGTGCTGGCCGTGAGCGTGGATGCCACCACCATCTACGCCAATCCTTCCGAAGTGGAGGACCTGCCGGGCACGGCCGCGGCGCTGGCCGGCGTGCTGGGCGGCGAGGCGGCCGACTACCAGAACGCGCTGTCCGCCGGCACCTCTACGTTCGCCTTCATCCAGCGCAAGGCCGACACCGCCGTGGCCGACCAGGTGCGCGCCCTGGACCTCAAGGGCATCTACTTCATCGCCGACACGAAGCGCACCTATCCCAACGGGCGGGTGGGCGCGCAGATCGTCGGCCTGACCGACATCGACGGCAACGGCCTGAGCGGTTTGGAGAAGTACTACGACGACATCCTGTCCGGCGAGCCCGGCCGCTACGAGGCCGAGCGCGGCCGCGACGGCACGCCCATCCCCGGCGGCGTGCACGAGGAGACGCCCGCCGTGGACGGCCAGGACATCATCATATCCGTGGACATAGAGCTGCAGCAGTACGTGGAGGACCGCCTGCTGGCCGACAAGGAGGGGCTCACCTCCAACGGCGGCAGCTCCGTGGTCATGGACGCCGAGACGGGCGAGATCTACGCCGCCGCGTCGCTTCCGCTGCTCGACCCGAACGATCGCGAAAACATCCCGGCCGGTGCGACGGAGCTCAAGGTGGTCACGCACCTGTTCGAGCCCGGCTCCATCTTCAAGTCCGTCTCGGCCATGGCCATTCTGGAGTCGGGCACCATGACGCCCGAGAGCGAGCTGTTCTGCCCGAGCGAGATCGAGGCGGACGGCTACATCATCTCCGACGCGCACGACCGCGGCGACGCCACCTTCACGCTGGAACAGATCATGGACCAGTCGTCGAACGTGGGCATCTCGCTGGCCACGGAGAACGCCACCGCGAACGGCGTATCGGGTTTCGAGAACCTGTACAACAAGATAAACGAGTACAACCTGCACACGCGCACCGGCGTGGACTACCCCGGCGAGGGCGAGGAGGGCACCGAGTACCTGGGGGCGCTCCTTCCGTTCGACAAGTGGGGCAAGGTGCAGGCCTACAACATCAGCTTCGGCCAGGGCGTGTCGGTGACGCCGCTGCAGATGACGCGCTTCTACGGGGCGCTCGCCAACGACGGGGTGGAGTGCACGCCGCACTTCCTCATCGGCAAGCCGCAGTCCGGGGAGACGCCCGAGTACGCCACGGAGAAGGTTATCGGCAGCGAGAAGGCGCTCTCCGACATGACCGACATGCTCAAGACCGTGGTCAGCCAGGGCACGGGCACCGACGCCGCTATCGAGGGGTACAACGTGGCGGGCAAGACCTCCACGGCGGAGATCTACGACGAGGTGAACGGCGGTTACCGCAAGGGCGTGTACAACATGGCGTTCACCGGCTTCATAGCCGACTCCACGGGTCCCCAATTGGTTTGTTTTGTGGGTGCCAACGAGACGGAATACGGTTCCATCGTCACGCCGGTGTTTAAGGATATAATGTCAACTGCCATCGACCGATTCCAGATAATGCCTGAGTGAGGACAAGCCATGGGGAAAACCTGCACCGACCTGTTCGCAGGAATTGACTGCACCGTCATCGGCAACGCCGACGAGGAAGTGGGCGGCATCGCCTACCGCAGCGACCGCGTGCAGCCGGGCGACGCGTTCTTCTGCATCGTGGGCTTGACGGCGGACGGCCACTCGTTCGCGCAGGACGCCATCGACCGCGGCGCCAAGGTGCTCGTGGTGGAGCGCAAGGTGTACCTGGCCGACGCCACCGATGTGACCGAGGTGGTGGTGGCCGACACGCGCAAGGCCATGGCGGCCGCGTCGGCCAACTTCTACGACCACCCCTCGAAGGACTTCGCGCTCGTGGGCATCACCGGCACGAACGGCAAGACCACCACCACCTACCTCGTGGAGCATATCGCGCACGTGGCCGGCAAGCGCACGGGCGTCATCGGCACCGTGGGCGTGCGCATAGGCGGGGAGCAGGAGAAGACGGCGCACACCACGCCCGAGTCGCCCGACCTGCAGAAGCTGCTCGCGCGCATGCGCGACGAGCGCTGCGGCGTGGTGGCCATGGAGGTGAGCTCGCACGCGCTCGACCTGGAGCGCACGTGGGGCACGACGTTCGCCGTGACCGCGTTCTCGAACCTCACGCAGGACCACCTGGACTACCATCACACGTTCGAGGCCTACTTCGAGGCCAAGGCGCGCCTGTTCGGCAAGGACTACCCGGCCCGCCGCGTCATCTGCATCGACGACAAGTGGGGCCGCGAGCTTCTGCGCCGCTGCGCCACGAACGAGGACAGCATCGTGACCACGGGCTTCGACGCGGCGGCGCAGATCCATCCCGTGGACGTGCGCTACGCCCCCACGCACACCGAGGTGGAGCTGGACGTGCGCGGCAGCCGCCACCGCTTCCGCTA
Source organism: Gordonibacter sp. RACS_AR49 (assembly GCF_030418435.1). Taxonomy (NCBI): domain Bacteria; kingdom Bacillati; phylum Actinomycetota; class Coriobacteriia; order Eggerthellales; family Eggerthellaceae; genus Gordonibacter; species Gordonibacter sp. RACS_AR49. The sequence continues at coordinate 61,601 of NZ_JAIUDM010000003.1, read as the reverse complement.
CCCCTTGGTGGGCAAGTTCAACGTGGAGAACGTCATGTGCGCCTTCGGCATCGGGCTGCAGCTGGGCATCCCGGCCGACGTGATAGTGGAGGCGCTGGAAGAGGCGCCGCAGATCCCCGGCCGCCTGGAGCGCGTGAGCGCGCCGTGCGACGGCGGCATCGCCGTGTTCGTGGACTACGCGCACACCCCCGACGCGCTGGAGAAGGCGCTTTCGTCCATCATGGCGCTGACGCTCGGGCGCACCGTCTGCGTGTTCGGCTGCGGCGGCGACCGCGACGCGTCGAAGCGCTCCATCATGGGCAAGGCCGCGCTCGCGGCCGACTACGCCGTGGTGACGAGCGACAACCCGCGGCACGAGGACCCGCTGGCCATCATCGACGACATCGTGGGCGGCATGGGCTCGGGCGAGGGGCGCTTTGCCGTGGAGCCCGACCGCCGCGCGGCCATCGCGCTGGCGTTGGAATGGGCCGGGCCCGACGACTCCGTGCTCATCGCGGGCAAGGGCCACGAGGACTACCAGCTGGTGGGCGACGAGGTGCTGTCCTTCGACGACCGTGTTGTTGCGGCCGAAGAGCTCTGCAAGCTCTTCGTGCCTGCCGACGCTGCGGCTTCCCGCAGCACCGGATCTTGCGGTGCTGACGGAGGCTCACGTAGCGAAGTACGCTACGCCTCCGCCAGCCCCGCAATCTCCGGCACTGCGGAAACCCTCGCTGACTTTGATGGACAAGCGGGTGAGGAAAAGTAATGCGTCTGAACGCGAAGCAGATTGCGGCCTACACGGGCGGGACGTTCGCCGTGGAGCCGCTCGACCCGCGGGCGCTGCTCACGGGCATTACCTGGGACTCCCGCGACGTGCGCCCGGGCGATTTGTACGTGGCGCTTCCGGGCGAGCGCGCGGACGGGCACGACTTCGTGGCCGCGGCGCTCTCCGCGGGCGCGCTGGGCGCGCTGGTCATGCAGCCGGTGGCCGAGGACGTGCGGGCGCTCGCGCGCGAGCTGGGCGCGGCCGTCGTCGACGTGCCCGACACGGCGGGCGCCGTGACCGACCTTGCGCGCGAGTGGCGCGCCCACCTGCAGGGGCGCGTGGTCGCGCTCACGGGCTCGACGGGCAAGACCACCACGAAGAACCTCGTGCGCGACGTGCTGGCGGCTGCGCATAGCGTGGTGGCCACGGTGGGCAACCAGAACAACGAGCTGGGCGTTCCCAAGACGCTGCTCTCGGCCGAACCGGAGACGGAGGCCGTGGTGGTGGAGATGGGCATGCGCGGCGCCGGCCAGATAGCCGAGCTGTGCTCGTTCGTGCGCCCCGACTGGGGCCTGGTGGTGAACGTGGGCGAGAGCCATATAGAGCTCTTGGGCAGCCGCGAGAACATCGCGCGCGCCAAGGCCGAGCTTTTGCGCGAGCTGCCGGAGGGCGCGGGGCTCGCGTTCGTGAACGCGGCCGACGACTTCGCGGGCTTCGTGCGCGAGGAGGCCCGGCTGGACGCCCGGTGCGTGCCGTGCGTGCTGTTCGACGGGTCGCCGGACGCCGCCGCCCGCCGCGTGGCCGCCGACGCGGCGGACATGGTGCGCCCGGCCGTGTGGGCCGAGCAGGTGGAGTTGGACGAGCAGGGCCGCCCGCGCTTCGTGCTGCACGCCGTCGGCTTCGGCGGCTCGGATGCCTCCGCCCCGCACGGCGAGCAGGCTCCCTGCTCGCTCAACCTGCGCGGGCTGCACAACGTGGGCAACGCCTGCGCCGCCGCGGCCGTGGGCCGTGCGTTCGGCATGCCGCTCGCCGCCGTGGCCGAGGCCCTCGCGCATGCCGAGCCCGAGGCGGGGCGCCAAGAGGTGCTCGCCGCGCGCGGCGGGTTCACCGTGGTGAACGACGCCTACAACGCGAACCCCGACTCCATGTGCGCCTCGCTCACCACGTTCTGCGCGCTGGAGGTGCCGGGCCGCCGCGTGGCGGTGCTCGGCGACATGGGCGAGCTCGGCGACTTCGCGCGCGCCTGCCATGCGGGCATCGGCGAGCTGGCGGGAACGCTGCCGCTCGACCGCCTCGTATGCGTGGGCGAGCTGGCGGCGCACATCGCCGACGCCGCCGAGGCGGTGGGCATGGACGCGGCGCGCATCGTGCGCGCGGCAACGGTCTCCGACGTGCTCGGAGAGATGGATACGTACCTCGAGCCGGGCGACGCCGTGCTGGTGAAGGCGTCCCACTTCATGGGGCTCGAGCGCGTGGTCGAAGGACTGGTCAACTGATATGTTTGCGATATTCTCCCACTACCCGACGTTCCTCGTGTTCCTGGCCATCGTGGCCGCCATCGTGGTCACGATGGCGCTCATGCCAATATGGATCAAGTTCCTGAAGTCGAGCCATATCGGCCAGCAGGTGCGCGCCGACGGGCCCGAGAGCCACCTGGTGAAGCAGGGCACGCCCACCATGGGCGGCGTCATCATGCTCGTGGCCGTGATAGCCACGGCGCTCGTCATCGGCATGCCCACGCCCGAGACATTCCTGCTCCTGGGCGCCACCGTGCTCACGGGCCTTCTGGGGCTCGTGGACGACGCCTCGAAGGTGGTGAAGGAGCGCTCGCTCGGCCTCACGCCGAAGGCGAAGCTCGCGGGCCAGTTCGCCATCGCCACCGTGTTCACGCTCGTGGCGGTGAACTGGCTGGGGGTGGCCCCCACGGTGGAGATACCCTTCGTGTACACGTTCGACCTGGGGCTGCTCACCACGGTGGTGCCCGTGGGCGACGGCATCGCCATCCCGTGGCTCTACCTGATATTCGCGAACATCCTGCTGGTGGGCATGTGCAACGCCGTGAACCTCACCGACGGCCTGGACGGCCTGGCGGCGGGCACGGTGATGATCGTGATGATAGTGATGGCCGCCATCGCGTACCGCTCCGATATGCTGGAGCCCGCCATCTTCGCGGCGGCGCTCGCGGGCGCGTGCATCGGCTTTTTGTGGTTCAACTCGTTCCCGGCCGACATCTTCATGGGCGACACCGGCTCGCTCGCGCTCGGCATGGCGCTGGGGTGCCTGGCCGTGCTCACGAAGACCGAGTTCGTGTCCATCATCATCGGCGGCCTGTTCGTGGCCGAGGCCCTGTCCGTCATGATCCAGGTGTTCTACTACAAGAAGACGAGGAAGCGCATCTTCCTCATGGCGCCCTTGCACCACCACTTCGAGAAGAAGGGGTGGAGCGAGACGAAGGTGGTCGTGCGCTTCTGGATCGTGTCGGGCGTGCTGGCGGCCTGCGGCTTCTCGCTGTACTTCGCCCAGACGCTCATGGCGGTGGCGTAGCGGATGGCGCGCAGGGACCTGATACCGGGAAGGAAGCACGCGCCGCAGCACCTCGGGCGCGTGCTCGTTTTGGGGCTGGGGAAGAGCGGCCGCGCGGCCGTGGAATACCTGCTGCCGCTGGTGGGCGGGCGCGTGGACGCGCTGGCCGTGGCGGCCGGCGCGCGCACGGAGGCCTCCGAGGCGTTCGCTGCCGAGGCGGCGGCGCGCGGCGCGCTCGTGGCGTTCGGCGACGGCGCCGTGGCGGAGCTGGCCGCAAGGGCGGCGCAGGGTGCGGGCGCCGACGGCGAAAGCGCGCGGGAAGCCGGCGCCGCGCCGGTTTTCGACCTTGGCATAGCGAGTCCCGGCATCCCGCAGTTCTCGGCGTTCTACCAGGCGGCGGCCGCCTCGTGCTCCGAGCTGGTGAGCGAAGTCGAGTTCGCCTGGCGCGAGAGCGCCGCCGACAGCCGCTGGGTGGCCGTGACGGGCACGAACGGCAAGACGACGGTCTGCGCGCTCGCCGCGCATGTGCTGGCGGGCGCCGGCCTGGCCGCTGCCGCCGTCGGCAACATCGGCGACCCGTGCATCTCCGCGGTGGGCGCGGGCGCCACGGACGTGTACGTGGCCGAGGTGTCGTCCTACCAGCTGGCGTCCACGGTGCGCTTCGCGCCTAACGTGGCCGTGCTGCTGAACATCACTCCCGACCACCTGCACTGGCATCGCAGCTTCGAGGCGTACCGCGACGCGAAGCTCAAGCTGCTGGCGAACTTGGCCGGCGTGCCGGGGGCCGTGGCCGTGCTCGATGCGACGAACGATGTCGTGCGTGCCGAGGTGCGCCGCCTGCGCGCGCTGGGCGAGGGCGGGCGCGGCTTCGCGTACGTGCCGATGGGCACGGCCGAGGGCCTGGGCGGCGACATGCGCGCGCGGTGCGGCAGCGACAACGCCGCGTTTCTCGATGCCGACGGCATGCTGTGCGTGGCGCTGGACGGGAAGGAGCACAAGGCGGGGCGTGCCGGCGACTTGCAGGTCAAGGGCGCGCACAACGCCTCGAACGCGCTGGCCGTGGCAGCCGCCGCGTTCGCGCTCGGCGTGGACGACCCCGACGTGGCGGCGCATCTGAGCTCGTTCAAGCCGCTCGAGCACCGCATCGAGCCCTGCGGCACCGTTGCGGGCGTGACCTGCTACAACGACTCCAAGGCCACGAACGTCGACGCGACGCTCACCGCGCTGGCCGCGTTCCCCGAGACGCGCCCCATCGTGCTGCTCGGCGGCGACGACAAGGGCACCGACCTGGCCCCCCTCGTGGCGGCCGCCCGCGCCCGCGCGCGCGGCGTCGTCTGCTTCGGGGCGGCGGGCCCGCGCTTCGCGACGGCGTTCGGGGCTCCGGCGGGCTGCCGGCCGTCGGAACCGGCCGACGCTGCGGCTTCCCCCGGCACCCCGCCTCGCGGCGAGGCCGAGGACTCGCGTACCGAAGTACGCCACGCCCTCGCCCTCCCCACGATGCAGGGTGCCGGGGAAACCCTCGCTGACCTTGGTGGACCTGCGGGTCGGGACGGCAGCGACTTCGCCGTCCTCCGGGCATCGCACCTGGAGGACGCCCTCGACGCGGCGCTTGCCATCGCGGGTGCGGGCGACGTCGTGCTGCTGTCGCCGGCCTGCGCGTCGTTCGACGAGTTCGGCTCGTACGAGGAGCGCGGGCGTGCGTTCAAGGCGCTCGTGGCCGAACGCTCCGCGCGCGTGGAAGCGTAAGGGCCTCCATGGCCGCCGCACGCGTCGACAGGCAGGGGATACCTGCGCATATCATGGGCCCCCGGCTCGTCCTCATGCTGTCCGTGCTGGCGCTCACGCTGCTCGGCTTCGTCATGATCTACTCCACGTCGTCGGTCATCGCGCTGGCTTCCGCGTCGGCCGACGCGGTGGCGACGGTCGATCCCATGGCCGACACGCTCAGCCAGATCAAGTTCGCCGTCGTGGGCATCGTGGTCGCGCTGGCCGTGTGGAAGTTCGTCCCCTATTCCGTTTGGCGCGGCAATTTGGTGTGGGCGGTGTGGCTTCTCGCGTTCGTGCTGCTGGTGGCCACCATGTTCTCGGGGGCGGGCGAGGACGAGTGGGGCGCGCAGCGCTGGCTCGTGCTCGGTCCGGCAAGCCTGCAGCCCTCGGAGTTCGCGAAGATCGCGCTCGTGCTGGTGGCTGCGCGGCTCTTCGACGACTTCCGCGAGGGGACGCTTTCGGTACCGCAGTTCTTCGTGATGGTGTTTCTTCTGGTGTTGGCGCCGGTGCTCGTCATCTTGGGTCCCCAGTCCGACTTGGGCACGGCCATGATCTGCGTCGTGGGCATCCTTGCGGTCATGTGGCTGGGCGAGGTTCCCGCGCGGACCATGCTCGTCGTGGTGGGCGTGGTGGTGGCGCTGGGCATGGTGGGCATCTTCGGCACGGAGTACCGCCGCGAGCGCCTGATGGTTTTCTTGAATCCGTGGAACGACGGCGAGGGGGGCTACGGCAACGGCTACCAGCTCATCCATTCGCTCTACGCGCTTGCCGGCGGGGGGCTCTTCGGCGTGGGGCTGGGCAACTCGCACGAGAAGTACCTGTACCTCACGCAGTCCGACACCGACTTCATCTTCGCCATCATCGGCGAGGAACTGGGCCTGGTGGGGGCGGTCGCGGTGATCGCGCTGTTCCTGCTCGTGCTGTGGGCGGGCATGCGCATCGCGCGCACGGCGCCCGACAACTTCGGCACCATGGTGGCGGGCGGCTGCACCATCATGATCGTGTTCCAGGCGTTCCTGAACATAGCCATGGTCATGGGCTGGTTCCCCGTCGTGGGCAAGCCGCTGCCGTTCATCTCGTCGGGAGGCTCGTCGCTCATCGCCACGTTTATCATGGTGGCGCTCATCCTGTCCGTGTCGCAGGGGGCGGTGGACGACTCGCTCGCGCCCGCGCGGCGGCGCGCCGACCTGCGCATCGTGCGCGCCGAGCCGGACGAGCCGCGCTCCGGCGGCAGCCGCGGAGGCGCGGGCGCGGGAGGGTCCGGGCGTGCGGGCAAGCGCGGCGGGACGGCTTCGTCGTCGGCATCGTCCGGCGGCATCGGGTGGGACGCGGTGAGCTCGCGCTCAAGGCGGCGCGACAACGCGGGCGCGGGGCGGTCGGGTGCATCCGGCTCGTCGGCGCGCCGAGGCAGGAGGTAAGCATGTTGGTCGTACTTTCCGGCGGCGGGACCGCCGGCCATATCAACCCGGCGCTCGCGCTGGCCGACGAGCTTCGGGCCCGCGGTTGCGACGTGCGCTTCGCCGGCACACCCCAGGGCGTGGAGGCGCGGCTCGTGGCCGAGGCGGGCATCCCGTTCACGCCGTTCGAGGCGGCGGGGTTCAACCGCAACCATCCGCTCACGCTGCCGAAGGCCGTGGCGAAGATACAGCGGAGCACCGGGCGCGCGAAGGCGTGGCTCGCCGAGCTCGGCGCCGACGTCGTGGTGGGCTTCGGCGGCTACGTGTGCATCCCGGTGGGGCGAGCGGCCGAGAAGCTGGGCGTGCCCGTGGTGGTGCACGAGCAGAACTCGGTCATGGGCATGGCGAACAAGTACCTGGCGAAGCGGGCCGCCGCCGTGTGCCTGACCTACGAGCATGCGGCCGGCGCCCTCGACGAGGGCGCGCACTCGCGCATCGCCGTCACGGGCAACCCCGTGCGCAAGAGCGTGTTCGACGCCACGCGCGAGGACGGGCGCGCGCGCTTCGGCGTGCCCGAGGACGCGCGCCTTCTGCTGGTGACGGGCGGCAGCCTGGGAGCGCGCCACCTGAACCAGGCCGTCTGCGCGCTGAAGGACGAGCTGCTGGCCGCCGGCGACGTGCACGTCGTCCACGTGACGGGCCCGAAGGAGCTCGACGCCGTCGCCGGGCAGCTGGCGCTCACGCCCGCCGAGGAGAAGCGGTGGCACCTGTTCGGCTACACGGACCATATGGGCGAGGCCATGGCCGCCGCCGACGCCATCGTGTCGCGCGCGGGGGCCACGTCGCTCGCAGAGATATCGGCGCGGGCCATCCCGGCGCTGCTCGTTCCGTTCCCGTTCGCCACGGAGGACCACCAGACCACGAACGCGCGCGCCTACGTGGAGGCGGGCTGCGCTTACATGCTGGCGGACGCCGACGTGGAGGGGCCGGAGTTCGCGCGGCTCGTGCGCTCGCTCCTGGACGACGCGGGCGTGCGGGAGCGCATGGCCGCGGCGGCGCGCGCGCAGAAGACGGCCGACGCGGCCGCCAAATTGGCAGATGTTGTGATGGGGGCCGCGCGGTAGCGAACGTTGGCTACCATGGAAGCGCACCCGAGGGAAGGGCAGTTAAGGATATCATGGACACACAGCGCATAGAATCGGTTCACTTCGTCGGCGTGGGCGGAGTGGGCATGAGCGGCATCGCGCGCGTCGCCTTCGACCAGGGCCTGCGCGTGAGCGGGTCGGATCTCAAGGAGAGCCGCTACACCAAGCAGCTGAAGGCCGCCGGCATAGACGTGCGCATCGGCCACGACCCGGCCAACCTGCCGGGCGGCCCCGGGCGCGACGACGCCGCGCCCGACGTGGTGGTGGTGTCCACGGCCATCCTGGACAACAACCCCGAGCTCATCGCCGCCAAGGAGCGGGGCCTGGCCATCTGGCACCGTGCGCAGATGCTCGCGCACCTGGGCCGCGACCTGGAGACGCTTGCCGTGGCGGGCACGCACGGCAAGACCACCACGTCGTCCATGCTGGCCAGCGTGCTGGACGCCATGGGCGAGGACCCCACGTTCCTCATCGGCGGCATCGTGCGCTCCTACGGCACGAACGCGCACTCGGGGTCGGGCCGGCACTACGTGGTGGAGGCCGACGAGAGCGACAAGTCGTTCACGTACCTGTCGCCGAGCGCGGTGCTCGTGACGAACATCGAGGCCGACCACCTGGACCACTACCGCGACCTCGACGAGATCTACGAGAAGTTCGCCGCGTTCATCGGCTCGGTGCCCGCGGACGGCGGCGTGGTGGTGGCCTGCGGCGACGACGAGCAGCTTGCGGCGCTTGCGCGCGCCGCGGGCCGCACGCTGGTCACGTACGGCTTCGGCGAGGGTTGCGACGCGCGCATCGTGTCCTTCGAGCCGCAGGGCGTGGGCAGCGATTTCGTGCTGGCCCTGCCCGACGGCCGCCAGCTGTCCGCCCACGTCAAGCAGAACCCGGGCCGCCACAACGTGCTGAACGCCGCCGGCGTCATCGTGCTCGCGGACGCGCTCGGCATGGACGCCGAGGCCGCTGCCCGCGCCATGGCCGGGTTCGCCGGGGTGCGCCGCCGCTTCGACCTCGTGGGCGAGGCCGCCGGCATCACCGTGGTGGACGACTACGCGCACCATCCCACCGAGATCGCCGCCACCATCGGCGCGGCGTCGCAGCTGGGCTTCCGCCACGTGCACGTGCTGTTCCAGCCGCACCGCTACTCGCGCGTGCCGCTGTTCACCGAGGTGCTGAAGGACGAGTTCGGCAGCGCGTTCGACGCGGCCGACACCGTCACGTTCATGGACGTGTACCCGGCGGGCGAGGCGCCCGTGCCCGGCGTGAGCGGCAAGACGTTCCTGAACGTGGTGCTGGATCATGCGGGGCACCCCGAGGCGGCCTACGTGCCGCGCCGCGTGGAGGTGGTGCCGTACCTGGCGGCGAAGGCCGCGGAGGGCGACCTGGTCATCACCATGGGCGCGGGCGACGTGACGGCCATCGGGCCGCAGCTCGTGGACGCGCTCGCGGCCGGGGCCGCCGGGGCGGCCGGCGCTCCCGGCGCTGCCGGGAGGTGAGGCGGGCCGTGTCCGCACGCCATACCACCGAGCTCGAGGCGCTGCTCGTGGACGACCGCTTCGACGGCGACGTCTATCCGGCGGAGCCCATGGCGCGCCATACCATGTACCGCATCGGCGGCCCTGCGCGCTTCTACGTGCAGACGGCCTCCGTGGGCGCGCTCGTGCGACTTGTCGAGGTGTGCGAGCGCACGGGCGTGCCCTGGGTCGTGGTGGGACGCGGGAGCAACCTGCTGGTGGCCGACGAGGGCTTTCCCGGCGTGGTGGTCACGCTCGGGCGCGACTTCCGCACCTGCCGCTTCGACGAGGAGGCCGGCCGGTTCTGCGTGGGTGCGGGCGTGCCGCTGTCGTCGGTGGTGCAGGAGGCGTTCCGCCGCTCGCTTGCAGGGCTGGAGTTCGCCGTGGGCACGCCGGGCACCGTGGGCGGCGCGCTGCGCATGAACGCCGGCTCGCGCGACGAGTGGATCGGCGCGCGCGTGGCATCCGTGACCACGCTCTCGCCCGGGCGGGGCCTCGCGCGACGCGCCGGCGACGAGATCGGCTGGGACTACCGCACCAGCTCGTTCGCGCCGGACGAGGTCATCGTGGAATGCGAACTTTCCGTAGAGCCGGCCGATCCGTTCTTCATCCGCGGTAAGATGGAGGCGTCGCTGGCGCGGCGGAAGAAGACGCAGCCGCTCACGGACCCCTCGTGCGGCAGCGTGTTCCGCAACCCGCCGGGGGAGTCGGCCGGGTCGCTCGTGGAGCGCGCCGGGCTCAAGGGCATGCGGATCGGCGGCGCCCAGGTGTCGGAGCTGCATGCGAACTTCATCGTGAACACGGGCGACGCCACGGCGCGCGACGTGAAGGACCTCATCGAACTCGTACAGGCGAAGGTAAGCGAAACGTATGGCATCGAATTACAACCGGAAGTCCGCTTCCTCGGGTTCGCGTAAGGCCCGCGGGGCGTCGACGCCCGGCCGGGGCGCCCGCGCGTCGTCGTCTGCGTCCCGGCCGTCGGGACGCGGTGCCGCCCGCAGCAGCGCTGGCCGCGCCCCGGCCGGACGGTCCTCTCGCCCCTCGCAGCAGGGCGCCTACCGCGCCATGCCCGGCGGGCGCTATCCCGCCGCCGGCTCCGGCGGATACCCGCAGCAGCGCCTGACCTCGGTGCGCGTGGGCGACCTCGACCGCGCCGAGAGGGCGAGCCGCGCGCAGAGCACGTACCGCCGCCATGTCGTGCGCCTCGCCGTGGTCGCCTCGCTCGTGGCCGCGCTCGTCATCGGCGTCGTCGTCGCGTACAATTCCAGCCTGTTCGCCGTGGAGAACGTCACCGTGAGCGGCGTGGAGCATCTCACCACCGAGGACATGACGGCCATGGCGAACGTGCCCGCGAACACCACGCTCCTGCGCGTGGACGCCGCCGGCATCCGCGAGCGCCTGCTCAAGAACGCCTGGGTGGCCGACGCCGAGGTGAAGCGCGTGTTCCCGAACACGCTGGAGCTGGCCGTGACCGAGCGCACCATCGCGGCCGTGGTGGCCGTGCCTACCGAGGACGCCAAGTCCGTGAAGCAGTGGGCCATCGCGTCGGACCATATGTGGCTCATGCCCATCCCCGACCAGGACTCCGAGGCGGGCAAGAGGACCAGCCCCAAGGTCTACGAGGACGCCGCGGCCGTGCTGTCCATCACCGACGTGCCCTACGGCACGAAGGCCGAGATCGGCACGTACTGCTCCGACGACAACGTGAACAACGCGCTCGACATCGTGTCGGGCATGACCACCGAGCTCGCGGGCCGCGTGACGAAAGTGTCGGCCACCGATGCCGAGGGCACCACGCTCACGCTGGACGACAACGTGGAGATAGCCTTCGGCAAGGCCGAGGACATCCGCGACAAGGAGCGCGTCGTGCTGAAGATCATGGAGGAGAACCCCACGGTCGTCTACATCAACGTGCGCGCGGTGGACCGCCCCACGTGGAGGGCGCTGTAGGGAGGGAGGCGCCGCCGCTTCCCTCCCTACAGCATCGCCGCCGCCATGAGGCGCGCCGCGTCCTGGCGCGCCGCCTCCACGGCCTCGAGGAAGCGGTCGACGTCGTGCTCGGAGGTGTAGACGCCGGTGCTGGCGCGGCAGACGGCCTCCGCGCCCAGGTGGCGCACCAGGGGCTGGGCGCAGTGGGCGCCCGAGCGCACCGCCACGTTGCGCCGGTCCAGGGCGTGCGCCGCCAGGTCGGCGCCCACGCCGTGCACGTTGAAAGCCACGATGCCGCAGCGCCCCTCCGCCCCGCCCGGTCCGGGGCCGTAGAGGCGCGCCGACGGGATGGCCGCCAGGCCGTCGGCCATGCGGCGGGCGAGCGTCTCGCCGTGGGCGTGCACAGCCTCCATGTCCAGGTCCTCCAGAAAGCGCGCCGCGGCGGCCATCCCGATGGCGCCCGCGGCGTTCGGCGTGCCCGCCTCGAGACCTGCGGGGAAGCCCTTGAACGTGAAACCCTGCTCGAACACGGCCTCCACCATGCCGCCTCCGCGCAGGAGCGGCTCGAGCGCGGAGGCGGCACCGCGCCGGGCGTACAGCGCCCCCGTGCCCATCGGGCCGTACATCTTGTGGCCCGAGAACGCCGCGAAGTCCGCGCCGAGCGCGTGCAGGTCGACGGGCAGGTGGGCAACGCTCTGGGCGCAGTCGAGCACGACGAGCGCGCCTGCATCGTGCGCGGCGCGCACGATGCGCTCCACCGGCTGCACGCAGCCGAGCACGTTCGACACGTGCGACACGGCAACTATGCGCGTGCGCGGACCTATGACGCGGTCGATCTCGTCGTCGGGGATGCGCCCTTGCCGGTCGGGCACGATATGGCGCACTTTCGCCCCTGCGATCCGTGCTACCGTGAGCCACGGCACGAGGTTGCTGTGGTGCTCCAGAAGCGACACGGCAACCTCGTCGCCTGGGTGCAGCAGCCCCGCCAGGCCGTAGGCCAGCTGGTTGAGGGCGCACGTCGTCCCGCTCGTGAACGCAATCTCGTCGGCGTCGGCGCCCACGAGGCGGGCCACATCGTGCCGCGCAGCCTCGAGGGCCTCCGTTGCCGCCGTGCCCAAGCGGTGCGCCCCGCGGTGGGGGTTCGCGTTGGCCGTGCGGTAAAAGGCGTCGAGGGCCTCCAGCACGCAGGAAGGCTTCTGCGTCGTGGCGGCGCTGTCCAGGTACACGAGGCCGCCGTCCCCGGCGGCCTCGTGCGCGAGCAAGGGGAAGTCCTCCGGCGCGGCGAGCGCGCCGGAGGATGGCGACGGATGCGCGCCCTCCCGCGTCATAGCGATGCCGCGCCTTCGCCAAGGGGTGCCCTGTCGTGCTCGTCGCCCTCGGCGCCGCCCCCGGCTCCCTCTAACGCCCCGTACTGCACCATGCGCAGCGCGAGCAGCCGCTGTACGCCTTGCAGTCGGTCGTGGTACGGGTCCTCCGCCGGGCATTCCTCGGCCAGCGCGTCGGCCAGCGCCTCGTCGCCCACCGTTCCGCGCACCCATGCGGCGAACGCATCCACGTCGATGAGCTTGATGATCTGGTCCGACGCCTTGCCGATGTTCGCCTGGTCGCGATCGAGCAGAAACACGGCGGCGCTCTTCAGGTTGTAAAGGTACAGGTCGGACCCGCCTTTCGAGGGCACCATGCGTCCCGCCACGAAGTGCTCTCCCCAGGAGAGCTCCCGCAGCGCACGCTCGGCCTGCGCGCCGTCGGGCATCGGGAAGCGCCGGCATGCCTCGGCCAAACCGGGAATCTCCTCGAGCATCGCGCCGTCGTCCCCGGGCGGGAAGGGAGCGGCGACGTCCGCTCCCTCTTCTCCGACGGCGCGCTCGGCGACGTCCGCCCCGCTCACGATCCCAGCTTCCCGGCGGCCTCGAGCGCGTCGGCGGCGAAGCCCAGCCCCAACGTCTCCAGGCCGGCCCGCGTCGGGCGCCCGGTGGATTCCTCGAAGCCCTCGTGCACGTAGAACCGCGACTTGAAGTCCTCGAACTTCTCGCGGTCGAGCGTGCGGCCCTGGCACAGCGAATAGCTCCACGTCCCGTTTTCGCACACCACGAGCGGGAAGGGCTTCGTGGTCTTCACGTCGTACACGTAGTTCGCGAACACCTCCTGGTCGCGGTGGCGTCCCTCGAGCGCCCAGATGGCGCGGTCGAGCACCCAGAACTTGTGCCCCAGCTCGATGCTCTCCTCGTAGGAGAGGTCGCGGCCGGTGACGGCCTGGAAGAACTTCACCTCGTACTCGGGCGTGGCGCCGTAGGTCGAGCCCGTCTCGGCGGTGTGCTTGCGGCTGACGAAGTTCGGCCACACCCAGTCGCACATGCCGAGCGACTGCAGCCAGAAACGCCCGTAGGCCCGGTTCCAGTGGATCTCGCGCACGCGCGCGTCGGTGTAGATGCCCTCCTCGCTCCAGTCGAAGCACAGCGGGTCGCCCAGGCCGGACTGGTCGGCCAGCTGCTTGGCCATGTTCTCGGCCGACACGGGCGGCTCGGCGCCGGTGAGCACCGCCATGATGGAGGTGTTGTACACCGCGTTGTGCACGCCGTGCTCGTTGATGTCGCGCTCGCTGAAGATGCTGCCGTAGCTCCACTCCACTTCGGCTCGCGGCTCGTTGTGCTCGCAGTAGCCCCAGTTCGGGCGTGCGAGCAGGCCCGAGGACGTGTCCTCGTCCCACCGCCCCCACTTCTGCGCGGCGCGCGCGATGCCCTCGGCCAGATCGTCGCCGATCTCGCGGCGGTAGGCGATGCGCATCAGCAGCTCCTCGATGAACGCGTAGGTCCCGTACTTCTCGAAGGGCAGGTCGGTGTCGATGTCCTTGCCCTTGCCCATGACGCCCATCTTGTACAGGTTATGCAAGTACACGGGCATGTCGATCTCGTAGCCGTTCAGGCCCAGCTTCGACAGCAGGCTGTAGGCGGCCAGCTGCTCGTCGATCTTGCCCGAGTCGGTGAAGTAGAGGCCGGCCGAGCAGGTCAGCTCGTTGCCCACGCCGCCGGGGTAGAGGTTGCGGCAGTTCTTGAAGCACCCGCGGCAGCCCTCGGCGCGCGACACCGTGGGGCTCGTGTCCAGCACGGTGGATGCGGCTCCCGGGCTGCCCGGCGCGCCCGGCACCTTGCCGGCGTCGATGTCGTAGCCGAACTTCTGCTGCACCTCGAGGCGCAGGCGCACGAGCGCGGCGGGGTCGGCGATGGGGATGCTCTTAGAGCCGATGAAGCTCATGGCCTTCAGGTTCTTCGCGCCGAACACCGCGCCGAAGCCGCTCTGGCCCGTCACGTGTCCGGCGTCGTGCACGATGCACGACACGCGCGCGAGGTTCTCGCCGGCCGGCCCGATGCAGATGACGGAGGGGCGCTGCGTCGTGCGCCCGCCGTCGCGGCTGCCCGTGAGCTCGTACCACGAGCCTTGCGGCGTGCCGTGCGTCACCTCGTCCCAGATGCGCTCCTGGCACTCGAAGGCGTCGAGGCCCCAGAGATCGGTGGCATCGTTGAACGTCACCTGGTCGTTCACCACGCTGATCCATATGGGCGCGTCGGCCTTGCCGCGCACGACGCAGGCGTCGTAGCCCGCTTCCTTCATCATGCCGGCCAGGCGGCCGCCCATGCTGGAGCGGTTGTACCATTCGGGCAGCGAGAACGGGCTGATGCCCGTGAACTCGCAGCGCGCCGACGCGGCCGGGACCACGGCGCCCGAGAACGGCGTGGTGGCGAACACGAGCACGTTCTTCGGGTCGACGGCTTCCACGGTCTTGTCCTCGCAGTAGTCCCAGAACAGCTTCGAGGCCATCCCGTGGCCGCCCACCCATTCGATATAGGGGTCGGTGTCGATGGTCTCGGACGTCCGGTCGTCCAGGTTCACGATGAGTATCTTGCCGGCGTAGCCGTAGTGTTCGGTCATGGTGCTCCTCCTACTTCTCGTTCGATCCGGCTGCCGCCTGGGCCGCCGTGCCTCCGGCGCCGTACCCGAGCCGGGCCGGCGGGATGCGCGCCTCGTCGTCGCTCGGCAGGCCTATCTCCAGGTAATGGTCGTTGCGCAGGTTGGCCGTGTAGCCCTCGTCGGTCTGCACCGGCAGCTCGTTCGTGAAGCTGATGGCCTTCATGGGGCAGATCTCCACGCACAGCTGCTTGCCGCCGACGCCGCCCGCCTCGTCCCAGTAGGGCGTGTTCTTGCACAGGTCGCACTTCTGCGCGTGCTTGTCCTCGAAGTTCCACTGCACGCGCGACGGCGTGAAGGGGCACGCCTCCACGCAGCGCTCGCAGCCGATGCACTTGCCCTCGTCCACCAGACGCACGCCCGTGTCCGGATCGGCATGCATGGCGCCCACGGGGCAGGCTTCCACGCAGGAGGGATAGGGGCACTGGCGGCACTGGTTCTGCTGCACGTCGTTCATGGGGAAGCTGCCCAGGGCGTTCTTCATCACCTGTATGCGCGAAAGCGAGGTGTTGATGCGTCCCAGGTGCGAGAGCGAGCATGCGATGACGCAGGTCTCGCAGCCGGCGCACTTCTTCGCGTCGACCAGCAGGTAGCCTTGGCTCGCCTCGATGGCGTACACGTCGTCGGGCAAGAGCAGCGCCGTTATGCCGCCGCCCAGCACCACGCCGATGCCCAGCCCGCCGATGCCGGCGAGGAACTGGCGCCGCGAAAGGCCGCTCTTCCTCTGCGCGCCTGCCGCGCGCTCGTTCGTATCTGCCATCTCTCTCATCTCCTTTGAGACCCGGGCGTACCCGTTGCGGGCGCCGCGGTCATCGTCGTGTCGGGGGCTGTCGCGGGCGCGGTTCCTTCGCAGGAGCCCTCGCCGGCAGCGCGCTCGTCATGCTCGCGCTGCAACCGATCGAGCCATCCCCGGTGCTCCTTCTCGGCCTCGGAAAGCGGCATCCAGCCCGTGAACATGGAGGGGAAGGTCTTCCAGGAGAACGGCGCGATGACGGCGAAGAACACATGGGCTGCCAGGAACACCAGCATGAGGGCGGCGGCGATGTCGTGGATCCAGAACATGACGTTCATCAGGCCGTCGGGCAGTGCGAGGAACACGTGAGCCGCCGCTTTGAACAGGCCGCTGACCACCAGCAGCACGGCCGTGACCACGGCCATGACGTAGGCGGCCTTCTCGCTTTCGAAGTACTTGTCCTCGGGCGGCATCGTGAACTTCTTGATGCCCACGAGCAGGCTGTAGTGACGGACGGTGTAGGACACGACGTTCTTCGTGGGCAGGTGCTCGCGCAGGCGCCACCGAGACACAATCGTGTTGCCCAGGTAGTAGAACGTCCCGAACAGGAACACGACCGCGGCCACGAAGTGCACGTTCTGCCAGACAATGGCCGCCGGGCCGTCATCGACGAACGCGGGGGTGAACCGCAGGCCCAAGATGATGCCCGAGACGAGGCAGACGGTCGTGCCTGCGGCATGGGCCCAATGGGAGATGCGCGCGGGAGCGTCGTGGCGAAATACCCGGTCGCCGGATAAGAAGGGGTCTGTCCTCTTGGTGAACGCGGAGAGGAGCAGACCGAGGAACGGCGCCAGGGCGACGAGCCAGGGCGCTTGGTCGAACCAAGGCATGAGGCTTCCTTTCGACGTGCTTCGCCCGGCCCCTTGGGGCTTGGCGAAAATCGGTGCTGGGGGGGGGGGTCTAATCGCGCCGGAGGAGGCGCACGACGCGATTAGACCTTGTAGGAGGTGAGCACGAGCGGAGCCATGGGGACTCCCTTCCTGTCGCGGATTTTCCGTTGCTCGCGAGCTGGCACTTCATAATGCCATGGTTCTAAGATACCGTTGACGACCTGTTGCCTGGAAGAGTCGACGGCGGATGGCTCTGCGTCGCTGCGCGAGCGGAAGGACCGTGAAGCCAGCGGCATCCCCATGCCGGCGAGCGGAAGGCGGCCCGGCGGTCTTTTCCGCGCCCTTACTGCTCCCGGCTGTGGTTACTGTGCGAAATGAATGCGAAAGCAGCAGGGGGAGGGGGTGTTTTCTAATTGCTAGATCGTTTATGCTCTGTTACCATCTTGATGCGGAACACGAATGATCCTGTGCGCTTCGGCGCTTCGACGTTTACCAGATAGGTTCGAGACATGAGCGTGGCGACTCCCACAAAAGACTCGCTCGATGGACGCATCTTTGCGCCCGCGGATCGCTCTGCCCTCATGCCCGCGGCTGCCCCTGCCGCCGAAGCCGATCGCCTAAAAATGCCCCACGGGGGGGGGCGCTCTGAAAGAGGGTGCCGCGAGCGGCGCATCGAACCCGGCCGGCTAAGCCGGCGCACCTCCGAACTTCCCACAACCTCATCGATTGACGCCGCGGGCGAGGCAGCCCGCGGCGTTCGCATGCCCGCGTCCGTGGGCTGGCACGTGCTGCAGGTGGTCCCCGGCCAGGAGCAGTCCATGGCGGAGCGCGCGGCGAGCCTCGTGGGCCCGGAGCTTCTGAGCGCGTGCTTTCCCTTGCGCTATGAGCTGCTCAAGAAGCAGCAGGGCGCGTGGCGCCTTGTGACCGAGGTCATGTTCCCCGGCTACGTGTTCCTGGCCACGGGCGACATCGACGCCGTGCGCGAGCGCCTGAAGCTGTCCACCTCCTTCGCACGCCTTCTGGGCGCGGGCGACGCCATCTTCTCCCTCACGCCCGAGGAGGCGGCCTTCGTCTCCGAGTTCGGGGGTGCGGGGCATGTGGTGGGCATGTCCGAGGGCGTGATAGAGGACGGGCGCACCGTGGTGCGCAGCGGCCCCTTGCGGGGGAGGGAGGACCTCATCCGCAAGATCGACCGGCACAAGCGGGTGGCGTTTCTGGACGTGGGGCTGCTCGACCAGGTGCGGGTGCGGGTGGGGCTCGAGATCACCAGGAAGACGTGACGATTGGGGCTCCGCTGCTAGCAGGAGCCTGACCTGCGGCAAGGCAGCTTTTTGCAGGGAGGCCGGTCCTGGCGCCGACGGCGCCGCACCGATCTCCCTGCAGGAAACTGCAGGCGCCTCGCAAGGGGCGCGAACCTTTTCGACATACCTTGATGCGCGAAAACGATGCCACGTGTGCGTTTCGGCCAGCCTCTTGGGAATGAATAGCCGTCGCGAAGCTTGAAGCGGTATGCCCCGCGCCCGAGAGGGCCAAGGGGCGAAGCCGTGGCCTCGCGCAGTCGACCCGAGATGGCGCGAGGAGGTGTGCGTATGTGGTATGTGGTTCAAACGATGGCCGGGCGGGAGTTCGCCGTCCAGCGCCAGATCGAGCAGTTCGCGAGCGACGATGTGCTCGACGAATGCTTCGTCCCCCAGTACGAGGTGCAGAAGCACCTGCGCGGCGAGTGGCGCACCTGCACCGCCGTGCTGTTCCCCGGCTACCTGATCGTGGTGAGCGACCATATTGCCGAGCTGCAGGCGCAGCTGAAGCAGATCCCCCAGTTCGCGAGCGTCTTGAACAACGACGGCACGTTCATTCCCCTGGAACCGCACGAGGTGGCTTGGATCGACGCCTTCACCGAGAAGGAGCACCGCGTGATCGGCATGTCGGAAGGCGTGATAGAAGGCGACCAGATAGTCGTCCTGAAGGGCCCGCTGGTGAACCGCACCGGCTGGATCAGGAAGATCAACCGCCGCAAACGCACCGCGTATTTGGAGATAGAGATGTTCGGCAGGACGATCCAGACCAAGATCGGCCTGGGAATAGTACGGAAGCGATAAGGACAGGGATGGCCCGGTAGGGCGAACATGGAAGACGTGCTTGACAACGAAATAGAGATGGATGAGGTGCTGGAGATGGGGTCGGGTGCTATCGGGTACGATGAGGCGATCGAGAGCCCCGTCCCACGAGGTGCCCTTAAGGTGCTGCTGCCCGGCGACGACGTCATGGGGCTCGAGGAGCACAAGGTGGGTGGCGGGCCGGACTACCGCTGCCACCGTGCTGTGTCTTCCTCCCGGCGAACGGATGGTGTTCGCTATCCGGCTTTCGGCGCCATGGACTACTTGGGCCGTCGACAGACGGTGACGTAGGCATGAGCGAAGCGCAAACTGCCGCGAGCATGGATGGCGGAGGGGCTATTAAGCTTTCCGAAGCTGACTTGGACAAAGAAGAAACGCAGGAGGCTGCCGTCGAAGGCGAATGGAGCTATCACCGCGGTTACGCCTTTGACGTGGGAGCCGAGGAAACTGCTAGCCCTAGCAGCGCTGCACGCGCCAAGAGGATCCGCGCGGAGATCGGCGACGAGCCACTGACGGGCATCGAGAGCCGACCGGTCTACTGTGCTATCAAGCGCGCCTTCGACATCGTTTTCAGCGCCGCCGTGCTGATCTGCTTCTGCTGGCTGTTTGCCATTATTGCCATCGTTATCAAGATCGATGATCCGAAGGGCCCGGTGCTGTTCAAACAGGAACGTGTAGGGAAGGACGGCAAGACCTTCACCATGCACAAGTTCCGCACTATGTGCGTGGATGCGGAGGATAAACTGCCGGAGTTGCAAGCCCTCAATGAAAAGGATGGCCCAGTCTTCAAGATTGCCCGGGATCCCCGCAACACTCGCGTGGGACGTGTTCTGAGAAAGGCCTCACTTGACGAAACCATCCAATTTTTCGATGTTTTAACTGGGAAAATGTCCATCGTAGGCCCGCGTCCGGCTTTGCCGAAGGAAGTGGCAACATACGACGACTATCAACGCCAACGTTTGCTGGTGAAGCCGGGCATCACCTGCTATTGGCAGACCCGTCGCAACCGCGACACCGTCACTTTTGACGAATGGATCGACCTTGACCTGCTCTACATCAAGAAGTGCAGTGTCTGGAGCGACTTTAAACTCATTATTCAGACCGTCGGCGTCGTGCTGACAATGCAGGGAAGCTAGCGGTATGTAATGCAAATAATCCTTCTCTCCGGTGGATCGGGAACACGTCTCTGGCCGCTCTCCAACAACTCCAGAAGCAAGCAGTTTCTTAAAGTCCTGCGCAACTCCAATGGTAAATCGGAGTCTATGGTGCAGCGTACATACAGGAAGATTTCCTCTGTCGCTCCGACGGCAAAAATCACTATCGCTACGTGCGCCACCCAGGTGCAGTCAATCGCGATGCAGCTCGAAGACAGCTGCGATGTGGTAGTCGAGCCCGAGCGTAGGGATACGGCGTCCGCTATCATGCTTGCTTGTGCGAACCTGGCTTACAGAAAAGGCGTTTCGCCAGATGAGACCGTAGTCGTAATGCCTATTGATACCTACGCGGATGATGGCTACTACGCAACTCTCTTAAAACTTGATTTTACGGTACAACAAGACGTCGCTGAACTTACGCTTATGGGCGTGAAGCCTAGTTTTCCTTCAACGAAGTACGGTTACATCGTTCCGACCACTTCAAAAGACGCTGTGCAGAAGGTATCCACTTTTCAGGAAAAGCCGGCTAAGGAGATGGCGCAGGAGCTTATCGAAAAAGGCGCTCTGTGGAACTGCGGCGTGTTTGCTTTCAAGTTGCGGTACATGGTGGACATATTGTCCGTATATACCGATATCAAAGACTTTGATGAGCTTGTTGCCCATTACTCAGACTTGCCCAAGAATTCCTTCGACTATGAGGTGGTCGAGAAGGCTGAATCGGTAGCTGTGGTTCCTTGTGACGCCAGCTGGAAAGACTTGGGCACCTGGAATACCTTGTCTGAGGAGATGGCCGACAACTATTCTGGCCGTGCGGTTATCGATGAGAAAACCTGCGAAAAACTGCACGTGATTAATGAAACCGGGTTGCCGTTAGTCGTAGCTGGCATCAGCGATGCTGTGGTTATTGCAACGCATGACGGAATTCTTGTTTCGGGTAAGCAGGAAAGCGCCTACATAAAGAAACAGGTTGAAGAAGCTGCCGCCAGTCGTCCGATGTACGAGAGCCGCCGTTGGGGCGAATATAGAGTTATAGACGTCGGCCTATACCCAGACGGCAATAAGGCTCTGACAAAAGAGTTGATCATTGGTGCTGGAAAGCAGCTGAGCTATCAGCTTCATGAGCACCGAAGCGAAATATGGACCATTGTGAGCGGTAGCGGGCAAGTGGTTTTAGACGACGTTGTTGCAGATGCGAAATGCGGCGACGTGATTCAAGTCGCTAAAGGAGTCAAGCATTCAGTGAGAGCTTTCAGGGATCTGCACGTGATAGAAGTGCAGCTCGGCGATGTCCTTGAAGAGGAAGACATCCGGCGATTTGGGAATTACTGGGACGATTAGCCGCTAGGCCGGTTTTGAAAGGAAGCGTAAATGAACATTAGCATTTTCGGTCTAGGCTATGTTGGCTGCGTGGGAGCAGCTTGTTGCGCAAAGCTGGGACACCACGTTATTGGCACGGATCCTGTTGAGAACAAAGTGAACCTTATCAACGAAGGTCGCGCCACCATAATCGAGGCTGAAATCGATGACTTGGTGAAAGAGGCGCACGAAGCCGGCAGGCTGGAAGCTACCACTGACGCTGACTATGCCGTTGTTAACAGTGACATATCCTTCATTGCCGTGGGAACACCTTCAACGCCGCAAGGCCACTTGAAACTCGACTACATCTTTGAAACTGCGCGGCAGATCGGTGAGGCGATTGCGAAGAAGGACGATTTTCATGTGGTCGCAATCCGTTCAACTGTGCTGCCGGGAACCAACGCCAATGTGGCTCGAATCATCGAGGAAGCTTCCGGCAAGAAGGAAGGCTCCGGCTTTGCGATGGTCTCCAACCCTGAATTCCTCCGCGAAGGAACGGCCGTCAAGGATTATCTGAATCCGCCCCTGAGCCTTGTGGGCACCGCTAGCCCTAAGGCTGAGCAAATGATGCGCGAGCTTTACAAGGACATTCCCGCTGAATTTATTACTACCGACGTTCCTGTGGCAGAAATCATGAAGTATGTGAACAACACATACCACGGCCTGAAAATCGTCTTTGCGAACGAGGTTGGCAATATATGCAAAGCTTTGGACATCGACTCCCATAAGGTCATGGAGATCTTCTGCAAGGACGAGCAGCTCAACATCAGCCCCTGTTATTTCAAGCCGGGCTTTGCCTACGGCGGCAGCTGCCTTCCCAAGGATTCTAAGGCCCTGCGTACCTTGGCACACGACAACTATATTGACGTCCCAGTGATAAATGCCATCAACCCGTCAAATGAGCTCCAGAAGCAGCGGGCTTTGAAAATCATTGAGTCCAAGGGCCGTCGCAAAGTCGGCATCCTGGGCCTCAGCTTCAAGAGCGGCACAGACGATCTGCGTTGCAGCCCAATCGTCGATGTTATCGAAGGCTTGCTGGGCAAGGGATACCAGGTAAGCATCTACGATAGGAACGTGAAGGTTTCCAGCGACACCAACACGAACAAAGACTTCATCATGTCCAAGATTCCCTTCATGTATGAGTTCGTGACCGATGACCTCGATGCCGTTTGTTCTGGATCGGACGTTCTGGTCGTAACCAACAAAGAAAAGGAATTCTCTGACATCCCTCAGCAGTATCCTGGCAAAGCCATCGTTGACTTGGCTCGTATGTGGGACAGCTTGGACTATGAAGGCAACTATGAAGGCATTAGCTGGGGCAACATCAACAGCAACGCCTCCCAAGCCGAAGTCATTGAAGCTGATATGGCAAAGACCGAGTTCTAGGGACTTTACGACGTGGTAGGCATCAAATGGTTGGTAAATAGGCTGAAGGCGATGAGTCCTGCTGAAATTGCATGGAGGCTTCAGCAAAAGAGCCTGCAGAACAAAGAGAAGAGGCGATTCGCAGATTCGCGCGTAAGCGCCTGCGGCGAAGTGCTTTCTTCCAAGTATGTCAGCCTCAAGTTTTATGCCGCGGCGCTCCATCTGAATTTGGAGAATACTAGCTATGGCTTGAATGAGGATATCAACCTGCTGGGGTTTAAATACGAGGACTTCAAGGGCAAATGGCATGCTGGCTTCCAGACGGAGAACGAATGGCCACAGCAATTCGCCTATTCGCTGGAATACAGGCAGCGAGACGAAATAGGCGACGCAAGAACGAACTGGGAATTGAACAGGCACTTCCAGTTCGCCATTCTCGCAAAGAACTACAGGGCCTCGGGGGACGAGCGATATCTTCATGATTTGAAAGACCAGCTTAACGATTGGGATAAGCAGAACCCTTTCCTGGTTGGCATCAGCTGGACAAGTGTTATGGAGCTGGCGATCAGGGCGATCAATTGGATGTACACCTTGGCGTTCCTGGAGGATGTGGACGAGCTAGAGCTGAAGAGAAAGCTTGCGGTCGGCGCAATCAACATGGTCGACCACATCGAGCAGCATAGGAGCCGATTCAGCTCTGCGAACAATCACCTGCTGGTAGAGGCTGCCGCTATAGGCATCGCTGGGTTCGCATTTTCGTATAAGCCGTGGGTGACGTTGGCCATTGAGATATTGACGGAGGAGCTCGAGCGCCAGAACTACGGCGATGGCGTCAATAAGGAGCTCAGTCTTCACTATCAGGTTTTCGCGATGGAGGCCTACGCCCTTGTCGGCAATCTGCTTCTTAAAAACGGAGGGTCCATCCCAGTCGAATGGGCTTCCATGCTGAAGAAGCAGTGTCGCTACGTGTCGGACTGCCGCGGGGCTTTTGGCGAAGTGGTCGTTTTTGGAGACGACGACGAGGGAAAAATCCTGGATCTGGTTGGAAAAGGAGCAGACCGGTATGCCTACATCCTCCAGTTCATGAGCACGCTGCTCGACGAGCGCTATGACGCGATGGAGCAAACCGATGAAACCCTGCATTGGCTTTTCGATGAGAGCGAGATTGGTGGGGCTAAGCGTAAACCGCTCTACGACAACGCCCATAATGCCTGCTACAGGGAGGGCGGCAACACCATTCTCAAGAGTCGCGACGGGCGCATTCTTATAGGAATCGACCATGCTGCCTTGGGCTTTGGAAGCATTGCCGCTCACGGTCATGCAGACGCCCTGAGCTTTCAAATGTTTGTAGATGGGAGTCCGGTCTTCATCGACCCTGGCACATATATCTACCATTGCAATCTGCCCATGCGCAACAGCTTGCGCAAAACGTCAAACCACAACACTGTCTGTGCTGACGGAAAAGACCAGTCGGAAATGCTCGGCGCCTTTCTGTGGGGCCGAAAGGCAAACTGCAAGTTGTTGAGTTACGAGGAGAGAGACGACGGTGGCGTCGAACTCGTTGCAGAGCACGATGGCTATGCGCCGTTGGTTCACCGCCGTACCTTTGAGTTTGACGGGCGGCGATTCCTGGCGATCCGAGATGAATTATTTAATGATGCAGGTGATGGCTTTTGTGGGGATGCGATTTTTGCTTGTCCTGAATCTCTTGTTTTAAGCAGGGGGGAAGGAGGGATTGCATTTAAGTTGGGTGATGTGAGCGGGCAAATCGAATCTTCTGGTATCGATCCGTCAGTTGAAAAAGCATCATTTTCTGCAAATTATGGAGTTCTTCAGCCTGGAAAGAAAATTAAATACCGCTTTTCGGGAATTTTGAAATCAACCATAAGGGTGAGTAGTTAAGTATGGCTAATTATTTCCAGTCACTTGAAAAGCGAGCAACCACTCTTCCAGGCATGACTGCCGTTTCAATGCTGTTTGATGCTGCCAAAGTTGCAGGATTGTGTTACGAAGACCTCTCTGCCTATCTATGATTGCCCTCGCCATCGGCTCGGAGGACGAAATTAATGAATAGCGAAAAACTTAAGAACATGTATGAAAATATGCCCAAGGGCATAAAGCATTTGCTGGCCCCATTGTTCGTGCAGGCAATGATTGGAAACCCTCACTATAAAGAGATGCATAAAAGACTCGAGGACTTTGACTGCATGTCTGAGGAGGATCAGCTGGCAATTCAATTTAGAGAATTGAAGAAGCAGTGTGTCTATGCGTACCAGCACACGGAGTATTACAAGGAGCTTTTCGACAGTATCGGATTCAACCCAAAAGACATGTCTTCGTTCGAAGGTTTTGAAAAAGTCCCTCTCATTGACAAATTTATAGCTCAAGAACAGGGAAATAAGCTCTACTCCGATGAAGATATTGATTGTTATGAGGGGCATACATCGGGAAGCACAGGAAAGGTGTTTCGGGTATTGCTCGATCGGGCGTCAATCTATCGCGAGCGTGCCGTGGTTTGCCATTTTATGGAGAAGTTTGGCTACGACGCACGACGAACCAGAACCCTTGCTCTCTGGGGTCATAACAAGGACTCCGATTACTATTATTCGCCTTTGAAAAACGAGATTGTGATTTCGCCGTTTAGGCTTTTCAAGAGCGAAGAATTCGATTCTGTTTGGGGGATCATAGAAGCCTATTCTCCTGAAGTTGTGGCAGGTTATCCCTCTGCTATTTCGGTTCTCTGTGATTTGATCAGGAGAAACAAGAAAAAGCTAGATTTAAAGTTCGTCCTCTTTTACGGAGAAGGTTCGTCAGAGTCTGACCGAAGGCAAGTCGAAGAGGTGCTTCATTGCCCATGCATTACCTACTACGGCCATACCGAGAGATGTGCGTTCCTGGAGAGAGACAGGGATGGCTATAGAATTAATCGACTATACGGATACACCGAGCTGCTCCCAACCGATGAATCGGATGTGTTTAGGATTGTGTCCACGGGTTTTCTGAGCAAGAAAATGCCTCTGGTAAGGTATGCGACTGATGATTATGTCGTAATTGATAAGAATGGCCATATGGAGGTTCGTGGTCATACGACGTCGGAAGCTAGAATCATTGCAAAGAATGGCGCACGCATATACAAGGGAACAGTTTCACCGCATTCCGGCCCCTTTGAAAAGGTGCGCTTGTATCAGTATGTTCAAGATCGCCCAGGCCATGTGTTCTTAGACGTGGTCATGGACGAGCCTTTTGCGGAAGAGGACCGCGATACTCTGGCCGCCTATTTTGAAAGAAAATGCGAAGGCCTCCTAGACATTGAAATTCGTGAAGTCGAGGAGTTGCGAACAAACAAGCGTGGAAAATACGCATGGCTTATTGATGAAATCGATTACTCGAAATACCCGGAGTTCAAAAAGTGAGTGAGCAAAATCGAAAAATTCTAATCATTGTTGAAAACCTTCCCGTTCCTTTTGACACCCGTGTTTGGCAGGAAGCGACGACGCTTGCGGCCAATGGCTACGAAGTTAGTGTGATTTGCCCGAAAGGAAAAGGCGCAACAGCTGAGATGGAAGAGTTAGAAGGTGTTCATATTTACCGGCATGACCTCCCTGAGGCCAATGGCGTTGTCGGGTACGTGCGGGAATACTACGGCGCTCTTAAGGCTCAGCGTGAGCTTGCGGAGATTGTCTATCGGGAACACGGGTTTGACGTCATTCATGGTTGCAACCCGCCCGATGATATCTATATGGTTGCCAAGAAGTTCAAGAGCCGTGGCGTTGACTATGTATTTGATCATCACGACATCTGCCCCGAACTCTTCGAGGCCAAATTCGGAAAAAAAGAAGAGCTTGGCCTTGTAAAAAAGATGCTGTACAAGAGTCAGACCTATCTGGAAAAAAAGACGTACCAGAACGCAAAATTTGCATTTGTGACCAATGAGAGTTACCGGAGCATCGCCATTGAGCGTGGAGGAATGGATCCGAATCGCATAATCGTATTGCGCAGCGGCCCGAAACTTGAGCGCATGCGTATTCAACCTAGCGACGAGAGCATCAAGCGTGGCAAGAAGTATATGGTCGGCTACCTGGGTGTTATCGGGCAACAGGAGGGGATCGAATATCTCTTGGAAGCCGCGAAGATTATCAAGAAAGCCCGAAATGACGTGTTCTGGGGGATTGTGGGAGGCGGGCCGCATCTGGATGCGCTGCGTAAGATGTCGTCCGACATGGGGCTTGACGATTGTGTTGAGTTCACCGGCAGGGTGAGCGATGAAGATTTGCTCCGTTACCTGAACACAGCAGATATTTGCGTGAACAGCGACGAGTTCAATCCTATGAACGACAAGTCGACCATGAATAAGATTTTAGAGTACATGGCACTTGCGAAGCCGATCGTCCAGTTTGATTTGACCGAAGGTCGGTTTAGCGCTCAGGATGCAAGCCTCTATGCTGAGCCCAACAACCCTGCGAACATGGCAGAGAAGGTCGTCAAGCTCTTGGAGGATCCAGAGCGTCGCAAGACCATGGGCGAATACGGCCGCAACCGGGTTGTGAACGAACTTAGCTGGGGGCATACCAGTCAAGCGCTGCTCGACGGTTATGAGCGCTATTTTGCGGGGGAATTTGATTAGAGATGAAACAAGTTCTCCTTTTGTCGAACAAAGTGCTGCATTATCGAGTCAAGGTCTACAATGACCTCGCGCCGATACTTGAAGAACACGGTTATGCTCTTAGCGTTGCCGGAGATTCGTTTCAGGATGACGTCAATCCTATTAGGTTCGATTGCGTAAAACTTGAATCGCTGAAGGACTGGAAAGCGGCCATTGATGCCAAGAAGCCCGAAGCAGTGATTTTGTTTTTACACCTCAAAGATGGAATCCTGTTTGATGTGATTAGCTACTGCAAAAAACATCAGATAAAGGTCATCTATTGGAACCATGGCATAAACATTGCCGATCCAAATAACATCGTCAAGAACGCAGCATTTCATAGGGTTCATTCAAAGTGCGATGCCCTTATAACGTATATGCCCTGCATGCGGAAGCATTTTAAGAAAAAGAACCAGCACAAGCTTTTTATTGCTCCCAATACGCTAAGTTTTTCTGGAATTGATAGATCCCAGTACGACAACCATGCTCTGAGGGCAAAATACGGCATATCGCAGTCGTTTGTCGTTTTGTTCGTGGCTAGAATCAATCAGAATCGAAGGTTGGAGCTCCTTACAGAGGGGCTAAAGGAATTTCCTCAAATAGGCCTAGTTGTTGCGGGGCCTGGTATGTCCGATGACGTATTAGCCTCCGTGAACTCCCATGAAAATTTTTATTATTTTGGAGAACGCTATGGCGATGAAGTTTGCGAGCTGTTCGCGTTGGCGGATGTTTTTAGCGTTCCCGGATCAGCTGGACTTGCCGTAAACGAGGCCATGTTTTGGGGCTTGCCCTTTTTTATGTTAAGCGAAGGTGTTCACGGGCCCGAAAAAGAGTATGTCGTTGATGGGGAAAATGGGGTTGTGGCGAAAAACGAGAACCAGCTCATTTCCGAACTAGTTGGCCTTTCCGTTGATCGTGAAAGGCTCGGCAAGATGTCCGAAAGCTGCAAGGATACTTTCGCCAAAGAAATGAGCATCGGCGCTATGGCGTCTGGCTTTATTGAGGCGCTGGATTATTGCTTCAATTCTTGATAGGAGGGAACGAGTGTGAGCGTTTATGAGCAGTTGGTGCAAGGGCAGACAAAGTTATCCCTTATCGGTTTGGGCTATGTGGGCATGCCTATCGCCGTTGAGTTCTCCAAACATGTTCAGGTGGTTGGCTACGACATCAATTCACGGAAGATCAACCAGTACGAAAATGGCATTGATGTGACAAACGAGGTTGGATCCGAAGCGCTGAGGGAGTGCAAGGTCGAGTTTACGGATGATCCTGAGAGACTCAAAGAGGCCTTGTTCCACATCATTGCTGTTCCCACGCCCATCAATTTGGACAAAACACCCGATTTGACGCCAGTTGTCGGTGCGTGTGAGACACTTGGGCCAAGGTTGATGCCTGGCTCTGTTGTTGTTTTCGAGTCGACGGTCTATCCGGGCGTCACCGAAGATGTTTGTGTTCCGATTTTGGAAAGAGAGTCGGGCCTGAAATGTGGCATTGATTTCAAAGTTGGTTACTCTCCCGAGAGGATCAACCCGGGCGACCGGGTGCATACCTTGACGACGATCCGTAAGATAGTTTCCGGTATGGACGCGGAGTCTCTTGAGGACATCAAGAATGTCTATAACATTGTTATAGCGGCTGGCACCTATCCTGTTTCAACCATTAAGACCGCTGAGGCAATTAAAGTTGTTGAAAACAGCCAGAGAGATATCAATATTGCCTTCATGAACGAACTGGCAATGGTTTTTGATCGCATGGGCATTGACACCAATGAGGTAATTGACGGAATGAATACCAAATGGAATGCCTTGGGATTCAGACCGGGTCTCGTCGGTGGCCACTGCATAGGTATTGATCCTTATTACTTTACATACGAGGCGGAGAAACTGGGCTATCATTCTCAGATTATCCTTGCTGGCCGCAAGGTGAATGACGATATGGGCGGTTTCGTTGCGGATGCGATAATCAAGCAGCTTGTGCGAGCTGGAAAAGCTCCGAAGGATGCGCGAATAGTGATCATGGGGCTTACCTTCAAAGAGAACTGTCCGGATATCAGAAACACAAAGGTAGTCGACATTATTGCGGGTCTTGCCGACTACGGCGTT
Organism: Gordonibacter sp. RACS_AR49; assembly: GCF_030418435.1. Taxonomy (NCBI): domain Bacteria; kingdom Bacillati; phylum Actinomycetota; class Coriobacteriia; order Eggerthellales; family Eggerthellaceae; genus Gordonibacter; species Gordonibacter sp. RACS_AR49. The sequence goes on along the minus strand of NZ_JAIUDM010000003.1, from coordinate 32,262 downwards.
GTTCCGACGGTGGTGGATCCATGGGCTGACAAGGAAGAGGCTAGGCGTTTCTACAATGTCGACTTGATGGATTTTGAGGCGGTTCAGGCCGACTGCGTGGTCCTTGCTGTTGCTCATGAACAATTCAAACAGAAGTCTGTTGAAGAGTGGGATGCTTTGTTTAGCCAAGCTGTTCCTGTCGAGCAGCGAGTCGTCATTGATGTGAAGGGACTTATTAATCCCAACGAAGCGGCTGCTTTGGGTTGGTCGCTGTGGCGACTGTAATTGGCGAATGAAGCCTCCGATAGTTAGGTAGTGGCATGAGCACATATGGTATGTATAAAGCATCTCGATGGTTCTATCTGCGGCATATTCCTTTTTTTCCTAAAATTTTAAAGGGCGTCAATTACTTGTTTCATAGTTGCGTGGTGCCATATGACTGCGAGATTGGCGAGGGCAGCAAGTTCCTATACGGCGGTTTAGGGACGGTCGTTGTAAGGAACGCAAAAATTGGAAAACATGTGCTAATAGGCACGAATGTGACAATAGGGGGGCGCTCCAATAAGCCGGGAGCGCCTGTCATTGGCAACAATGTTTACATTGCCACCGGCTCAAAGGTTCTTGGCGAAGTAACCATTTCTGATAACGTTATTATTGGAGCAAACGCAGTGGTCATCCATGACGTGCCCAGCAATTGCTCTGTCGCTGGCGTTCCTGCGAGGATTATCAAGGAAAATATTAACGTGAACGAATATTGCAGCTTGGGGAGATATTAATGATTACATTCGGCATTCCCCTTAGAAGTGCAAAGGCGTCAAGCGACTGGGAAAAGGTTCAGATGTTTTTCAACAGAACCTTGTGGTCGGTATACAACCAGACCGATCCTGATTTCAGGGTTATAGTGGCTTGTCATGAAAAGCCGCATCTTGCGCATTCCTATGATGAGAGAGTTGAGTTTATTGAGGTAGATGCGTCAATTCCCGGAGACCCCGATGCGATGATGAGGGATAAAGGCTATAAGGTTCATGAGATCGCCATGAGGGTGCGTGCGTTAGGTGGCGGTTTCGTTATGCTTGTCGACGCAGACGATATTCAGAGCAACAGGATTGCTGGATTTGCGAACTCTCATCAATCATCGAATGGGTTCTATGCAAAAAATGGCTATTTCTACCACGTTGGCAATGGCTTCGTGAAGTCTGGCTCTCATTTTCCAAATGGAAGTTCAACGATAGTGAAATACTCCGCTGAAGATTTGCCTGAAAAGCATTACGAACCGTTGACCTCGTCTAATAACCTTAATCCGCACATTATTCGTAAGAGGCACGGCGATATCCCTCGCATTTGCAAAGAACTCGGACGCCCGCTCGAACCTCTTCCTTTTAAAGCGAGCATATATGTTCGCGACACGGGGGACAATCACTCTCTGATGGGTCGAGGATATTCAAAAGTACGGCTTGTGGAGCAAGCTTTCCGGCGAAAAATTCCTCTGTCGGAAATATCGGACGAGTTTTCAATCGAGTGGTCTGATTAGGGTTTGGAAACGGGTCTTCAATGAAGATTTTAATGATCGATCACATGCTTCCGGGAAATTCTTATTCAGCTGAACTTTGCATGGCGCTCGGCTCCAAGGCCAGAGTTTTCCTTGCAACTTCGCATGATATGAAGAGCTCTGATTTAGAAGTTAAGTGCGAGAGGCTGTATCCGATTTTGTTCAACACTTCTCATGGAAATCGAAGCGTGCTCTCTTACATCGAATACTTGATAGGGCTCGTTCGCCTTACAGTCAATATCGCCTTAAACAGTTATGATGTCGTGCACATTCAGACGTTTAAGAAATATGCGATCGAGATGCCCCTTTACGCGGCATTGAAAAAAATCGGCTTGATTGGAACGATGGCCTTTACGGTGCATAACGTTGTGCAGCATGAGGCACAAGCCGGCGAGGCCGAGGCGTATGGCCGCTTCTATGAAAAATGTGATGTGCTTGTAGTTCATAATGGTCTAAGTAAGGCAGAGTTAGAGCAATCGCTTTCAAGCAAGGCCCCTGCGGCTACGATTATGCCTCACGGCTGTTACTCGAAAAGGCCAGCCAAAAAGGCCGAGAAGCGAGATCCAGTTTGTTTTCTTTCTCTGGGAGTGATGAGAAAAAACAAAGGTATCGATATCCTGCTCCAAGCCGCGGCCTTGTTGGAGCCTTCTTACAGAAAACGCTGTCGAATCGTGATCGCCGGCGCGAAAGATAAAAACAATTCCACAGACTACTTAGAGCTATCGAGACAGCTCTCCGTGGAATCGTTCGTTTTGGTGAGGCCGGGTTTCGTTGAAGAAAATGATTTAGAAAATCTGCATCAGGAAGCCGATTACTGCGTTTTTCCCTACTTGAATATTTACGGCAGCGGAGCCTTGCTAATGGCATATTCCTATAAAAAGCCAGTGATTGCCAGTGATATTCCGGCATTTGTGGAGGAAACGGATTCTGGAAGAACTGGCTACTTGTTTCGTTCTGGGGATGTTGAGTCACTGGCTGAGGTAATTCGAAAATCGATCAATGCTTGTGACGACGAATACGAGAACCGCGTAAAGGCGGTTGAAGAGCTGAGGCTTGAAAAATATAACTGGGATAAGTCTAGCGATATACTAATCGATTCATACAAAAAGGTGCTATTCCGATGAGTGCCGCAGATCTACATATCATAGAGCTTAGAACGAAAAAAGGGAAAGGGGCGGGGTTCAGATGTTTATTGCTGACCGTCGTGCTCGTCCGCCTTTTCGGGGTTCCTGGAACGTTGGATAGGCTCATTGGCGGTATGGTGACAAGTCCACTTACCGCTCTTGTTTATGCGATGATGGCAGCATATGTTACTTGGCATTTTTTGGTTAATGGCGCCATTTTGAAAACGAAAATTACCTTCCCCTTTTTTAGCGTCGTGCTGTTTTTTCTCTGCATTGGGATATCGTCTTTTATCAGCCAATATGTTCCTAGCTCTGGTTTGTGGAATGTTGCTCGGCTTGCGCTGTTGGCTCTATTCGCCTTTTCTGTGGCCGATTCGTTCAACCTTGAAAACCTGCTCAAATCTGTGTTTATTGCAGTTGCGATAGTCTTCCTCTGCTGCTCTCTTGCTTTTTTTCTGCCAGGCTATGGGTTTGTCGATTATGAAACAACGAGAGCCTTTACGGGAATATGGACAACGAAAAATGTCTGCGCGGGTTTTATCGCATTCTGTATTCTGTTTTTACTCGGACTGCTGGTCTATTTGCCACAGGACAAGAGTCTAACGCTATCTATTCCGCGGTGGATTCTTGTATTGATGCTTCTAGGCTTTGGGGGAATGCTCTTGTCGGCAGATGCGCTTGGTGGATTAATTTGCACAGTTGTGCCAGCGGCTTTCGTCGTTTTGGATAGGAGGGGAGTCCTTTCTCTAAAACGAAAAGGGACTTTCTGGGTTCTTCTCAGCGTGGGTTTTCTTTTGTTTGCCACGGCGATACTTCCGCTATTTTCTGACGTGCTAGCGATTTGGGGCAAAACCTCAGATCTCACAGGGAGAACAACAATATGGAAATCTATTTCGCAGCTCGTTCTTGAAACATCACCGTTGTTCGGCTTTGGATATGGTGATTTTTGGTCTGAAGAGAGTCCGGTCTATTTCTTAATAAAATCTGTCTATGCTGCGAATGGTTTGGGGGCTGTGCATACGGGGTCGCATAATGCGATTGTCGAATTACTGCTGATGTTCGGGCTGACAGGCGTATTGTCATATCTTCTGATGCTTGCTGTAGTGTTTGACAAATCGCGGTATGCTAAAAATCAAATGCAAAACCAATTGATCAGTGCATTTCTTGCGTACTTTATGCTCTATTGCTTAGCGGAGCGGTCGTTGTCCTACATAGGTCTTCAGACGTTCGTCTTGTTCCTGTGCATCGCTGTGATTCTTGCCTCGTTCAACGCGGAAAGAGAAAACCCACAATGACGGCGCTGCCTCAGGAAAACCAAGGAATAAAGAAAAATCTTGCCTATGCGTTTAGCGCGCAAGGTGTTGCTCTCCTGTCGAGTATCTTGATGTCTCTGATTGTCCCCAAAATCCTTGCGGTGGAGGAATATGCATATTGGCAGTCTTTTTTGCTGTACGCAGGGTATTCTGGGTGCCTTCTTGTCGGGATTAACGACGGCTTGTATTTGCGTATTGGTGGTCAACGTTACGGGGACCTTGATCACGCCGGGATAAAAGCGCAAATGGTTCTGGTGCTAATCCTGGAATTCTTCTTTTCGGCGCTTTTGATTGCCTTTGCCTTGCTTGCTAGGTTGAGTGCCCAGTTTTGTCTGATTGCCGCCGCTTTGTCCATATACACAATTGTCGTGAATCTGGCCAACTACCTTTCCTATGTTTTTCAGGCGGTCAATCTAACGCAAATTTTCTCGAAAGCGGCAATTATTACCAAGGCCTCCTTTTTCATAATGATTGTGGCGGCCCTAGTTCTCGGTGCAGGTGATTATCGTGTCATAGTAGCTTTCTACATTGTGAGCCAGTGTTTTTCGACGGTGTATCTGTTGTATAGCGGTCGTCAAATACTGCAGGCTCGTTTTTCGTTTTCCGGAAAAAATCGTGATGTGCTTCATGCAACCAAGATCGATATAGGCGCTGGCATGAAAATCATGATTTCCTACTATGCAGGTACTTTTATTATCGGTTTTGGTAGGATGCTTATCGAGCCAAACTGGGATTTAGCGACGTTTGGCTATTACTCTTTTGCCGTGTCCCTTGTTTCTTTTGTCATTTCATTTGCCGGTCAGGTTTCTATGGTGCTGTTCCCGCATATAAAAAGAGCTTCGAAAGAAGCCCAAAAAGAAAACTTTGTCAAAATCCGAAGCATCCTTGCGCTTTTTTTACCCATTGCATACGTGCTTTATTTTCCGTGTTGCATATTCTGTGAGTTTTGGCTTCCTCAGTATAGCCAATCGCTAATATATTTAGGACTCTTGTTTCCCATCTGCATTTTTGATTGCAGAATGAGCATGCTGTGCGTTCCGTATTTTAAGGCTCTTCGAAAGGAAAGCAAACTACTCATTGCAAATGTTGTTGCAATGTGTGTCAGCGTTGTGTTGTCCTTTTTTTCGGTCTTCTTGTTCCACAACCTTGTGCTGCTGGCCGTTTCGATGCTGTCAGGAATAGTTACAAGAAACCTTATCTCAGAATTTAATCTGGCGCGATCGTTTGGACTAAACTTATTCCCCCATTCCATTAGAGAGCTCTTATTGGCTATTTGCTTTATTTTCGTTGTCATGATCGACGGCGGCTGGAGCTACGTTTTTGGTTCGATCGCATTGGTCGTTTATTACTTTTTCGAATGCTTCTCGTTGAAGAAAACCAGGGAGAAAGGTGGAATGTAGTTCTACCGTTGTGATTCTAAGGCAAGTGTTCTGCTGCTTTTGAACGAAGCGAAAGGCAGCGCACGCTGCCGGTAGATATTGGCCTATATGCCCTGTGCAAATCATACCTTAGAGGGGTGGTTCATGATTGTGGTTTTGACGCCTATTGGTTGATTGAAAAACTTGGGACTTCAAGAACGATAGAATTAGAGTTAACATGATCCTGCACTGTGGAATTAGCCACGGTGGGGGAACATTGTCGTAAACATCCATCGATGGATGTTTACGAAATCTCCATCAGCTAGGCTAATGGTGCTGACAAGCAGCGCGGCGAGGCTCATGGATGCGTTCCTTTCGTCTAAGGCGATTGTGCCGCAGATGAAGATTGCTTTACGGGCTTGGCCCGAAAGGCGGCTACCGTTTCGCGATGAAGCGGTAAGGGCTGCGGAATGGCCGCAGCATTTATGTAGGCGAGCCGACCCTGAAATGGACGCCGCCCCTTGATAGGGCCGGCTTGCCGGGCAGACGAGATATATTCCTCCTTATATTAAGAAGCCGCATACGGTAAAGTCGTACGTTCATTTTGATTTCAGGACTTCGTTCACCGCCAAGGCCAACCTTGTCATGGATCCTGGTTTTGTAAAAAGCTATGCATTTTATCCCCTCATCCAGAGGGACTTGCGCCGCATGAAGCCCGATGGACATGGCAAGTTTTTCAACGACCCACGTCCTCTAAAATACGCCGCACACCTCGATAGATGCATTTATCAGTACTATTCGGGCTTGCTTAATGAGCGATACAACGATGTTGCGACCGAAATCGGCATTGACGATTGCGCTATCGCGTATCGCGCCCATCTCAAGGGGCAGTCAAACTGTGACTTCGCGTTGCGCGCTTTTTCGAAGATGAGAGATCTTGAAGCTTGTTTCGCTTATGCGGGGGATTTCAAGGACTTCTTCGAAACGCTTGATCATGCTTATCTGAAAAAGCAGGTTAGGCGATTGTTCCCTGGCGGTGCGATCCCGGACGATTATTACCATGTGCTGAAGAATGCAACCAGGCATTCGGTTTGGGATATAGAAAAGCTTCTCGACCACTACGGGCTTCCTTATACGAAGAGCGGCGTCAAACGACTCAACAACAGGGGCAGAGTGCTAAGCTCTGATGAGTTCAAAAACATGGTGGGCGCTTCGGTTGAGCGTCCATGGAGGGAAAACGGAGAAAAGGGTGTACCCCAGGGGCTTCCCATTAGTGGCACTCTAGCGAACATATACATGCTGGAATTTGATGCGGCAGTCAAAGCTGTAGCCGAAAGGCACGACGGTTTATATATGCGCTATTCGGACGATTTCATCTTCGTTGTGCCTACCGAGGAAGGGTTTGAAGAGGGGCGGGATGAGTTTTCACGTTTGGCCGGAACGATGCCGTCGTTGAAGATTCATCCACGTAAGACGCATTCGTTTAGGATGGTTGACGGAGAAGTTTACTTGCTCGACTCGGAGGACGAGCCGAAATGCGCTATCGACTATCTGGGGTTCTCCTTTGACGGTACGCCGGTGAGACTGCGGCAAAGAACCATCGGTCTTTTCTACAAGCGCATGTACAGGAGAGTAGGCCGGTTGTACAAATGGAAGTTCAGGCCAGGAAAAAAACGAGTCGATTCACTTTATCTGGAGTACAGTGATTGGGGCCGCAAGCCTAAGAGAAATGCCAAAGTGCGCGAGCGAGTTGGGAAGAGCGGAGATCGAGGGAATTTTCTAACTTACGCCGAAAGGGCCCAGAATGCTTTTCCGAATGACCCCATTTTGGTCGACGTGAAAAACCATAAGCGCAAGATTCGGAGACGGGCTAAAAAAGTCCGCGAAAGTGGTCGCCGCCATCGATCGGCATTAAGGTCGACATGAAAAGCGCGACGCACCTCCCCGCTGCGAAAAAAGCACCGCAAGGGGTTATTGCTCTTTTACGCTTTGTGAAAGGATCCTGATCGCTGGGTCGTTGTTGGTATACTTGGGCTTGCTAACCATATCCGACCGGCGGCGCGTTACTGTTGATATATGCCATGGGAGCCTCCTTAAGAATTGCGGGTTCGTCTTGCTTCGTCGACAAGACGGGCATGGCTTCCCCCGTCGCTCCCTCCATCGGGAGCGACGGGGGGATATATCTGCATCACGCGTCCGCGTCGGTTCGGCAAGACGGTCAACGCGCAAATGCTGGCGAGCTTCCTCGCGCGCGGCCAGGACGCGGCTCCGCTGTTCGAGGGGCTGGAGGTGTCCCGCGACCCTGCGGCTATGGCGCACCTCGGAGCCAACGATGTCATCCACATCGACTTCAGCGCGCTGCCTGACGAATGCGAGAGCTGCCGAGATTGCATCGACGCCATCCGCGCGAGCATCGTCGATGATCTCCGTGCGTTTGCTCCTGAGGCGGGCGTCGAGCCGGGGATCGGCCTGTTCGCAGCGCTCGAATGCGTCTACCATGTCACGAAAAGCGCAATTCTGCTTCATCATGGACGAATGGGACTCCATGTTCTTCAACCCCCTGTTCACTGAGGACGATCAGTGCGTGTTCCTCATGTTCCTGAAGCAGCTGCTCAAAACCAAGCCCTGCATCGAGCTCGCCTACATGACGGGCGTCCTCCCCATCGCCAAGCACTCGACGGGCTCCGAGCCGAACATGTTCGTCGAGTACAATGCCGTGGAGGATCCTCGCTACGATCGCTTCTTCGGCTTCGCCTAGGGCGAGGTGCGCGAGCTCTGCGCCCGACACCTCGCGAGCACGCCCGACGCGCGGGTGGGCTACGAGGGACTCGAGCGCTGGTACGACGGCTACCTCACCGAGCACGGCGGCGCCGCTTCAACCCGCGGTCGGTGGTGCTGGCGCTCATCGACGACAGCCTGCGCAGCTACTGGATCGAATCGGGCCCCTACGACGAGATCTACTTCTAAGTGCGCAACAACATCGCCGCCGTGCGCAACGACCTGGTGCGCATAGTGGCCGGCGAGTCGGTGCGTGCGGAGATGGAGAACAACGCGGCCTCGTCCATGAGCCTGTCCACCCAAGACGACATATTCCCAGCCATGGTGGTGGCCCTAGCTGTCGGCATTGACTTGCATACGATGACCGATACGCACGACTGCTTCGTTAATGAATGGTGAGTGAGCGGTTTATTGTCGTCCTGCTAGCTCAAGACCTAGTGTGGTGTAATTTCGCTAAAATATTATCACGATGAAGGGAGGAGCTATGAACATCAGGCCGATATCGGATCTGAGGAACCACTACTCGGAAGTCGAACTCGATGTTTTGGAAAGCGGTCCCGTGTTCCTCACGAAGAACGGATACGGTTCCGATCGCTGCAGTATAAAACGAACCGAGAGCGTCCTCTACCTTATTACTGGTTCGAAGTCGGTAACTACATGGTTTTTCTACGTCGTATTCGACGATGTGATGGAAATCCGGCGCTTCCTCTACGGTGCTCGCGACCTCACGAAGATGCTGCCGTAGGCGCTGCGGTCCCTCCCTTTCCTCCCACCGGTTTCATATTGTGGACGTGCGGTTTTCATTACCGCAGCGTAATTTGCAAATGGTTGAGCATCGTGTACAATAACCCCACGTGAACTGTACCCACGTTGGGAAAACGCAGCATAAAGAAACGCAGCAGGTGTGGAGGATACAATGCCAAACAAAATGGGTTCCGAGCATTTGGCGGTCATCAAGGTCGTCGGCGTCGGCGGCGGCGGCACGAATGCCGTGAACCGTATGGTCGAGGCGGGGGTGAAGGGCGTCGAGTTCATCGCCGTCAACACCGATCGCCAGGCGCTGCTCATGTCGGATGCCGACAAGACGATCCACATCGGCGAGGAGCTGACGCGCGGCCTCGGCGCCGGCGCGAATCCCGAGGTGGGCTGCCAAGCTGCCGAGGAGAGCCGCGCGGAGATCCGCGAGGCGCTGGCCGAGGCGGACATGGTGTTCGTCACCGCCGGCGAAGGCGGCGGCACGGGCACGGGCGCCGCGCCCATCATCGCCGAGATCGCGCGCGAGGAGATCGGCGCGCTGACGGTCGGCGTGGTCACGAAGCCGTTCTCGTTCGAGGGGCGCACCCGCCGCAACCAGGCGGAGCAGGGCGTCGACCTGCTGTCCCAGAAAGTCGACACGCTCATCGTCATCCCGAACGACCGCCTGCTGGAGATCGTGGACAAGAAGACGAGCATGCTCGACGCGTTCCGCATCGCCGACGACACGCTGCGCCAGGGCATCCAGGGCGTCACGGACCTCATTACCATCCCCGGCCTCATCAACCTCGACTTCGCCGACATCCGCACCGTCATGAAGGACGCGGGCACGGCCATGATGGGCATCGGCCTGGCCTCCGGCGAGAACCGCGCGCTCGATGCCGCGCAGCAGGCCACGAACTCGAACCTGCTCGAGACGTCCATCGCGGGCGCCTCGCGCGTGCTGTTCTCCATCGCTGGCGGCCCGGACCTCACGCTCACCGAGGTCGACGCGGCGGCCCGCACCGTCGAGGCCTGCGCCGACGACAACGCCAACATCATCTACGGCCAGATCGTGGACGAGGGCATGGGCGACCAGGTGCGCATCACCGTCATCGCCACGGGCTTCAAGGCGAGCGCGCAGCAGCAGTCCTCCATGGACTTCTCGCGCAAGGACCTGTTCGCGTCCACGACGCCCGAGCCCGCCGCGCCGTCCATCCCGCAGCAGTCCATGCCGCCGGTGTCGTTCTCCACGTCGTCGAACAACGGCCGCTTCGCGGACGAGGACTACATTCCCGACTTCCTGAAGCGCCAGCGCTAGGGGCCGCCTGCATGGCATCGGCCGCAACCCTTCCCGTACCGCATCTCGACGCGCGCCTCTTCGGCGCGCGTCGCTTATCGGCGCTCACCGACGAGGCCCTGTTCGAGCGCACCGGCGTGCGCATCGCGTTCACCGGCCGCGCGGGCGGCGTGAGCGAGGGGCCGTACGCCGCGCTCAACCTGGGCGGGCACGTGGGCGACGACCCTGCGGCCGTGGCGCGCAACCGGGAGCTCTTGCTGGAGGCGCTCGGCGCGGGGGAGGCGGCCCTCGTGGTGCCGAGCCAGGTGCACGGCGACGAGATCGTGGAGGTGGCCTCGGCCGAGCCGGGCGCCGTCGAGGCCGCGCGCGCCCGCGCGCTCGAGGGGGCCGACGGCCTGCTCGTGGACGTGCCGCAGGTTGCGGCGCTGCTGTGCTTCGCCGACTGCGTGCCGGTGGTGCTCGCCTCTCCCACGGGGCGCTTCGCCGTCGTCCACGCCGGCTGGCGCGGGGCGGTAGCCGGCATCGCCGGGAAGGCCGTGCGGCTCCTGGCCGCGCGCGACGCCGCCGAGCTGGGCATAGCGCCGTCCTCTGCGGCCGCAGCGCTCAACGCCTACCTGGGTCCGCACATCCACGCGGAATGCTTCGAGACGGGCGCCGAGGTGCGCGCCCGGTTCGTGGACCGCTATGGCGCGGACGTCGCCCCTGACGGGCGGCATGTCGACCTCGCGCGCGCCCTCGCGTGCGATCTGGGCGGGGCCGGCCTCGCCGCCGAGCGCATCGCGGATGCCGGCGCGTGCACGGCCTGCCGGCTGGACGACTACTTCTCCTACCGCGCGTCGGGCGGCACCTGCGGCCGCCATGGCGCCATCGCCGTGCTGCAGAAAGGATAGGGCCATGGGCATCGAGCAACGATATGCGAACGTGGCGGCCGAGGTGGCCGCCGTCTGCCGCGAGGCCGGGCGCGACCCGGCCGAGGTCACGGTCGTGGCTGTGTCGAAGACCGTGGGCCCGGACGCCGTCGCGCGCGCCCTGGCAGCCGGCGCGCGCGACTTCGGCGAGAACCGCCCCGACGGGCTGGCCGAGAAGGCGGCGGCGTTCCCGCAGGCAACCTGGCACTTCATCGGCAACATCCAGTCGCGCCGCATCCCCGACATCGTGCGGTCGGCCGCGCTCGTCCACTCGCTTTTCGAGGAGCGCCACGCCCGCAAGATCGACGAGGCCGCCGCGGTGGCGGGCAAGGTGCAGGACGTGCTCTTGGAGGTGAACGTGTCGGGGGAGGAGAGCAAGGGCGGCCTGGCTCCCGGCGACGTGCGCGCGCTGCTCGACGTATGCGCGCGCCTTCCGCACGTGCGGGTGCGCGGCCTCATGACCATGGCGCCGCAGGGCGACCCGGCCGCGGCGCGCGCCGTGTTCGAGGGCCTCGCGAACCTGCATGCCCAGCTGCGCGCCGGGCTCGATCCCGCGCAAGCGGCCCTGTTCGATGGGCTTTCTATGGGCATGAGCGAAGATTGGCGCGAGGCCGTGCGCGCGGGCGCTACCATAGTGCGCATCGGAAGGGCCGTGTTCGACGATGCCTTCGAGGCTTGAGGCCCGGGTGCCGGGGCACTGCGCACAGGGCCGATGGGCGCCGGCACGCCTCGAGCGGCGCGAAGCAAGGACAGACGGAAAAACGCAGCAGGGTGAACGCAGCGGCGGCTCGACCGCCGGAACCAAACGAAGCAGGTGGTGAACATGGAGCTGCCCAAAATCAAGCGATCCGAGCACGGCGGCGGGATGCTCGACGGCATCAAGTCGAAGCTGGGCTTCGCTGACGCGGCCGGCAACGGCGGCGGATACGACGACGCGTATCTCGATGACTACGGGGACGACTTCGGCGACTACGACGACGAGTTCGGCGAGTACGGCCCGGGCTACGACGACGGGGCGCCCGCCTCGCGCTACGATCCGTACGCGCCCGTGACCACGCGCCCGGCGCGCGGGGGGAGCCGCAGCGCACGCTCCTCGTCGGATTCCGACTTCCCCAAGCTCGTGTCCATCGACGACGTGCGCGCCCATACCCAGGTGCCCGACAGCCTGCGCCGCGACCCGCTGCCGCCGCGCCGCGTGTCGTCCACGTCGTCCAGCTACCGGGGCGAGCGCACGGTGGTGGACGCCACGATGCCCGCGCCCTCGTCGCCGGCCCACACGGCCGCGCGCCGCGAGCGCTCCGAGAGCCTGAACGCGCTGTTCGAGCCCAGCGCGGCCGAGGCGGAGCCCGCAACGGGCAAGGCGGCTTCTCCGGCTGCGGCGACCGTGGGGGCGGCTGCGGCCTCCGCCACCGTGGCCGTGGCCACCGCGACGGCCACGGCGCCCGCTTCCTCGCAGGCCACCGGCTCGTTCGACCCCTACGAGGCGTACGCCGGCTCGGGCACGCCCGCGCACAACCCGTCGCGCGCCATCTCGGTGCTCAAGCCCGCGAGCTACGGCGAGGTGGAACGCGTGGCCAAGATACTGAAAGCGGGCGACGTGGTGGTGCTTGCGCTGCGCAACACGCCCGACCAGCTGGCCAAGCGCATCCTGGACTTCTCGTTCGGCGTGTCGAGCGCGCTCGACGCCCGCGTGGAGGCCGTGGCCGACAAGGTGTTCGCCATCACGCGGGGCGCCGCGCTCACCGAGGCCGAGCGCCTGGCGCTGCGCAACCAGGGCGTGCTGTAGCGCGCCTTCCCGGGCGCCGACCGTCTACCAAGAGAAGGAGCTGGGCTCGTGCTGAGCTTGAAATACCTCATCGTATCGCTAGCCGACGTGTACAGCATGGTGCTGTTCGTGTACGTGCTCATGTCGTGGCTCCCCACGGACCGCGGCCTGCTCGCCGACATCTACCGGGTGCTCGGCCGCGTGTGCGATCCGTACCTCAACCTGTTCAAGAAACTGATTCCCCCGCTTGGAGGTATGGTGGACGTTACTCCCATCATCGCCCTGCTTGTACTACAATTCGGGGTACGTTTGATAGTAAACTTGTTTTAGCTGCGCTTGAACCGCGTCCGCGCGGACAGGACGAAGGGACCGACTATGGCAATCACCTCGGCTGATATCCACAACCAGAGCTTCTCGATCGACCGCAAGGGCTACGATGTCGACGAAGTGGACGTGTTCCTGGAGCACGTTGCCGACGAGATCGACGCGATGACCGCGCAGATAGACCAGCTGGAGCGCCAGTTGGACGACTCCTCGTTCGCCGGTTTCGACACGCCGGCGCGCATCGAGGACGTGCCCGCGCCCGTCGCCGCCGCGAGCGACGAGGAGCTGGCCGCGAAGGATGCGCGCATCGCCGACCTCGAGCGCCAGCTCGAGGCCAAGAAGGCCGACGACAACGCCATCGCCCAGGCGCTCATCATCGCGCAGCGCTCCGCCGACGAGATCATCTCGAACGCGAATGCCACGGCTGCCGGCACCATCAACGATGCCGAGGACGAGGCCAAGCGCATCGTGGACAAGGCCGAGGCCGAGAAGCAGAAGGTGCTCGACGCCATCAAGAAGCTCGAGGACGATCGCGAGGACGCCCGCGAGGACTACCAGGAGCTGCTCACCGACTTCATCGCCGACGCCACGCGCAAGCTGGCCGAGATCGGCGGCGAGATCCCGACTCCGTCCCTGCCCACGAGCGCGCACGCCCGCGTGGCGGAGACGACCGTGGAGGCCACGGGCCGCGTGATGACCTCGCCCGCCCAGGCCCCCATCAACGTCGACGGCACCGCCGCCTACGCCATGCCGCAGACCGGCGCCGTGTCCGTGGCGCCCGCCACCCCCACGCCCTCCCGCGTGGAGAAGGACCTCTCCGGCTTCGGCGATGCCGACGATGCCTTCGAGTTCGAGGAAATCGACTAGCGAGCTCCGCTGGCCTGTCGGCCGAGCGCAAGGGTCATGAAGCCTGCCATCATAGCCGTTCACGTCACGCCCCGCTCGGGGCGTGACGAGGTTTCGGGCGTGCGCGCGGATGCGGCGGGCGCCGACGAGGTGTGCGTGCGCGTGACGGCACCGCCCGACGGGGGCAAGGCGAACAAGGCGGTGTGCAAGCTGGTGGCCGAGGCGCTCGGCGTGCCGAAGTCGCGCGTGGGCGTGGCCTCGGGTCATACGGCGCGCCGCAAGCGCCTGTCCGTGGAGGCCGACCAGGCCCAGGTGGACGCGTGGCTGGCATCTCTTCCGCGCTGCTAGCCGGGCAGTGCGCTCGGCGGCGAGGGATTTCCCCTCGTTTTTGTTGCGAGTTTCTGAAAGACGGGGATTTGCCGTTGACGGCGACGTAGCGTCATCGCATATGCTCGGTTTCGGTCGGACGGGGGCGTTCGGCCGAGGACGAGGAGGCGGCCGCATCGAGCGGATGCGGAGCCTCATGAGGAGCAGCCGCATGACCGATCAACGATACCTGACCGTGGGAGAGCTGGCCCGGCGCGTCGGGGTGACGGTGCGCACGATCCAGTACTACGACCAGCAGGGCCTGCTCTCGCCGTCGGCGAAGGGCCCGCAGAACCAGCGCCTGTACACCGACGACAACGTGAAAGACCTGTATCGCATTCTGACCTTGAAGTACCTGGGGCTGTCGCTTGCCCAGGTCAAATCCGATGCAGATCTGTTCGACGAGGCGGCGGCGCTGCAGGAGCTCGCCGGCGAGCAAATGGACGCCATCGAGGAGCAGTTCCAAGCGCTGTTCAGGCGCATGTCCACCCTGCGCGCCCTGCACGACGAGGCCGGCGAGGGAATGCCGGACTGGGAGGCGCTCGCCTCCACCGTGGAGCGCTGCCAGGGCGAGAGCCAGTTCTTCTGGCGCCTCACCTGCATCCGCGACGACGCCCCCGCCGCCGAGACGGCCGCCGAGGATCGCATCGCCCGCGGCGAGTCCGTATCGCAATGGCACGAGCTCATCGCCGACACTATCCGCCTCATGCCGGCAGGCGAGGCCGTCGACAGCCCGTCCAACCGCGACCTGGCACGACGCTACCTGGCCCTCGACGCGTCGCAGGATGCCGCCGCGGCCGAGAGGAACTTCATCCTCATGGAGAACATCGCTCCCCATGGAGGCGACGACGGCTCGTTCGACGAGCTGCGCCAGGCGGTGTTCGACCATCTGGAGGCCGTGGTAGCCGCTTACCGCGGCCAGCCCGACCCGTCCGGCTAGCCTCATCCGGCGCCGGACGGGCGCGGCACCTCTTCCTTCGCTCTCTCCCCAGTGTTCTGTCCGTCCGGCGCAAACCCTTCATCTTGCCTGCTCATTCACCCGGTGCCCCGCGCACCTTCTGTCGGTGCGCCCGAACGAAAGGATACGCCCATGCTCGTGTCGTGGATGACGACGAACAAGTGCAACCTCAAGTGCGTCCATTGCTACCAGGATGCCGAGGAGGCCAGCGCCTTGGAGCTCTCGACCGACGAGGGAAGGAAGATGATCGACGAGATCGCCCGCGCGGGCTTCAAGGTGATGATCTTCTCGGGCGGCGAGCCGCTCATGCGCCCCGACATCTACGAGCTCGTGGCGCACGCGGCCGGCAACGGGCTGCGACCCGTGTTCGGCTCGAACGGCACGCTCATCACGCCCGAGGTGGCACGCCGGCTGAAGGAGGCCGGAGCTTGCGCCATGGGCATCTCGGTGGACAGCCTCGATGCCGCCAAGCACGACAAGTTCCGCGGGCTGGAGCACGCCTACGACCTCACCATGGCGGGCATCGAGGCCTGCAAGCAGGCCGGCCTGCCGTTCCAGCTGCACACCACCGTGGTGGATTGGAGCCGCGACGAGGTGTGCGCCATCACCGACTTCGCTGTCGAGATCGGGGCCATCGCGCACTACGTGTTCTTCCTCATCCCGGTGGGTCGCGGCAAGTTCATCCAGGAGACGTCGCTCGAGGTGTTGGAGAACGAGCGTCTGCTGAACGACATCATGCGCAAGGCGGCCGAGGTGCCGATCGACGTGAAGCCCACGTGCGCGCCCCAGTTCACGCGCGTGGCGAAGCAGCTCGGCGTGGACACGCGCTTCGAGCGCGGCTGTTTGGCGGGCCTCACGTACTGCGTCATCGGCAGCGAGGGCATCGTGCGCCCCTGCGCCTACATGACCGAGGAGGCGGGCGACGTGCGCGCGCAGCCCTTCGACGAGATATGGAAGACGAGCCCCGTGTTCGAGAAGCTGCGCACCCAGGCCTATTCCGGCTCGTGCGGCACATGCGACTACGCGCAAGGCTGCGGCGGCTGCCGCGCCCGGGCCGCTTACTACCACGAAGGCGATATCCTCGCTCAGGACGACTACTGCGCTCATGGGCTGCGCTGTTCTGACGAACAGCGCAGCTAGCCGACGCTGCGGCTTTCCGTGGCACCCGATCTCGCGGCGAGTGCGAGGGATCGCGTACCGAAGTACGCTTCACCCTCGCCCTCCCTACGATCTCGGGCACCACGGAAAGCCTCGCTGACCTTGCTGGACCTGGAATCTGCAGCATCCTATCGAAAGGACCCCTCATGACCATCATCTCCCAACGCATCGTTCCCACTGCCGTCGCCGCGTCCTTGGCCGCGACGATGATCCTCGCCGGCTGCTCGACCGCGCAGCCGGAAGCCGAAGCCGAGGCGGGCGCCCCTCAGGCGGAGGCCGGGCAGGCCTCGCAGGTCGGCGCGGTCACGTTCACCGACGACACGGGCGCTGAAGTGACCGTGGAGAACCCGCAGCGCGTGGTGGCGTGCATGGGCAGCTTCGCCAGCATGTGGGAGCTTGCGGGCGGCACGCTCGCAGGCGCCTCCGACGACGCGTTCACGCTGTCGGACTACGACCTGAAATCCGAGAACGTGCAGAAGGTGGGCGACTTCGCGAACCCGAACCTCGAGGCCATCATCGCGCTCGAGCCCGATTTCGTCATCATGACGAGCGGCTCGGGCGGCCGCGGCGGCGACTCGAACCAGGCCGACCTCAAGGCGGCCCTCGCCGCGTCGAACATCCCGGTTGCGTGCTTCCAGGTGACGACGTTCGCCGACTACGAGCGCATGCTGCGCACCTGCTGCGACATCACGGGCCGCGACGACCTCTACGAGCAGAACGCCCAGGCCACGGCTGATCGCATCGACGCGATCACGGCCCAGGTGCCCGCCGGCGAGGCGCCTACGGCCCTCGTGCTGACCACGTTCTCGGGCGGCACCCGCGTGCAGGCGTCCTCCACGATGACGGGCTCCATGCTGGCCGACCTCGGCGTGAAGAACCTGGCGGACGAGAACCCGAGCCTGCTCAAGGACTTCAGCCTGGAATCGATCATCGAGATGAACCCCGACTTCATCTTCGTGGTGCCCATGGGCAACGATGACGCCGCGGCCATGAAGGCGCTCGAGGACCAGACGGCGGCGAACCCCGCCTGGTCGACCCTCGACGCGGTGCAGAACGGCCGCTACGTCGCGCTCGACCCGCACCTGTTCCAGTACAAGCCGAACGAGCGCTGGGACGAGAGCTACCAGGTGCTGTTCGACGCGCTGTACGCGTAGGCGGAAGGCTGTCCGGTGACCCCGTTCAACCGTGAGAAGGCGGCGCCGCTCGCCATCGTCGTTTCCGTCGCCGTCCTTGCGGCGGTGACGGCGGCGGCGTTCCTCGTGGGATCGACGTCGGTGAGCTTGGGCGACCTTGTGGCCTGGGCGACCGGCGGCGACGTGAGCGCGTCGGCGAAGAGCATCCTCGTGAACGTGCGCCTGCCGCGCGTGCTGGCGGCGCTTCTGGCGGGAGGGGCGCTGGCCGTGGCCGGCGCCATCATCCAGGCCGTGCTGGACAACCCGCTGGCCAGCCCCAACATCATCGGCATCAACTCCGGCGCTGGACTGTTCGTGCTGATCGCGGCCAGCGTGTTCCCCAGCGTGCTGTGGCTGCCGCCGCTCGCGGCCTTCCTCGGGGCGCTCGCCACGGCGCTCATCATCTTCGGCATCTCGCTGGGCGCGAGCACGTCGAGGCTCACCGTGGTGCTGGCCGGCATCGCCATCACGTCGGTGTTCGGCGCGGGCATGAACACCATCCTCATCGTGAACCCCGACGCCTACGTCGGCTCGTCGGCGTTCCTCGTGGGAGGCCTGGCCGGCGTGCTCATGGACGACCTCGCGTGGCCGGCGGCCTACATTCTGGGAGGCCTGGTCGTGGCGCTGCTCTCGGCGGGCAAGCTCAACATCATGGCCCTCGGCGACGACACGGCGCATGCGCTTGGCATGAACGTGGGGGCGACGAGGCTCGCCATGCTCGGCCTCGCCGCCGTGCTGGCGGGCGCGGCCGTGAGCTTCGCGGGCCTGCTCGGGTTCGTGGGGCTCATCATCCCGCACCTCGTGCGGTTCTTCGTCGGGCACGACAACCGCATCGTGCTGCCGCTGTCCGCCGTATGCGGCGCGGCGTTCGTCGTCGTGTGCGACCTGTTGTCGCGCGTGCTGTTCGCGCCCTACGAGGTGCCCGTGGGCATCCTCATGGCGTTTCTCGGCGGGCCGTTCTTCATCTACCTCATCTTGAAGAACAGGAGGGGTTCCCTTGATTAGCGCCGACGCAGGACACGCCGCGGCCATCGAGGTGCGCGACGTGTCGTTCTCCTACGGCAAGGAGCCGTTCATCGAGGGGCTGAGCGCCGCGTTTCCCCGCGGCGCGGTGACGAGCGTCGTGGGCCCGAACGGCTGCGGAAAGTCAACGATGATCAAGCTCATCGACGGGCTGTTGCGCCCGCAGATGGGGGAGGTGCGCATCGACGGCGTGGCCACCCTGTCGCTCAAGGCGAAGGAGCGTGCGCGTCGCGTGGCCGTGCTGGCGCAGGCCAGCCGCCCGCCGGCGATGACGGTGGAGGCGCTCGTGGCGTGCGGGCGCTACCCGTACCAGGCGCATCAGGGGAGGCTCTCGCGCGAGGACCGCGAGCAGGTGGAGCGCGCGCTCGAGCTGGCGAACGTCGCGCGGTTCCGCGCGCACGAGCTGCGTCGGCTGTCGGGCGGCGAGCGTCAGCGCGCGTTCATCGCCATGACGCTGGCGCAGGACACCGACCTCATCGTGCTCGACGAGCCCACCACCTACCTCGACATCCGCGCCTGCCACGAGACGATGGAGCTCGTGCGACGCCTGAACGTCGAGGCGGGCAAGACCGTCGTCATGGTCATCCACGACCTCGACCTGGCGTTGCGGTACTCCGATTGCCTGCTCGTCATGGAGCGCGGGTGCGCCACCGCGTCCGGCACGGTGGAAGAGGTCCTCGCCACCGGCGCCATCGAGCGCGCCTTCGGCGTGAGCATCCGCACCTGCGCCGCTCCCGAGGGGACCGCGTACACGCTGTTCCCGGCGTAGCCGCTGCTGATCGCCGCTATCGGCAGTTGGGAATTCTCGGAAAAGGTCGCTGTATGAAGGGAAGATGCGAGCGGGCCGATAAGCCGGGTTCTGTCGTTGGACGACCATTTATCTCGAACGTGCGTCGCCGCACGCCTCAAGCACGCAACCCGAACGTACGGCGGGCCACCGTGTCGCGTTCCTATTTGCGCTTGCTCCGGATGGGGTTTTCCAAGCCGCGCCGTTGCCGGCGCGCTGGTGCGCTCTTACCGCACCGTTTCAGCTTTTCTCCCGTTGCCGCGCGCCGAAGCGCGTGTTCGCGGGGGAGTCTTCTTTTCTGTGGCACTGATCCGTCGGGTCGCCCCGCCCAGCCGTTAGCTGGCATCCTGCCCTATGGAGCCCGGACTTTCCTCACACCGAGGTGCGCGATCGTCTGGCCCGCTCGCATATGGTATTCTAGCAAACCGAAAGCAGCGCGCGCCCGCGAAAAGCGAAGCAGCGCGAAAAACCGATCCGGCCGCGTGCAGCCGGCGGGCGGGCCGCGTGCCGGCAGAGGTAAGGAGCACCATGAACGAGGAACTCACCATACGTTTCGCCACGCGCGGGGACGCACCGGCACTGCTCAGGCTGACCCAGGGGCTTGCCGCCTCGATGGGGCGCGAAGGTGCGGTGGCCGCCACGCCCGCGGATATCGTGAGGGGCATGTTCGACGAAGGCGGGGGCGAGGCGCTGGTCGCCGAGCATCCGGACGACGGCGTGGTGGGGTGCGCGGTCTTCTGCCGCGCGTTCTCCGTGTGGACGGGGGGTTGCGGCGTGTACCTGGAGGACCTGTTCGTGGACGAGGCGTACCGGGGTGCCGGTGCGGGCCGGGCGCTCATGGCGCGCCTGGCAGCGCTCTGCGAGGAGCGGGGCTATCGGCGCCTCTCATGGCACTGCCGCGACGCGAACGAGGCGGGGCTTGCATTCTACGAGCGCTTGGATGCCGAACGGGTCGACGCGCTCGTGCTGCACCGGTTGGAGGGCGAGCGGCTTGCCGTGCTCGCGGCCCAGGCTCCGACAGGCGGATGTGCGGAAGGGGCGAGGTAGATGGCGACGTGCGCGATCGTGGGAGCGTCCCCCGAGTTCAATGCCGAGGACTTCAAGGCCCGCTACGAGGCGGGCATGTTCGAGTTCGTGATCGCCGTGGACGCCGGCTTCGCCTACCTGGAAGAGCTGGGCGTGAAGCCCGACATGGCGGTGGGCGACTTCGACTCGCTCGGCTACCTTCCCAAGTGCCGCCGCGTGTCGCGCTTCCCGGTGAAGAAGGACAAAAGCGATATGGAGCTGGCGCTTGAGAAGGCCGTGGCCTGGGACTACGACGACCTCGTGGTGTATGCGGCCCTGGGCGGGCGGCTCGACCACACCATCGCCAACCTGCAGCTGTTCGCGAAGTTCTCCGAGCGGGAGTTCTACGTGACCGCCGTGGGCGAGGGCAGCGCCCTGCGCGCGCTCACCGGCCCCGACGTGATGGACCTGCCCCTGCTGGAGTCCGGCACGGTATCCGTGTTCTCTGCGAACGATTGCGCCCGCGGCGTCATCGAGACGGGCATGCTGTACTCCCTCGACGACGAGGACCTGTCGAACCGCACGTCGCGCGGCGTGTCCAACGAGCTCGTGGGCAAGCCCGCGCGCATCGCCGTGGAGGAAGGGACGTTGTACGTGTTCTACCCGCTGCCCTGACGGGGCGGGGGACACAGCCGAGCGGAGGGTGGAGTGCGGACTGCGGAGCGATCGCGGTCGCGCTGCTCGCTTCAAACCACCGTTGGCGTTTCGCGGGTCGATGCGCGCCTCCGCTCGGGATGACCCGGAGGGGTTTGGGGCGTCGTTGCACAGTAATCACCGATTCTTGCCAAGCATGATCGCGCAGGCTCTCCCATGGCGCTGGAGAGTTTTCTTCTTGCAGAGTTTCTCCTGATCAGAAAATCTCATCGCGGAGATAAGCGATGCTGTAGAGTTTTGAGGGGCTCATCGTTGTGGGGAATCGGTAAAAACTGTGCACAAGAGCCTTGCCCGGGCTTCCTCTCGCGTCCGCGCGAACCCGGCTCCACGTTTTCTGCTTCTGGCGCGCAGCTCACTTCCAAACGCGCTTCGCTTCCGGATGCTCCTCCAGGTACAGCTCCAGCAGGGCCTGGAGCTCTTCGGCGTGGTCTTCATGGGCGTCGTCGTATTCCAGCTCCTCAACGAGGGCGAACGCGAATCCCCCGCGGCCGTGCTCGTTCCACAGCGCCTGCAGGCGCTTGTTGGGGTGATTTCCGCCGTCGAAGCGGGCGACCAGGCCGTTCTCGGTTGCCCGCGGATCGCGCGAGGCGATGAGGAACCGCTCGCCCGTGGCGAGGCAGCGCATCTCCAGAACGCCCATGGCAGGCCTGCGCTCGCCGTAGGCCTGCTTGAGCTGCTTTTTCCGTTCGCTGTCCATGGGTTTTCCTCGCCGCCTCGCGTTTTCCCTCCATTGTGGGGCATCTTCGGCCTGTGTGCAATCGACGGTTCGTAGAGCTCGCCGGCGGATTCGGCGCGCGAAACGCAGGGCGGGGCGGTATAATCGCCCGAGCGGCACCGCCTGGCGCCGTGCCGCCGCGAGGCGGCCTCGACATACCGGGGAGCTTGCAAGCCGCATGCGCGGCCGGGCAGGCTGAGAGGAAGCGCCGAAGCACGCTTCGACCCGAGGAACCTGACATGGGTAATGCCAACGAAGGGAGCTCTATGACGCAGATCAGCGCCGCAGCGCGCGGCAATCCTGCACCGGTCACGCAAATCGACCACGCCCGCGCGGGCACCGTCACGCCGGCCATGCGCACCGTGGCCGAGAAGGAGGGGCGCGATCCCGAGTTCATCCGGGAGGGCGTGGCGGCCGGACGCATCGCCATCCCCGCGAACATCCACCATGCGAGCCTCTCGCCCGAGGGCGTGGGCGGCGGCCTGCGCACGAAGGTGAACGTGAACCTGGGCATCTCGGGCGACGTCGCCTGCGAGGCCGAGGAATGGAAGAAGGTCGACGTGGCTCTTGAACTGGGCGCCGAGGCCATCATGGACCTGTCGAACAGCGGCAAGACGGCCGCGTTCCGGCGTGCCCTCGTGGAGAGGTCGCCGGCGATGATCGGCACCGTGCCGATGTACGACGCCATCGGCTATTTGGAGAAGCCGCTCGTCACCATCACGGCAGAGGATTTCCTCGACGTGGTGCGCGCGCATGCCCAGGACGGCGTGGACTTCGTCACCGTCCACGCTGGCATGAACCGCCGCACTATCGAGAGCTTCCGCGAGACGGGTCGGCTCACGAACATCGTGAGCCGTGGCGGGTCGCTTATCTTCGCCTGGATGGAGGCCACCGGTAACGAGAACCCCTTCTACGAGTTCTACGACGAGGTGCTGGCCATCCTGCACGAGCACGACGTGACCATCAGCCTGGGCGACGCCATGCGCCCTGGGTCCACCTACGACGCCACCGACGCGGGGCAGATCGCCGAGCTCATCGAGATCGGCAAGCTCACGCGCCGCGCATGGGATGCGGGCGTGCAGGTGATGGTGGAGGGCCCGGGCCACATGGCGCTCGACGAGATCGCCGCCAACATGAAGCTGGAGAAGCGCCTGTGCCACGACGCGCCCTTCTACGTGCTCGGGCCGCTCGTCACCGACATCGCGCCGGGCTACGACCATATCACGGCCGCCATCGGCGGGGCCGTGGCCGCGGCCTCGGGTGCCGACTTCCTGTGCTACGTCACGCCGGCCGAGCACCTGCGCCTGCCCGACGCCGCCGACGTGCGCGAGGGCCTCGTGGCAACGAAGATCGCCGCACACGCGGCCGACATCGCGAAGGGCGTGCCCGGCGCGCGCGATGCCGACAACCGCATGAGCGACGCGCGCCGCCGCGTGGACTGGGAGGGCATGTTCGCCGAGGCGCTCGATCCTGCGCGTGCGCGGGAGTATTTCGAGAGCGCGCCGCCCTCGACGGAGGGCACCTGCACCATGTGCGGCGAGATGTGCGCGATGCGCACCGTAAATCAGATCATGGACGGCCTGACGGTCGATCTCGGGAAGGAGTAACCTATGGAGGCATTCGCTTTGAAGAGGGCTTTGGACAACGTGCGGGCAGGCTCGCCGCTCGTGCACAACATCACGAACTACGTGACGGTGAACGACTGCGCGAACGCGCTTCTGGCCATCGGCGCGAGCCCCATCATGAGCGACGAGCCTGCCGACGTGGAGGACATCACGTCCATCTGCGGCGGGCTCACGCTCAACATCGGCACGCTCAACGAGCGCTCCATCGAGGGCATGTTCGCGGCGGGCGAGCGCGCGGGCGAGCTGGGGCATCCCATCGTGCTCGATCCGGTGGGCGCGGGCGCGTCGGCCTTGCGCACGCGCGTGGCGGGCGATTTGCTCGACAAGCTGGCCGTGTCCGTCATCCGCGGCAACATGTCGGAGATGAAGGCGCTCGCCGGTGGCGCGGCGGCCACGCGCGGTGTGGACGTGTGCTCCGACGATGCCGTGACCGAGGACAACCTGGCGGCCGGCGCGGCGTTCGCGCGCGATTTCGCGGCGAAGACGGGCGCGGTCGTGGCCATCACGGGCGCCATCGACATCGTGGCCGACGCCGATCGCGCCTACGCCGTCCGCAACGGCAGCCCCCTTATGGGCCGCATCACGGGCGCCGGCTGCATGCTGTCGTGCCTGTGCACGGCGTACGCGGTGGCGAACCCGGGCGCGCTTCTGGAGTCGCAGGTGGCCGCAGTCGCCGGCATGGGCCTCGCGGGCCAGCAGGCGCAAACCCGCATGGGGGGCCTGGACGGCAACGGGTCGTTCCGCACCTACCTCTTGGACGCGCTGTACCACCTCGATGGCAACGCGCTCGAGGCGGGCGCGAAGGTCGAAGAGCTGGTGTAGCCGGCGGAAGCGAGAGGAGGGCCGATGTTCCCACGTGAGGATCTGCGCCGCGCATTGGCGCTGTATGCGGTAACCGACCGCGCGTGGCTGGGGGAGCGCACGCTCGTCACATGCGTCGAGGAGGCGCTGGGGGGCGGTGCCACTTTCGTGCAGCTGCGCGAGAAGGACGCGCCCCGGGCCGAGGTGGTGCTGCGGGCCCGCGCGCTCGCGCCGCTCTGCCGCGCGGCGGGCGCTCCGTTCGTCGTGAACGACGACGTGGAGGCGGCGCGGATCGCCGGCGCCGACGGCGTGCACGTGGGCCAGGACGACGCCGCGTGCGCTGACGCGCGCGCGAAGCTCGGGCCGGACGCCATCGTGGGCGTGTCGGTGCAGACCGTGGAGCAGGCGCTGGCCGCCCAGGCCGCCGGGGCCGACTACCTGGGCGTGGGCGCCGTGTTCGGCACGCCGACGAAGCCGGACGCCGCCGACGTGGGAACGGACGGCCTCGCCGCCATCTGCGCGGCGGTCGACGTTCCCGTGGTGGCCATCGGCGGCCTGAACGAGCAGACCATCCCCGCGCTCGCGGGCACGGGCGCCGACGGGGCGGCCGTGGTGTCGGCCATCTTCGCGGCCGACGATATCGAAGCGACCACGCGCCGCCTGCGTGCGGCGGTGCAGGCGGCGCTCGGCGCGTAGCCGCGCCGTCGCTCGAGGAAAGGACGTGCGTATGGAAGCAGTGCTCAGCATCGCGGGGTCGGATTCCAGCGGGGGCGCAGGGATCCAGGCCGACATCAAGACCATCGCCGCGCATCGCCTGTTCGCCGAAACGGCCCTCACGGCCCTCACGGCGCAGAACACCCTCGGCGTGACCGGCGTGCTCGACGTCGACCCGGCCTTCGTGACCCAGCAGATCGACGCCGTGTTCGAGGACATCCGCCCCGCCGCCGTGAAGGTGGGCATGGTGTCGTCGGCCGCCATCATCGAGGTCGTTGCCGACGCGCTCGAGCGCCACGGGGCGACTAACATCGTGGTCGATCCCGTCATGGTGGCCACGAGCGGCGCGCGGCTCATCAGCGAGGACGCCGTCGAGGCGCTGAAGGCGCGCCTGCTGCCCCTCGCGGACGTGGTCACGCCGAACATGCCGGAGGCGGAGGTGCTGTGCGGGTTCCCCGTGAACGACGACGCGTCCATGGAGCGTGCGGCTCGCGAGCTGGCCGGACGGGTGCGGGGCGCCGCGCTCGTGAAGGGCGGTCACAGCTTCGCGCGCGCCGACGACGTGCTCGTGGCGCATGCGGACGCACCGGCGCTCTGGTTGCGAGCGGAGCGCATCGAAACCGAGAACACCCACGGCACCGGCTGCACGCTCTCGTCGGCCATCGCCTGCGGCCTCGCGAAGGGCCTTCCGATGGAGGAAGCGGTGCGCGCCGCGAAAGGCTACGTCCACGGCGCCCTCGCCTCGGGCCTCGACTTGGGGAAGGGCAGCGGCCCGCTCGATCATATGTGGGAATGAGGCGAGGAGACGGGGGCAACGTCCCCTTCCCCCGAACCTACCGCTCGAACACGCAGCGGCCGCCCATGAACGTGGCCAGCACATTCGTCTTCTGGATATCCTCCGGATCGCAAGCCAGCAGGTTGCGGTCGAGCACGGCTATGTCGGCCAGCTTGCCCGTCTCGAGGGTGCCCAGCTCGCGCCGGCGCCCCGCCGCCGCGGCGCTGCCCTGCGTGTAGGCGCGCAGGGCCTCCGCCATTCCGATGCGCTCGTCGGGCAGCCATCCGCCCGCAGGCTCGTGCGTGCCCGGATCCTGGCGCGTCACGGCGCTGTACAGCACGTCCATCGAGTTCACGTCCACCACGGGCGAGTCCGTCCCGAACGCGAGCACCGTGGAGCGGTCGAGCAGCGTGCGCAGCGGCCACATGTAGGGCACGCGCCCCTCGCCGAGGTCGCGCTCGGGGCCGCCCGGGTCGAGCGTCATATGCGGCGGCTGCACCGCGGCCACCACCTGCAGCTCGGCCAGACGGCCGAGATCCTCGGGCAGGAAGTTTTCCAGGTGCTCGAGGCAGTTGCGGCGCCCTTCCGGCAGCGGCCCGTACGTCGCCCGCGCCTCCTCGAAGATGTCGAGTGCGGCGTGGATGGCCGCGTCGCCGATGGTGTGGATGCGCACGGGGTAGCCCCGCTTGGCGGCAGCCAGCACCAAGGAGCGCATCACGGTGGCGTCCACCGTGGGTCGGCCGCAGTCGCCTTCGGCGCGCGCGTTCGCGTAGGGCTCGGTCACCCAGGCCGTGTGCTGGCTCGACACGCCGTCGAAGAACTGCTTGAAGCCGGTGGCCTGCAAACACGGCCCCGTGTAGAGCGCGCGCATCGTCTCGAAGCGGCCCATGTCGCCCGTCAGCGTGGGGAAGAGGTGCACGCGCGCGGTCAGCTCGCCGCGCTCGAGCAGGGCCGCGTGCACGTCGTCGCGGATGAAGTCGAGTCCCGGATGCGCCATGAGCGACATATCGCAGACGCTCGTCACGCCGAACGCGCCCAGCCGCGCGAAGAACCCGCGGTAAGCGCTCGCCACCTCTTCGTCGGTGAACGATCCCATGATCTGCGGCATCAGCTCCATGGCGGCCGCCTCGCGCACGATGCCGGTCAGCTCGCCCGCCTCGTCGCGATCGTAGGAGCCGCCCGCCGGGGGAACGCTATCGCGCGTGAGCCCCAGCTCGGCCAGCGCCGCCGAGTTGAGCCACAGCGTGTGGGCGTCGCCCGAGTACAGCGCCACGGGGCGGGCGGGGAAGGCCTCGTCGAGCGAGCGCTTCGAGGGAAGCACGGGGGGATCCCACCGGTACTCGCGCCATCCCTGCGCCAGCAGCCAGCCGTTCGGGCGCTCGGCGGCGAACGCCCGCATGCGATCGACGCAGTCGGCTTCGTTCTCGCCGAGGAACATGGTCGCCAAGGGCGAAGCGTACACGGCCGAATGGAAGAAGTGCAGGTGCGAATCGTGGAATCCGGGCACCACGAGCGCGTCGCCGAAGTCGCGCACCTCGGGCGCGGCGCCCTCGTTGCGCGCGCGGGCGAAGGCGTGCACGTCTGCGCGCGGGCCCACGGCCACGATGCGGTCGCCTGAAACGGCGACGGCGGCGGGCCTCGTCGCGGCGCCGGTTCCGGTGAACACGTTCTCGCTTTCGATGATCAGGTCGATGTGCATGGGATGCTCCTTGTCTCGCAGCGCCGTATGCCGTATCGCGCCCCGTCGGCTACGGCAGCTCGAAGCGGTACTCGTCGCCGCAGATCGTCTGCTTCAGCTTGCCTTCGCAAACCAGGTACACCAAGTGCGCCATCGTCTCGCCCATCGAGAAGAACTTCTGGTCGAGCGGCCAGGAGCGCCAGTTGTCGTAGCGCCACTTCGCGTGCGACGAGATGGATACGACGTCCCCGTGCCCCTCGGCCACCAGGTCGTATATCTCCTGAAGGCGTTCCTCGTGGTGGCTGATGAGGTGCAGGGCGCGCCCGCGCAGATCGCCGAACACGGCGCCGTGGCCCGGCAGCACCCGCTCGACGTCCAGGTTGCTTACCTTCCCCAAGCTCGCCAGGAACTCCTCCAGGGCGTTGTAGGCCGGGAACCACGAGGCTATCGAGGGCGTGATGCGCTCGAGCACGTGATCGCCTGCCAACAGTATCCTGCGCGACGGCTCGTAGAGGCAGAGGTGCCACGGGTCGTGCCCGGGCGTCTCCAGCACCTCGAACGCATAGGACCCCGCACGGAGCACGTCGCCCTCGTGCAGGAACGTCACGGCCGGCTGGTTCTTCAGGGGCAGCAGCTCGGCCGATACGTGCAGCGTAGGCTTGCCCTTTCCGAAGCCCAAGCCGCTCTGGTGTGGCGTGGCTGCCTTCAGCAGCAGGGGGCCGAACACGCGGGCCTCCATGTCCTGCAGGTTCTCCACCTCTTGGAACGAGTGGAGGTTCGCGAAGACCGGCATGCCGTCGCGGTAGATGCGGTCGAGGTTTCCCGTGTGGTCGGGATGCGAATGGGTCAGCACGATCTCCACGCCGTCCCAGGTGCGTCCCAGGGCGGCGAGCGCCTGGCCGAGCGCCTCCTCGCAGGCGGGGTGGTTGAAGCCCACATCGACGATGGTCGTGCGGTCCTTCGACAAGATCAGGTAGGAGTTGAGCGCGCGCAGGGGGTTGTGCGGCAGCGGCACGCGCACCAGGTACAGGTTCGGCAGCAGCTCTACCGGCATGCCGAAGGGCGCCGCCAGGCAGGCATCGGCCGGGTCTGGCACGGCCATGCTCGATGGGGTTGCCGTGCCCGTGTTCGCTCGATCCATGCGGCCTCCCTTTCCTCGGGGCGAAATAGCAAAAAGGCCGGGGCTGATGCCCCGGCCTGCAAGTTGCTTGGTAGCTCCGACCGGATTCGAACCGGCGACCTCCGCCTTGAGAGGGCGGCGTCCTAAACCGCTAGACGACGGAGCCACATAGTGCGCTGTGCAGTATACCGCAAAAATGGCTGGGGTGGAAGGAGTCGAACCCTCACATACGGTACCAGAAACCGCTGTCCTGCCATTAGACGACACCCCATCGGCTAACCGATGTGCTTCCGTTGCTTGTTGCAACAGTCGCAAGCGCGAGTGCATATATTACGGGGAGCCATGGACTTCGTCAAGGCCCCAGCCCAACTTTTTTTGAAAATTTCGAACTTGCCCGCCAGCGGGTCGGGAGGCGCGCTCGTTGCCGGGCTGCGACAGGGCGCTTGCGGGCGCTCCGCGCTTCCGTGCGGCGCTCCGTCAGTCCAAGCCGTCCGAGAACCCGATGCTCACGTGCATGGCATCGCAGAACGGCTTGTTGCGCGACGCCCCGCAGCGGCAGAGCGCATAGCGGTTGCGCAGCTCGTAGGTGCTGCCGTCGGAGCTGATCAGGGGGATTCCCCCGCGCACGTACAGCGGGCCGCTCACGCCCTCCTCGGGGTCCTCCAGAAGCGAGATCGCGGGATCCAGCTCGGGCTCGTAGGGGGCGCCGTCGGCGGTGTCGTAGTGCACGAGCCGCCCGGCGGGGCAGTCCGACGAGGCCTTTATCGCCTCTCCCTTCAAGCGCTCGTCGCCCGAGAGCTCGGTGAGCGTCCACACGTCGCCGTCCTCGCGGTGGCAGAAGCGCGCGAAGGCGCAGCGGTTGTCGTCGAGCAGGTACGCGCCTGGGCCGGGGTAGACGTCGGCGCGCTCCTCGAAGGGCTCGCGGCTGGCCGTCTCGGTGCCGTCGAAGCCAGCCGTGACGTGCGAGCCGTCGCAGAACGGCGGCGTCTTCGTGCGCCCGCAGCGGCAGAGCGCATAGGTTTGCGTGGCGGGGAACGTGCGGCGCACGCGGTACTCGCGATGGCCGCCCACCGGCGTGATGACCTCCTCGAGCAGCGGCACGGAGCCGTTGACCACGTACGGGCCGTTCTCCACGATGGTGATGCTCATGGGGGTGGGCGTCTCGCCCTGGGTCTGGGGCGCGTCCCCCGGCTGGGCCTGCCGGGTCGTCTCGCGCTCGGTGCGCTCCTGCGTCATCGTTGCCATGGCGCCTCGCTTCCTATCGGGGTCTCGGTATCCCGTCAGTATAGGAGCGCCCGCCGCGGCCCCGGCGCCGTCCGGCGGCGCCGTTGCAAGCAGGTGGGCCAACCGTTAGGTGCCTGCCACGTCGCCGGCGCCGCTCCCTGCGCCCGCAGCCCGCTTTTCGTCAGCGGCTTGTTCCGGGTCCTTCGTGCCCTCTGCCGCATCCCGGCCGCCCTGCTCGGCGAGCCAGTCGGCCGCGAAGGCCAGCAGGGCCGCGCGCTCGTTCGGCACGCGCTCGTCGATCACGGCGTCGAGCGCCGCAGCGAGCACGGCGCCCACGGCCGGCCCCTGCCGCACGCCGGCCGCCATCACGTCGCGGCCGTCCACGGCGAGCTTCCTCAGCGTGAAGGCCTCGTTCGCCTCCAGTATCCCGCCCAGCACCTCTTCGAGCTCGTCGGCCAGCTCCACGCGCCCCGCGCACCGCGGTGCCTGGGCGAGCGCGTCGCCGCGCTTCAGGTCGCAGAGCGCGCGGAACAGCCCCACGTCGCCGCCCAGGCGGGCGAGGGCCCGCTTCACGGCTTTCGGCGTGGGCTCTATCACGTCATCGTGATGCTTCACCAACGTCAGCACGCGCCCGACGAAGGCCGGCGAGAGCGCGAGCCGCCCCATGGCCGCCCGCGCCAGCTCCACGCTGATCTTCGCATGGCCGTAGAAGTGCCCCGTGCCGTCCGCATCCTGGAAGAACGCCGCCGGCTTCCCCATATCGTGGAAGAGCGCCGCCCAGCGCACGAGGGGGGAGGGCGGGGTGTTCTGCACGACGAACGCCGTGTGCTCGAGCACGTCGTATACATGGTAGGGCGTGCGCTGCTCGAAGCCCTTGCACGCCACCAGCTCGGGCAGCACCGCGGCCAGCACGTCCACCGTGCCCATGAGGGCGTCGTGCACGTGCGCGCCCAAGAGCAGGCATTCCAGCTCGTGCGTCACCCGTTCGGCCGATATGCGCAGAAGCTGGCCCTTGTTCGCCATCATGCCGGCGTAGGTGGCAGGCTCGATGGAGAACCCCAGCTGCGAGGCGAACCGACATGCCCGCAGGATGCGCAGCGCGTCCTCGGAGAAGCGGCGAGCGGGGTCGCCCACGGCGCGTATCGTGCGTGCTTCGAGGTCCGCCACGCCTCCGTACGGGTCGAGGATGCCGCGTTTTGGATGGTAGGCCAGCGCGTTCATGGTGAAGTCGCGGCGGGCCAGGTCCTCCTCGATGGTGCGGACGAAGGAAACGGCCTCGGGGTGCCGCGCGTCCGCGTAGGCGCCGTCGTCCCGGTAGGTCGTGATCTCCAGCGCCTCTTGCTCCACTACTACGGTGAGCGTGCCGTGCGCCGTGCCCGTCTCGTGCGTGCGGCAGCCGGCCGCCTCGAACACGCGCTGCACCTCCTGCCAGGGCGCGTCGGTGGCCACGTCGACGTCGGCGCACGCCCGCCCGAGCAGCGCATCGCGCACGAAGCCGCCCACGCACCATGCCTCGAAGCCTGCTTCCTCGAGCGCGGCGAGGGCGAAGGCGGCCTGCGGGGGCAGGGGGATCGCGCAGGGGTATGGGCCTCCGGGGGCAGCGCTGCGAGCCTGCCCCCGCTCTGCCAGCTCGTCGCCAAGTTGTCCGGGTGCCTCCATGCCGACCTCCTATCCCGCCAATGCTCCCTGCGGGGAGCGCCCTTGCCCGCCTTGCTTTTCCCTGCGTCGCTCTTTGTTGCCCTTACTAGTATAGGTGAATCCCTGGGGCCTTATTTCCCGCGCCCTCTTGAAGTAGTCCCACCGTTGCATTATCGAAGGCCGAAGCCCGCCTGCGCCGCCGCCTGCCCCCGCACCCACCACATAGAGTCGCCCGACGAGATCGACCCCGCCTGGCTCGCCGGCTGCGGCGCCGTCGGCGTCACCGCCGGCGCCTCGACCCCCGAGGGCCAGATCGACGCCGTGGCCGCGTTTTTGGAAGCGCTGTAGGGAACCCCCCCCTTCGGGATCCTGCTGCGCCCCGCCCGCCGCCGCGGCAGCGCGCCAAAGGCCCGATGCCGCCGCATCGGCTTGCCGCGCGCCCCCCTCCGCGGCCCCCGGATCCCCCCCCTTCCGCCCCGCCCGCGCCCCGCGGCCTCCCGGGAAGGGGAGGCCGCGGGATCTTCTTTCCCGCCCCCCGCCTGCGCAAACGCCCTCCCGGCGCCCCCGTCCCGAAGATTTTCCCGAAACACCCCTTGCCAAGCCGCGGCGGGGAGCGTATTATATTCGGGCTGCGTTTTCGAGGAGGACGCGGCCCGGGGCCTCCCGGAGGGACTTGGACCGAAAGTTTTCGAAAAAAAGTCCTTGACAGGATGGCAACGGGAAGGTAAAGTATCTCCTTGCGCCGCTCGCCCGGAAGGGAGGCGGCGAGGCCCCCCGGAAGGGGAGGCGGGAACCTTGAAAACCGGATATTGC
>NZ_JAIUDM010000002.1:0-671014 GCF_030418435.1 Gordonibacter sp. RACS_AR49 | reverse complement strand
ATTCATCTCGCAATATCCGGTTTTCAAGGTTCCCGCCTCCCCTTCCGGGGGGCCTCGCCGCCTCCCTTCCGGGCGAGCGGCGCAAGGAGATACTTTACCTTCCCGTTGCCATCCTGTCAAGAACTTTTTTTAAAAACTTTCGAAGATTTTCGAGATGCCGTTGAAACGGACTCGCAATCTTCGTGCTCCTAAAAGCTCTCTTCTGAAGGAACGACCCACGCTCTCCTCAAGCGCGGGTTTTGTATAATACCGGTAAGCTATTACCAACGCAATGGGAAAATGCAAGTTTTTGAAAACTTTTCGACACCTTTTGGCAAAACGCCTGATGAAGCACTATTAAGCTTCAAGCTTATCGTGGATGGCGCCACATATCCTTCAAACTTGCGCTTATTCGGCGTGGTGACCCTTGCCCGAAGCGCCCTTTCCCTGGCCTGCCCCCTGCCCGTGGCCGTTGCCAGCGGGGCCGTCGTGACCGGATCCCCAGCCTGCGCCGCCTTGCTGGCCGCCCTCCCCCTCTGGCTCGCCACCTTCGAGGGCGGCGATACGGCTGCGCAGCTCATGCATGCTCATGGAGGCACAGTCTTCGAGCGTCAAGCTGCTGTCCAGCTCCAGCAGGCGGAGTGCCGCCTGATAGCGGCCTGCACCCATGCCGGCAGCCGAAGCGGCCGCGCGCGTCTCCGCGTCAACCGTATGACAGGAGCCCTCGCAAGGCAGGCTGCGCAGGCAGGCGTCGCTTTGCGTGCGCAGCGTGTCGGACTGGCCTGCATCGTTGGAAGCCACGCTTATCGCAATGTAGGCATCGCTTTCCAGGTAAGGCGCGAAGGCGGTGCTCGAGGTGAGCGTTGTCACGGCGCTGTCGTAGGGCTTTCCCGTAACCGATACGTCGCGGAGCAGAGCCTCGCCGTCCTCGTTGTAGGCCTTCGCCGAGACAACGATGTCAAAGCGGTTGATGCCAAGCTCGATAGACGGATTCACGTCGATGCCCACGAATGCCGTCTCCTCGAAGTACAGGCGGGAGCCTATGAGGCCCACGGCCGTCAGCGCCAAGCACGCTGCAAGGGCGATGGCGGCACGGCGCCACTTCACAATGCGCGGCGCAGGGGGCTTCGAAGGCAAAGCTTCCCTGGGCTGTACCAGATCGTCGATGGCGGCAAGCGTGCGCGCCCTCACTTCGGGAGGAAGCGACACCTCATCGAAGGCCTCGCGAACGCGTTGCTCCAAATCGTTCATGAGAGGGCCTCCTTCAGAAGCATCTTGCCGCGTGCAATCCACGAGTACACGGTGTTGACGGGCGCGTCGACCATCGTCGCGATTTCCGGAGCGGTGTAGCCTTCATAGAGAGAAAGGTAGAGGGGCGTGCGCGGCGGGTCGGTCAGCCCACGCAGGGCGTCCACGACCTCGCTCGAAAACGATGCGGGCTGCATCGCCTCGTCGCAGGACACGAGCTTGTCGCCGCAGGCACCTTCGTCAAGGGGAACGTTCGCGCGGCTGGATGCCTTGAGCATGTCCTTGCAGGTGTTGGCAGCCACGCGAATGAGCCAGGCCTTGCGATGCTCGTCGTCGTTGAACGAGACGGTGTCGGCAAGGGCGTATTTGACCATGGTGTCCTGGAACGCATCCTGGGCATCGGCCGAAGCACGAAAGTAGAGGACGCACACGCGCCACACCGTGGAGCCGTGAGCGTCCATCGCCTGCTCTATGTCCTCGTGCGGCCTCATGCCCTGCCCGGTGCGACGACGGCGCTAGCAGCCGCGGCCGTGATGGCCGCGGCCCGCGCCGGCCCCCTGGCCGTGACCGTGGCCGGCGCCGTTGCCC
This sequence comes from Gordonibacter sp. RACS_AR49, assembly GCF_030418435.1. NCBI lineage: Bacteria > Bacillati > Actinomycetota > Coriobacteriia > Eggerthellales > Eggerthellaceae > Gordonibacter > Gordonibacter sp. RACS_AR49. Next base: position 669,199 of record NZ_JAIUDM010000002.1, on the reverse strand, counting down.
GGGCAGGTGCCTGCCTCGTAGTTGTCGCACGTGCCGTTGCCGTCCGCATCGACATAGCCGGCACCCTGGCCACAGCCGTTGCCTTGACCGGCGCACGCGCCGCTGGCGTAGTTGTCGCAGACACCGTCGTTGTCGGCGTCGACATAGCCGCGATGGTGTCCGCCCTGCGCGCACGTGCCGGCTGCGTAGTTGTCGCAAACGCCATCGTTATCGGCATCGACATAGCCCGGACACGCGGGCGCGGCGGTCGATGCCGCCTCGACGGCCTTCTGCGCCGCCGGCGCCGAATCGGCAATCCCCCGCACGACTACAGGCTCCGTCGTCGTGGCGCCGCCCTGGGCGCTGGCGAAGGCGATGGTGGGCACGGCGGCAACTGCCAGCAACGCGACAAGGGCGATGGCGACGGTTCTCTTCTTCATGCTTCGGTCCTCCTGGTTGGTTCGGTTCGCTTCTTCCTTCACCGCTAACACGAGCGGGCGAGGCGAATCCTTGCAACGTTTTCCAAATTCTTTCCCTTGATGCGAAAAAGCCCGCCCCGCCAAGGGCGGAACGGGCCTTCGTCGGCAGATTTCCTAGACCAGGCGCACGAACTTGCGCTTGCCTACCTGGAGCGTGGCACCCGCCAGCATCGCCGGGTCCACGTTGTAGGACTTGGCGGGAACGGGCTCGCCGTTCACCTTCACGCCGCCGCCGTCGATGAGGCGCCGGGCCTCGCCGGCGCTGGCGGCCAGGCCCGCATCGGCGAGGAGCTTGGCCAAGTAGACGGTGCCCTCGTCGTTGGGGGCGAGGTCGGCCGCGAACTCGGGGATGTCGTCGGGCACGGCATGCTGCTTGAACACGAGGTCGAACTGCTCCTCGGCCGCCTGCGCCGCGGCCTCGTCGTAGTAGGCCGCCACGATGTTGCGCGCCAGCGCGCGCTTCACCTTGTTGGGATGGAGCTCATCGGCTGCCAGGCCGCGCTCGATCTCGTCGATCTCGCCCACCGGCAGCGCGGAGGCCAGGCGGTAGTACTTCACCATGAGCTCGTCGGGGATGGACATGACCTTGCCGAACATGTCGGCCGGCTCGTCGGTGAGGCCGATGTAGTTGCCGTAGCTCTTGGACATCTTCTGCACGCCGTCGGTGCCTTCGAGCAGGGGCAGCGTCAGGCACACCTGCGGCTCCATGCCCATCTTCTCCATGAGCTCGCGGCCGGCCAGCAGGTTGAACAGCTGGTCGGTGCCGCCGAGCTCCACGTCGGCCTCGATGACCACCGAGTCGTAGGCCTGCATGAGCGGGTAAAGGAACTCGTGCAGGCTGATGGACTGGTTCGACGTGTAGCGGTTGTGGAAGTCGTCGCGCTCGAGGATGCGGGCCACCGTGAAGTTGCTGGCCAGCTTCAAGAGGCCCTCCATGTTGAGGGACAGCAGCCACTCGGAGTTGTAGCGCAGCGTGGTCTTCTCGGGATCGAGGATCTTGAAGGCTTGGTCCACATAGGTTTGAGCGTTGGCCTTGATCTGCTCTGACGTGAGCTGCGGGCGCGTGGAGTTACGGCCCGACGGGTCGCCGATGAGCGCGGTGCCGTCGCCGATGATGAGCGTGACGCCATGGCCGAGATCCTGGAACTGGCGGAGCTTCCGCAGTGGCACGGCATGCCCGAGGTGGATGTCGGGGGCCGTGGGGTCGACGCCCAGCTTGATATTGAGGGGCTTGCCGCGCTTGAGCTTCTCAAGCAGCGCGCTTTCCGGCACGATCTGCGCCGCGCCGGAGGCGATGGTGTGCAGTTGTTCTTCAGCGGATAGCATCGATCTCTCTCCTTACTATATATAGTGTTGGAGATTCTAGCACATCGGTGGTCGACAAGGGGCGTTTCACATGCCCGGGATTGCGAGGGCGGCGAGGGCGGAGCCGGCTTGCGGGGTGACAGGGGACGGGGATAATCTCACATTCCCCAGCGCAGTACGGCCCTGCGAAACTTCTGGGAATGTGAGATTACCCCCGTCCCCCTGCCACCCCCTGGGGCGTAGGGTGCGATCGTGGCGCTTCCCCCTTACGAGACCCCTCGGTAGAGGTGGCCGCTGGTGGTGCCGGGAGTCTTGGCGAGCGCGTTGCCGTCGCGCTGGGCCACGTCGCGGGCGCGGACGGCGCGGGCCACGGCGGCGGCCGTCTCCTCGACGTTCATGAGCGTGGCATCCACCATGAGCGCCGAGAGGCCGGCTGCAATGAGGTCGGGAACCACCTGTGCCACGTCGAGCACCACGCCGTTGTACACATGGCTGCGCCCCAGCGCATCGGTGACGACGGGAAACTCGTAGTCCTTGCGGTCCTTGAGGTAGTGCGGGCTCTTGCGGCGCGCGCATTCGTCGCACCGCTCGTTGCACGGTCCCTGGCTCATGAGCAGGCAGTGCTCGCACACCATGAGCTCCTGTGCGCCGATGATGGTCAGGCCGAGCGCGATGGGCGCGTTCTCGGCCAGGTCGGCCACCTGGCCGAGCGTGAGCTCGGGCGAGAGCCACACGCGCTCGACCCCCCAGTCGGCCATCGTTTCGAGCGAGAGGCGGTTCACAAGCGGCAGGCGCGGGCCCACCTCCACGACTGCACCCAGCTCGGCGGCGCGCTGCACCGCGCCCAGGCTCTCGGCGAGCACGGGCTTTCCTGGCTTCACGTAGCGCCAGGGGTCGAAGCCGAGCAGGTCCTCGCGAGTGCCGGCCACCGGGTCGTGGTCGACCACGGGCAGCGCCGTGACGCACTGCTTCGGGTAGCCGGCCTGCTCTGCCGTGCCCGTGCGCTGACCGGCGACTACCGCCTCGCCGCGCTTGTAGTTGAGAGCTGGAACGTAGACCGTATCGGCGCCGGCGCGCTTGGCGGCACGCGCGCAGGCAGGGTTCGTCACCCATGCGGCAACGGCGCAGCCCCGGCGCTCGGCCGGGACCCGGTGGGGCCGCTCCTGCACGCGCGGAAGGATGCGGTTGCGATAGGGAGCCAGCAGGCTCGCGCCCAGGTTGTCGAGCGCTTCGGCGCGCACGCGGTGCAGCTGGGAGAAGCCGATGCCCACGTTCTCGTCGAGTTCGATGTCGAGCGCGTCGAGCTGGAACGGCGTCTGCCCGAGCCGGTCGATATGCGCCCGGACGTCCGCCGCGGCAACAGCCTTCGTGCGCGCTGCCTCCACGACGTCGCCCTCCGCCACGCCGGTGGCGTCTGCAGCATCACCCGCCGCGCCGGCAAGCCGGAACTCGATGCGCAGCGGCTCGCCAATGCGCAGCCGCGCCGAACCGACCACGCCCACGCGCGGCGCCGACGGGTCGTCGGCGAAGCCGGTGGCGGAGTTGCGCACGCGGAACACGCGGTCGCCCTTGCCCACCGCCCGCTGCGGAGCCGCGCACACGTTGCCCGCCTTGTCGGCCTCGAGGGGGCCGAGCGTGTGGGCGAAGTGGCCCTTGTTCGTCCAAAACTCCAGCACATCGCCTTCATGCAACTCTTCTTCGGCGGCGATGGCCGCCACCCCGTCGCGCGCGTAGGCCACGCGGCCCACGAAAACGCCGCGGTTGTTGGGGCGCCCGTAGCTCATGATGTCGTTGCCGCGCTGGCCCGTGAGGTACGCGGTGGTGAAGCCGCGCGAGAATGCCTCCTCGAGCGCGCGGCGCTCGTCGCCGGTGGCGCGCACGGGGGCATCCTCCCCTATCGCGCCCATAGCGCACGCGGCCAGCACGCGGTCGAGCACTGCCCGGTAGGCGGACGTCACCGCGAACACGTAGTCGGCGGACTTCATGCGCCCCTCTATCTTGAGCGAGGCGGCACCGGCCGCCACCAGCTCGGGCATGAGGTCGATGGCGCAGAGGTCCTGAGGCGAGAGCAGGTGCTCGCCCGGCGACGGCAGCTCCTTGCGCTGTGCGCGGTTGCGTAGCTCGTAGGGAAGCCGGCACGCCTGGGCACACAAGCCCCGGTTCGCCGAGCGGCCGCCGATCATCGAGGACATGAAGCACTGGCCCGAATAGCACACGCACAGGGCGCCGTGGGCGAACGCCTCCACCTCCAGGCCGAGGTCGGACGCAACATGCGCCAGATGCTCCACTTCCGCAAGGGACAGCTCGCGCGCGAGCGTCACGCGGCGCGCGCCCAGCTTGGCAGCCGCCTCGATGCCGGCAGCGTTGTGGGTGTTCATCTGCGTGGAGATATGCAGGCGCGCCTGGGAAAGCGACCGGGAGAGCTCGGCGGCCACGCCCACGTCCTGCACGATGAAGGCATCGGCGCCGGCGCGATACGCCTGCCTTGCGCATTCGAGCGCACGATCGACCTCCGAGGGCAGGATGGCGGTGTTAAGCGTCACGTACACGCGCACGCCGCGCAGATGCGCGTAGTCGCAGGCCTCGCCGAGGGTCTCGAGCGTGAAGTTGTCGGCGTTGCGCCGCGCGTTGAACGCGTCCAATCCCAGGTAGACGGCGTCCGCCCCACCCGCCACCGCCGCATGCAGCGCCTCTGCGCCCCCCGCCGGGGCGAGCAGCTCCACAGCCGGCAACCCGGCGCCTTGTTGGTTCGACATAGTTGCTTCCTTACTGCATATCTCATGCGACTGCACAGGCACTATGCGTGCGAGCAGCCGCTTCATGCTCTTTTATGCGCGCTACCCGCCTTGTAACGGTTCGGCAACGGCAGTATGGTAGTATAGTCGAACCATGAAAATACGGCGAAAACAGCGCGAAACGCGCACCCATGCCGCGAAATGGCTCCTGCTCGTTGCGGCAGCGGCTTTCTGCTTCGTGGCGTATCAAGGCGTCCAGGGCGTGCTCCACGTCATAGACGATTGGACGAGCGACCTCCCCAGCCTGTCGAGCACCGACGCGTTCAACTACGCGCAGGAATCGACCATGTACGCAGGCGACCAGAGCACGCTCTTGGCCGAGTTCCAGCTTGAGAAGCGCGACCCGCTCGCCTCGTCCGACCAGGTGAGCCCCTACGTGCTCAAGGGCACGGTGGACACGGAGGACGTGCGCTTCTACGAGCATACGGGCGTGGACCTCCCCGGCATCGCGCGCGCCGTGCTCGTCAACCTGGGCGGAGGGGCGCTCGAGGGCGCCTCCACCATCACGCAGCAGCTCGTGCGCAACACCGTGCTGTCCGAGGAGGCTAACGACATCTCGTTCGAGCGCAAGATCCGCGAGGCACAGCTGGCGGTGGACATGGAGAAGATGTACTCCAAAGACGAGATACTCCTCATGTACCTGAACACCATCAACTACGGCGACGGCTGCTACGGCATAGAGGCGGCGGCGCAGAACTACTTCCAGGTGTCGGCGCTCGACCTAACGCTGTCGCAGGCCGCCGCCCTCGTTGGCATCCCCCAGTCGCCCACGTATCTCAACCCGAAGGAGAACCTGGAGGCCTGCCAGGAGCGCCGCAACGTGGTGCTCGACCGTATGCTCACAGCCGGCGACATCACCCAAGAGGAGCACGATGCAGCCCAGGCGGTACCGCTGGAGGAAGATCTGAAGCTGGCCCCGAACGCCCCAGCCCAAGGCATCTACGCCTACCCGTACTTCACAAGCTACGTGCGCGACCTGTTGACGGCCGAGGACAATCCCTACGGCCTCTCCTACGCCGACCTGTTCGAGGGCGGCTACACCATCTACACGTCGCTCGACCCGGCCTTGCAGGAGAAGGCCGAGGCGACCTGCGAGGCCCAGAACGACCGCATGGCCGACGAGCTCGAGTCTTCCTTGGTTGCCATCGAGCCTTCTACGGGCTACGTGAAGGCCCTCGTGGGTGGCAAAGACTACTTCACCGACCAGTTCAACATAGCGACCCAGGGCGGTCGGCCGACGGGCTCGTCGTTCAAAGCGTTCACCCTCGCAACCGCCATCGAGCAGGGCATCAACCCGAACACGCTCATCGATTGCACCAACCCTTTGAAGCTCTCCAACGGCGACGACCTCTGGAACTTCGGCCGCATAAACTACGGCATACGCTCCATACAGCGAGCCACGGCGGTTTCATCAAACACGGGCTATTTTCGTCTGATGGAGAAAGTCACGCCTGCCGCCACCATCGACATGGCCCATCGGCTCGGAGTCACCGCCGACTTCAACCCCTACCCGATCATCACGCTCGGCACCGACAACACGACCCCCCTCGACATGGCAAGCGCCTATGCCACGTTCGCGTCGGGCGGCGTCAGGCACGATCCCGTGGCTATAACCAAGATCATTGGCAAGGACGGCACGGTCGTATACGATGCGGCGACCGACGGCAACGAACCGACCCGGGTGATATCCGAAGAAGTCGCTGGCGCCGTAACGAAAACGCTGCGCACCGTTTTTGAAAGCTCGGAAGGCACGGCCTACGGACAGGGCCCGTCCAACGGCCAGCCCGTGGCAGGCAAGACGGGCACCGGGCAGCAGTTCACCGACCATTGGCTCGTAGGGTACGCGCCGCAGCTGTCGTGCGCCGCCTGGATCGGCGACCGCAACTACGAGTCCACCGACGAGGACCTCAAAGCCAACGACCTGTGGCAGGACTTCATGTCGCGGGCCCTCGAGGGCACGGAGGTCGTGCCCTTCCCCGAGACGAAGGATCCCGAGTACAAGAACGCCTTCAACACCGAGCAGAAGGAGAGGTACGCGAAGGAGACGCAGGAAGAGAAGGACAAGGGGCTTGCCGCCAAGGCGGCAGCTGCCGTTGGGCTTTCGCTGAGTGATGCCGCCTCCCTGCTGAAAGGGTACGACGTCTCCTATACCGAGGAGTATTCGAACAGCGTTGCAGCCGGCACCGTCATCAGCCAGAGCGTGCAGAACGGCAAGATAGTGCTCGTGGTGTCAAAGGGTCCGAAGCCGGTTGACCCAACCCCCACGCCAGATCCCACGCCCACCCCTGACCCGGAGCCGCCTCCCGACCCGGATCCAAACCCCGATCCTCCACCTGACGGCACGTGACGATTCGACGTTTTGCCCTTTCCTGCATAGAGAACACCCCCTTCCGCGAACTACGGAAGGGGGTGTTTTGGTTAGATGAAGCGTGCGTTGTCGTATAGGGCCGATCCGCCGCAGGCCGCCGCTAGTTCTTCTCGGAGGCCTTGTTGTCGCCCGACTGAAGTTTGCCGATACCCTCGTCGTAGAGGCTCTTGATATCGGCTACGCGTTGGTCGTACGTCGAATAATCAAAAGGCTGCGCCTCGGTGGCGCTGTCGATTTCCGTGTAGAGCTCGATGTAGGCGTTCAGGGCGTCCTTCAGCTTGTTCGTGCCGTCGACGTACTCCTGCTGGATGTCCTTGAGATCATCGGGGACGTTCAGCTTGCCCAGCTCGTCGAGCGCCTTGTAGGCGTTGTCGGCCTGTGTCCGCATGCCTACCAGGTCGCCGCGCGACACCGCGTCGGTGAAGCCGTCGAGCCGGCTCTGCAGATCTTCCATCGTCTGGTTGACCTGCGTCATGTACTGTCGGTTCTCGGACTGCTGCTTCGTCGCAGCGCTTTCCTGCGATGCGCAGCCGACAAGCGCGGCAACCGCCACGAAGGCCGCGCACATGACGCCGACGGCTTTGATGAGCATGGAACGTTTCATGTACAACCTACTTCCCTTTCGAGTAAAGCGCCGCTTGGATGCGGCGCGCGAAAACAACCTGCAAACAGTTTACCTGTTATGCGGCGAGCATTTGAAGTGTGCGCGACCAAATCGTTGGCAGAGAGAAACTTGCCGCAGACGGGGTCGTCGGATCGGGCGTGGGCTCGGGATCGGGAGTCGGCTCCGGTTCCGGATCGGGCGTGGGCTCGGGGTCCGGCGTGGGCTCGGGGTCCGGGGTTGGAGCCGGATCGGGCTTGTCGGTCCCACCGCCGGATGGCCCTCCCGGCGTGTTGGATCCGTTAGTGCCGCCCGAGTTCGAGCCGTTGTTGGTCCCGTTCGCGCTGTTGGAATCGGTGTCTTCGTCCTTCTTGTCCGAGTCTTTCGAAGTATCCTCGCCCGAAGAGCCGGCGGTGCCCCCGATCCCGTACTTCGCATCGGTATAGGCCTTATACGGCGGATTGGCGGCATTGGCGAAATCGACCGCAGGCTGTCCTTCGAGCACCACGTTCATGAAGCTGGCAAAGGCGCTTGCCACCGTCACCGACGGCGGGATTGATTCGCAGGAGTTGTCTCCAAAGTAATCGCGACGGTCGCCAAGCCAGAAAGCCACCGACATCTGGGGCGTCACGCCGCAGAACCAACTGTCCTTGTAATCGTCCGAGGTGCCCGTCTTGCCTGCGACAACTTGCCCGTTCGCCAAGGCGGCATCGGTGCCGGTGCCCTCGGAGCTCTGCACGACGCCTTCCATAACCTTGAGGGCCGCATGGGCGACCTCGGGCTCGAGCACCCGCTCTCCCTCGGTGGTGGTGTTATCCACGACCAGCTCGTCATCGCGATTGTAAACTTGCAGGACGGGGGTGGTGTTGTGGTGGACGCCCCCGCTGGCAAGCGTGGCGTAGGCCTCGGCCATCTCAAGGGGCGTCACCGCGTCGACGCCCAACGTGATGGAGCCGGTGCTCGACAGATCGGAGTGGATGCCCATCTCCTTCGCAGTCGAGGCCACGGCGTCGGGCCCGAGCGACAGGCAGAGGCGCGCGAAACCGGTGTTCGAAGACACAGCGAAGGCACGCGCGATGCTGCGGGTTCCGTACTCCGTCTTGTTGATGTTCTCGACGGACCACCCGGGGAACTTCGCCGTGGCCGAGCAGTTGATGAGGGTCTGCGGATCGATACCCGCCTTGATAGCCGCCACCAGGGTGAACGTCTTGAACGAGGAACCCGATTGACGGCCTGCCCCGCCGGTGCCCGTCGCGAGGTTTACCTGGCTCTCAGAGTAATCCCTGCCCCCGACGAGCGCCTTGATGTGGCCCGTCTCGGGGTCGACCGCCGCCATGGCGGACTCGAACACGTTGTCAAGGCCGGCAGTCCCGTTCGCCTGGGCAGCTTTGTCCCTCGCCGCCTGCTCCGCCGCTTCCTGGGCAGTGACGTCAAGCGTCGTGACGATGGTGAACCCGCCCTTGAGTATCTCCGCCTCCGACATTCCCAGCTCTTCCTTGAGCTCTTGGCGCATGTAGCTGGTGAAGTACGGGTAGGCAAGGATGCCGTCGTTCGTGGGGATGGTCTCGTTAACCTCGAGGGGAGCCTGCTGCGCCGCGTCGTGCTCCTCCTGGGTGATGTAGCCGTTCGACAGCATCCGGTCGAGCACGAGATTGCGTCGCTCTATGCAGTTCTTGCCGCCGTCGACAAGCGGGTTGTTGTAAGACGGCGACTGGGGAATGCCCACGAGGGCGGCAGCCTCGGCCAGCGTCAAGTCGGTCGCGTCCTTCGAGAAGTAGCGCTGCGAGGCGGCCTGGATGCCGTACGTGGCGTTGCCGTAGTTGATGGTGTTGAGGTACATGCGCAGGATCTCGTCTTTCGAGTACACTTCCTCAAGCTTGACGGAAAGGTACATCTCGCGCACCTTGCGCTTGATGGAGATCTCATCCATCTCGTCGGAGAGGATGGTGTTGCGCACGAACTGCTGCGTGATGGTCGAGGCACCCTCGCGACCCGATCCGGTGATGTTCACCACGAGTGCACGGGCGATGCCGGCCAGGTCGAAGCCGCCGTGCTCGTAGAAGCGCTCGTCCTCGGTTGCCACCGTTCCGTCGAGAACATACTGGCTGATCTGGTTCAGCTCAACCGGCTCGCGGTTGTCCAGCTGGAATTTGGCAAGCTGGACGGTCTTGGTGCTGTCCCACGCCTCGCTCGGGAGCGAGGTATTGAGATTGTCCGTATTCGAGACGTCGTACTCCGTCAGATCGCCGATCCAGGACATGCCGAGGGCGTAGACGCCCACGCCGCCGGCGACGATTACAGCCGCCAGCACGCTGACGACGACGAGCAGCCCGATCTTGGGATGCTTCTTCTTGGCACTGGGCCGGTTCTTCATTGAACGTGAAGCCACGTGAACACCTCCAAAAAACTTTCGCCATTGTATCATCGGGGGACAGGCCCTCTTGAATCAACACAAGTTTGTTGGAAAATGGTCACAAGGCAAAAGGGCCGATGGGAGGCCTAAAAATGCCGTCGGATTATCCGGCGGCATGAACGCGAGGTTGAGGGGCGTGACAGGGGGACGGGGATAATGTCACGCCCACGGGGCTCTCACGACCTTCAAGCAGATACAGGGGCGTGACATTATCCCCGTCCCCCTGTCACGCCCTAGCTGGCTAGAGCGCGGCCTCATCGGCGGCGAGAACCTGCTTCGCGAGCGCCAGCTGCTCGGCCACGACGGCATGGCCCGTGCCGCCCTCGGTGGTGCGGGCGGCCACGATGGCGTCGAGGTCGAGCGCGGAGGTGATGTCGGCCTCGAAGAGGTCGCTCTCGGCCTGGAAGTCCGCGAGCGCAAGGTCGTCCAAATCGCAGCCGCGCTGCTCGCACAAAAGCACAAGGTGCCCCACCACCTCGTGGGCGCGACGGAACGGCATGCCCTTCTTCGCCAGATAGTCGGCCACGTCGGTGGCGGCCAGGTAGCCCTTCTTCGCTTGGGCGCGCATGCTCTCGGGCTTCACGGCCATCGTCTCGATCATGCCGGCGGCGCACACGAGGCAGTCCTCGAGCGTCTTGGCGGCGTCGATGGCTCCCTCCTTGTCCTCCTGCAGGTCCTTGTTGTACGCGAGCGGCAGCGCCTTCATGGTGACGAGCAGCGCCACGAGGTCGCCCACCACACGCCCGGTCTTTCCGCGGATGAGCTCGGCGAAGTCGGGGTTCTTCTTCTGCGGCATGATGGACGAGCCCGTGGAGAACGCGTCGGAGAGCTCGATGAAGTCGAACTCGGCCGTGGACCACAGCACGATCTCCTCGCACAGGCGCGACAGGTGCATGCACGACACGCTGCACGCGTAGGACAGGTCGAGCAGGAAGTCGCGGTCGGACACGGCGTCGAGCGAGTTGGGGATCACGCGCGAGAAGCCGAGCGACTCCGCCGTCATCTGGCGGTCGAGCGGGTACGTGGTGCCGGCGAGGGCCGCCGCGCCCAGCGGGCTGGCATCGGCGGCGCGGCGGGCGGCAGCCAGGCGCTCGAAGTCGCGTGCGAGCATCCACACGTAGGCGAGCATATGGTGCGCGAACAGCACGGGCTGGGCGTGCTGCAGGTGCGTGTAGCCCGGCATGATGACGTCCGGATGCGCCTCGGCCTGCTTGACGAGCGCCTGGCGCAGCGCGATGTTGGCCGCCATGAGGTCCTCGCAGCGCTGCTTCGCGAACAGGCGCGTGTCGGTGGCCACCTGGTCGTTGCGGCTGCGGCCCGTGTGCAGGCGCGCGCCGGCGTCGCCGATATCGGCGATGAGCGCGCGCTCCACCGACATGTGTATGTCCTCGTCGTTGATGTCGAACGCGAACTCCCCCGCCTCGATGCGCTCCTGCACGCGCCCGAGCCCGCCCGCGATGGCGTCGGCGTCGGCCTGCGCGATGACGCCCGCCTTCGCCAGCATGGCCGCGTGCGCCTTCGAGCCGGCGATGTCCTGCGCGTAGAGCGCTTTGTCAACCGGCAGCGAGGCGCCGAAGCGCTGCGTGAACTCGCTCACGTTCTCCGTGAACCTGCCAGACCAGAGTGCCATGGGTTTCCTTTCGCTTACGCCAAGACGGCTTCGGCTTCGGCCACCACTTGCTGGCCGAGCGGGGTGACGTCCTCGTACTTGCCCTTCTTGAGGGGACCCTGCTGCTTCTCGGCGTCGAAGAGCTCGGCCGGGGCGCCCTCCTGCCGGCGGTTCGAGGCCCACGTCTTGCCGGAGAGCGTCTGCAGCTTGATGAAGCCCTTGGCGGCCGTGTGGTCGAACGCGTCGTCCTTGTCATAGGTGGCCAGCGCGTAGTCGTAGAGCGAGTAGGCGCTCTTCCGGCCGACCACGGTGCAGGAGCCCTTGTAGAACTTGAGCCTCACCGTGCCGGACAGGCAGCGCTGCGTGGACGCCATGAACGCGTCGATGGCCTCCTTGAGCGGCGAGAACCACTGGCCGTTGTACACGGCGGTGGCCCAGGCCTGCTCCATGCCCAGCTTGTAGTGCAGCACTTCCCGCTCGAGCACGAGGTCCTCGAGCGCCTTGTGCGCCTGGATGAGCGCGAGACCCGCCGGCACCTCGTAGCACTCGCGGCTCTTCACGCCCACGAGCCGGTTCTCGATCATGTCGATGCGGCCGTAGCCGTGCTTGCCGGCGATCTCGTTCAGCGCGTAGATGATGCCGAGGAAGCTCTTCTGGTCGCCGTTGATCATGTAGGGCAGGCCGCGCGCGAACGTGAGCTCAACGTATTCGGGCTGGTCGGGAGCCTGCATCGGATCGCTCGTCATGGTGTAGATGTCCGCCGGCGGCTCGGTCCACGGGTCCTCCAGCACGCCGCACTCGATGGCCCGGCCCCACAGGTTGTCGTCGATGGAGTACGGCGACTTCTTGGTGGTGGGCACCTCGATGCCGTGGGCCTGCGCCCACTCCATCTCCTCGGGCCGGGTCTTGAGCTCCCACTCGCGCACCGGGGCGAGGATCTCGATGTCGGGGTCCAGCATCGTGATGCTCGACTCGAAGCGCACCTGGTCGTTGCCCTTGCCCGTGCAGCCGTGCGCGATGTACTTCGCGCCGAACTTGTGGGCGGCATCCACGAGGTGCTTGGAGATGAGCGGCCGCGACAGCGCCGAGACCAGCGGGTACTTGTTCTCGTACATGGCGTTGGCAGCGAGCGCCTTGGCCAGGTACTCCTTGGCGAACGTCTCCCGCATGTCCACCACCAGGCAGTCGAGCGCGCCGGATTTGAGCGCCTTCTGCTTGATCTTCTCGAGGCCCTCGTGCTCCTGTCCCACGTCGCCCACGACGGCGATGACGTCGACGCCCTTGTTCTCCTGGAGCCACTTGATGCAGCACGACGTGTCGAGGCCACCCGAGTATGCCAGTACCGCTTTTTTCTTCTGATCTGCCATGATGAATCCCTTTCCTGCGTTTGCTTTTTCTTTTTGTTTTAGCTGGTTCGTGCCCGGGTCTCCGATGCGGGTACGGGTTGGCCTTGGCTCCGCCCTGCCGTTCTCGGCGTGCGGATACACGGGGTCCCGTGTGCATCGCGGCTTTTCGCGGTGGCGTGAGCGCCGGGCGGCTCTCACGACTTCATGCTGCTGGGCAGCCTTGGGGGAAAGGAGGGAGAAAAGCGTCCCTCGCGCTAAAGTAGACGACTAACGTCGTCGCAGTCGGTCGATGGCACGCTCAACTTCAAGAGCGGCCTCGGGGCTCTCGGCAGCGATCATGATCGTGTTGTCACCGGCAACGGTGCCGAGCGCGCCGCGCAAGCTCGCTTTATCGAGCGCAGCGGAGACGCCGGCGGCTCCGCCGGAGAACGTCTTGACCACGATGAGATTGCCTGCCACGTGTACCTCTTCAACCAGTTCGGAAACCATGCGCTGGAGGCGCATTTCCTCCGGCAGCACGTAATAGCCTTCGCGGGACTTCACCAGGCCCATGTCCATGATGTCCCGAGAGATGGTGGCCTGGGTGCAATCGTAGCCTGCGGCTTGCAGCTGATCGGCGAGATCGCGCTGCGTCTTGACATTATGCTCGCGAATGATATCGCGGATGATGTCATGCCGTTGCTGACGTTTCCTCATGCCCTCGACTCTCTGTCCTTGCGGAGCACTATCACATACAGTTTCACAGCCATTCGCACGGTTATGCAGAAAATCGCAAGACCGGCAAAATTTATGCAGTAAATAGTACCTCATGACACTGCGTTTGCGAAGTAGGAATTTCCAAAAGTACGAAAAATTCGGTGAAGCGGGCGCCTCGAACGCCCAAGGCGGCGGGCGTTCGAGGCGATAGCGGGCAGCCCTACGCGCCCAGCAGGCGGGACAAGCGCTCGACGAGCTGGTCCACGTGCTGCTCCTCGCAGACGAGCGGGGGCAGGAAGCGCAGCGTATGCGGGCCGGTGGCGTTGACAACGAGGCCCTCGCCCAGTGCGCGCAGGACGACGTCGTTCGCATCGACGCACTCGGCCAGGTCGGCAGCCACCATGAGCCCCAGCCCGCGCACCTCCACGACGTGGGTCAATTCGGCCAGGCGCGCGCGCAGGTAGGCGCCTACGCGCTCGACGCGCTCGCCGAAGCCCTCGTCCGCGAGCGTGCGCAACGTGGCCTGCGCGGCGACGACTGCCAGGTTGCTGCCGCCGAACGTGGAGCCGTGGTCGCCGGGAGCGAACGAGGCGGCCACGTCGGCACGGGCCGCGCACATGCCCGTGGGCATGCCCGAGGCCACGCCCTTGGCGATGGTCACGACGTCGGGCACGATGCCGAAGCGCTGGAACGCGAACGGCGTGCCGCAGCGGAAGACGCCCGTCTGCACCTCGTCGCACATGAGCAGCGCGCCGCGCTCCTCGGTAAGGCGGCGTGCAGCCTGCAGGAACTCGGACGTGCACGGATGCACGCCGCCCTCGCCCTGCACGCATTCCACCATGACGGCGCAGATCTCGTCGCCTCGCTCGGCGAACAGGGCCTCGAGCGCGGCCACGTCGTTCGGCGGCGTGTGGGCGAAGCCGTCGGGCAGCGGCTGGAAGGCCTTCTGCTTGGCGGGCTGGGCCGTGGCGGCCAGCGTGGCCATGGTGCGCCCGTGGAAGCTGCGGTCGAGCGTGACGATGACGCGGGGTGCGGCGGACGCAGCGGCGCGGGCCTCGTCCTCTCCCGCCCCGTCGGCGAGCGCGTGCGCCTCCGCGCGCTTGCGGGCATGCAGGCGCGCCAGCTTGATGGCACACTCGTTGGCCTCGGCGCCCGAGTTCGCGAAGAAGCTCTGCCAGGGCTCCGCGCCGGCGGGAGCGCCGTGGTTGAGCAGGTCGGAGAGGCGGCGCGCCACTTCCCCGCGGCCTTCGATATAGTAGTAGTTGCTCACATGGATGAGCTTTTCCGCCTGCTGCTGCAGCGCGCGGACGACGGCCGGATGGCAGTGCCCCAGGCTGATGACGCCGATGCCGGCGATGAAGTCCAGGTACTCACGGCCCTTGTCGTCCTCGAGCACCATGCCGCTGCCGCGCACGAACTCGACGGGCTTGCGCCCGAACGTGTGCATAACGTAGCTCTCTTCCAGTTCCTGCTGTTCCTCGAGGCTCATAACGGTCCTTCCGTTCGGTTGCTGCAGAATTCCCCTGCGCAAAGCAGGGAAAGGCCGACCCCTTCGACGGTCGGCGTTAGCGGCGGTCAGCCGACGAAGCGCTCGGCAGCGGCCGCCTGCGCAGCCGCCTGCTCGCGGTTCTCCAGCAGCTTGGAGGCGAAGTTGCCCAGAGGGTGGGAGTCGAACTTGCACGCCTCCTCCGTAGAGTGCATGGTAGTGCCCACGCCGGTGCTGGTCAGAAGCTCGAGCAGCAGTGAGTGCGGCGTGGTGCCGTTCAGGATGTGCGCACGGAACACGCCGGCGTCGAGCGCGGTGACGCATGACTTCAGCTTGGGTATCATGCCGGTGGACACCACGTTGTTCTCGATCATGTACTGGGCCTCGAAGAGCGTGAGGTTCGAGATGAGCGTGGACTTGTCCTCGAAGTTCTCGTAGAGGCCGTCCACATCGGTGAGGAACACCACCTTGTGCGCGCCTATGGCGGCCGCGATGTGGCCCGCCACCATGTCGGCGTTCACGTTGTAGAAGCCGCCGTCCTCGCCGAGCGCAACCGACGCGACCACGGGGATGTAGTCGGCGTTCACGAGGTCGTCGAGCAGCGGGCGGTTGATGCGCGTGATGCGGCCCACACGTCCCAGGTCGGGGCTGGCCTGCTCGGCCACGATGACGCCCGCGTCGGCGCCGGACACGCCCACGGCGAAGTTGCCGTGCTCGTTCAGGGCCTCCACGAGCTCCTGGTTTACCTTGCCCATGAGCACAGTGCGCACGAGGTCCATGGCCTCGGGCGTGGTGACGCGCTGGCCGTCCTTGAACTCCACGGGCAGGTTCACGAATTCCATGGCCTCGGTGATGGCCTTGCCGCCGCCGTGCACGATGACGGGGTTCACGCCAACGATCTTCAGCAGCACGATGTCGTTCATGACGTCGGCGCGCAGCTGCGCATCGACCATGGCGGAACCGCCGTACTTGATGACGACGGTCTTGCCGGTGATGTTCTTGATCCAGGGAAGGGCCTCGACGAGCACTTCCGCGGCCTTGTGCGATACGCCTTTCGGGCGCGTGTCCTTTGCGTACTTCATGAGCGGTAATCTCCGTTGATCGTGACGTAATCGTGGCTGAAATCGCAGGTCCAAACCGTGGCGGCGGCATCGCCGGCGCCGAGGTCGACGTCGATTGCGATTTCGGGGTTCTCGAAGCGCCGGAGCGCCTCGTCCTCGTCGAAGGGGACGGTGAGCCCGCCGCGGCACACGGGCAGGCCCATGATGTCGATGGCGGCGTCCTCCTGGCGGAAGGCGGCGCCCGACTTGCCGATGGCCATGGCCACGCGGCCCCAGTTGGCGTCATGGCCGTACACGGCCGTCTTGACGAGCGGGGAGTTCGCGACGGCGCGTGCGGCAGCGTCGGCGTCGGACGGCGTGGCGGCGCCCGTCACGTTCACGGTGACGAGGCGCGTGGCGCCCTCGCCGTCGGCGGCCATCTGGCGCGCGAGGTTCTGGCACACGGCGTCGAGCGCCTGCTCGAAGCGGGCGAGCGCCGGGGAACCCGGGTGGAAGGGAACAGTGCTCGACGTGGCGCCGCCATTGGAGAACAGGAAGCACGAGTCGTTCGTGGACGTGTCGGAATCGACCGTGACCTTGTTGAAGCTCACGCCCACCGCGCGGGAGAGGGCGGCGTGCAGCGCGTCGGGGCGCACCGGCGCATCGGTGGTGAGCACGGCTATCATGGTGGCCATGTTCGGCATGATCATGCCCGAGCCCTTCGCCATGCCGCCCACCGTGAACGTGCAGCCGTCGTAGCCGATGCCGTCGCCCGAGAACGTGACCGCCGCCTCCTTCGGGCGTGTGTCGGTGGTCATGATGGCGCGCGCCGCGTTGGCGCCGCCGCTGACCACCGAGAGCTCGAGGGCGGCGAGGGGGATGCCCGCGGCGAACGGCTCGAGCGGCAGATGCTCGCCGATCACGCCGGTGGAGGCCACCAGCACCTCGGCGGGCGCGCAGCCGAGGACGTCGCTAGCGATATCAGCGGTTTCGCGGGCGGCCGCGAGCCCGCGCTCCCCCGTGGCGGCGTTCGCGTTGCCGGAGTTCACGACCACGGCCTGCGCGATGCCGTAGCCGCAGTCCTCCAAATGCTCGCGAGACACCGTGACGGGCGCCGCGCAGAACACGTTCTGGGTGAACACGGCCGCGCATGCGCACGGCTTGTCGGCGGCCACGAGCGCGAGGTCGAGGCGGCTGGGATCTTTGCGGAAGCCCGCATGGACGCCGGCCGCGCGGAAGCCGCGCGCCGAGGTGACGCCGCCGCCCTCGACAGCCGCGAGGGTGTCGGGAAGCTGCGCGGCGGTTTCCGCGCGCAGCGGCGTTACGCTGCTGGTGGATGACGGCGGGGCGGATGCGGCATGCGTGTCGGTCATGGCGGCTTCTTTCTGGTTGCGTTGCTCGGGCTGTTCGCTAGCGGATTCCTTCGATCAGACGGGCACGGCGACGGCGTCGAAGCCTCGTCGCTCGGGCAGGCCGCAGACGATGTTCGCGCACTGCACGGCCTGGGCGGCCGCGCCTTTCCCCAGGTTATCGATGGCGCATAGGGAGATGAGCATGCGCGCGGGCGCGTTCACGGCAAGGCCGATATGGGCGTTGTTCGTGCCGGCGACCGAGGACGTCTTCGGCAGGGAACCGGCGTCAAGCACGTGCACGAAGGGACTCTCGCGGTAGAAGGCGCGGTACTGGTCGATGTAGAAGGCAGCGTCGACGGGCGCGTCGGGCGCGAGCGGGATGTTCGCCGTGGAGAGCAGACCGCGGTTCAGCGGGGCGAGGTGCGGCGTGAACACGAGGCGCCCCTGCCCTGCGATGCCGAGGATCTGCTCGATCTCGGGCGTGTGGCGGTGCGTGCCCACGCCGTAGGCCTCCAGGTTCTCGTCTGCGAAGCAGAAGTGCGTGCGCGCCGTGGCCTTCTTGCCCGCGCCCGTGACGCCTGAGATGGCATCGACGACGACGGTGCCGCCTGGAGCCGCGAGGCCGGCGCGGATTGCGGGCGCCGCCGCGAGGGAGGTTGCCGTGGGATAGCAGCCGGCGCAGGCGACGAGCACAGGCTCGCCGTTGGCGTGAGCGCGGGCTGCGCGCGCCAAGTCATCGGGGAAAAGCTCGGGCAGGCCGAATGCCGCGCGGGCCAGAAGCTCGGTTGCCGTATGCGGGGTGTTGTACCATTGCTCGTAGACGGCGGGGTCCTTGAGGCGGAAGTCGGCCGAGAGGTCGATGACCGTCGCGCCGCCCGCCACGAGGCGCGGCGCCATGGCGAGTGCCGCCGTGTGCGGCACGGCCAGGAACACGAGCTCGCACGCGTCGAGCGCCGGGTCGTCGTGCGTGGCGAAGGCGAGATCGGTGGCGCCGGCGAAGCCGGGGTACTCGTCGGCCACGCGCGTGCCGGCCAGCTCGTTGGACGTGGCGACCACGAGTTCGAGGTCGGGATGTCGCAACACGAGGCGCACCAGCTCGATGCCCGCAAAACCCGCCGCACCCACGATACCCGTCTTGATGGCCATGTCGATCCCTCGCTTGCTTGTTGCGCCGGACGTGTTGTCCAGCCTGCCGGGCGCGAGACTACTTTCGTGCACCTGCACAAAAACACGCCACGACATCATTACGGATCATCGTAAGAAAGAACCGCACGTTTGGCAAGGCGGGAAATGAAATAGTTACATGAAGACCGGGAGCGTGGTTGTACGGCTACGACCGAGGACCGGGCTTAGGGATTTTCAAAGAAGGCAGATGGAAGTGAACCGCATTTCGAGCATCCGGACGCAACCTACGCTTCACTGTGACCCTTCTCCTCTTTTATACAAACAGCAGAGAAGCCGCCTGACGCTGACGCGATACATTGTGAAGAGCAAAGGGGCATCATAATTCAGCGAGAAGACTATTCATCTCGAAATTTTCAGAGACGCGTTCGAGCTCTTCCCGCCTTGCTTTGACTGCCGCCTCTCTTGTCTTCTCCTCCTCATTCATTAAGTATGCCTCAGTCTGCCGATTGGCCCATTCAACATACCAGGGCATTTTCTCGCAGACTTCCCGGATACGTCCTTCATCGCGCCGAACCGCCCGAACCGTTATCTCCTTCCCGCTGACGGGATAGTGCTTCGGACCGCCTTTATATCCATCGGTGCTCCAGAAATCTTCAGGATGCGATCTGAACACCTTCTCCCAAACGCTTCCCGGCTCCCTATCAAGCGTGAACACGATATCCCCTGATTGCCACTTTTTCCCTACCAGGAAAACGTCCTTCCAGACAGCCGAAGAGTTTTCCGCCTCGTTCAACGCCTTTCGCAAACCATGCTGCTTGGAAGCTATCGCCTCCCGAGCGCCAATGTCTGAAAGCACCGCCTCCAAGGACGGGTACCTGTCTTCCACTCTCTGAGAAACCATCCGAGACACTACGTCGTCCAAAAACGCATAGGAGGCGTCAACTTCGGCGATTTTTTTGTACGATGAGCCTTGCGGAACTTCTCCAGTGAACAGCTCGTTTATGATCAATCCATAAGCATATTGATCCGTCCTCTGATCCGTTGCCCCTCCCGGCACCCTTTGCTCAGGGGCAGCATAAGTGAAGTTTGCGAGCCTTTCTGCGGAAACAGTTTCAACGGTCGCTCCCGGAATGTCGTCAACGATGTGAGCGATGCCGAAATCTGCCAACACCAAACGCTTCTTCGCGCTGTCGAACAGTATGTTTTGAGGCTTCACATCCCTGTGGACATTGTCTTTTGCATAAAACTTTTTGAGTCCCGACATCATCGTAAGAAGCAGGGCGAGATTCTCTTCCGCAGGAGACTCCTCGTCGTCCATTAGGCTTTTTAAGCTCTTGGCCATAAGCGGCATTACGTAAAAGGGCCGTTTGATATCGTCAGTGAAAATGAAGCCCTCGTCGACTGCGGTGATGATGGGCTCTCCGTCGACATTGCGACAGTACCCAACTTCCCGCAGGAAGCGTTTGGCCTTCCTGCTGCTCCTGGCAGCCTCTTTGCTCAAAAGCTTCAGAGCATAGCGCTTCCCGTTTTCACTTTCTACTTCATATACGGATCCAGCTCCGCCGCTGCCGATAGCCTGGATTCTTCTGTAATTGCTGGATGCAGTCTCGAAAACCTTTTTTGACGAATTAGGCCTTCCTTCGTTTCCGGCGAGATCATCTTTGACAAGATCGCTGATCGCGTGAATCCTTTCGATAGCGGCGCTGACCGAAAGCCAATCATCCCAGTCGTATTCCACGGCCCCTATCTGAGCCCGCGTATCCTCAGAGAGAAACCGAGAGTATACCGTCAGTCTCCCTTTGACCCCTTCGATCCAATCGCACCAATCGACATAGGCTTTCGAGTTCTTTTGACAATTGCCGTAACTGCCTCGAGCATCAATCTCTTCGACCAATGCCTTCAGAGATTCTGCCGCACCGTTTCCCATCCGACTTCCTTCCAGCTGATAACTAAATTTTGAGCCCTTACTCCTCAAACTCGATCTCTTCTTGGGTTTTCACGAACACTTCGATGCGGGACTCGACATCCACCTTGCTCACGAGCCAGCCCCTGAGGCTGCAACGCTGAATGAACTCCTCGATGCGGTTCTCGCCATCCAGCGCCTTGAAGCGCACGACCAGACCGAACCGCATTCCGTCCCCATCGTGACCGTTCAGGCGCTCCTTCGTCTTCAGGCTCATACCCCACAGACCGCTTTCGAAATACGCTTTGCGCGGGCGAAGGCGCTCAGAGAACACCTCTCCCACCTGCTTGACGTTGTTCCATTTTCCGAACTCGCCGCGAGCGGTCTCCTCGTAGAGGACATGAAGGCCCTCCTCGCCTTGCATGTTGTTGTCGACAGGTTGTATGCCCGACTCGCAAAGGCGGCCGAAATGGAAGTCCATCTCGGTGTTCGTGTAGTCGACGCCTTGATTGCGAGAGCAGTGCGGGAAGTAGCACAGCGTGGCCCGTGCGATGTAGGGGTGCTTCCCTTTGTGCAGCGGCACCGGGAGGTCGTAGTTGTATGTATCGTACGCCTCGGAAACGCCAGATGTCACGAATCTGATCTCGCCATCGGGCACATCGAGCACGTCGGCAATGCGCACAGGAACGATCCCGAATCCAACCGCCTCGAGCGGGCCTTCGCGACCCTCCCAATGAGTGGCAGAATCAATGAGAAGCGCTTTCGCTTCTTCGCGACTAAACCCCATAACTTGGATCAAATAGGCCATCTTCCGAGCAATCCAGGGCGCGGCGTATGACGTTCCCCGAACAAACTGAGCGCCTGTCGGAGAGCAGACGCGCATGAGCTTGCCAGCATCGCCTCCAAAGCAGCTCACGTCCGGCTTGCTGAAGAACTTGAGCACCGGGCCCGTTCGGTGGTACCGCGCCGGCCTGCCGTCCGCGTCCACCGCGTTGACCACGATGGAGTTAACGGAATCGGCGGGAGCTCCTATCCTGCGCGGCCCTTCCTGCCGACCAAGATTGGTTCCGGCGACGACGAATTGCACGTCGTACTCACACTGGAGCCGATCGAGCGCGGCGGCTTCGGGCGAGATGAAGTTCGGATGCACCTCCGCTTCGGCACCGAGAGACAGGTTCCACACCTTGATGTCCTGATTGCCGGATACTACCTCCTCGATCATGCGCACGACCTCGAACGAGCTGAACCGCCCTTGCGTCGCCACCCCAAAATGACGGACTTGGAACCTGCCGCACCCGTCGTCGAGGTCGGGGTTGAAAGAGGGGCCGTCGACAATGAGCGACGAAACCTCGGTTCCATGCTCGAAGTCCTTCGGCTGAAGCTCGATATCCTCGTCCAGCATGTTGCGGAATTCGACCCACTCGCTGAAGTAGACCCTCTCGTCGAACATGGTGTCTATGACCCCGATGACGGGCTCCGTACTGGGCGAGGGGATAGACAAGGGGGCGACGTCGTCCCGCCTCTCGAAGAAGTCGTCATGGGAGAGGCGCGCAAAATCGCTCACCGTCATCGCGATGAGGTAAGGCGCTTCATGCTGCACGCGCTTGACCTGATCTTTCGATAAGAGCATGGTGTTCGGGTCGATCGAGCGAATCGCGAAATCGTCGATGCCGATCCTTCTCAGCAACTCGCGAGTGTCCATTCCGGTGTCGTAGAACGTCACGACCGATCGATCGTCGACGTCCTCTCGGCTCAGCTCGACGCCGAAGCGCTCGACATAGCAGGCGTCCTTCACGATGTTCGCGAAAAGCGACTTCGACAGCTCGCTCGTTCGCAGCTTGATTTCGCCACTGTTGACCCGATCGAGCTTCTCCTTGTCGATCCAGCCGTTGAACTCCCCCTCCAGCACATGGGCGCACGCAAGCAGAAGGTCGACGGAGCGCCGGATCGACGCTTTTGACACACAATGGGTGATGACGTGCTTGGGCCCTTC
Source organism: Gordonibacter sp. RACS_AR49 (assembly GCF_030418435.1). Classification (NCBI taxonomy): domain Bacteria; kingdom Bacillati; phylum Actinomycetota; class Coriobacteriia; order Eggerthellales; family Eggerthellaceae; genus Gordonibacter; species Gordonibacter sp. RACS_AR49. The sequence goes on along the minus strand of NZ_JAIUDM010000002.1, from coordinate 646,709 downwards.
TGCGTACTTCGCCCCTACGATCGTATCGTTCGGCCTGCGCCGCCCGTCTGCCAGCAGCTTGCCGAGGCGGTTGCTCTTGGCGATGACCCTCTTGTAGTAGACGCTCACAAGCGGTGTCTCCACCAACGAGACGCCGCTCCAGTAGTCGAGGATTCGAGCGAGGTCATCGACGAGTTTCCGCAGGTGGTCGGCGGTCACCTGCGCTCCTGCCGGGATGGTCGACGGCCCCGGCCGCGAGGAGTTGGGCTTTTGGTTGAACTCCCCCTTCAGCCTCAAGGTCTGGTTCATCAGGACTCCTTCAGCTCACGTGCGGCCGTGCTCTTGGACACGCCGCTGAGAATCTCAATTTCCCGCATGGTGAAACCTTGGGCCTGCAGCTCCTTCAGATCGTCGGGATCGCCTGCACCAACGGTCTTGTACAGTCTTCGCAAGTAATCGAAACTGTTCCCAACGTCGCTGAATGCGATGGACGTCTTCAGCAGGTTCTCCAGCTCCCCCGGGAAGGGGATCTCGGGCATACGCTGCATGATCTTCCGAAACAGCTTCATGTTGCGCCCTGCGAATTTGAACCTGTTGAGATAGCTGCCCAGCAGGGCCTCCGCCACGTCGAGCAGATCCTCGTGCGAGTAGCGGTTAAAATCGATAACGGAGTCGAATCGCCGCACCAGGGCCTTGTCGAATGAGTCGAACAGGTTCGTTGTGGCAATCAGCACGATTCGCTCGTCGAGGCCGTCGAGACCCTTGAGCACAGCGGTGGTCGCCCTGCCCATCTCCCGAACATCGTTCGAATTCGTCCGGTCGAGCGCCAGCGCGTCTATCTCGTCGAAAAGGACGACGACTTTGTCAGGATGCGCGAACCCATTGATCTCTCTGAACAACTCCGCAATGTTTTTCGCACTCTGACCAAGCCGGCTGTCAAGAAGAGCATCGAAGTCGACGGAGAACAGCTCGCGCTCAAGAATGCGCGCGATGTGCTTCGCAGTCTCGGTTTTGCCGGTTCCGGGAGATCCTTCGAAAAGGTACTTGTTGATGCCCGCATTGTGGCCGATGGCGTTGATGACGCCCTTCACATCATCGGCGATCACATCGGGAAGCGGCAGAGGCTTCGGCGAACCCGAGGCCTTCCGGAGATAAGCGGACTCACCGCGCACCTCCTGCGGCACAAACGCGTTCGCATCCGAGAGCAGCGCCATGATGTATTCCGAGAGCTGGATGTCGCCCGTTTTGTCGAACTCGCGGGCTATCTCGTAAGCTTCGCTGCGAAATCCCGCGTCGTTCTTCTCGGAGTAGTACCTGATAAGGTTGATGACGCTCTTCTTCTTCACCCACATCACCCCTTAGATTGCTTCCTTTTGGGATGATTATAGCATATGGGACACGATATTCCATTTTTGGGACACAAAAAGGAATAATTTAATAGTAGCATATGAGCAGAGAAGGGTGAGACGCTCCTCGGTTAGTCGTCAAGAAAAAAGACCTGATGGGACAAGGGAAGTAAAAGAAGGGGCTCAGTCAGCCCGCCACAAGTAAATGGGGCTTCTCCTACAATCAGATCCGAAACGCGAAGAAGACATCAAGGGCCTGAATTTGATGAAAAACTTACCTATTTACTGATATACAATGAGATGTAAGGTCCTTGTCGTTGTAGGCGACGCAAGCAAAGGAGCACGCCGTTTGCGCTTCTTCGAAATCATACCTTCCGACCTGTTCAGCTTGCTGGCCTCTCCCAACCGGGCCGTTTACAGCGACGCCTTACTCGTGCTGAACAGCGCCTTCCAAAGCGCTCTGAAGATCCCCCGCGAATCGTACACGCACATGCTCCGCGATAGCCTGGAGGAGCAGCTTTCCGCAATGGACTTCGCCGACGAGGAGCCGACCCCGGAAGAACTCTGCGACACGCAGGGCCGCGCACGCTTCCTCGTTCGCAGGCTCAAAGAAAAGGGCTGGATCGACTTTGAACGCGGCGAGGAATTCAAAGAGTACATCACCGTGCCGGACTATGCGATTCGCCTTATCGAGCTGTTCGCCGACCTTGTTGCCGACAAGCCCCTGAGGGGATTCTCATATGTGTACGACACGTATTCGTCGCTCAAATCTGCGTCGACAGGAAAGGGCCTCAGCGCCTCCGACACCCTCGGAGTGCTGTACGGGGCAGCCGAGAAAACCGAGCAGCTCATTCACCTGCTCAAGTCCGTCTACCACAACATAAACAACTACTGCAACAGGCAAACCGACTGCGACCATATCAACGACATTCTCAAAATGCACTACGACGATTTCGCGCAGCGTATTATCGAAATGTACGTGAAACCGCTCAAAGTGCGGGAGTCGGTGCCCAAATACCGGGTGAGCATTGAGAACGCGCTCGACAGCTGGATCGACAACGCCGAGGTGCTCGAGCAGATGGCCGAGGCCGCCGTCGCGGAATACGGTTTCGAATCGACCGAAAGCGCTCATGCGGACATCTTGAGGAAAATCTACTTCATCAAAGAGAGCTACGAGAACCTGGGGAGCGAGTACCTCGACGAGATAGACAAGAAGGTGGCGAAGTACACGCGCGCGACAACCCAGAAGCTGGAGAACCTCACCAACAAAGACGGAACAACCAGCGGGCACTTGAGTTACCTGATGATGCGCTTGGCAAGCTGCAAAGAGCGCGACCCTGCCAGCGCGCAAACGCTCGATTCGCTGCAGGACGCGTTTCAGCTGCAAGAGCAAGCCTACGTCGCGCAAGGCGGGCGAAGCCTGTACACCTCGCCCGCCTTGCGCGAGAGGAGCAAGGGGGATCTCGTCGCGCTCGAAGCCCCCGCCCCCCTGACCGCCGAACAGCGCACGCATGCCGAGGCGGTGCTGAATAACCCTTTCAGCAAGCAGGAGGTATACCGGCGCATGAGGGACGCGTTCGGAGCCAGGCGCGTGCTCCCCATAGCCGACATGCCCTTCGCCGACGACGACGACTACGTCGTCGCCCTTCTCGCGATCATGCATGCAGACAGCAGGGACAGCTTCTACCGGATAAAGTCCTCCGCAGGGGCGGCGGAAGGCGCTCCCGCATGCGGAAAGACGCCGGAGCGCCCAAACGATTTCGTGAAATCAGGCTGCTACAGCCTTCCGGACGTTTGCTTCGAAGTGAGAAAGGAGGCCGGCTAGATGGCCTATCCGGAATACGAGGAGCTCTCTTCCAAAGACAAGGACACGTTCACCTCCGCATGCAACCGCCTTCTTGCCGAAACGTTCGTATTGCGAACGCTGGTCAAGCCCGGTGGCGAGACAATCAACAACCCGGAATACAGCTTTCTTTCCCGTAACTTCTCCTTGGTGAGAGACTATCTCTCGCTGATCGACTGGGAGCTCGTCAGAGACGACTTCAACGGGTTCTTCTACGTGCGAAACGCTGCGCAGGCCAACAAGCTCGTGTTCAACAAGATGGCCACCGGCATCTTGTTGGCGTTGAGGCTGCTCTACGAGGAGAACGAGGGTCGCCTTGGCCTTGCGCAGGATTTGGAATGCAGCGTCCAGGAGGTGCTGGAGAAGGTGGTCACCGACTACGGCATACTCGGCAAGCGCCCCAATTTCCGCGACGTCGGGGCCTGCATGCGGCAGATGGACGCGCACAACCTGATCGCGCGGTTGGAGAGTTCGTACGAGAAGCCCACAGGGCGCTTCGCCATCCTGCCCACCATTTTGGCCGCTGTCCCCTCGGACAGGGTTCGAGCCGTCGTCGAGCAGCTCAGGGCCGAAGAAAACGAGAGCGACGGCACGGAGGCGGAAATGGAAGCGGAAGAAGGGATCGGCGAATGAAGAAGCTTTCCAAGCTGTTCCTCCTCAACTGGTTCTACTACAGCGTGCAGCTGGTCGAATTCGAGGATATTAACTTCCTGACCGGGAAGAACTCGGCAGGAAAGTCGACTCTGATCGACGCGCTCGAGATAGTCCTTCTGGGAGAAGCGAGCTCCAAGAACTTCAACAAGGCCGCCGACGAGAAATCCCAACGCACCCTCGAGGGATACCTGCGCACCGACCTTCCAAGAGAGCATCCGCATTCTCGCATTGGCAAGGAATTCAACTCCTACATCGTCTGCGAATGCTACGACGACGTCAAAGACAGCCGCTTCGTGCAGGGCGTTGTTTTCTCGTGCGGTCAAGACGGCTCCCATCGCCACGACTTCTTCACCTTCCGAGGCGCTTTCGACGAAAGCGTGTTCGTCACGGACAATCGTCCCCGCACGAAGACAGAGCTTCGCCAGGAGCTGAAGGATCGCTTCAGTACCGGCTACCGCATATACGACATCGACAAGAACTATCGCGAGAGCATCCTGGCCATGTGGAACGTTCACAACGCCCAGGTTTTCTCGCTTCTCAAGAAGGCCGTCTCCTTCCGCCCCATCCAAGACATCCAGAAGTTCATCACCGAGAACATCTGCGACCTCCCGGACCACCCCGACATCGCCTCCATGCAGCAGAACATCCGCGATTACCAGCGCCAGCTCGACATGGCGAAGAAGCAGGAGGAGAAGGAGCGGCGCCTTGTGGAAATAGGCAAGGCGTTCGAGGAATCGACGGCCTACGACGACCGGGAAGCCATCCAAGAATACCTGATAAAGCGCGCCAACCAGTTTGCCGAAGGCCAGGCCCTGTCTGCTTTGCGAGACGAGAAAGAGCAGGCGCAAGCCCGAATCGCCGAGCTGGAGAGCAGCCGGGAGCAACTCGTCGACATCGAAGACCGCCTCAGGGCAGAGTACCTCCGCTTACAAAACGACAAAGCGACCAGCGACGAAGGCCGGCAGCGGCAGCGCCTTGTGGAAGAAGCAGAGCGGCTGGAAGAGCGCATCCGCGAGGATCGCCAGCATCTTGCGCGCACCGCATCCAACATCGCGCAGGAGGTTCTCATGCTGCAAGGCTTCGATGCCTGGCTGCACGACACCGTCACCTGTGATTGGCTCGCCGCCGCCCGCCACAGCTCCCAAGCGGCCTTGGCCGCATTGGCGCCTTTCGAGAAGTTCGCCTTGCAAAGCTTCGCCATGCCGCAGACAGCCTTCGCCTCGTTGCTCGCTCCCCTTGCGGACTACCGTTCGGCATGCCAGAAGGCATACCATACCCTCGAGGCAAATCTGGAGAGAGCGCGGCTCGACGCGCAGGAAGCCGACGCGACGCTCAAAAAGCTCGGGGCCGGCATTAAAGACTATCCGGCAACACTCATAAACCTTAAGAGCTATCTGGAAGAAGAGCTTGGCGAAGAGGTGCCTATTCTGGCCGACGTCATCGAGGTGCCGAACGGACTGTGGCAGGGAGCGGTCGAGGGGTATCTGGGACGCAGGAAGTTCTACCTGCTCGTAGGTCCCGATCGCTACAAAGACGCGCAACGCCTGTTCCACGCCTACAAGAAAGCGAAGGGCACCAAGGGATATGGCCTGGTGGATATAAAGAAGCTGCGCAAACGCGAGCGGAGCGGGCATCGGCCTGATAGCCTTGCCGCGCAAGTGAGCACCGAAAACGAGTTGGCCCGCAGCTATGTCGACTACCTGCTCGGCAGCGTTGTCTGCTGCAACCGGGTAGAGGAGCTACGCTCGCATCAGGTCGCACTCACCGCCGAGGGAATGCTCTACCAGGGCTACGTGCTTCGCGCCCTCTCTCGCGAGCAGATGGGCGATGCGTACGTGGGAAAGCGCGCGGTAGAGCTTCGCAAGGCCGCCTTGGAAGAGGAACGGAAAGAGCGGCAGCGTGAAATCGAAGGATACCTTTCCTGCGAAGCCCCGTTGAAGCGGCAAGCGGAGTACGGGTTCGTGCTCTCCGAGCGCTATCTTGCGCAAGGAGCCCTGGAAGATAGAGAAAGATATGGGCGGTACCGCGAAAACGGCAAGCGCGCGCGGGCCATCGACGAGGAAATGGGGAGGATGGACTTCTCGTATCTGGAAAAGCTCGACGCCCGGATAGCCGAAGTGGAAAAGGAGCAGGGCGACAACCGCAAGGCGCAAGACGAAATCGTAGCCGATCAGGGAGAGCTGAGAGGCCGCGTGCGCGCCATCGAGGAGAAAGAGCTGCCGGAGAGGCAAAAGCGCCTCGACGAGCAGACCAGCGAGCTGGAAAGCCTGTTCGATGACGACTACCGATCGCAGACGGGAGAGCCACGCTTCTTGTCCGAACTTGCGAAGGAGCCCGATCCACTCGAGATCGCCAAGCGCTTTGGCCCGGCCCTCGGGCAGACCCGCACGGCGCAGCAGAGGGTGCGCGAAAGCCTCTTGCAGCTGCGCGAAGGGTACATTCACGAGTTCCAGCCCTGCTCGTTCAACCCGAATGCGCGGGACAACAAGGAGTTCGACGATTACCTGTCGCAGTTGCAGAACAGCGACCTGCCCAAATACCGTGCCAAGATAAAGGAGGCGCACGCGAGCGCCATAGAGCAGTTCAGAAACGACTTCCTTTCCAAGCTGAAGTCGAACATCGAAAAGATCCAGAGCACCGTGCAAACCCTCAACAAAGCGCTCAAGCAGATGGAGTTCGGAGACGACAGCTACCGCTTCCTCGTAGAGCGAAGCCCTGATTACGCCGAGTACTACGACATGATCATGGATCCTTTGCTGATGGACAACGAGGATGGCCTGTTCGCCACCGCGTTCATGGACCGTTACGGCGAGCTGGTCGATTCGCTTTTTAATATGATCGTGGTCTCGGATGACGAGGCGCTGAACGCGCGCAGGCAAAGCGAGCTGGCGAGGAACATCGCACGCTTCACGGACTTCAGAACGTACCTGCGCTTCGACCTGGAGACGACCGACCGCGAGGGCAAGAAACAGCTGCTTTCGAGGGAACTGAGCAAGAAGTCGGGAGGCGAGGTGCAAACCCCGTTCTACATTGCCGTGCTTGCATCGTTCGCCCAGCTCTACCATGTGAACGACCCCACTGCCGTGGGCAACACCATGCGATTGGTCGTATTCGACGAGGCGTTCAGCAAGATGGACGCCGAGCGCATCGTCAAGAGCATCCACCTTCTGCGTCATATGGACCTGCAAGCGATCATCTGCACGCCGCCCGACAAGATTCCCGACATATCGCCTGAGGTGGACCGAACGCTGCTGGTTTTGAAGGATTCGTATCGCATGCAGATCTACACGAGCAGGAAAAGTCACTCGGAACCGATCGAAGCGGCCGCAACGGAAGATGGGACGCGTTGATGTCGAAGGTTGTACCTGGTAGGAGCCTCGCGCCGCACTGCAAAGAACCCTTCCTGGAAGAATCCTTTGCAGTGCCCTTGCTCGACTTGCTTCTGGACAAATACGAACGCAGCAGCCATGCGCTCTCGCCCGGCGCGGGGACGCGGCGCGTCATGATCAACTGCATGACCGAGAAGAATCTGATCTACCGCTACGAGGATACCTCTGCCAAGGAAGCCTACAACGAGGCGGCGCTTGCGCTGGCTGCACGCGGATATGCGCATTACGAGTGGGCAAAGGGACAGAAGGGGCAGGTCCTGCAACGCATCTGGCTCGACCTCGATCGCGTCGAGGACGCCTACGCAGCGCTGGGAAGAAAGTCCTTGGCCGAGCAGTTAAAGGACTGCAAGCTGCGGTTGGAGGAAGTTCGAAGGTCGTGCAAGACGCCTTGGATCATCGCTTTTCTTGATGATCGGGCAGCGCAGCTCGGCAAGGGGAAGCTTACCGCCCTCTGCAAAAAGAGAGAAGCTTCGATGGAGGAGCTTCTGCGCGCACTCACAGTCTACGACGGTCTGGGCGGCGACGGCATTGCCCAGCGGGCATTCAGCATCGAGTGCTTCAACGACTCAAAGCATTTCGAGCGCTCTGTCCGGAGCGATTTTTTACACGTGGCACAGCGCTACTGCGCCGAGCTCATGGATGCTGACGCCGAGGAGTCCATGAGCCGCTCCGACTTGCTGGCGTTTCTGGGGATTTACACGAACCATGAGGTATACGAGTTCTCCGGCAGGGTTGTCATGGAGAGCACACAGGGAACCTGCGACTTCTCCCTCTTCGGCAGAGGGGGTGCGGCGTTTTCGAGCGATGCGCTCACCAACGACCTGGCTATCAGGCTTCCGGGGGTTCGCCAGGTGACGCTCATCGAGAACCTTGCGAACTACGACGCGTACAAAAACGCCCGGCGCGACCCGGACGAGGTCGTCGTCTATCACGGCGGGTTCTCCAGCCCCCGCAAGAGAAGGTTCTTCAGGATGATGGCCGAGCATGCGGAGCCGGAAACGCAATTCCGCTTCTGGGCCGACATCGATTTGGGCGGGATGAGGATGTTCCGCCTGCTTGCGACCGCCATTCCCCGTCTCCAGCCCATGCGCATGGCGGCAAGCGACGTCGAGTGTTACTACAAAAGCGGGCTGTCGCGGAGCGACGTGTACTTCCAGCAGCTTGAAGCGCTGATGAACCAGCCGGAGTACGCGCAGTTCGCCGAAACCATAGAGGCCCTACTGAAGCACCGCGTGACCATCGAGCAGGAGGTTATGCTGTGATGGCACAGATATGCCCGCGTTCCGGCAAAACCATACACAAGGCAAAGGACCCAATGTTCGACTACGAAGAGAGGCAGACGCATGAAACCCGACGAATTGATAATTAGCTCAATAACAGCCCCCGGGAGACTCCCAAGCGAATTCGCTCATCTAAGTGAATTAAATGTCGTAGAGTTTTCTCGACAAGGCAACGCTGTCATTTACGCCCCGAATGGAAGCGGCAAATCGACAATTGCCCACGCGCTCTGCGGCACTCCTGGCTCATCGATGCATTGCGAAGGCGTTTTTTCTGGCTCTCAATTCTCTTCGTTAAACGGGAGCAAAGAGTTCTACCTGATCAAAGATCAAGACGGTCGAAATGTAGCCGAGCTGCCAGGAAGCCGCGCTCTTCTTTTGGGAGACGATGTTGCGAGAGAGCTGGAGTTAGACGATTTGCTCACCGACAAATTCCAAGCGATGAAAAAAGCTTTGAAGTCGGAATTCGCAAAGGTTGGCTTAACGGTCAAAGGCAACACCCTTGCCGCGAAACTCAAGGAAGCCGATCCTGATCTCGTTGAGGCAATCGACCTCGTTTTCGGCAATTCAACCACCCGCGAAAAACTCTTCGACTTCATGGATCAAGCTTGTTCCAAATGGTATGTCAGCAATCCCTTCGAAGGTGTCGGCCGTATTAAAGGACATAGCTCGCGCGACTGCTTAGCCGACAAAGACGGAGGAAGCGCATATAAAACCATTGCTGCAAAAAATGACTCCGCAACCCCTGAAAGGGTCGCAGAAGCCGGCAACCTGCCACTGTATGAGAAAGAGGCGGAACTGCTCCTTCAATTCCAACCCGATATGCAAGACTGCCCGACGTGCGGAGCAAAATGGAGCGGATGGAGCGACGCTTATCGGAATCTTCAACAAAAAATTGATAACATAACCGGAACGCTTAACGATAAGCAACAGAAGATAATTGGAGCTCTCTCTCAAACTAATCCTAATCTATTTAAGGCATACACGCACTTCCTCGAAAATGGCGATGCGGCTCCTCTCGAGAGAGAACTCGAGAACATCCAGAATGACATCCGAGAAGCGGCCCAGTTCGCAAAATTCACCTTAGCGAAAGCGATTCGGGAAAGCGGTTGTGTAGTATTGTGGAAGGAATATAAAGAAATACGCAACAAAGTAGGCTTTGACAACGCATGGGAGGATATTGAGCTCATGAGAGAGGTAGCTTCAAGCTATCTCGGCAAAACACTCGACATTCAAGTTACTTCAGGGAATAATCTCAAGATCGAACTTTCCTCTTCCGAGCTTCCAAGTCATCCGCAGGAGTTTCCGCTCAGTACCGGAGAAAAAAACTTTCTCTCGCTTTTACTCGATCTGACGAGGGCAAAGAGATCAAATACCAGCTGTATAGTGATCGATGATCCCGTTTCTAGTTTCGACTCTATCTTTAAAAACCGTATCGCATACCTCATTTTGGATATGCTCAAGGACAAAAAGGTCATTGTTCTTACTCACAATCTCGAACTCGTGAGACTCCTGCACGAGCAACATCAAGACTGCTTCAACTTGTATATGCTCGCAGCTTCGGAGGGCGGACTGAACGGTTTCGAGCCGGTAAATCGAAATGAGATAGGCCTTCTTCTTTATGCAGACAAACTGCCGAAGCTCCTGCCCGATCATGGGTCTCTGGGAATTAAAGACAATGAGTCTTTTCTTATTTCTTTGATTCCCTATATTCGCTCATGGGCCAATTTGACGGGAAAAAGCGAGGCTTACGAACGATGCTGCGCGCTGATGCACTGCAAACATCAAGACGCATCGCCGGTCGAGATAGCGCCCCTGTTTAATGAAGTATTCAAAGGTGATTTGATCGACGATACAGCCGCGCTCCCCTCTGACTTAGCAGAAAAAAACCTCGAAACCCTTCCGGAGACTATCGTTGACGAAAACCTTTATCCCCTCTTGAATCGAACGCTCATTCACAACTATGCATTCTATCTGTTAAGGCTAAAGGTAGAACACGCCTTATTAAGCTACTGTCCTGACGCATCGCTGCCTTCGAAACCAAAACTATATAACTATATCAGCGCCTGCTTGAGAGACAGCGAAAACGAATACGAAAAACGTTGGCGCCGAAAGATGCTATCCAAAAAGACGCTACTTAATAGCTTTAGTCATTATGAGTGGAATGTTAATGTCTTCCAGCCAGCTATAGATATCAGCGAAAAAACGCTTACTTCGGAGATTCAGGAGGTTCTCGCCATGGTTGATGAGATAATAAATATCAACCGAATATAGCACCCGCTAAAGCTTAGACAGGCCAGATGGAACTAGCTCAACCATCAAATAGGCAAATGATTTGACACGTATTTACCCGGGTCATTGCTCTATCCATCAATCGTCACCAAACAGACCCCTCTACAGCATTGCGCCCAAGGAGCCGGCAGAGACTCTCGACCGACTCAACACCCCACCCTGCTCGTGCGCCTTCGCGCGAAAGTGCAAGCTAATCAATTCCGGCTCCACATGCGGAGCCGGAATTGAAAATATCGAAAAGCGCAGCGCCCTCCAAAGCCGCCGCATGACTGCTTTCTGACGAGGACGTGAAAGCCATTCTGGATGGCTACACACCTTGAGGAGGAGCTTGAACGCGTCTAGGGCGCCGTGATGCTCAGGACGCGGGAGAACTCCGCTCATAAATCGAACGCAGAGCTCGAATCCGCCGCCTTAGCAGCATTCGCAAAGCGTAAAGAAAAGTTGAGCGCCATCGTTGATGATGACTAGCGGCGATGCTCAAAGAAGTCATCGGAATCGTATCGGGAGTCGACAGTATCTCCGAGAATGCACGTTTGTTCGGGCTCTTCCTAATAACTTGGGGGATGTTTCGATTTCGGACATTTAGGTCGCCTCCCTCATCTTTCCCCCCAGTTCTGAAAAACATTCCCAGCCTTCAAATATTGTTGGGTGGTATGCACCTGTCCTACAATTGATGCGATCGGCGCGTGAAAACACCTTGATCGCTGCGGGCACGGGCGTGCCCACGCGCCGGTAAGGCAGGCGGCGAGGGGAGACGACACTCCCCCGCACCGCCCTATGGCAACCCGCGTCCGCGGTAGATCGGAGCAATGCCATGGAGCACAGGATGACACCAAGGGAAAGGGCTTTCTGCCCGCAACTGACGCCGCACTCGTCGAGCGGGCGTTCAGGTTCGAAGTGTTAAGCGAAGAGGACCTCGAGGCGCTCGAGCAGCTCACGCACGTATGCGACGCGCTCTTCTGCCCAGGCGACTTCATATCCCCCTGGGATGCGATCAGACATGAGCTCATCACAGGCTGTCCCGGCATCTGTGGGGCATACTGCCACCAGCTTATCTTGAAGGGGCGGCAGCTATGGTGAGCGCACGCAAGCCCAGGATCAACGAAGTGCTGGAGGCCTCTCAAGACTACAAGGCGGTCAAGTTCAGCCGACAGGGAGACTACGATGCGGCTTATCTGCGCCGCGAAGTACGAGAGTGAACGTGTCACATATGCAGCGGCCATGCCCACATCAAAGGACGCCGCTGGAGAAAGGTCTGGCACACACCTGCCCGCAACTGCCCACTCATGCCCATGATCGAGGTCACGCGCATGCAGTGCACGAAATGCGAGAAGTCTTGGAACGAGCGCCACGAGATGATCGGCACGGCTTCCATCCACATGAACGTCGATGCGCAGGATGCGATCTTGCCGGCCTTATGGACAAGAAGCCGGTTAAGGCGATGAGCGAGAAGAACGGCCCGAGCCCTCATATGGTGAACTGCGTGCTCGATCAGGCAGTGCTTGATGCGAGCTACTTGCCCGAGACGCTCTGCATCGACGAGTTCAAGGCCAACACCGACGAGGGCAAGATGGCCATCGCCATAGCCGATGGCGGCGCCGGATACCTGGTCGATATCCTGCCCAAGCTCACCGGCAAATGCCCGGACGGCTTCTTTGGCGGATTCAGCGCCAAGAAAAGATCCCACGTGCGTTTTACTGCTTGGGCATGAACCCTTTGTTCATGCGCACTAAGAAGGAGTGGTTTCCGGACGCCATCTTTTGCATCGACCGCTTTCATGTGGTCAAGATCGTGAGCGGAGCATTCAACGACAAGAGGAAGCGCGTGCAGAAGGACGAGGGGCTGCCCGTCTCGCTTCGCAAAGAGATCAGAGGTGCCTGGAAGTTTTTCCTGATGCGACCCGAAGATCTCGAGCATATCGCCTTCACCTACGCGGAGCGCCTGGCCACTAACGGAGCCGCCCTCACGTCCACGCTCGTTTTGACAGAAAAAGAGATAGCCGATCTTTCTCACCTCAAGCCCCGAAAAGCGCGCACCGCCAAGGTTGCACGCCTGCTCGAAGCCGACCCCGACCTCAAGTGCGCCAACGAGCTCATGCACCTGTTTCGCGACTGGTCGGACATGCCGTGGTGCGCAGACAAGCGTGATTCGCTTTCCAGATGGATTTCCCTTGCGCAGCGAAGCAACATCTTCGAGATGAAGCGGTCCGCCAAGACGCTCAAGCGCAACCGCGAAGGTGTGCTGAACGGTTACAAGTTCAACAAGACCAACGCCACCGCCGAAGGTCTCAACAATTCCATCAAGGTGATGAAGCGGATGAACTATGGGTTCAAGACCTTCAAGCGCATGAGGAGGCGCTGTCTGCTCTCGCTCGGCTACATGCGCGTCATCAAGCGCGGCATGAAGCTCAAACGACGTGAAGTTCGAGGATCCAAGACACTAGGGAGCCGTCATCAACACCCAGGAGGTGAAGCAAGTGAACGACATCGCGCTGCTGCGCAAAGAGAAGTTGGTGCGTATGGCCTAGACATGCCGCTTCGGCACTGAAGATCGAATCTGTCAAAGAACGCCTTGTCGAGGGCGAAGTTTCCTGTGCCCAAAATCCCAAGCTAGACAATGACGAGCATAGTTCTGCAATTCTCTAATAAGTCCATGCTTTTCTTTTTCGTCGTCCGATCCAGAATATATGCTGACCACGCCAATCGCATTCCCAAAGCAACTCAATCCCCCGAATCAAAAGCGGGTATGGATCTCGACAGCGCTCCCTCAGCTTTCAGCCCATCAAGTCTCTTTTTATTTGGGTCGTGGATATTTCAGGCGTTCTCGGCAAGTAAACGACCTCGCATCCTTCATCTTCCAGATAGTCGAACTTTCCAGCCCAGTCATCGCCTATCACAAATGTATCGATTTGATATCGGCGCACATCTTCCACCTTCTGATCCCACGATTCCTCGGAAATAACCAGATCGACGTAGCGAATCGCCTCTAATAATGCCTTGCGCTTCTCAAAAGAGAAGTAGCACTTCTTTCGCTTCTCGTTCCAGTTGAACTCGTCGGTCGAGAGGGCAACGATTAAATAATCGCCCCTTTGCTTTGCACGTTGGAGAAGGTTGATATGCCCATAGTGCAGCAGATCGAATGTGCCATAGGTGATAACCCGTTTCATTCTCTTCCTCCCACTCCGGACAATTTAACTGGAACGGAGTCGCCGAATATCCAGCATACGATCAATGCACGCATCAGTAGCGTTCCCACCACAGCCGGCAAACGCTTCAAAAAAGGCTTTCGATTTGGCAGACTCCTCGACATCGTCCATCGACACCAGATGGGAGAGGAGATCGTCCTCGTTGAAAAAAGTCGTGAGGTGCTCCCTGATATCGAAATAAATGCCACGCGACGCGCGATATTCTTCAAAGTCGTATGCGAAGCAGATGATCGGCTTTTCGAGCCCCGCATAGTCGAACAAGATGCCCGAATAGTCGGTAACCAACACGTCGGCGATAAAAAGAAGTTCATTTACACACGGATACTCTGAGCAATCCAAAACCCTGTTACCGAATTCGAACCCTGTCACCTTGGTTGTGATGGAGTGCGCTCGAAACAAAATCACAGAATCCGCTCCGAGCATCTCCCTCCATTTGCCTATCGAAACAGGGGGCTTTATGCCGTAGCTCAAACCTCCGTCCGCGCTTTCTCTCCAGGTTGGGGCGTAAAGGACTACTCTTGCAGTAGGGGGGATCCCCAGCTTTGAACATATCTTTTCACGGTTTCCGTCTTTTGCCAAGCGGTACAGCTCGTCTTCGCGAGGGCGACCGCATTTCAAAATCGAAGCAGGATTGGCGTTAAAATCTCGCATCATAATTTGCGAGAAATAGTCCCCGTCGGAGGTTATGAGATCGACATGGGAGAAATCATAATCGAATCGTCCATCAACGGCATTTCCTATCGTTTTTAACGGAGTGCCGTGCCATGTGTTCACGTAAATGGTTTCGGGCTTCTTGAACCTGAGCCCTCTCTCGATATTCACATTCGTGATCCAATATCTTGCCTTAAGCGAGCAAACAAAGTAGGCCAGACTATTCATTTTGACGCAGCGCGTTCTGGGCAAGTTGAATTTTTCCGGCTCGACGAACGCCCAAGCGAAGCGGAACTTCTCGCAATCGCTTCTTTCGAGCATTTGCTCGAAAATCGCCTTTGGGCTATCGTCGAAGCGCTTGCCGCCGAAAGAAGATATCAAGACAAGATCGTCATCGGTCCTGACAAATAGGCCCATGAAGCGAAACAAAGTCGACATCGCAACTCGATAGAGCCAAAGAAGGGCCTTGTTATGCTTCAAGGCGTATTCAATCCTGTTCATAAACGCGAGCCGATCTTTCATCGCCGTATTCCCTCAACCAGATGACGCTCATATATTTCCCGGTACTCTTCTCGCACGTTGGACAATGAGAATTCCTCGACGGACGCCCGGTTGCGTTCGCCCATCTTTGCGCGCAATCCTTCCGATGCGGCCAGCCTTCTGATCGCCTCGGCGTATGACTGCGGGTTGAGAGTTTCGCAAATGTAGCCGCCCACTCCGTGGGCAACGAGGTCTTGATTGCCACGAGCCTGGGACAGAACACAGGGAAGCCCATGGGACATTGCCTCCATGACGGATCTCGATAAGCCCTCGCGAATCGAAGAGAGGACGAATATATCAATTTCGTTGAGCAACTCTGACACGTCGAGCCTATAGCCGAGAAAATGCACCCGATCCGCCACTCCGAGCCGATCGGCACGTTCTTTCAGACGACTCAAATCCGGCCCATCCCCCGCAACGACGTAGTGGATGTTGCGATCAGGCACCAAGCTGATCGCCTTCAGAACCGTCTCGATATTCTTGTTGGAATCGACTCTCGCAGCCGAAAAACATAAGGTTTTGCCTTCCAGTGAAAGGGCTTTGCGCAATCCCGCAGTCTTCCCACGATCAACCTGCGCCTCGATGCCCGCGCCATGGACTTTGTACAGCCGACCGCCATTGCGAAGCTTGAATTTCCTGGCAGCTTGATAGTCCATCTCGTTGATCGTCACGAGGGCATCAGTGCACCTCGCAAGAAGACTTTCTTCCATGCGGAAAACCATCCCACTTACTCGAGGCGCGCCTTCGAAGAACAGGAATCCGTGCGCAGTGTAGATCACAGGCGCTATTCCCATTTTTTTTGCGACAACCCTCCCAAGCAAGCTGCCGATGGGAGTGTGGCAGTGCATCGCCTCGATCGAATTCTCCGCGACGGCCCGGCACAATTGGCGATAAGCCTTCACGTTGGTCTTGTTCAGAGGATTCGAAGTCAAATCGATTTGCACGATATCGCACGGAATAGTCGATATATCCCCGACGTACGAATTGAAATTAGCAGCCCAAAAAACCTTATGCTCAAGCTTTTCCAACAAGGAGAACATCATCTTGTTGCTTTTGCTCAACGCGAAAACCTGATTGGTCACGTAAAGGACGTTCATCCGCGAAGCCTATTGTGCTTCAAAGCCGCAGTGCGGATACGACGCCTGAGCATCTTAGGAGCATGCAGCACGTCGAAACGCTCCTCGAAGACATCGATCACGTCGAAACACCCGAGCCGATTGAAGGTATGAACCCTTTGAAACGATGCTTCTTCCGCAACGGAAACGGAATCGGCATCGATCACTCGCACGGGCCTGCGAGCCGCGAACCCAGCCGTATGATCGAAGGGGAACAGCCCAATGGACTCGCCATACTTTTCTCGGCAGTCTTGAACCGGAATGAGCGACCGGCCGTCGACGGTAAGCGGCAAGCCGGCTGGCCGACAATAATCCTCGCCATAGGAAGACGAATCGCATCTCACGAGCCTCATTTCGTCGAGCGAGAACTCGATGAGGAAAACCCGGTAGCAATCATCGGCCTTCTGGTATGAGACCAGCTCCAATGCCCCACCCTCGATTTTCGTCAAAGTCGTGTCCGCGAAATTGCCGCCAGAGGCAATTTCTGCCGTAAATTCCCATTCAAGCGGGAAATTCGCGGAACGATACAAGCCGATTCGTCCGCCTTGCCCAGATTCGGGAATCATATAAAACGAGCCCTCATGAGCGAACACCATCGGATACGAAAGATGAAAAGGCTCCTCGATGACTTGCCTCATGGGCGTGAATTCGCCGTTGCGGTATTCCGACACGCCGATCACCCCCTTCTCTTTTGCGTTTATGAAGTACTCCGCGAAGAGAAACAGGCGATCACCATGGCTAAAGAGGAACGGGTCGGCTATCCACCCATTTGGCGGATTGGGGACGACAGAAAACGGCAGATCCAGCTCGAGCCGGTCGTCCTCCTCTCGTCTTTCTCGAAAGCAAACATGCCAGCTACCGCCTCGAAACAGTTTTATCATCCAGCAACCTTACGAATCGCGTTCGACGATGGGGGGGGGAGATTGGGCATTCGCATTGCTTGCACCCGCCCGAAGCCTAGTCAAGCGAAGCACCTGCATCAGCGAGCAAGTCAAACAGCCGGGTCGCAACCACTTCGATCTCTTCCTCATGCAAATAGGGCCCCATGGGGAGACTCAAGACCGTTCCGCACAGCCTTTCGGTTTCAGGACAACCATTCGGGCAAAGGTGCGCGTCCTCGAACGCCTTTTGCTCATGCATGGGCTTGGGGTAGTAGACCATGGTGGGAACGCCGGCATCCTTGAGATGCGTTTGGAGCCGATCGCGATCGACGCCTACGGGCAGCTGGACGGTGTAAACGCCCCAGCTGCTTGAAAACCCTTCGGGAACCTGGGGCAGCACGCAATCGATCCCGCACAGCACTTCACTATAGCGCCGTGCCGCGCGATCGACCGCCTCAAGCTCATAGCTCTTGAAAGCGTCGAGCTTCACTTCAAGGATTGCCGCCTGCAGGGCATCGAGGCGGCTGTTCATTCCGATGCGCACGTTGTCGTATTTCGTCGCACCCTTCCCATGCACCGCCAAGCTTCGCATAAGGATGTCCCACTCGTCATTGTCGGTGAATACGGCACCCCCGTCCCCATAGCAGCCAAGCGGCTTGCCGGGGAAGAAGCTCGTCGTGGAGATGTCTCCGAAAGAGCACGCCCTCTTGCCTCCTATCGAACCTCCGAAACCTTGCGCCCCGTCTTCGAGCAGCCGCAGTCCGTAGCGTTCGCAAACCTGTCGAATAGCCTGGTAATCCGCAGGAAGGCCGTAGAGATCGACCGCGACGCAAGCCTTCGGAACGAGATCGGTTTCCTCCAGCACATGCTTCACTGCGCCCTCAAGGGAAGATGCGTCGAGATTGAACGTCAGCGGATTTACATCGACGAACACTGGCACGGCCCCGACAACCGGAACGACCTCGCCGCTCGCGAAAAAGGTGAAATCCGGAACGAACACCGCGTCTCCGGGCCCCACGCCCCACGCCATAAGCGCAAGCTGGAGGGCGTCTGTACCATTCGCGCAGGTGAGGCAGTGCTTGACCCCGCAATAATCCGCCAGCTCGGCTTCCAACTCCACGACGCGCCTTCCCCCTATGAAGGAGGCTTCTTCGCACGTTGCCCGCATGGCCTCGTCGATCCTCGATTTCAATGCAGCGTACTGTCGCGTTAAATCCCTATACTTCATGCACCCAGCCTTTCCTATCGGATCCGACGAGAAGACTATCTAGCCTCAACTATCTCTCCGGCCGTCAGAACGTACTTGCGGCCGCATTCGGGACACGCCATGTCATCGGACAAAACGCCCCCGCATTCGCACACCCAACCCCTCCTGCGCGCAGGAACCCCCAGCATGAGGGCGTGGGCGGGAACATCGCTGGTCACAACCGCACCCGCGCCGACGAGCGCCCGTCTTCCGATCTCGTGCCCACATACAATGGTGGCATTCGCGCCGATGGAGGCACCTTCACGTACAACAGTTGGCTTCCAACCCTCAGGCCCTTTGAAAGCGTCGGCTCGGGGGGTCGTATCGTTGGTGAAAACGCATGAAGGCCCGCAGAAAACGTTGTCTTCAAGCGTGACCCCCTCGTAGACCGACACGTTGTTCTGAATTTTCACGCCATCGCCTATGCAAACGTTGTCGGCAACATTGACGTTTTGACCGAGCGTGCAGTTGCGACCTACCCTCGCCCCAGCCTGAACATGGCTGAAGCACCACACCTTGGTTCCCTCTCCGATCTTGGCGCCTTCATCGACAATGGCGCTCGGATGGATGAACACGCCTTCCATCAGAACTCGCCCACCATGTCCAGGCTTGCGAAATCAACAAGCGGCAACTCCACGGGCAAGCCGGTTTTCTGGCTCTTGTAGATGGCGAGCACTATTTCGAGGGCATCGCTGCCAGCCTGGGCATCAACATAGGGCGCACGATCGTCCCTTATCGCCTCGACGACATCGGCGTACAGCAAGGCATGGCCGTTGCCGTAAACGTTGGAAGTGGGCTCTTTGAGACCCGCGAGGCCCGAATCGCCCTCGCGCCTGTCAGCGAAGTCCCACACATCGATATCGTTGGTCGACGTGCCTCCGATCTTGATCGTGCCCGTCTCACCGAATAAGTACAGCGTTTCCTCGAGGTTTTTCGGGAACACGTTCACCGTTCCCTCAACGGTTGCCACAGACCCGTCATCAAACGTCAAGACGGCGACCCCGACGTCCTCGGCCTCCAGATACTCGTGAAAGCGCTGACGCATCTGCGCATACACGGAAACAACCTTGCCGCCCATCATCCAACGCAGAAGGTCGATTCCATGTATACATTGGTTCATGAGGCAGCCGCCATCCTGAGCCCACGTTCCCCTCCAAGGGGCTTGGACGTAATACCCTCTGCCACGGTTCCATCGCACATGGATGGAACCGTGCGACATGCGCCCGAAGCGCCCTTCATCAAGAGCGCGTCGCGCATGCTGCACGGCAACGTTGAAGCGGTTTTGATGGCAAGCAGACGCTTTGACACCCCGCTCGTTCGCCCTACGGACGATTTCACCTGCATCGGCCATGGAGAGGGCGATGGGCTTCTCGATGATCACATTTCTGCCGGCGTCGATGCAATCAAGCGCAATGTGGGCATGCTCACCGCTTTCGGTAGCAATGGCGATCAGCTCGATATCGGCATGCTCGGCGAGCATTTCCTGGTAGCTCGAGAAAAAAGCGGGGGCAAGGCCCTTCCATTCCGCGCGCTCGAGCAGGCCTTCGGCCTTGCCGGGCACGATATCGCAAAGGGCCGCCAGCTCAAGTCCATTGGCTTCCACAGCCCTTACGTGGTTCAAGGCGATGCGCCCGCAACCGATGATCGCGCATTTCATGTTACAGCACCTCGATGTTCTCTCGCGGGAGCACGTCTTTCATGGCGTTCTTGGTGTCGAGAACGGCCTTTGCGTGCTTTTGCACGAACGCATAGTCAATGTTGGTGTGCGCACACGTTACCAAAACAAGATCGGCCGCAGCGATCGCCTCGGCCGACAGCTCGGGAACGGATTCCTTGACGGTTCCTTTATATTGGTATCGAGGTATCCAAGGATCGAAGTAGGATACCAGGGTTCCGCGCCTCTCCAAACGCTCCACGACCCGCAACGCAGGGCTCTCGCGGTAGTCGTCGATATCCTGCTTGTAGGCAACGCCCAGCACGAGCACCTTGGCGCCGTTCATCGCCTTGCCCGCTTCGTTGAGAATACGAGCGGCGCGCGAGGCCACCCACTCGGGCATGGAATCGTTCACGGTCATGGAAGCCTCGATCATCGAGGTATGGAATCCGTACTCCCGCGCCTTCCATGACAGGTAGTAGGGATCGAGCGGGATGCAATGGCCTCCGAGCCCCGGGCCGGGATAGAACGCCGTGAAGCCGTAAGGCTTGGTCTTGGCAGCGTCGATGACCTCCCACACGTTGATGCCCATGCGATCGCAGAGCATCGCAAGCTCGTTGACCAACCCGATATTGATATTGCGGTAGGTGTTCTCCAGAATCTTCTCCATCTCGGCAACAGCCGGGCTGGACACGCGGGTGACACCCCCTTCGAGCACGGCCTCGTAGACTGCGGCTATGCACTCGAGCGCATCAGCTCCGACAGCCCCCACGACCTTGGGGGTGTTCTTGGTCTTGTAGACAAGGTTCCCAGGATCCACGCGCTCGGGGGAGAATCCGAGATAGAAACCCTCGCCGCACTTCATGCCCGACCCCTTCTCAAGGATGGGCAGGATGAGCTCCTCCGTCGTGCCCGGATAAGTGGTCGACTCGAGCACGACCATGCACCCGGGCTTGAGATGAGGGGCTATCTCCCGCGCCGACGCCTCCATATAAGAGGTATCGGGCATCTGATGATCGTCGAGCGGCGTTGGCACGCAAATGGCAACGAAGTCGCACTCTGCCACGCGCGAGAAATCCGTCGTCGCATCGAGGGCTCCCTCTTCCACAAGCCTTGCCAGATCCTCCTGCACGACGTCGCCGATATAGTTCTCGCCACGGTTCACCCTGTCGACTTTGTCGCCTTGAACGTCGAAGCCGATCGTGCGAAAGCCTGCTTTGGCCTTTTCCACCGCAAGCGGCAAGCCGACGTATCCAAGGCCCACTGTTCCGCAAACGAGCCCGCGCGAGCCGATCCTCCTCAATATGCCATCTTTCAAGATAGTCCTTCCTCGTGTCTTACTACCACCCGCTCGAGGGCCTCGCCTATTTCCTCCGCAATGATTTCAGGGGAATACATTTGCCGGATCTGCGAAGAAATATCTTCCAAGTTGTACCTGTCGTACGAGAGCCTGATCGCGCGCATCGCCTGCGCCAGGGCATCGACGTCGTCAACATCGACCAGCACGCCGAAATCAGCTTTCCAGCCTTGCTCGATGCCTCCGTTGCGCGTGGAGACGACAGGACGCCCGCAAGCCAAGGCCTCCCGGTAAACAATCCCAAACGTTTCACAACGGCTTGCGAGGACGAAGCAATCGCACTCGCCGTACTCTCGCAATGCGGCAGCCTCATCGAGAAACCCGAGCATCTTGATCTGACATCCTCGTCCTGAATCCTTGATGAGCCTTTGCAAGGACTCCTCTTCTTCCCCTGAACCGCCAATGCGAAGCCTCACGTTTTCCTCTTCCGAAAAAGCTGAGCAAAACGCTTTGATCAGAACATCGAATCCTTTAATCTTGCGAAGCATTCCAAGCGAGAAAAAGGAGAACTCCTCCTTTTTCTTTGGCGTTATGAAGCAAAAGGACCCCGAGATCATGTCGGGAATAACGTCTATGCGCTTGCCCGAGGGATTGATTCGATCGAGCGCCCCCTTCAAGCTGTCGGACACACAGTAGAACGAGTCGGCAGAGGTTATCGTGTCGCTCACGATGCGCGCGCAACCTTTCCGAATGGTCCCTTGGGCAATCCCGCTGAAATGCTCCATCACCACAACAGGCAGGTTTTTGCTCTTTCCAAGCTCGCAGGCCGCATATCCGGCAGGAAATGCAAAATGCGCGTACAGGACATCCGGCATGCGTCCGTTCGCGTAGCAGATATCGAACAGCTCCTCGATCTGCCGCAGCACCGTCCTTGAAGACGTCTTGGGAAAATAAGTTGTCGCCTTCCTGAAGCAACGGGACGCATAGCAATTGAACCCGTCTTCTTCTATGAAATCGAAGTTGGGACCCTGGGCGATCCTCCCTCTTCCCAATGCCGCCAGAACCGCTACTTCATGCCCCTTCCTCGACAAAGCCCGGCATTGCTCTCTAACGAAGACTCCGTCTGCACTGCCTTCGTAAGGGTAGGCGGCGGTAATCACGCAAATGTTCACTCGGCGACACCAGGCCCTCTGCCGGAATCGACTATGATGCGTGCCGGAACCCCAACTGCGGTAGCCCCAGGCGGCACATCCGAAAGGCATACCGTGTTTGCGCCGATCTTGGCTCCATCCCCTATCGAAATCGGGCCAATAGTCACAGCCCCTGCGCCGATGATCACATCTTTTCCAATGACTGCACCTCCGGGCGGATACCCTTCCCCCCGCCCTCCCGCAATCGTCACGTTTTGACAAATGACGCACCTCTCACCCACCACGGCTTTTTCATGAATAACCACGCCAAGACCGTTGTGCATCAAATAAGCCGAACTGCTTAGTTGCGCCGAAGGAGGTATCTGACAAGAACATACAACTCTGTTCAGAGCGGCAAAAACAAGGGACACCCTTCGGAAGCCTTTCGCGTACGCGCCATGGGCTAATCCGTACAGCTTCATGGACAGATTTCTCTTCATCGCTCGTTCTCCTCGGTTCGACGGAAAAAGGTCTTTGCGATATCGAGCAAATAAGAAACGTCGTTTCTGAACACGACGCAAAGAACCAAGAGCAGTATCGCTGGGCAGATATACTGCAGAACGGTGCCGCAGAAGGCATAGCTTAAAACCGCCCCGGCAAAGAGCAGCAAAGTGCCCATGCAGGTTCGATATGTGCTCTCTATGCTGGCGTAGTATTTGCCCCCCAGATAACTGCGTATCGCTAGCACGATAAGAGAGGATATCGCGACGGAGAGGGCAGCGCCGACCAAGCCGAAGAGGGGCACAAGGATGCATGCCAACACCAGATTCGCCGCTATCCCGAAAACGTAGTGGACGATATTCAAATAGCTTTTCTCGGAAATGTTGATTCCTATCCCGCTCGCTTCCGCAATCGTTGAGCAAATGGGCGCCAACAGCAAAAGGGGCATGAACGCCTTCCCTGCTTGATAGGACTCGCCGACGAGAAGGTAAAGAACATCTTGGAACAAGATGAGCACAAGGCCAATGGCGACCAATGCATACACCAAGACGTCCTGAACCCTTTTGATGGCACCTGCCTTGTCTCGGTAGTTGTCATAGACGAAGGGCACCCAGAACGTATTGAAGCCCGATTGCACAAGCGCCATGGCGCCGGCGATGCTCACCGCGCTCGAGTAAATGCCCACCGACGAATAGCCGATCATCCCTTGAATGACGAAAATTGGTATAGACGAGTTCGCCCAAGACAAAAGGGAAGTTGGCATAAGGGGCAAGCCGAACCTTAAGACCATCTTCGAATCATCGGAAACCGGTCCGACCAGCTTTACTCTAAAGTTCTGCCTTACTGCCAACAAGCCCGAAGACACGGCGACGATGAGGACATAGGCAACGACCATAGACGCGATGGCTGCCCAGAAATCCGGTCTCCAAACTCCAACAACGCTATAAGCGAGCTTGTTGGCAAACGACATGGAAATGAGAAGCACCGAATAAGAAACCACCCGATAGCTCATTCGCTGGATAAGGCTGATGTATCGGCATGCCATTTGCGAGAAAACGTACAGTACGAGAAACACGGCGATAGAAAACGACGCTTCGCCGACGATGTACTCCGTAATCGACCTCCATGCCACGAGCGTTACTGCCGCGACGGCGACAAACGCGTAGAACGACAAGGAAAAGCATACATTGAACAGTCGACCTGTCCAATTTTTTTGGCCATCCCCTTCGCCGAAGTAGCGGCAAAACGATTGATCGACCCCTAAATATGCGACATAGGCCAAGGCGGTTCCGACGGTGATGAACAAGTTGATTTTTCCCAGTTCAGAAGCTGCGAACACACGCGTGTTGATCACGGTCGCAAGAATCGTGATCACGAGGCCGGCGTAAGAGCTCACAGAGAAACCGAGGAGGTTTTTAACAAACGCGATGGCGCCTTGATGCCTCTGCGCGCTCATGAGCGAGATCCTACCTTCCCCCGTGCGCTCAAGACGTCGACTTCAATGGCCGGCTTGCCCTGCTGATAGGCATAGCAGAAGAGAATCGCGAGGATAACCCATACGCAGTGTATTCGCAGCATGCTGCTCGAGGTGAAGCTCACCATGAGGAAGAACACAGGGAAGGCCGTGAGCAGCACGCGATTCATCAAGCCGCCCCTTTTTGCGAAAGTGGAGAAAAAGGGCATCAAGAGAGCGAACAGCGAAGCGAAGACCACAATACCGTAATCGGACAACAGCTCGAAAACGGAGCAATGCGGACTATACCCCATGATCTCCAAAGTCGCTCCAGGCCCATTCCCTATCAGGAAGCCAGGGTTCAATGAAAGGAGGACCGTGTCCGTGATCCTATCGACGCGAAACAAGTCATCGGCAGTCGTCGTGGACAGGCTCTCACCGCTCAGGGATACCAATGCCGAGTAAATTGAATCGAGAAAAAGTGCCGTAATTATTGCGACGATACCGAAAACGCAGATCAGAAACACTTTATACGTTCTTTTCGAATCACGATCACCGATTTTCGAATACAAGCCCAATCCGGCAGAAAGCAGAAGAAGAACCGCTATCGACACGTTGCAAAGACGCGACCCGATTTGAACCACTAGGACTAAGAGGATAAAGGCAATCAGATATTTCGTTTTCGCCCGCATGGTTATCAACACCGCAGGAATCATAAGGCTAAGCAGCGTCGCGTTGTCGTTGATGTTCACCTGAAAGCCTGCTGCAAGGCTGCTGAACATTCTCCGATATCGCTCATCGAAGTTCACATAGTGGATTCCCGTATATGTTTCTATAACGCATGCGATTATAGTGATGAGCACGCAGGCAATCAGAGCCTTTGAATACAAAGAAAGCACGTCTTTCTTTTTCAAGGCGGTGCATGCGATGAGGTAAATGAACAACGAATTCGCACAAGACGAGAAATATATCGTCATATTGCTGTTGTCGAAATGGAGAGCCAAGTCGAAAGTGGCAAAGAGGATCCAAGAAAGAGCGAAGAAGTGAAGCGGGGTATCCGGCTTCTGGCGAAACATGGTGCCCGCTTCGAAAATGACGGCTACTGCCAGAAAGGCAAGGTAAACGGGAACGATCCCAGCAATTTTGTAAATGTCGCCGAAAGCAACGCTGATTATCGCCAAGGAAATCAGCAATTCGCCGACGGTGTATTTTTCTAAAAAGGCGAGCACAACTAGCTCATGACAAGCTTGTCGATGATGGACTGGTAGTGAAAGGAAGCCTTTTCAAGTGAAAAATTCTCCGAAGCGAATTCTCTTGCGCTTGCCTCGATATCCTCCCACTGCGATGCCTGGAACCTGATGCATGCTAAAAGCGCTTCCGACAATTCCTGACTGTCCAGCCCGATCAAATGGCCGAACCGCGGTTTGACTATTGCGTCGGTACTGCCGACGTTCGTCGCGATGCAATAGCAGCCAGAAGCTATTGCCTCAAGCAGCGACTGCGAGGGATAGTTTTCTTTCGTCTGGAGCGAACAGAACACTTTCGCGCGAGGAGTGACTTCTTCCATTCTTTTGTAGCCACCGAGCTGAAGAACGTCCGAGCATTGCGTCTCCTCGATCATTCGCTCGATCGCTTCGCTTTGCTCGCCGACTCCGCAAATCAATGCGCGATACCCGCATTCCCTCAAGGAATACCGGATGCGTATGACCGCCTCCGCGAATAGGATCGGGTTCTTCTCCGGAACAAGCCTTCCGGAGAAAAGAATCATGTTTTGCTTTTCACTTCTCGCAAGATAGCCGCTCATCATGGGCAAAGAGCACGGAGTGACCGAGACGGGCTTTTTCGGAAAACGCCGTTCGAGAATGGCTTTGGTATTCGGATACAAGGTGTCCAGCCAATTCGAAGGAAGGACGTTCAACAGCATAGGAAGTGCATGCCATCTTTTTTTGAACGACCAATTGGCGTAAGGAACGGTAACGAGCATAAGAAGCCTCTTGCTGCGAGCCAGGCACGCGGCAAGGATTCCATCTTTGGTGAGCATCATGCAATCGTCGTAGCAAACTACGTCGAAATGCTCTTTGACCAAATACCTCATTAAGGCATAATGGCTGCTTACATACTCGACCATACTCCAATGTGAAACGTATTTCTCCAGATAACCCCGCATCTCTTCCTCGGGGTTGTATCCCCTGATGACGATTTTCACGTCATATGCCTCTTCATCCATGCCCGAGAAGATGCTGCACAACCGATGCTCGGCACCTCCGATCCCACGCCATGGACTTCGTTTTTTTCCCAGAGGCAGATACAGGGCAACTTTGATTCGACACCGGCCTGCCTCCTCTTCACAAGGAGATCGACCTTCGTCAAAACCCATGCTATTTTCCATGGATTGCCTCATTACCTTCATAGCAGTCCGATTTTCAAACGCACATGCAGGCTCAAAAGCCAACTCGTAAACAGTAACGATGCGTCACCGCGCACCGTCCCCGGTGAAGACCGTTTTGAGCGTCTTCACGATGATCGAGAGATCCATCTTGACGCCACGGTGCCTGATGTACTCCATGTCCAGCAGCACCTTCTCCTTGGGCAGGAGGGCGTAGCCGCCCGTCACCTGTGCCAGCCCGCTGATGCCAGGCTTCACGAGCGTGCGGTGATGCCAACCGTGGATGCGCTTCTCGAACTCCTCGCAGAAGGCGGGGCGCTCGGGCCTGGGGCCGACAAGGGACAT
This sequence comes from Gordonibacter sp. RACS_AR49, assembly GCF_030418435.1. Classification (NCBI taxonomy): domain Bacteria; kingdom Bacillati; phylum Actinomycetota; class Coriobacteriia; order Eggerthellales; family Eggerthellaceae; genus Gordonibacter; species Gordonibacter sp. RACS_AR49. The sequence goes on along the minus strand of NZ_JAIUDM010000002.1, from coordinate 619,525 downwards.
GTCACCCCTGACCACGTTCCAGAACTGGGGGATCTCGTCCAGGCGCGTTCGGCGCAGCTTCTTGCCGAAGGGGGTCACGCGCGGGTCGCCGTCGGCTGCCCACTGCGCACCGCGCACCTCCGCATCGGAGTACATGGAGCGAAACTTGTAAATAAAGAACTCCCGACCTCCCAGACCCACGCGCCTCTGGGCGTAGATGGCGGGACCGGGAGACTCGGCCTTTATCTTGACAGCTATCACGGCCATGGGGACGGCGAGGACGGCGAGCGCGCCCGCGCACGACACCAGGTCGAACGCGCGCTTGGCGAGGCGGTAGCCCGGGCCGCCGCCCACCTCGGGCTCCTCGAGCTCCACGACATCATCGCCGGGCAGCAGAGCCTCGAGGACGTCGCGCGGAATGGGGCTCTCAAGGGCCTCGTCGTAAGCTACGGCTCCCAGATCCGCGACGGCCAGAACTCCCTCTTCCCCGTCGACAACCACCGTATTTTCCTCGATGGTCACGCAGCCGCCTTTATTTGGTGGGCTGTTTCGCACACAGAGCGCATGGCTGATTCGTCCTGCCTGGCAGAAGGTATCGCAAAGAAATCTCGTCGCTATGCGACAAGGGAATGCTATTTCTTTTCAGGCCTTCGGCCGACAATCGCTAGTCCTATCTCTACGTTGATGGTTCTTCCGAACATGTTCACTTCGATGCGGGCGGTTCCTTTGCGGCGGTTGACCTCGGTGATCCAGCCTTCGCGGTTGATCATGGGGCCTTCGGTTACCACCACCTTGTCGCCTTCGTATACGGCCTTCGACAGGCTGATAGTGCGGTGCTTCTCGGTGGTGAAGGCGTTGATGAACGCCTTCTCGGACCGATCGAGGGGGATGAATGATTTCTCGCTGCCGAGCATGCGGGTGAACGTTGGGATCCTGACCAGACGGTCGTTCAGCTCGTCCACACGATTGGTGACGGCTATCACGTAGCCGGGGAACAGGTTGCGCGTGAGGGTGCGGTACTGGCCGTGGAACTTGCGCTCCACCTGGTAGCGCGGCACGAAGCACTCTTTGAGAACGGGTCTGCCGTCCTTCGAGCGCTGCCCCGCCGCATGCAGGTTGATGAGCTCGCACGCCTTGTCCTCCTGCCCGGAAAGAACCTGAATCACATACCACATGGAGGGCCTCCTCGCTCAGGCGGACATAGCTTCGCCATTCGGGCCTGCGGCCCGCGGCATCGAGAGTATTCATTCCCCTGGTTCCGCTTGGCCCGCCGATGGCACCGCCTGCGCTTGCTCAGGATATGTTCGCTGCGGTTTCCCGCTGGGAGCCCAACGCCTTGCGCCTTGGGCTCCCAGCGGGAAACCGGGGTCGTGCTAGTTCTTCACCGGGACGTTCAGCGCGGCCTGCAGCACGCAGTCGCCCTCGCCCCCTTCGTCGAAGCGGAGGTAGGCCATCCGCTTGTGGCGGTTGATCTTGCGCACGCGGCCCTCGCAGCCGCGCAGCGGGCCCCGCTCCACCTGCAGGACGCCGCCCTCGATGCGGCCCTCGCTCGCGCGCAGCACGTGCGCCTCGTCGAGGACCGACTCGAGCCACGCCTGCACGCTCGGCGAGAGCGGCGCGTAGGTGCGGCCCCGCCTGCCCACGAGCGGTGCCGGGAACGACAGTTGCCCGAGCGCCTTGGCAAGCGCGCGCACGTCGCGCGTGGAAACAAACACGTACTCGCTGAACATGGGGTGCACGACGATGCGCCAGGCGCCCTCGCGCTTCATGTACCGCTCGTACTTGGGAACGAAGCAGTCCTCCACGAGGTCGGAGCCGAGGAGCTGGCGGCACTTGCCCGCCACCGCGTCCTCGCGGCCTTCGGGCACATGGATGGCGTACCAGCGCAGGTCGCCGTCTCGCAACGGCCCTTCCGACAGGAAACCCGTCGGCAAACCCTCGCGCTGCCGTGCCTCCGTTGCCATTACGTCCTCTCCCATGCTCGCTCGCATGATCGGATGCTGCGACCGTCGGTGCACGTTGCTGCCGCACCGACGGCCGCAAGAACGTAGACTTTTTGGCGGAGATGCCCGATAATCTCATTCGAAAGAGAAACAGCAGGTCGGATGGGTGCCCTTGTATGTGAGGGCGAGCAAGCTTTACGTGAGGCAAAAAGTCTACGTTTTGGCAACGAAAACCATGCCGAGCGGGTTATTCAACACCCCGGTTGCCGTGAACGCTAAGCGACTTCCCCCTCGGCGTCCCTTTTCAGCCACCGGTCGAACGTACGGGGGCAAACACCGAGGCGCTCCGCCGCTTCCTTGCGTGTGATCTGCCCCGATAGGTATGCGGTCTTGATCGGTGGATAAGCGCTCGGCACCTCGATGGCCGGCCGGCCGAACCTCACGCCGCGCGCCCGGGCCGCCGCGATCCCCTCCGCCTGGCGCTGCCGGATGTTCTCGCGCTCAAGTTGTGCAACATAGCTGAGCAGCTGCAGCACCACGTCGGCCAGGAACACGCCGGTGATGCCGTGCTGGTCGTTGCGCGTGTCGAGAAGCGGCATGTCGAGCACCACGACGAACGCCCGCTTCACCTTCGTGAGGATGCGCCACTGCTCGAGGATCTCGTCGTAGTTCCGCCCCAGCCGGTCGATGCTCTTCACCACCATCACGTCGCCGGGCCTAAGGCGCTTGACCAGCTTGCGGTACTCCGGCCGCTCGAAGTCCTTCCCGCTCGCCTTGTCGGCGTAGATGCAGCCCTCGGCAACGGGGAAATCCGTCAAGGCGTCGATCTGCCGCCTGAGCTTCTGGTCCTTCGCCGACACGCGCGCATACCCGTACACGATTCCTTCTCGCTCCATCGCTCACCCCATCGTTCCCGTCAAAGCGAGCCCCCTCCGGGCCGCTTTGCCATCGGCCGCCAAAAGAGATGCCGGCAGGCGCACGGCCGGTCGGCACGAGATTCATTATCGCGAAATTCGGCTTTACCCGAACTACCGAAGCTTTGCGCAGGGCGCCAAACTCCCCTTAGCGCAATCGAGCAGTATCCTCACGGCGTGCCTGCCGCTCCCGACCGATCAGAGCCTTGCAATGATGACTAAGCGACCATACAATGAAAGAACATCCACACACGGTGAAAGGGAGGGCCATGGATTTGCCCAGCCTCATGCAAGCATGCCTCGACGGCCTCGCGAGCGGCAGCCTCTCTGCTTTCGGGTCCGCCTTGGGCGCGGCCACCATCGCCCTGTTCAAGAAACTCGCAGGTCGGAAGGAAGATATGGATGAAAACGAGTTGAAGGCGATGGGCTCTTGGGCCGATCCCGACAAGCTCGCCGCAAAAGCGGCCGAGTTGGCAAAGGGAGACCCCGACTTCAACCAGCTCCTCTCATCTTGGTGCGATCTCATGGAGAAGCATCTCGGCAGCTCGCAGATGACGACCGCCTCGAACGCCGCCTCGGGTATTTTCATCAAGAGCCCCGTTGTCCAAACGAACATCGTAAGGTAGACAATGAAGCCCCCCCCCCCCCGACGACTGTTCGAAGCCCCCTCGCCGCTGCTGAAACCCGGAGGAGGGCCGAGGACCGTAGCGTTCGAGAAAACCGTGCTCGTAATGGTCAGAAGTCCTACCACCCTTGTCAGATCGGCGGATTTGGCAAGGCACCTCTTCTCTGATCCGAGGATTCAGGTTCTTTTCACCGTGTCGGAACCTCGGTCGGTTTTCTCGAACGAGCTCGAGCTCGCCATAAACAAAAGGGGGCTTCCCTTCGTCCCTTGGAAGAACGCCGTGCTGGAAACGTACGACCTCGCTCTCATCGAAAGCGCGCTCGACCCGTTGCCCGAGATCAAGGCACCCATCATCATGCTTTCCCACGGTGTCGGGCACAATAGCGTCCGATCCGTTGCCGGGGCGAACACGGCGCACTCGAACTGGCTCGACGAAGGGCCCGGAACCAACCTCCCCCGCATAGTGGGATTGATCTCGGAAGACGAGGCCCGCGTGTTCGGAGACCGCTGCCAGACGGAGGTGCTGGGAGACCCCGTATTCGACTCCATGTTCCAAGCGAGACACCGTCGGGACGAGTTCAGGAATGCGCTCGACATCGGAGACAGGAAATTGGTCGCACTCTCCTCGACATGGGGTAGGCTTTCGGCTTTCTCGGCACGCCCGCAGATGTTCTCCGAGCTCCTTTCCCTGCTCCCTGCCGACGAATTCGCCATCGCGGCGATCCTCCATCCGAACATATGGATGGGACACGGGCCCTGGCAAATAGAGACCTGGCTAAGAGACGCCCTTGCAGGCGGGCTGAAGCTCATCCCGTTCGAGAGCGGCTGGCAGGCGACCTTGGTCGCAGCCGACTGCCTGGCGGGGGACCACGGATCCGTATCAACCTATGCGAGCATGCTGGGAACCCCCACCTGCCTTTTGAGCTATCCCGAAGACGCGCTTAACGGCGACCTGGCAATCGTGCAGGCCATGGGCTCGAACAAGGCAGTTGAAACGGCTCGTGAGATCGCCGAATTCGCAGAAACAACCTGCAGGCAAGCAAGCCGCGCGCAAAAGCGACCGAACGCCGCCTTCTCCTATGTCGGAAGCTCCATGGAAAGACTCGCCGAGCTGGCTTACCGTCTGATCGGCCTGGAGCCGTCGAGCACCGCCGTGCTGCCCCTGACCTTGGAGCCGCCGATTCCAAGAACATGCAAACCGCTTTCCTTCTGGGTCGGCTTCACCCGCATCTCCGATATGATCATCGACATGAGAAGAACGCCCTCCTCCGTCGGTCCTTCGGGCATACGGTCCGACTCGACCCTGCTCGTGGCGTCTTCCGCAGAGAGGAACTACCGAATGGTCCAATCCGCCTCTTGCCTAGTGCTCGAGAACCGCGACGCCGCCGGATGGTGGCAAGATGCCAGCCCCTTTGCCCGATGCGCCTATTTCCAACAAGGCTCATCGGGCCAGTTGTCAGACAGAAACGGAACGCAGGTTCCGTTCAAGGTACCAGCACATGCCGACCGGAACGTACTCGCAGCGATCCTCGCATACTGCCTCGCACAAGGCGACTTCCGCGGAACGTACCGCATGGGCAAGACCCTCTACACTGTCGGCGAATCGGTAATCAGGTGTGCAAGGATTCCAGAAAGCGGCTAACCTGCTCGTATTCCGCAGAAAGCCCGACGCGTTCGTAATAATCGCGGACCTCCGCGGCGAAGGCTTCTGCATCATCGTCATCCGCCAGGGCATGGAGTGACTCGGCTATCGCGAACAGCGTGTCGTGAGCCCGCCGATATTCACCCAGCTCCGCAAAGATCTCCGCAGCGTCTTTCCCATACGCAAGCGCTTCCCCGTGCTTCCCTGCCGAACGCAATGCGAAGCAGAGCTCCTGCGCACTTTTCGCATACGTGTGCCAATCGCGGTTCTTGTCGACCTCGTCCAATGAACGGCGCGCAGCCTTTTCAGCCTCTTCCGCTTTTCCGAACCTCCGATACGTTCGGGAGAGAAGAAGGTCTTGGATGGAGCATCCGCGCTTGTTGCCCAGCGACTCGTTGCCAGCGCGGGCATACGTGAACTCGGCTACCGCATCGCCTTCGCATCCCAGCTCAGCCAGGCAGATTCCGCGGAACTCGTGGAACATGCACATAACATCGAGCCTGCCCAGCGGCGCGCATTCGACAATGGCGGCATCGATGGAACCGAGCGCCTCAGCGGCCTTGCCGAGCTTTGCCTCCATACCCGACGACATAACCGTCAAGCGCGAGGCTGCAAGTATGTTTCCTGCCTGCCGAGCAGAACGCGAGCAAGCCGAGAACAGCTCGGATCCTGCTTGATAACGAAAGGTTCCGCTATAGAAGGACCAGAGCGCATCGCCGATTGCCCAAGCATCCCCCACGACGCCTTGGTGCGCATTTATGATCTGGGGAACAGCGCCCAAGAGACCGGACTCGGATTCGAACACCTCGAATTCCGTCCTCCCCTTGAGAATATCGCGCACCAGATCGTTCGAGGGAATCCGGTCGTACAGGCGAAGGCGCGCGGGCTTCAAAGAATGATCCAACTCTTGGGACAACACCCGGAAATGGGAGAGCAGCAAGGCATGGACGCTTTCTTGAACCTCGCCAAGAGACCCATCCCCGAGCATCTGAGCCTGCAGGTATGCCCGGATAACGCGAAGAAGCGTCACCTCGCTCGACAAGGAAGCATCTCCGACGCCATCCGCAGGAGAGTCGAGAGAGACGAACCCGAAGCAGTGAAGCTCCTCCACGATGGACCTCGCTCCGGAAGGGTCGGTACCCCATACGGCGGCAAGCGTTCCAAGGGAAGCCGTCGGAACCGGAAGCGACGCGAACCTGCGCGCGGCGTCCAGACAGCGCGGATCGAGGGCCTTGCAACACTCTCGCCATACCTCGTCCATCTCTCGGCAGCAGAAAACGTCTTGTTCGGAGCGCATGAGCTTTCGGTGCAGCTCCTTCGCCGACGAGGCGCGCTTCCGCCACAAGATGCTTGCACAGGCCCGTATGGCCAAGGGAATCCCGAAACAATGCTCAAGGACCGATTGGATTTCTTCCACCTCATCAGGCGGAAGGACTTGCTGCGCCTCCTCGCCCGACAAGCCGTACGCAACCCGAACGAAAAGGTCGAGCGAATCGTCCACGTCCAGTTCGCCGAGAGAAACATGGGTGATCTCGGTTTCGAGCGAATCGATATCGATTCTCGAGCTTGTGGCGAGCACGAGCGAGGACGGCGAATTCGGGACGAAAGGCTCTATCTCCGAATAGCTGGACACGTTCTCCAAAACTACGAGAATGCTTTTGTCGCAGGTGAAGCTGCGGTATTGGGCGGGCAGATCTGAAGGACGCGTACGGGACACGGCATCGGGGCCGATCATTTGGGAAAGCTTGGATCGGAGCATATCGGCCACCGGGGAGGCGCCTCCTTCTTCCGAGGCGGCGAAATCGAGGTAGATCTGCCCGTCGGGGAAATGATCGATCCGTTTCTCGTTTCCCCACTTTTTCACCAGGGCAGACTTGCCGACACCAGGGATCCCGTCAACGACAACCACCTTAGTCGAGGCAGAGTCCGCACACGCATCTTCCAGCAGACCGCGCTCCGCGCTTCTGTCCACGAAGTGCGCGCATGCTGGAGGCAGCTCCCTTGGAAGAGAAGCAACCGCCGCACCCTGGCCCACGTTCACCTGGAAAACAGGCGAGTTCACGAAAAGGCCGATTGCTTCGTTCGATGCCGAGACGACCGCCACTGCCCCACCTCGCCTTATCCCGTCAGAAAAACCCTCTCGAACACCTTGCCCGCGCCATACGGCGCAACGCAGCATTGCCATCTCGTATAGTTTAGCGTCTAGCGTGCGCTATGACGCAAATCCGTCCTGCGATTTTTTCCTCGCCCAGCTTCGCGCACCGCTCCTCCGCAAACGCCCGAGGCAGAACCATCCGTATCAGGAGGCTGCAGGCAACTGCCGGCCCCATCGGGCGGGCCTACGCGCAGTTCTTCGTGTGGTGGTAGGTGGGGACGGCGGACTCCAGGATGTGGACGGCTTCCTCGTCCGACTTGCCGATGGCGGCTTCCAGCTCGCCGAGCTTGGCGGCCACCTCGTCGTAGCTGATCTCCTGGCCGGTGGATATCATGATGGACTTGTTGTCGGTGGGAAGCGTGCTCTCCTCGTCCATGAGCAGCTCCTCGTACATCTTCTCGCCGTCGCGCAGGCCCGTGAACGTGATCTTCACGTCCACGTCGGGCACGAGGCCCTGCAGCTGGATGAGGCCCTTCGCCAGCTCGACGATCTTCACGGGCTCGCCCATGTCGAGGATGAATATCTCGCCGCCATGCGCCATGCCGCCTGCCTGGATGACCAGGCGCGATGCCTCGGGGATGGTCATGAAGAAGCGCTCGATCTCGGGATGCGTGACTGTTACGGGGCCGCCAGCGGCTATCTGGCGCTGGAACACGGGGATGACGCTGCCGTTCGAGCCCAGCACGTTGCCGAAGCGCACGGCGGAGAACACGGTCTTGGACGTACGCGCGTACAGCTGTACCACCATCTCGCCCATGCGCTTCGTGGCGCCCATGACGCTCGTGGGGTTCACGGCCTTGTCGGTGGAGATGAAGATGAAGCGCGCGGCGCCGAACGCGTCGGCCGCCTTCACCACGTTCAAGGTGCCGAACACGTTGTTGTGCAGCGCCTCGCGCGGGCACGCTTCCATGAGCGGCACGTGCTTGTGGGCCGCGGCATGGAAGACGGCGCCGGGGCGGTACTTCGCGAACACCTCGGCCACGCGGGCCTCGTCGCACACGCTGCCGATCTCGATGACGATCTCGATGTCATCGTACTCGGCCAAAAGCTCGTTGCGCAGCATGTAGGCATCGTTCTCGTAGATATCGAAGATGACGATGCGCGCAGGCGCCACGCGGCACAGCTGCCGGCAGAGCTCGCTGCCGATGGAGCCGCCGCCGCCCGTGACCAGCACGCACTCGCCGGCGATGTAGCCGGACACGGCGCGGGTGTTCAGGATGATCTCCTCGCGCCCCAGAAGGTCGGCCACGTCCACGTCGCGCAGCCGCACGTCGCCTATCTCGTCGAGCGACAGCTCGCGGATGTTGGGCAGCGTGCGCAGCTTGCATTCGGTCTTCGTGCACTCGCCGTAGATGCGCTTACGCTCCTCGAGCGAGGCCGAGGGAATGGCCACGACGATCTGCTCGATGTCGTAGCGGTCAACCAGCTCCACGATGTCGTCCGTGGTGCCGGCCACCTTCACGCCGTGGATGCGGCTGCCGCGCTTCGAGGCGTCGTCGTCGGTGGCTACGATGGCCACGCCGGGCATGAGCGGGTCCTTCGAGGCCATGCGGCCGATGGCGAGCGAGCCCGTCTCCCCCGCGCCCACGATGAGCGTGCGCGGCCGGTCGCAGGCGCGCTGCGCCGACCCCAGCACGCGCTTCTTCTGGCGCATGACGCGGAATACCAAGCGTATGCCCCCCATGAAGAATATGAGCAGAAAGCACGAGACGAAGAACACGCGTATGGGCAGGCGCACGTCGATGATCCATAGGAACACGGCGCCGATGAGCGTGGACAGCACCACCGCGAGCATGATCTGGATGGCCTCGTCGACGCTCGCGTACTCCCACAAGTTGTTGTAGAGGCGGAACAGGCCGAGCACCGCCACGTTGATGAGCGCCAGGATGCCCAGCATGAAGTAGATCTCGTTGTTGACGAAGACCTCGTCCTCGACGGCGGTGAGCAAGGATGCGAGCCAGTAGGCGGCGTACGTCGCAACGATGTCGAGCAGCAGCAGGACCGCTGTTCTTTTTGTGATATGAGCGTCCAAGCGCAGCCTCGTCCCCGAGTGGAAAAGCGAATTGATGCCATTTTGCCGACAAGCGCGGCAACCAAAAGGGTATTGTATACAAAGTAACGTAACCTTGCACGGACCAATGCTTTACAGGAGCCTGCTACATGAATAAAACAGCCGTTCCCGGCACAGCCATCGCAGCCCCCGGGGAACCGGAAACCCCCAGCGACCAGCCTGCACGCACAAGCAACATCGACGCCATCGTAGCCTATTTCGAGAGCGGCATCACGCCGGCCGGGGCAGCCGGCGAGCTGGGCATCGAGCTGGAGCACACCCTCGTGCACGACGACATGAGCCCCGTGCCGTACAGCGGGCCCTACGGCGTGGAATGGCTGCTGGGCCAGCTGGAAGCCGAGTTCCCCCGCACGACGCGCGACCCGGAGGGCGACCTCTTGGGCGTGGCGCGGCCCGGCGAGGCCGTGACCATCGAGCCGGCGGCGCAGGTTGAGCTCTCGGCGGGCCCGTTCGCAAGCCTCGAGGACGCGCGGGCGACGTTCGAGCGGTTCGAGCGCACGCTGGACGACGCGCTGGCGCCGCATGGCGAGCGCGCGCTCACGGTGGGCTACCACCCCTCCGCCAAGGCGCTCGACCTGGAGCTCATCCCCAAGCGGCGCTACAAGTTCATGAACCTGTACCTGGGCGAGAAGGGGCCGTTCGGGCCGCGCATGATGCGGGGCAGCGCGTCGACCCAGGTGTCGATAGACTACTGGTCGACGGCGGACTGCCTGCGCAAGCTGCGGCTGGCGTTCGCGCTCGTGCCGCTGTTCTCGCTCGTCTGCGACAACGCGCCGGTGTTCGAGGGCGCGCCGCGCGCCCACGAGCTGGTGCGGACCGAGATCTGGCGGTTCTGCGACCCCGACCGCTGCGGCCTGGTGCCCGGCGTGATGGACCCGGGTTTCGACCTGCGCCGCTATGCCGAGTACCTTTTGGACACGCCTGCTATCCTCATACCGTGCCGCAAGGAGCAGTGGTGCTACTCCGAGCGCACCTTCGGCGAGATATACGCCGAGCGCACCATGACGCGCGCCGAAGTGGAGCATGCCGTGTCCATGTTCTTCAACGACGTGCGCCTGAAGACCTATATCGAGATCAGGCCGGCCGACGCGATGCCTGTGCCCTACGTAGTAGCGTACGCGGCGCTGATCAAGGGTCTGTTCTACCATGCGGAGAACCTCGACACACTCGACGCGCTGTTCGAAAGCGTGGACGGCGCGGCCGTGGAGGCGGCCAAGGACGCGCTCATGGTCGGGGGCTACGAGGCCGAGGTGTACGGTCGGCCCGTGGCCGAGCTGGTCGACGAGGTGATGGCGTTGGCGCGGCAGGGCCTCGCAGCGGACGAGCGGGGCTTCCTCGAGCCGCTCGCGCAGCTGGCAGCGCAGCGCGTCACGCTGGCCGACCTGGCGGAGCGCAAGGGTTAAACCGGCGTCCGCATCTCGAAGCCGCAACAGACGCAGCAGCGCGATGGAGGGACGACCTTCCAGCATGCAAGCGGATGACACGAGGAGAGGAGGCCCGACGTGGACAACACGGGCAAGATGGTGAAGGTGGCGTACAAGGGGTTCTTCGACGACGGCTCCGTGTTCATCGACCAGACGGAGCAGCCCGTCGAGTTCCCCTGCCTGGACGGATGGATGCCGCCGGCGTTCATCGACACTGTTCGGGGCATGGCCGTGGGCGAGACGCGGCAGGTGCACGTGGGCGCGAACGAGGCCTACGAGGAGCGCACCGACGAACGCGTGATGGAGGTGGAGCGCGCGAAGATACCCGCCTCGGTGAAGCTCGTGGTGGGCGAGATGGTGAACCTGGAGGACCCCACGGGCCAGACCTACCCGGCCAGGCTCGTGGAGCTCACGGACGAGAAGGCCGTGTTCGACCTGAACCACGAGGCCATTGCGAAGGCGCTCAACTTCGAGATGACGCTGCTAGATGTGGCCGAGCTTCCGAGCCGCTGAGGCTGCCTGCGCCGCATCTCCGAAAAGGAGTCACGGGGCGCGCCACGCTGTCATCACGGCCGGGGAGCAGGAAGCTCTACGGACTTATGGCAACTTGGAGAGGGTTTGCGTCCAGCGGAGGGGCCGCGTTCTGCAGTGGGGTAGACTGGGTCTACTTTGTTTCAAATCGAGAGGAGCTCGTTCATGAGCAACGAAGGCAAGAAGGTCAAGGTCCACTACACGGGCACGCTGGACGACGGCACGAAGTTCGACTCGTCGGTCGATCGCGGCGAGCCCATCGAGTTCACCTGCGCCGCCGGCCAGATGATCCCCGGCTTCGACGCAGCGGTGAAGGACATGGAGCAGGGCGAGACCAAGACCGTGCACATCCCTGCCGCCGAGGCGTACGGCGAGCGCCGTGAGGAAATGGTGCAGAAGGTGCCCGTGAGCCAGATTCCCAACGGCGACCAGCTTCCCGTGGGCCAGACCGTGTACATGCGCGGCCCGGCCGGCCAGTCGTTCCCCGTGTTCGTGGAGGCCATCGAGGACGGCATCGTCACGTTCGACATGAACCACGAGCTGGCGGGCAAGGACCTGAACTTCGAGATCACGCTGGTGGAGGTCGCCGGCTAACGCCACCCTCCAACATTGCAACGACCACGGAAGGCGCCCGAGGGCGCCTTCCGTCATTCTGCAAGACGGCATGCTCCGCATCCGCAGGCGTCCTCGGCGCGGCCCTCCAAGTCGCAGCCGGCGCCAAACGTGCGGCCTCTCCGTCCTCCCCGCCCGCTTCGCAGCAGCACGCCCTCGAAAGCAGACGGGGACAACACGACCATGACCTCATCGGCCCCGTCTGCGACCACGACCGGCCGATCCATCCCCTGGATCAGCCGGCAGAGGGTCCGCACGCTCCCCGTGTGCGACAGCTGCAAGACGTCCATGCTGCTCACCCCCTCTCCATGCGGCGCGCCAAATCGAGCATCTGCTCGAAGAAGGCGCAGTGGGCCCGGTGGTTCAGCACGGCGACGCGCTGGGCGAGGCGGCCGAGCGCCTCACCGGTAAAGCGGTCGGGCGGCTGCAGGCCGCAAGCGGCCGCCAAGCCTCCGGGGGACGCCGTAATGCGAGCACCGGCCTCCTCGCCTGTCGGATCGGACCCGCCCGTCAACCGCGCAGCCTTCTCGCGGGCGGTGCGCGCACGAACCAGGTCGTACTCGAATCCGTAGAACGTGAGTTCCCAGAACGCGCTTGCGAGCACGCGGTAGCGCTCACGGCAGCACCAATCCCCGCCGAGCCACACCTTGCATCCGAGCGTTTCCTCCCAGGGGGCGAGCGCGTAGCAGCGCTCGCCCCAGTCGTCCACGTCGCCCGCGCCGCCCTTCTCGTCCGCCGCGCGCACCGCAAGGGACCGCAGGCGCTTGTCGACTTTCCTCGCCTGGGCGTACGTCGTCGCGGGCATTTGGGCGACGCGGACGAGGCGCTCGGCTGCTGCCACATCGAGCAACGGGACGAGCGCGGCGTGGAGCCGCCATGTCAGCGTGCCGCCTCGGGCATCGAGCACGTACGACTCCCGCGGGGCCAGCACCCAGCCTCTCGTCGGCCCGCGCCGCACCTCGAGGGAGGCCATGGCATCGAGCGAGCCATCGAGCCGCTGCGCCATCGCATTGCGACGAGCCTTGTCAGCGTAGGCATGGACTTCGGCGAAATCCTCAATGATCACGCGCCGCAGAAGGGGCCGGTCGCATGCGCCGAGCACCTCCTGGAGGCTGGGCAGGTCGCGCGGACGCAGGTGCTCACGCTCCCACAGGCTCCCGCCGCTCATGGCAGCCTCCCCTCGCTACGGCGCGGCCCAGCATTGCCCTCGAAACATGCAGTCACGGCAACATGAGGCCCCGCTTTCGAGGGATGGTCATCATGGCGGGCTTTCGCGGCCGCCTTCGCGCACCCTGCCGTAGACGCGCATGCGAACATGGCAAGACACCTCGCTTCCCTTCGGTTCCTGGGCTGGGAGGATCTTGCAAGCGTGGTACGGGCGGCGCGGAACACCGCCGCCATCTATGGGCTGCGCCCGCCTTCTGCCGCGGCGGACGAAACAGCGCTTGCACTGGCTCCTTCGTTTCGCTAGCAGTATAGCACATTTTTACGAACATTTGTTTTAAATGCTAGGAACTTTGCGAACGGGAGCGATGGCGCATCCTGACGCGTGCATACACGGCTGCGCCCGCAAGCACAAGGACGACGATGCCGGCCAGCACGACTCCTGCGGCTCGCCAATCCCCGTCGGCGGCCAACGACGAGGCCAGCACCGACGCCGCGATGGACGGCACGCGGCCGACCGAAGTGATGAGAAGGATGCGCAGGGGCTTCACGCGGGCAAGCGCGGCCGCGTACGTCATGAGGTCCTTAGGCAGTCCGGGCACGAGGAAGTACACGAACAGGATGAGCTCGAAGCGCGGCGAGGCCGCGAAGCGCTCCAGGTCGTCCAGCCGCTTGCGCGAGAGGAAGAGCGCGAGGGCTCGGTCGCCCACGAGGCGTACGAGCACGATGATGGCTACGGCGCCCACGAGGCTGCCCGCGAAGCAGACGAGCGCGCCCTTCCAGAAGCCGAAGGCGTACCCGGCGGCCAGCTCGAGCGGCTCGGCCGGCAGCACGGCCGATAGCTGCTGCACCGCCACGAGCCCCGCCAGGGCCACCGGGGCCAGCGGCCCGAGGCGCGCGGCCTGCTCCTGCACCCGGCGCCCGTCGGTGAGCAGCGCGAGCACGTCGCGCCCGTACACGAGCAGCCACCAGGCGATGGACGCCGCCGCCAGCGCGATCACGGCGATTACGACAACGCGCCCTATGCGCCGTCGTCCCGCGTCCTTGGGAGTGTTCTTTTCCATGGGGCAGATTGTGCGCCCCGGGAAAGCGCGAAAGGTCGCCGCCCGTCAACGGACGGAAAACGATTCCGCACGCAGCCCTTGCCGTTCCTACCAGGACAGCACTTCGTACCCGTCCTCGGTCACGGCCACCTGGACCTCCCACTGGGCCGTGTCGGAACCGTCGGCCGTGCGCACGGTCCAGCCGTTCGGATCGCCCATGTCGATATCGGGTCCGCCGGCGTTCACCATGGGCTCGATGGTGAACACGAGACCCGGAACCAGCACCATGCCCGTACCCGCCTCGGCCACATGGCTCACGAACGGATCCTCATGGAAATCGAGGCCGATGCCGTGGCCGCCGAACTCGCGCACCACCGAGAAGCCGCACGACTGCGCATGAGCGTTCACGGCTGCGCCCACGTCGCCCAGGAAGCCCCACGGCCTCACGGCGGCCAGGCCCGCCTCCAGCGCCTTCTTCGTCTCGTCTACCAGGCGCCGACGGTCCTCGGACACCTCGCCTAGGCAGAACATGCGCGATGAGTCGGAGTAGTATCCGTCCAGTATGGTCGAGCAGTCCACGTTCACGATGTCGCCCTCGCGGAGCACGACGTCGTCGGAGGGGATACCGTGGCAGACCTCGTCGTTCACGGACGTGCAGACGCTCTTCGGATACCCCTCGAAGCCCAGATCGGCCGGGATGCCGCCATGCTCAACCGTGTAGTCGTGCACCCAACGGTCGATCTCGCCCGTCGTGGTGCCCACGCCGATGCGCTCGGCCACGTAGTCGAGCACGCCGACGTTGATGGCCGCGCTGCGCTTGATGCCCTCGAGGTCGTCCGCCGACTTCAGCAGCTCGCGCCCAGGCAGCTCGCACCCCTGCTCGTACAGCTGCTCGAGACGTTCGTCGAAGGCCAGGTGGCATTTCTTGTACTTGCGCCCGCTGCCGCACCAGCATACGTCGTTGCGACCGGGCTGCTCCACTCCGTCATACATGCGGTTTCCTTTCGCTCGCGGGCTATTGTACCGCGCAACGCCGCGAGCGGCAGCGGGCGGAAGGAAAGTCCCGACAATTCGACCGCCTGGATCGTGTATAGAGGGTAGGCGTCCATCCGCCCGATGGCGCGCCGAAAGGCCGAACGGAAAGGACGCCCCATGCCGAACCAGCGTCGCCCGACCACCATCGCCCGGTGCGCGGCGATAGCTCTCGCCTGCGCAGCCATCGCCGGATGCGCCGCCCCTGCGCAAAGGCCCGTCGACGAGAGCGTTCCGTTCGCAGCCGATGCATTCGGCAAAGAAGCGCGCGACCAGGAGCCCGATGCTGGAGAAGGCCTCCCCGCATCAGGGGACGCCTGCGACGGAGGACCGGCGGCAGCGCCCTCTCCCAACTCCGCCCCAGTCTGCTCGGCCTACGATCTTGAAGCCATCCTCTCGCTCAACCCGGCTCGGATCCCTGCCATGCTGGAGGGACTCGGGTTCGAATACGAGACGGGAGCCCCCACAGGAGCCTGGGAGAGCATTTCCGCCGAAACGCCGTGCTCGCCCGCGGGCTCCAGGACGCGCCTTTTCTTCGCCGTCGGAGGGGGCGAGACATCACCCGAGCTCATGCTCGAAGGAATGCGCCCGCAGGCCGTGGGCATGGGCATCATGGCCCCGCTCGCCGGCGAGGATGAGGCGGAG
The DNA here is from genome assembly GCF_030418435.1 of Gordonibacter sp. RACS_AR49. Taxonomy (NCBI): domain Bacteria; kingdom Bacillati; phylum Actinomycetota; class Coriobacteriia; order Eggerthellales; family Eggerthellaceae; genus Gordonibacter; species Gordonibacter sp. RACS_AR49. Next base: position 603,745 of record NZ_JAIUDM010000002.1, on the reverse strand, counting down.
GCCGTATGCGCATCGCTGTTGGAGGCGGCCGGCCTCGGAGACGAGCTGTCCCGCACCGTGGAAGAGAACCATCGCTTCGACCGGCGCACCGTTACCCGCATCGGGAACTGTGCGACCGGGGGCACCGGCATCCTGTGGTGCCTGAGCACTTGGAGCCAGAAATTGCAGGGGGAACCGGCCGCGTACAGCTCCACCTCCTACACGCTCACCGTCTACACGCGCGAGGGCGTGCTGGCCTCCCAGGACCAGAGCCTGCTGGAAGCCATCGGCATCTTCGACAAAATGGACACTTCACCGAGCTGACAGGCCGTAGAAAAGGAATCCTCGTCTGCGCCGATGCCGAAAAATCGCTAAGATGGGCAGCTCGGCAACCTGCAGCCCTACGCAAACTGCTTCTTGGCGCAGCCGATGCCCAGGGCGCCGGGGCCCACGTGGCAGGCGATGCTCAGGGGGAGGCGGTCGACGTAGACGTCGTCCGTGCCGAAGTGGGCGCGCACCTCGTCGGCGAACGCCCGGGCGTCCTCGTCGCGGTTCGTGTGCGCCACGTAGAGGTGCACGCCGCCCGCGCCGCCGAAGCGATCCTGCACGTCGCGCGAGAGCGCCTTGACCATGGTGCGCTTCGCGGCCTTGGAAGACTTGGCAACCGAGAAGGCATCGAGCTTCTCGCCTTGGATCTGCAGCACCGGCTTGATCTTGAGCACGGAGCCGATGGCCGCGGCAGCCGGCGTGATACGCCCGCTCTTCTGCAGGTAGGCCATCGTATCCACCATGAGGTAGATGCTGGCGTCGAGCTTCGTGCGCTCCAGCAGCGCGCACGTCTCGGCCGCCGTGCGACCTTCGCCGATCCAACGCAGCGCGTCGAGCACCGCCTCGCGCTGCGTGACCGAGATGCGCTGGTTGTCCACCACGTGCACGCGCCCGTTGCAGTGCCGGGCCACCTGGCACGCCGTCTCGCACGAGCCGGACAGGCCGCTGGACATGGGGATGTAGACGACTTCGTCATACGCTTCGAGCAGCTCGGCCCAGCGCTTGCCCAGATCGACGATGGACGGTTGCGACGTAACGATGTCCGCGCCTGCGGTCTGGCGCGCATAGAAGCGCTCGGCGTCCAGGTTCACGCCTTCGAAGCACTCCTCCCCGTCCACGACGAAGGGCATGGGCACCACGTGCACGCCCAGCTGCTCGGCCTCTTCCTGCATGATGCCGCTGTTCGTGTCCGTCGCGACTGCGATGCTCTTTTCCACCTGTTGCCCTCCCAGACAGCAGGCGACGGGATTCCCCCGCCGCCCGATGCAGACGGGCCCCGAATCCCGTCCCTCTTGCTTACCCTACCATTATGGCCGATCGGCTAGCCGCGCACCTCGGCACCGGTGGCCGTGCACACCTTCTTCACCAAGCGCTCATGAGCCTTGTCCACCTCGTCGCTCGTGAGCGTGCGGTCGGTCGCGCGGTACGTGAGCGCGTAGGCCAGCGACTTCCTGCCCGCGCCCAAACGCTCCTCGTCGCGGTACACGTCGAACAGGCGCGCGTCCTCCAGCAGCTTGCCGCCCGCCGAGGTCATGCACTGCACGAGCTTCTCGTGCGCGACGCCCTCGTCCACGACGAACGCCACATCCATGGACACGGCAGGGAACGTGGGCACGTCGCGGTAGTCGCGCGCGGGGCGCGACGCCTTCGCGAGCGCCTCCACGTCCAGCTCGAACGCCACCACCGGCGCGTCCGCCTCGAAGGCTTCCACGGCCAGCGGGTGCAGCTCGCCCACCCAACCGAGTTCGGCTCCGCCCGACAGCACCGCGGCGGCCCGCCCGGGCTGCAGGTGCGGGGCCTCCTCGGCGGAGAGCGGCTTGAAGCGCAGCTTCGGCAGCGCCAGCTCGCGCGCCAGGCTCTCGACGACGCCCTTGCCGTCGAAGAAGTCGAACGGGGCCGGCGCGGCGTTCCAGCCCGTATCGCCCATGGCCCCCGCCAGCACGCCCGCCAGGCGTCGGCGCTCCTTGGGCTGCTTGCGCCCCTCGGCCGCGAAGAACACGGCGCCCGCCTCGTAGAGCTGGACGTTCTTCACGCCGCGGCTCTGGTTGTAGGCCACGCTGCGCAGAAGGCCCGGCACGATGCTCTGGCGCATGACGGACTGGTCGGCGTTCAGGGGGTTGATGAGCTCGACCGGCTCGCCCAGCCCCTCGTGCGGCATGCGCAGGCGGTCGAGGTCGCTCGGCTCGGCGAACGAGTAGGTCATCGTCTCGTTGAGGCCGCTCGCGCGCATGACGGCGTTCACCGTGTCCATGACGTGCTCCATCTGCGAGCGCGTGCCCACGCGGCCGGGGCCGCCGGGCAGCGTGGCCGGGATGCGGTCCATGCCCCACAGGCGCAGCACCTCCTCGTACAGGTCGATCTCGCGATCGAGGTCCGGTCGGAACGTGGGCGCCGTCACGGCCAGAACGTCGGCATTGCCCGCCGGATCGTCGGCCACCGCGCAGCCGAGACGGCGCAGGATGTCCTCGATGTCGGCGCGCGGGATGTCAGCCCCCATCATGGCGCAGAAGCGCGGGATGCGGAAGCGCAAGTCGGGCGCCGTCGAGGGCGCCGGCCACTCGTCCACGATGCCCTCGCCGTTGCGGACGGCGGCGCTCACCGAGCCCCCGGCCACCTCCACCATGAGCGCGGCGGCCGCAGCCGAACGCTCCTCGATGCCGTGGTCGTCCACGCCGCGCTCGTAGCGCATGGAGCTCTCGCTGAACAGGCCCAGGTTGCGGCTCGTGCGGCTCGTGCGGCCCGGCTCGAACGTGGCGGCCTCCAGCAGGATGTCCACCGTCCCGTCCGTGACCTCGGTGTCCAGGCCGCCCATGACGCCCGCGAGCGCCACGGCACCGAGCTCCGGCGTGGAGATGACCGTCATATCGGGCGTGAGCGCGCGATCCTCGCCGTCCAGCGTGGTCAGGCGCTCGCCTTCGGCGGCCGCGCGCACCACGATATGCGCCACGCCGTCCGCATTCTTGAGCTTGTCCAGGTCGAAGGCGTGCAGCGGCTGGCCGAACAGGAACAGGATATAGTTCGTCACGTCCACGATGTTGTTGATGGAGCGCTGGCCGATAGCCGCCAGGCGCTCGACCATCCAGTCGGGGCTCGGCCCGACCTTGACCCCGCGGATGACGCGCGCGGTGTAACGCGGGCAGCGCACCGCGTCCTCGATGGTGATCCTCACCGTCTCGTCGACGGGCGCCGAGGAGGCGTCCAGCACGAGCTTGCCCGCCATGCGCCCGAGCGGGCTCTCGTAGTCGGTGCGGTACATGGCGCCCACCTCGCGCGCCATGCCCACCATGGAAAGGCAGTCGGGACGGTTCGGCGTGATCTCCAGGTCGAGCACCGTGTCGGAGAGCTGCGCGAAATCGGCGATGGGCATGCCTACGGGCGCGTCCTCGGGCAGGATCCAGATGCCCGCATGATCGCCGCCCATCCCCAGCTCGCGCTGCGAGCAGCACATGCCGCAGCTGGGAACGCCGCGCAGCTTCGACTTCTTGATCTTGAGGTCGCCCGGCAGCACCGCGCCCACGGTGGCCACCGGCACCTTGATGCCCGCCGCGATGTTCGGCGCGCCGCACACGATCTGCACGGGTTCGCCTGCGCCCACGTCAACCGTCACGACGTGCAGGTGGTCGCTGTCCGGGTGCAGCTCGCAGGTGAGCACGTGCCCCACGACCACCCCGTCGAGCGCCGCGCCGGTCCTCTCCACCGCCTCCACGCCCGTGCCCGTCAGATCGAGCCGATCGCAGAACGCCTTCGTGTCCGAAGGCACGTCCACATATTCGCTCAGCCACTTCAAAGATACTTTCATATCGTTCTTCCTATCGTCTATGCGCGTCGCGCATACTATTCCGAACCACTCCCGCCCCTCGCGCCTCCCAAGAAAGCAAAACGCGCAGGTCAACCCCTCTCACCATGCCCACGCCTGCCTGACCCCCTTCGGCCCGAGTCCGAACACCGGTCATCAGGCGAGCCGCAACAACGTCAACCATGTGAAGGCGACGGCGGGGCGGCGCCCACCAAGCGAGTTCCGCAGCGCAGCGAGGACTGTTCGAGCGACTGGGCGCCGCCCCGCCGTCGCCGCCAGAAACCCTAGAACTGCCGAAGGAAGCGCATGTCGCCTTCCACCAGCATGCGCAGATCCGGCACGTTGTACTTCAGGCAGGCGATGCGCTCCACCCCCATGCCGAAGGCGAAGCCGGAGTACTTCTCGGGGTCGATGCCGGACATGGACAGCACGTTCGGGTCCACCATGCCGCAGCCGAGGATCTCCAGCCAGCCGGTGCCCTTACAGAAGCGGCAGCCTTCGCCGTGGCAGATACCGCAGCTCACGTCCACCTCGGCCGACGGTTCCGTGAACGGGAAGTAGTGGGCGCGGAACCGCGTCCTGCGCTCTTCGCCGAACAGCTGCTTGCACAGGTAGTCGAGCGTGCCCTTGAGGTCGCCGAACGTGATGCCCTCGTCCACCACCAAGCCCTCGATCTGCGTGAACTGGGGCAGGTGGGACGGGTCGGCCACATCGCGACGGTACACCTTGCCGGGCGCGATGACGAAGATGGGCAGCTCGTTGTCCTCCATCGCGTGCACCTGCACGCCCGAGGTCTGCGTGCGCAGCAGCACGTCGGACTCACCGCGCACGGCGGCCTCGTCGCCGGAGCGGTCCACCACGTAGAACGTGTCGGCCAGGCTGCGGCTGGGATGGTCGGCCGGGGCGTTGAGCGCCTCGAAGTTGTAGTAGTCGGTCTCCACCTCGGGGCCCTCGGCCACCGTGTAGCCCAGACCGAGGAATATCTCGGAGATCTCGTCGGTGATGCGGTTGATGAGGTGGCGCGTGCCCATCTGCTGGGCGCGGCCCGGCAGCGTCACGTCCACGGCCGCCGCGTCGATGGCCGCGGCCAGCTCGGCGGCATCGAGGGCCGCCTTGCGTGCGGCCAGCGCCTCCTCCACCGCCTCGCGCACCTCGTTCACCGTCTTGCCGACGGCCGCGCGCTCCTCTTTCGGCACCTGTCCCATGCTGCGCAGATAGCCCGTCAGCGTGCCGGCCTTGCCGAGCACGCCGATGCGCACCTGCTCGAGCGCGGCGGTGTCGGCCGCCTCCGCGATGCGGGCGAGCGTCTGCTCGCGCAGCGCCGCCACTTCGTCCACGATACCCATGTCCTCGTGCTTCCTTTCCGTCTCTCCCCGCGCCCGCCGCAGCCGGCGCAATGAAAAAGAGCCTTCTCTCGTCCTTGTCGTGTGGGGCACGGCCCCGGTCCAAGGACGAGAGAAGGCTCTCGCGGTACCACCTCGGTTGGCGTGCCTTCACTGCACACCCGCCCGCCTTGCGACGACGCGGGGTGCGGCTTAAAGCCGCCCGCTCTTGCGCTCGGTAACGGGAGCACCCGTCGCGTCCTACTGCACGTCTTGCCGCCCCGCTGCCGCCGGGCCGCATCCGCATTCAAACGCGCTGCTCGGAAGGGAATCGCCGCACTGGTCGCCCGGGTGCTCTCAGCCGGTGGCACCCGTCTCTGATGGCAACCGCGCCGCACGGCGCTGTCTTCGTCATCGCATGTAACGTTGCAGTTTAGCACAAACGAGACAGGGGGACGGGGATAATGTCGTCAAATCCGAGGTATCGGATTTGACGACATTATCCCCGTCCTGCGTCATCCTGCTGCGTCGTCCCCGGAGACGATGTCGCATTCTCGGCATTCTCGCAGAACCCTAGCGCGCCGGGGAGCATGGCGTCGCCCCCCCCCCGTAACACGACATCGCCTCCGTGCGACATCATCCCTGGGCTTTTGCCACGCCCCTACAGGAAGCGGTAGCTCACGGTGCGCAGGCCCCAGTCGTTGCACGACGAGAAGCCGAACGCCTTCCACACACCGGGCTGCAGGTCGAGGGAGCGGCTGCCGCCGCCCATGTAGCCGCAGTCGTTCACGGTGGCGAGCACCGTCATGCCGCCGTAGGAGATCTCGACGGTGCGCCCGTAGTACTGCCAGTACCGTGGCCACGCCATGGGCACGGCCACGCCCATGGACCAGTCGTCGCAGACGGCGCCCGTGGCCGTGATGCCGGGGTTCGGCGTCGAGGGGTCGGTGGAGCCGCCGTACGCCGAGGCGACTCCCGTGGACCAGCCGACGCCGGGATCGGGCGCGGGTTCCGGCGCCGGATCGGACCCCGAGCCGCCGTCGGGTGCCGGAGAGGGCGACGGGTCGGGCGCGACATCCGTCATCTGGTCGCCCGGGCGCGACGTGTTCGTGTTCGACTCGTCGACGGCCACCGGCTCGGTAGGCGCGGAGCCCTGGGCCTCCGCCTCCTCGATCTTGCGCTGCAGCTCCTCCAACATGGAGGAGTATTCGCTCTGCGCCCCCTGCAGCCTCGTCGAGGCGTCGGACACCGTCTGCTCGGCCTGAACCTTCTTCTCCTCGAGCTCGGCCAGCTTCCCTTCCTGCTCGTCCTTCTGCGCGTTCAGATCTTCCATGAGCGCCTCGAAGCGGGCCGAGCGCTCCTTCTGCGCCTCGATCTCGTCCACCTGGTACTGCACCACACTCGAGAGGTAGACCAGGTTGCGCACGAGCTCGTCGAAGCTCTGCGCCTCCAGCAGCAGCATGACGAGCGACTGGGCCGAGCCCCCGCGGTACTCGTAGACCGCCGCCTTGGCCAGGGCCGCGCGCCCGTCGATGACCTCCTGCTGGGCCTCCAGAGCCTGGGCCGTAGTCTCGTCGATGCGCTTCTGCAGCTCGGCGACCTCCTGGACGAGCGCCTCGTGGTCGGCGGCGATGCCCTGCCGGCTCGACTCGGCGCCGTCGAGCGCGCTCTGGGCCTCCTCCACGGAGCGCTCGGCCTCGGCCACGGCGGCCTCGTCAACCTCGTCGGCCCCCGCCGCCCGCGGCGCGAAGGGAACGAGCCCGCAGGCCAGAAGCGCCACCAGCAGGCAGCCCAGCACTGCGCGTGCGGCAAACGGAGCAGCGGGGCGCCGGCGCTGCGGGCGGACGGGTTCGGCGGACGGGACGTTCGTGGCCGGGTACGCGTTCGGGTTCATAAGAAGTCCTTAGGCTGCGAGCAGCCGGTCGTGCGCTTCGTCGAGCGCGGCGATCAGGTTAAGGATGAGCGGCTCGTTGTCGGTGAAGTACGCGTCGTCGTAGTCGGCATCCGACATGACGGCCACCAAGTAGTTGCCTGCGGCGGACTTGACGATGCCGGCGTCGTTGAGCGCGCCCATGTCGTACAGGGGCGTGTCGATCTCGTAGCCGGCCTTCGAGAGCACCTGATGGTCGGATCCGAGCACCTCGCGGATGAACGAGGTGCCGGTCTGCGCGAACAGCCCTTCGCAGAAGGAGGCCAGGCCGCCCCCGCCCCCGAGGTACCCGCCCACGCCAAGCCAGAGCTTCGCCAAGTCGCGCGGCGTGTAGGAGGGGTACCACTCGCCACCCCAGGCCGCAGCGTCCACGCCGGCCGCCGCCGTCCACGCCTCGAAGCCTTCGCCGTAGCGGTTGCGGAGCAGCGCGTAACCGGTGTTGTCGGAGTAGACGATGGTGTCCGTGAGCACCGTGGCCAGGTCGTAGGTGCTCTGGCCGTCGGAGGCCATGATGCCCGTGCCCTCCATGACCGTGTCCTCGAAGACCACGTCGTCGAGCGCCGCCCTTCCCTCGTCGACCAGGGCCTGGGCCACGTACGTGACGAACGGTGCCTTGATGGTGCTCGCCGAGGAGAAGGCCGCATCGGCGTTGCAGCCAAGGCCGCGCTGGGAGGCGAAATCGTATACGACGAAGCCGGCGTCGCAACCAGCGCTGCGGAACGCTTCGAGCGCCGCAGCCACGGCGGGCACCTCGGACGGGTCAACGGGACGCTGGGCCCCCGAGGCGTCGAAGAGGTTGACGTCGGCCGTGCCGGATGCCGCGTCGAGCACCGCCGGCTCCACGTCGCTCGCCGCGGGTGCCGATGCCGTCGCGATGTCGGGCGGCAGGACCGCTTCGTCCGCCACGGCGACAGGGATATCCGGAGCGGCGTCGGCCGCACCCAGCGACACGGCCGGCTCCTCAGGGCGCTCGGCGGCAGCCCCCGCCCCGATCGCCACGCCGAAGAAGGCCACGACGCCCACGAGCGCGAGCGCGGCCGCCTTCGACCACGTCGGCAGGTGCCTTATCCGTCGGCGCAGCCGCCGTATGCCCGAACCCTTCCCCATGGTTTCGCCGTTTCGCTTCCTTCCTGCCGCAACCCTGCGCCGTGCTTCTAATGCGCCGCGCTGTCCGGGGCGGCTGTTCTGCCCTTTTCCCCACCGAGTATTCCGTAACAGCCGGGCAACGACAAGACGACGCAACCGAACAACACAACAGCGCCACGGTCTGTTCGCATGGTCCCCCCGCGGGGGAAAGGGGATTGAACGCTTATTATCACCAGCGCTTTCGTTCCTCGGGGGACGGTGTTTTCCGAGAGCGAGCGCCCCTCTTGGCCGACGCCTGCACCGCCCTGCCATGGGCGGCGGCGACGGCTCCGTGGTAGTATGGGCGGGACAATGCCCCTCCCCGACCGGAAAGACGTCACGTGAGACCCGCTCCCACCCGCATACGCCTCGCGACCGCCGACGACGCGGACGCCATCCTCGCCGTGTACGCGCCCTTCGTTGACACGCCCGTCACGTTCGAGGAAGAGGTGCCCTCGGCCGAAGCGTTCCGCGAGCGGGTCGCAGGCGTGCTCGCCGGCTACCCGTACCTCGTGTCCGAACAGGACGGACGCATGGTGGGCTTTGCCTACGCGCACGCCCAGGCCGAGCGGGCGGCCTACGCCTGGAACGCCGAGCTGTCGGTGTACCTGGCTCCCGGAGCCCAAGGCGCCGGGCAGGGAAGCGCGCTTTACGGAGCCCTGATCGAGCTCGTGCGCCTGCAGGGCATGAAATGCGCCTACGCGCGCGTCACGTTGCCGAACGCGGCCAGCGAGCGCCTGCACGAGGCGTTCGGCTTCCAGCTCATGGGCATCCAGCGCAACGCCGGCTACACCTGCGGCGCCTGGCGCGACGTGGCATGGCTCTCCCTGCCCCTGGCGGCCTTCGACCCAGCACCGAAGGCGCCTGTCCCCTTCCCCGCCCTGCTGTGCCGCGACGCTGCCGTCGTGAACGACGTGCTGGCCCGCGCGAACGCCGCGGCCGCGCAGCGTCAGCGCGCTTAGGAACCCGCCATGCAGCCCCAGCGCCTGTTCGAGATCGTCTACCTGCTGATGGACCGCGGCACCTCCACCACGGCGGAGCTGGCGGCCAAGCTGGAAGTGTCCGAACGCACGGTGCGTCGCGACGTGGACGCGCTGTCGGCGGCGGGCGTGCCCGTGTACATGACGCGCGGCAAGGGCGGCGGCGTGCACCTCATGGACGGCTACGTGCTGGACCGCTCGGTGCTGAGCGAGCGCGAGCAGAGCGACATCATGGCGGCGCTCTCGGCGCTCAACCGCACCGGCGCGGCAGACGAGGCGAGCGACGAGACGGCTGCGCGCCTCGGACGGCTGTTCCAGCGCGAGAACGTCGACTGGCTCGACATGGACTTCTCGTTCTGGGGCGCGCCGCCGAACTACCGCGCCGCGTTCGATGCCATCCGCAGCGCCACCATCGGCCGGCACCCACTGTCTTTTGCGTACTTCGACGCCGCCGGCAACCGCACCGAGCGCACGGTGGAGCCCGCGCAGCTCGTGTTCAAGGAATCGTCGTGGTACCTGCGCGCCTGGTGCCGCGAGCGCGAGGCATGGCGCACGTTCAAGCTGTTCCGCATCGATTGGGAGACGATCAGCGTCGCGCCCGACACGTTCGAGGCGCGCCCGATGCCCGCGTTCGACGAGGGCGGCCACATGAGGGGAAGCGACCGGCTGGTCATGCGCTTCGCCCCCGAAGCGGAAGCACGGGTGCGCGAGGAGTTCGCTCCGGAGACGATCGAGCGCGAGGCAGACGGCAGCTGGCTGGTGACGCTCGTCTGCGACATCGGGGAGCGCACGCGCTACTACCTGCTGTCGTTCGGCGAGCTGCTCGAAGTGCTCGAACCCGCCGATGTGCGCGCCTGGCTGCGCGAGCAGGGCGAAGCCGTCGCCCAGCGCTACGCAGAGGACGAGCCCGACGCCGGTGCCGGTGCCGGTGCCTAACAACTCTCGCGCAGCTCGGCAAGTCGCGTAAGGGCCGCAGCAGCATGCCTGCTTCCCGCTGCGGGATACAACGCAGAAGCAGCTTCTACGCCGCGCTCAAGGTCGTCCAAAGCTTCGTCGAGCTCCCGTTCGATCGCTCGCGCCGAAAGCCCCCAAGACATCGCTTCGCCCACCACCTGTTGGCGAGCGACCCGATCGGACCTTATACGCCCATGCACGCGCATGCCCAGCGTCAGCACCTGCGGCGTGATCTCGCGCGCGGGAACCACGTCGTACAGTGGGCTGAGCGACACGGCTCCCGTAGCATCGTGCAACAGGGAGTAGTTCTTCGCATGGGCGTCGGTGTTTCCCAGCACGAGATTCACCGTCAACTGGCGAAGGAGAACCAGCATCTGACCGTGCGGATCCAGCGCATATGTCGCCAGCAAGGAGGCCAAACCTTGAAACGCTGGATCGCTTTTCTGCGGGGCGCGCTCGGCCGCGTACTTCTGCTCGGGCCCCAATCCCAGCGCTTGCGCCCCGTCTTCCTGATGAATGCGGACGATCTTGCCGTCGACGCGTTCCCGGTCGTAGCGCCGCACCATCAGGACCGGCGTACCGTCGCTTGCATAGTACAGCGCCGACTCGGCCGTCGCCGTCGCGCAACGAGCGGCAGCCATCGCCCACGCCTCGCCCTCGCATAAGCCTTCAAGACGGTCGCGCGGTTGGGGCTTGAGGATGTGCGTCGTCGGAGCGCCCCGCAAAGGAAGTGCTACTTCCAGGCGCTCGATCCGACCGTCGACAACCTCGGGGTCTTCAGATGCAACGACGCAGAGCTTTTCTTGGTACCCGCCCAACGACACGCGCATGGTCGAGGCGCTGTCGAACGGATGGGTGGGCAATGCGGCGAGCCGTCGCGCAAGCTCTTCCTCTCCGAGACGCTTGCAGGCCGTATCGTCGTCACGCGCAATCTCGGCGCCAACCGGAAGAACGCGAACGGCACCCGCGCATTCCCATCCAACTTCGCGCAAAAGGTCGACGTACGATTCCGAATGCAGGCCGAAGAAGCGGCTCACTTCGCCCAAGCGCGCCGCTTCGGGCAGAAGGCCGGAGAACCACCTTCGCGTCGTTTCCCGATCAAACGGTTCGTCCTGCACGGGCAACGCGGTTGAAAGCAACGCTTCGCCGGCGTGAGAAGCGGCGAACGAGGGCTCGTACCTGAACCTCGCACCGTCCCTTACCGGTTCGAGCCGGCCGACGATCTTGTCGCCAACGTACACGAGCAGATTGTCACCGCGCATGGCCGTCATCCTCTCGCTCCTCTACATCCTTCGCAAGCACCACCTTCGTACGCGCGGTTTTCGGAACCACCACGAGGTTCAGTCCCAAAAAACCGATCGCCTTGAACATCGTGGTCGAAGAGACCGACTTGCCGTTCTCGAGAGCAGACAGCGTTGCATGGGAAACGCCTATCATCTCGGCGTATTGGTCTTGGCTGATGCCGCGCTCCTTGCGCCGCTTCTTCAAAAACGCGCCGAGCTGCTTAGGGGAATACACGTTGCTCCACTCCATCGTCACGCTCCTTTGTCAACAATATTTGATAAGTCGAGTATAGCACCGCATATCAAATATTATTGACGATTTATAGTTTTGATCGAATATCTAAAATATTTGACAATCTATATCCTCTACGATTCCCCAAACTTTCCCGCATAACCGGACACGCCCTGTCCGGTTATGTTCGGTATCGTGCTCCTTGTCAACATTCACCGCTTCGAAAGGATCCGAACCATGCAGTATGAGATAGTCGAGCTTCCCGAGCGCACCATCGTGGGCCCCACCATCCGCACGTCGAACAACTCCCCCGAGGAAGTGGCCGCGATCGGCCAGCTGTGGGGACGCTTCATGGGCGAGGGCATGGACCGCACCATCCACGAGACGCGCGTCGAGCCGTACGGCTGCTTCGGGCTGTACTACGATTACGATATGAGCGACATGGGCTACACGATGCTCGTGGGCTGCGAGACGTCCGCAGACGCGCCCGAGGGCATGGAAGCCCAGACCATCGCCGCAGGCCGCTACGCGAAGATCGCCATCCGCGGCGGCGACTGCGTGGCGAGCGTGGCCAAGGCCTGGGAGGAGATCTGGGCCGACGAGGAGCTGACGGCGCAGCGCGCGTACACCGTGGACTTCGAGGCGTACCTTCCGGGCGAGGACATGTCCTGCGCCGACATCGACGTGTACGTGGCCCTGCGATAACGCCCGCGCCGAACGCGCGGCCCCGTCGGGCAACCGGCTGTTGCTTGACGGGGCCGCGTGCGCCATGGTTCCATGGAACCTGAGTATCGACACCGGGAAAAGGAGCCCTTCATGGCGATCAAGGACACGCTCATCGAGATCAGGGAGCGAAACGGCCTCACCCAGGCGGAGATGGCGGACCGCCTGTTCGTCACGCGCCAGGCGGTGTCGCGTTGGGAGTGCGGAGACACGCAGCCAGGCATCGACGCGCTCAAACTGATCGCCACCACGTTTAACGTGCCCATCGAGAAGCTGCTCGACATGCCCCTGCAGGCCGTGTGCCAGAGCTGCGGCATGCCCCTCGCGGACGCAAGCCTGCTGGGCACGGAGGCGGACGGCTCGCCCAGCGAACATCATTGCAAGTGGTGCTATGCGAACGGCGATTACCTGGGCGAATGCACCATGGAGGACATGGTTGAGATCTGCGTGGAGAACATGGCCGGCCCCGAGGCGCCCTTCACCGAGGAAGAGGCGCGCGCCTACATGGAATCGCTGCTGCCCACGCTCGAACGCTGGAAAGGCGCAGCCGCCGACTGAACGACGAAGAAGGAGGACCCCATGGGCGCAGCATTCGATTTCAAGAAGGAATACAAGGACCTCTACCTGCCGAAGACGAAGCCGATGCTCATCGACGTGCCGGCAATGACGTTCATCGCGGTAGCCGGCTCGGGCAACCCGAACGAGGAGAACGGCGACTACGCCGAGGCGCTCGGGCTGCTCTACGCCTTCTCGTTCACCGTGAAGATGGCGAAGATGGGCGACTGGCAGCCGGAAGGCTACTTCGACTACGTCGTGCCGCCGCTCGAAGGGCTGTGGTGGGGAGGCGGCTTCGACGGAAAGCGCATCGAGGACAAGGATGCGCTCAACTGGGTGTCGATGATCCGCCAGCCCGATTTCGTCACGCCGGGAGTATTTGCCTGGGCGCGCGAGCAGGTCGCGGCGAAGAAGCCCGGGCTCGACGTCGGCCGCGCGCGGCTCGTGCGCTTCGCCGAAGGACCCTGCGCGCAGATCATGCACAAGGGGCCCTACGACGACGAGCCCGCCACGGTTGCCGCTCTCGAGGAGTTCGTCCGCACGACGGGACGCGCGGGGGACATCGCCGACCCGCCGAGCGCCGAGGCCCTGATGGACATGCTCGATGCGGATGGCGGCGTTCCCTCGGTGCGCCTGCACCACGAGATCTACCTGGGCGATCCGCGCCGCACGAAGCCGGAGAACCTGCGCACCGTGCTGCGCCACCCCGTGAAGCCCGCATCCGCATGAGCGATGCCGCGCCAAGCCCCTGCCCCGTCGTGCGCGCGCGATCGATCCTCCAGAAAGTGCGCGCGCACGGCGTCGAGTGGTTCGGCATCGACTACAACATGAACCTCTACCGTGGCTGCTGCCACGGCTGCATCTACTGCGACAGCCGGAGCGAGTGCTACCGCATCGACGACTTCGACCAGGTGAGCGTCAAGTTCGACGCGCTGGCCATCCTGCGGCGCGAGCTGCGCAGCCGCCGCGCGCGCGGCATCGTGGGCATCGGCGCCATGTCCGACACCTACAACCCGTTCGAGCGGGAGCTGCGCGTGACGCGCGGGGCGCTCGAGCTGGTGGAGGAGTTCGGCTTCGGCGTTTCGGTGGACACGAAGAGCACCCTCGTCACGCGCGACGCCGACCTGCTGAGCGCCATCGGGCGCGAGGGCGGCGCCATCGCGAAGGTCACCGTCACCACGGCCGACGACGAGCTGGCGCGCATCATCGAGCCGCACGCGCCTTCGCCGAGCGAGCGCTTCGCAGCGCTGGCCGAGCTGGCGGACGCCGGCGTGTTCTGCGGCGCGCTGTTCACGCCGACGCTGCCCTGGGTGACGGACGATGATGACACGATCCGCGGCGTCGTTGAGGGCGCGGCGGCGGCCGGCGCGCGGTTCGTCTTCCACATGACGGGCGTCACGATGCGCGACCGCCAGCGCGAGCACTTCCTCGAGCGCATCGCCGCCGTCGACCCCGCGCTGCCCGAGCGCTACCGCGCCGCGTACGGCGAGCGCTACTTCTGCAACAGCCCGCGCGCAAGCGAGAACCGCGCCCTGTTCCGCGCGTTGTGCAAGCAGCACGGGCTTCTGTGGCGCATGTCCGACATCATCAAGGCGTACAAGCCCGCCCAGCCCATCGGCACGCAGGGCAGCCTGTTCTGACCGGGCAACAGTACGGTAAGGTCAGCGCGGCAGCAGGAAGCCATGGCCGAGCGGGTCGTTCGGGTCAACGAGGCAGGTGCCGAAGCCGGTGAGGTAGGCGCTGCCCGTTATACGCGGGACGATTGCCGCACGGTCGCCAACCTGCGTCGTCCGGTCGATGGTGCCGGTGAAGCGGGTCCCGATCACGCTCTCGCAGACCACCGGCTCTCCCACGGCAACCTTGCCCGCGCGGTGGAGTGCGGCGAGCTTTGCGCTCAGGCCCGTGCCGCACGGCGAGCGGTCCACCTGCCCGGCACCGAACACCACCACATGGCGCAGCGCCGCCGGGGCATCGGGTGCCGCAGGCGCCCCCGATGCCGAGAACTCCACGAGGTCCACCGTGTCGATGTCGAGCGCCGGATGGCTCACGGCCACCGTGCGGTTCACCTCGTCGCGCACGAGCATGCCGAGGCGCGCGTAGGCGGGAGCCGTCTCGGGGCCGATGTCGCCGAGACCCAGGCCGTCAGCGTCCGCAAGCGCGAAGAAGCTGCCGCCGAAGGCGATGGTCAGCGGCACGGTGCGCCCTTCCACCTGCACCGCGACATCGTCCCGGTAGACGAACGACGGCACGTTCTCGAACGACACAGACTCCACCGCACCGCCGCGCACCAAGGCCGTGGCACGGATAAGCCCAGCGGGGGCCTCGAGCACGACCTCGTTCCCACCCTCGCGCGCCTCCACGATCCCGGCCTCCAGCACGGCTGTGACCACGGCGATGGCGCCGTGCCCGCACATGTTGAGGTAACCTCCCGTGTCCATGAACAGCACGCCCACGTCGGCCCGGGGGTCGACCGGCCGGCACAGGAACGCGCCGAACATGTCGTGGTGGCCGCGCGGCTCCAGCATGAGGGCCCGCCGCAGGTCGTCGGCGTGCCGCTCCGTCCAGCGGCGCTTCTCGATCATCGTGGCGCCCGCAGGCTCCGGAAAGCCTCCCACGGCTACCCGGCAGGGCTCCCCGGCCGCATGCACGTCCACCACTTTGACGGCCGCCTCGAACCGGCCCATATCCACGTTCGCCTCCACGTCCATGCGCCCTCCCCTTCGCCTGCCTCGCCTTGCTTCCCGAGCATACCACACGACGCGTCCGTGCAACTTGCGCGGCCCCGCATGCAACTGGGCCCCGACGGCCTTGCGCGGGTCCCGCGCGGTCGGGCATACTGGCGTCGTTGGCCAACCGCCGCAACCTGACAACGGAAGGCGCGCACCATGAACGTGACCATCACCGAGAACCCCGCGCTCGACGACGTCGAAGTCGCCATCGTATGCCCACGCATCGACGAGCGCGTGCAGCGCATCGTGTCTGCGCTCGGCGCGTTCGACCGCGTGCTCGTCGGCGAGCGCGACGGGGCGACGTACCGGCTCGACGTCGACGACGTCTGCTACGCCGAGACCGTGGACGGCAAAACGTTCCTCTACACGGCCGATGCCGTGTACCAGGCGCCGTTCAAGCTCTACGAGTTGGAGGAGCGGCTGGCGGGCACCGAGTTCGTGCGCGCATCGAAGCAGATGCTCGTGAACTTCGACCACGTCGCGTCCATCCGGCCCGCCCTGAACGCGCGCCTGCAGCTCATGCTGGACAACGGCGAGGCCGTCATCGTGTCGCGCCAGTACGCGCCCGCCATCAAGCGGAAGCTCGGGCTGTAGCCACCGCATGAGACGTCAACCCCGTCCCCGTGTCTCATTTCGAAGGAATTCGCCATGAAGAAGATCATCGTCCAAGCCGCCTCCGCCGCGTGCATCATGTTCACCATCGTCATGCTGTGGTTCACGGGCATGGGCTACCTGTTCGCCGGGCCGAGCTACGGGCTCAACCTCACCATGAGCGTGTTCGGCGCCGCCTTCGGGATGGCGGCTCTCCAGGCGCTTTGGTTCACCGGCGCCGTGTTCAGGAAGCTCGCCTACCCGGCGCGCATCGCGGGCTTCGGCGCCTGCGGCCTGCCCGTGCTGGCACTCTGCGCCTGGGCGGGCCCGTGGTTCCCACTCGACGATCCCGGCGTCTGGGCGGCCTTCGCCATCGTGTACCTGTTCATCCTCGCGGGCGTCACGGCAGGCTACACCGTCTACTTCAAGAAGACTGCCGGCGGCTACGACCAGGCCCTCGCCCGCTACCGCGAGAAGAACCGCCGCTGAGCGCGGCCGCCTGCACCCGCCCGTCTCGCAACCGACAGAAAGGCATACCCATGAAAGAGAAGCTCGCCTTCGGCACGAAGGTCACGGTCGCGCACGTCCTCACCTACACCCTGTGCGGCTTTGCGGCAATGTTCCTGTTCGACTACCAATCCTCGGTAGAGGCCATCGGCATGCGCCCCCTGGACGACCCCATCGTCGGGCTGGCCCCTGTGTTCCAGATCGTGCGCGGCGCTCTGTTCGCCCTCGTGCTCTGGCTCATTCGCCCCGCGTTCATGGAGCGCAAGCACGGCTGGCTCGTCGTGTGGGCGGTCATAGCCATCGTTGGCATCTTCAACACGCCGGCCCCTTCGCCCGACTCCATCGAGGGTTTCATCTACCTCGCGCCCACGGACGCGCCCCTGGGCATCAGCATCGGAGGAACGCTCGAGATACTCGCGCAGACGCTCCTGTTCAGCGTGGCCGCAACCTGGTGGGTCAAGCGGCCTGCGCGTCACGCCTCCGGTGCGCCCGGTTCCTCGCCAGCAGGCTCCGGCACGACGAAGTCCTCCGACCCGAAGTTCTGATAGTACCGCCCCGCATCGGCCGTGAAGCGCAGCACGCAGTAGTCAGGATCGGTCACGCCCAGCGGATAGTACGTCGTGTCGCCGTCCTGCCAGATAAGCTCCTTCGCCCACGAGTCCTCGAGCACCTCCATCGTGCCCTTGAGCATGACGCCCCGGAAGAACCGCCGGTCCATGAAGTAGAGGCACGCCTGCGGGTGCGCGCGATAGTGCCGCACCCGCATCGACGAGGTGTTCGTGGTGAAGTAGAACGTGCGGATGCCCTCGCGCCGGCGCGGCGGGAGCATCGCCTTGATCTCGGGGAAGCCGTCCCCGTCCACCGAGCCGATAAACGACGCGTTCTGGTGGTCGACGAGGTTGCCGATGGTCTGCTCGGGGTCGCGCATCATGAGCGCGCCTCCTTCTTCGGCGCGGCGCGCAGCATCATGAGCGCCTCGGCGTCGCGCAGGATGGCCTCGCTCGTCACCTCGATCATGAGCCAGCGGCCCATGCTGCTGTCGGCCGATCTCTCGTACAGCGCGCGCACGTACGGATCGCACGCGGGCAGCAGTCCCTCGGCCTCGGGCTTCTCCTTCGATCCCACCGACACCATGCAGATGAAGAAACCGTCGTGCGGGTACACCGTGCAGAGCGCCCGCCCGCGCGTCTTGTACTTCACGTTCCAGCCCGGCGCGGCCCCGCAGCGGCTGTACTCGATACGGGGCTGGGCGCCGTAGGCCTCGTCGACGAACCTAATGAACGCATCCCATAAGGGGTTGGCGACGTAGTCGGCAACATCCTCCATCGACGGCTCGCGGTCTACGGGAAACAGCTCGTGCCAAGCAACCATGGGCATCCTCCAAGAGTCATGGGGCGGTTAGGGGCAGTATAGCATGGATTTAGAGCTTATGATCGGGAATTTAAGAACTTATGTTCCTTATTTTGAACGACACGCAGGAGCAGAGCTCCCCGCCCCGGCCGGTTCGCAGGCCCGAGGTGGCAGCCGGGTCCCGGCAGGCACCCCGTCTCCGTAGGCTTTCGAACCCCTTCTCTGCCCGCCCACGACGCCCGACAGCCGATCGCCTGCCCGCCGCCCATGCTCCCGAGGTGCCCGCCGCCCCGCAGCTGTTGCACCTCCAACGGTTTCGACAGCCGCCGAGGCCGCCGGCCGAAAGGGAGCCGCCGCGGATGACGCCTCGGCTACCGTTGGCCCCGGCGCAGGCAGGACGCCGTGGGCCATGGTATATGATTTACCCCGTAATAGTAATGCGTATCGATAAGGGCTGTGCTGCGCGCGGCCCCGCATGAAAGGAAGGACGCATGGGCATCTACGTCATCACCGGCGCGTCGAGCGGCATCGGCGCGAAGACGGCCGAGATCCTGCGCGAACGAGGCCACGAGGTGGTCAACATCGACCTCAAGGACGGCGACATCGAGGCGAACCTGGCCACGAAGGAGGGCCGTGCCGGCGCCATCGCCGAGCTGCACGAGCGCTATCCCGAGGGCATCGACGCCATGATCTGCAACGCGGGCGTATCGGGCGGCAAGGTGCCCATCTCGCTCATCATCTCGCTCAACTACTTCGGCGCCACCGAGATGGCCAAAGGCGTGCGCGACCTTCTGGAGAAGAGGGGCGGCAGCTGCGTTATCACGTCGTCGAACTCCATCGCCCAGGGCGCGGCGCGCATGGACGTGGCAGGCATGCTGAACAACCAGGCCGACGAGGACCGCATCCTGGAACTCGTGAAGGACGTTGATCCGGCCGTCGGGCACGTGTACTACGCCTCCACGAAGTACGCGCTCGCCCGCTGGGTGCGGCGCATGAGCCCCGACTGGGGTTCGCGCGGCGTGCGCCTGAACGCCATCGCGCCGGGCAACGTGCGCACGGCCATGACCGCGAACATGCTGCCCGAGCAACGCGCGGCCATGGAGGCCATCCCCGTGCCGACGCACTTCGGCGAGGAGCCGCTCATGGAGCCCATCGAGATAGCGAACGCCATGGCGTTCATCGCCAGCCCCGAGGCCAGCGGCATCAACGGCGTGGTGCTGTTCGTGGACGGCGGCACCGACGCCCTGCTCAATTCCGAGAAAGTCTACTAGGAGGCGCACATGGTCATCAACGATTTCGTCACCGCGATGCAGGGCAAGGACCACAAGGGGCTCGCGGCATGCTTCACCGAGGACAGCCGCCTCGTGGACTACTGCCCCTCCATGGTGAAGCGGCAGAACACGTTTCTGTACGGGCGCAACGCCATCGAGATGTCGTTCCACAACAAGTTCATGTTCGGCGGCTTCACCATGCGCGACCCGAGAATCGTGAACGAGCGCACAGTGAACTTCTACGCTGACTACAACGGAACCATCATCCACGCCCTCGCGCAGATCGAGAACTGCAACGACGGCGTATGCAGCCTGGACGACAGCCTTATCAAAGAGCTCGTCATCCGCCCGGCATAGGCGCGCATCGGAGCGCCACGACATGCGCCGCGTGACAAGGGGACGGGGATGATGTCCCGTTCCTCGCTGGGCGCGGGGCCGCAAAACTCCCGGAGACGTGACATTATCCCCGTCCCCTTGTCACGCTCAACGGAGGACGGCCGCTTGCGCGGCCGTCCCTGTTTTCACTATTCGGTTTTTTCCGAGGCGTAGAAGGTTGCTTCCTCGAACACATCCCCTATCGACTTGCCGTCCACGAAGGGGAGCGTCATGAACTCGCTCACCGTGGGCACCAGCTCGCTCGCGTCCACGTAGTGGCCCTTGTCGTTGAACTGGGCCGTGTCCTGTGCGCGCCAGTAGCGGTCGTTCACATCGGTCAGGTAATACGTTGCGCCGCCGACCTCCATGTACACCGAATGCTTGGCGTGCAGGTAGTTCGGCAGCTCGTCGAACGAAACGTCGAGCGCCTCCGCCGATTTCACACCCATAGCAGACCCCTTTCCTCGGGAATAAGCCTTGGCACACATCATAGCAAGAACTCCTGAAGGTTGCACCCGCAAAAGCATCTCGTTTTCATATTGCCGGGTGCGCGGCGAAGAACCGCTCCGCGATGCGGGCGGCCTCGGCGGCGTCCTTGCCATAGTAGTCCGCGCCTATCTCGCACGCGTAGTCGGCCGTGAGCACGGCGCCGCCCACGAACACGGCCGTGCCGGGCACCTGCTCGTGCAAGAGCGCTATGGTCTGCTCCATGGCCTTCACCGTGGTGGTCATGAGCGCCGAGAGGCCCACGAGCCGCGCGCCGTGCTCGCGCGCCGCCTGAACCACCCGCTCGGGGGCCACATCGCGGCCCAGGTCGATCACCCGGTAGCCGTAGTTCTCCAAGAGCATGCGCACGATGTTCTTGCCGATGTCGTGTATGTCGCCCTGCACGGTGGCCAGCACGATGGCCTTGCCGTCGTCGGTCGGGGCAGCCTCCCCCTGGCGCGAGCGCACCACGTCGAAGCCGGCTTTCACCGCCTCCGCCGAGGCCATGAGCTGCGGAAGGAAGAACTCGCCACGCTCGAAGCGCTCGCCCACGGCGTCGAGCGCCGGGATGAACACGCCGTCGATGACGTCGAGCGCGTCGTGGCCCTCCAGCAGCCGCTCGGTCGCGGCCGCCATGGGGGTCGCGCGTCCCGTGAGGATGAGGCGCTCCATGGCGCGCACCTCCTCGGCCGCGTCCGCAAGGGCGGGCGGCACCGGCATGCCTGCCGCTCCGTCCGGCCCCGCCACGGGACTGCGCTCCCCTTCGGGCGCCGCGGCCCCGGCATCTGCCACGCCCCCGGGTGCCTCGGACGCGCCACGCACCGCGTACGGGTCGGGCGCCCCGGCGTAGCGCTCCACGTAGGCCGCCGCCCCTCGGTCCTGGCCGTTCAGCACGCGCCATGCCTCCACGGTGTCGCGGCAGCGGGCGTTCAGCGGGTTCAGGATGGGCAGGTCGAGCCCCGCCGCGAGCGCCGCGGCCAGGAACGTGGCGTTCACGAGGCCGCGCTGCGGCAGGCCAAAGCTCACGTTCGACACGCCGAGCACCGTGCGCACGCCCAGGCGCTCCTTCACGAGGCGCACGGCACGCAGGATCTCGCGCACCTCGTCCTGGTTCGTGGCCGCCGCCATGACCAGGCAGTCGATGACCACGTCGCAGCGCGGGATGCCGTGGGCCTCCGCGGCCGCCACGATGCGCTCGGCCACGGCGAGCCGCCCTTCTGCCGTGGGCGGGATGCCGTCCTCGTCGAGCGTGAGGCCCACTACCGCACAGCCATAGCGCGCCACCACGGGCAACACGGCATCCAGATTCTCTCGCTTGCCGTTCACGCTGTTCACGAGCGGTTTTCCGGCATACCCGCGCACGGCCGCCTCGATGGCCGCCGGATCGCTCGAATCCACCTGCAAAGGCGCCGTGACCGTGGCCTGCAGGCGACCTACGGCCGCCGCGAGCACGGCGGGCTCGTCCAGCTCCGGCAGACCCACGTTCACGTCGAGGATGGCGGCGCCCGCCTCCTGCTGGGCCACGGCCTCGCCCACCAAGTAGTCGTAATCGCCCGCGCGCAGAGCCGCCTTCAGCTTCGTCTTGCCCGTGGGGTTGATGCGCTCGCCGATGACGACCGCGTTCGCGCGCCCTTCCGACAGCTCCACGGCCTCCTGGGCGCTCGTCACCGTGAACGCGGACGGCGGCGTGCGCGGCACCGGCGTGCGGCCCGCCACGAGGGCCGCCAGCTCCGCGGTGAAGGCCGGGTTCGTGCCGCAGCAGCCGCCCACCACGCTCGCGCCGGCCTCCATGATGCGCTCCATGACGGCTGCGAACTCCGCAGGCTCCACGTCGTACACGGTGCGCCCCTCCACGACGTGCGGCAACCCGGCGTTCGGGCGCACCACCACGGGACAGCGCGCACAGCGCACCAGCTCGCGAGCCACCGGCTCCAGCTCCTTCGGGCCCAGCGAGCAGTTCACGCCCACCACATGAGCGCCCAGCGACGACAGCACGGCCGCCGCCACGCCCGGGGGCGTGCCGAGGAACGTGCGCCCGTCCTCGCCGAACGTCATGGAGGCGAAGATGGGCAGGTCGGAGAAGTCCTTCGCCGCCAGCACCGCCGCCTTCGCCTCGCGCAGGTCCGTCATGGTCTCGATGAGCACGATGTCGCACCCGGCTTCGACCACGGCGCGCACCTGCTCGGCGAATATCTGGTAGGCCGCCTCGAACGGCAGCGTGCCCAGGGGCTCCAGCAGCACGCCGATGGGGCCGAGGCCGCCCGCCACGTAGCGGGCGCCGGCCGCGCGGGCGTTGGCCGCCGCCGCACGGTAGACGTCGGCCACCGTCGCGCGGCCCTCCAGCTTGTGCGCGTTGGCGCCGAACGTGTTCGTGGTGATCATCTCGGCCCCAGCGCGCACGTAGCCGGCGTGGATGTCCGCGACGGCTTCCGGGTCATGCAAGTTCAGCAGGTCGGGCAGCTCGCCATGCGCCGTGAGGCCGCGCTCCTGCAAGAGCGTGCCCATGGCGCCGTCCTGCACGAGGAAGTCCTGCCCGCGCAGCACGCGCTCGAGGTGCGCGTCGGCAATGCGCAGCCCCGCGAGCGAGTCGGGCAGGCCGGCGGGGGCGGAAACGGCGGTGCGGGCGGTAGCGACAGCGGCACGCCCCGCGCCCGAGCGGGCGGGGGCGGAAGCAGCGGGCTTGTTCTCATCCATGGCAGGTCCTTCCCTGGTCTTTGAGCGCGCAGCGTCCGGCCAGCGCGCAGGAAGCGCACGTCGAGCGCGCCGAGGCGTTCGACGGCTCGCCCTCGAACAGGCCCACGACGGCCGTGACGCTCTTCGTGGGCACGAGCAGGTTGCCCGCGGTGGCCGTGAGGCCGATGCGGCGCGGCGCATCGAGCGCCGCAAGGAACGCGGGCTGCACGGCAAGCGGCAGGTCGCCGAAGCCGGGGCTGAAGCGGAAGTTCGTGCGCAGGCCGCACGCGGCGGCCTCGGCCACGATGCGGGACTCCTCCAAGTCGGCCGCCGCCTCCACGAGCGCCGACGCGGCAGCCCCGTACAGGAGCGCGTCCACAGGGCTCGTGGCCGTGCGCAGGCGCAGCGCCCGCTCGCTCTCGGCGCCCAGCGTGCACGCCATGAGCACTGCCTCGCCGGCGCCGTCCAGATGGCGGGCGATGTCGCGTCCCTCCAGCACGAGGCCGCACCCCTCCAACGCCACGTGCCCGGCGTCCGACCTCGCATGGTCCACGGGAAACACGGCATGGAGGCAGCGCGGGCGCAGGCGCTCGCAGGCGGCCACGGCCTCGTCGAAGCGGCGCGCGAGGTCGGCGTCGAGCTTTTGCCCGTCGTAGCCCAAGTAGCGCAGCGCCTCGTCGCGGTCGACGCGCAGGCCCTCCGTCGCCATCAGACGCGCCCGCCGACAGGCTCCCCGGCGCCGCGCACGGCCGCCTCGCCCGCCGGGCGCCACGTCGCACGCAGCGCGCCCGCGCAGGCGCGGGCGATGTCGGGCTGGTTCATGGTGTACACGTGCAGCCCGTCCGCGCCGTGCTCCTGCAAATCCACCAGCTGGGCGCAAGCGTACTCGATGCCCGCCGCGCGCAGTGCGGCCGCATCGTCCTCGTACTTGGCCAGAAGCTTGATGATGGGCGACGGCAGCGAGGCGCCGCACATGAACACCATGCGCTGGATCTGCGCTTTCCCTAAAAACGGCATGACGCCGCACGCGATTGGCACGGAGATGCCCGCCGCGTCGGCCGCCTCGCGGAAGCGGTAGAAGTACGCGTTGTCGAAGAACAGCTGCGTGACGAAGAAGCACGCGCCTGCGTCCTGCTTCTGCTTGAGGTGCGCCACGGATGCGCGGAAGTCCGTGCATTCGATGTGCCCTTCGGGATACGCCGCCGCACCCACGCAGAACCCCTCGTCTGCCAGGCGCATGACCAGGTCCTTCGCGAAGCGGAACGGCCCCTCCGCCGCCGATGCGTCGGCCGTGCGGTCGCCGCGCAGCGCGAGGACGCTGGCAATGCCCTTGCGTTTCAGGTCGTCGATGGCGCGCGAGATGGACTCTTCCGTGGCACCCAGGCAGGTGAGGTGCGCCACCGTGGGGATGTCGAAATCATCGTGGATCATGGCGGCCACGTCGGCCGTGGCCTGCCGGTTGCCGCTGCCGCCCGCCGAGTACGTCACGCTCACGAAATCGGGCAGCAGGTCGGCCAGCTCGGCCGCCACCTCGTGCGCCGTCTCGAGCGTGAGATCGCCCTTCGGCGGGAATATCTCGAACGAGACCGGCTGGCGGCCCGCCGCATGGGCGGCCGCGTATATGTCTGAAACGCTTCTCATGGGGGTCATTATACGGAAGCGCCCGGGCTGCGGCAAACCCCCGCGGCCCGG
Organism: Gordonibacter sp. RACS_AR49; assembly: GCF_030418435.1. Lineage (NCBI taxonomy): Bacteria > Bacillati > Actinomycetota > Coriobacteriia > Eggerthellales > Eggerthellaceae > Gordonibacter > Gordonibacter sp. RACS_AR49. Next base: position 579,144 of record NZ_JAIUDM010000002.1, on the reverse strand, counting down.
GCGCGCCGGAAGGGGCGCCATCGGCGGCGCCGGCCCGGAGCCTTCGCAGGCATCCGCCAAGAAGGGCGCCGGAGCACCTGCGAGGCCTCGGACGAACGCCCTCGCGCCGGAAGCCCGCCTACCCCCGCACGGCGGAGCGCAGCTTGCCCAGCGGCACGAACGTGAGCACCGCTCCCGCGATGACGAGAATGAACACGAGGGAGGACACGAGCCACGACGCCTCGGCCACGTGGATGCCCACGCCGATGAGGGCCCACAGGAACACTAGGGGGAACGCCACGTCGTCGTACATCTTGCGCATGACGTAGCCGAGGGCCAGCACGCCCGCCGTGAGGGCCAGCACCGAAAGCCCGTTGAAGAACGCGATGCCGCCGTCCAAAGCGCGCGTCACGAGGATGGCCATGTTCGCCAGCGCGGCCACCGTGACCCAGGCGGTGTAGATGGAGATGGGCACCCAACCCCAGCCCGACTTCGCCGACCGGCGCACGTTCAGGTACAGGGCTGCGAGCACCGCCCACTCGGCCAGGATGACGATGAACGAGATGCCCACCAGCTCGAAGTGCCACAGCGCCAGCCACAGCACGTTCAGCACGCAGCTGCCGATGAACAGCACGGACACGGGGGTGAAGCGCTTGGCGCGCAAGGGCGCCTCGCGCGTGTAGGACACGAGCCACGCGATGAGCGCCACGTAGATGAGGGACCAGATGGAGAACACGTAGCCCGCCGGCGTGAACCAGGTGAACACGCCGTAGGCCACGGTGGCCGATGTGTTGCCCCCTACCTGGCCTCCCTCGATAACCGCGTTGCCGACGAGCGTGAGCGCGTAGACGACCCACATCGTCACCGTCTCGGCAGTCAGGTAGCCGCCGCGCTCAAGCTTGCGGCCGGCCTTCGTGCTGCGAGCCCGTTGCACGACGCCCGGTGCCGCCGTGGCATGATAGGCATGGTTGGGCATGATGCACCTCGCTTTCCTAAGGGGGCGCCGAGAGCGCCCTCGATTCGATTGGTGCAGCCCAGTGTAGCGCGGCGCCGAGGCCGGGCCGTTACGGCCACATGGCAGGTATCCATCGCTTCGGCGCAGATGAGGGGCGCAAAGCTCAACGATGACGAAGATGCCGCCCTTCCCGCACCAACCGGAGGTCCCCCCCCTCATATCAGCCAGCCGAAACCATGCGACCAGAGACGGCCGCCCCGGCGCATGCGATCAACCTCGGGGATTGCCGTATGCGCCGGACAGCTCCCCTAGCACACGAGCTCTCGGCCGGCTGATGGGATGACGAGGAGATCGCCTACGGTGTCCTTATGCGAAGGAAGTCTCCCGGGGAGAGCTCTTCGGCGACCGTGAACGCGTACGCCTCGGCGGAGCGGTTCGCCACAGCTGCGGGGACGGGCGCGGGGTGCGGATCGTCCGCATCGGGCCGCGGCAGCCAGGCCAGGTTGCGCACCCGCACGCTGAAGGATGCGCGTCCGGGCACGACGGCCTCCAGCTCGTCGCCCTCGCAGAAGCGGTTGCGGCACACGACCTCCACGCGCCAGGCGCCGTCGCCGACGGGGGCGCATGCGCGCACGTCGGCCGCGTGCAGGCACTCCCTCACGTAGCCGTCGCGCTCGGGCGACTGCTCGGCGAGCCCGTAGTAGAAGCCGGTGGAGTACGGCCGGTGCGACACGCACGCGAGCTCGGCCGCACCCTCGGCCGGGTCGGCCCCGTCGAGCACGCGGCGGTAGGCGTGCACGACCGAAGCCACATAGAACGCCTTCTTGTTGCGCCCCTCTATCTTGAACGAGTCCACGCCGGCGGCGGCCAGATCGTCCAGGTGCTCCACCATGCACAGGTCCTGCGCGTTCATGACGTAGGTACCGCGCACGTCCTCCTCCACCGGGTAGAACTCGCCGGGGCGCTGCTCCTCCACCAGCGCGTAGCTCCACCGGCACGGCTGTGCGCAGTGCCCCCTGTTGCCCGAGCGGCCGGCCATGGCCGAGCTCAAAAGGCAGCGCCCCGACACGGCCATGCACATGGCCCCGTGCACGAACGCCTCCAGCGCCAGCTTGCGCGGCGCATCGGCACGCATCCGCGCGATGTCTTCCACGCTCATCTCGCGGGCGCACACCACGCGGCTCGCGCCCAGCTCGTGCCACATGCGGGCCGCCTCGGCGTTCATGACGCCCGCCTGCGTGCTCACGTGCAGGTCCGCATGCGGCGCGTGCTTGCGCGCGAGCGAGAACGCGCCGAGATCGCTCACGATGAGCGCGTCCGCGCCCGCCGCGTCGAGCGCTTCCAGGTACGCCGGCAGCGCCGCCACATCGTCGGCGTCCATGAGCGCGTTCACGGCCACGTAGGCCTTCGCGCCGGCCGCATGAGCGCAGGCCACCGCCGCCGGCACGTCGTCGAGCGCGAAGTTCGAGGCGCGTTGGCGCAGCCCGAAGCGATCGCAGGCGAAGTACACGGCGTCCGCCCCGAAGCGCACCGCCGCCTCCAGCTGCGCCCGCCCGCCGGCCGGCGCGAGGAGTTCGGGGATATGTGCCGTCTGATTTCGCATGCGCCGTATTGTAGCGCAGGACGACGGCGGCGCGACCCATCGCCAAAAGCTCAAGCGCGGAGGAAGGCCTCGCTATCACGAGTTTTCCAAATGCTAACCGGATAATTTTAAAAATAGAAGAGTTTTCCGGTTACTACTTGGAAAACTTTTCATTATCGATAATTTTCCAAGTGCCAACCGGAAAACCTGGTATCCTAAAATCACCCATAGAGCAAGGAGCCTTTATGATTTCCTGCTGGGAGCGCCGCTTCCCTGAGAAAATCCAAGGAGAGGGACAAGAGAACCGCCCCCTTGTCCCCTAACCGGAAAACTTCCGACACGAAAAGGACGGCTCCTCGGAGCCGTCCTTCGCATGCGAATCCTATGGCGCCGCCCTACCCTTCGTACGACACGCGGGCGCCCTGGGGGGTGTCCTCGATGGTGAAGCCGAGGCCGCATAAGCCGTCGCGGACGGCGTCGGCGCGGGCCCAGTCCTTGGCGGCGCGGGCGTCGGCGCGGGCGGCCAGGAGCGCGTCCACGGCCTCGGCGGCATCCGAGCCCTCGTAGCCGGCGATGTCGGCGGCCAGCGCCACGACCTCGGCGGGGTACGCAGAGCCTTCGCCCGCCGCATCCGCGCCGGCGGCCTCCACGTCGATGCCGAACACGCCCATGAGCTCCACGATGAGCGCACGGGCGTCGCGCACGGGCGGCACGTCGGACAGCGACAGCGCCTTGCCCGCCGTCTGGGCGTTCACGTCGGCGATGAAGTCGAACACCTCGCCCAGCGCCTTGCACGTGTTGAAGTCGTCGTCCATGGCAAGGATGAAGCCCATCTTCGCCTGGCGCGTGCGGTCCATGAGCGCGCGCAGGTCGAGCGGCGAGGGGATGTCCTCGGCGTTGGCCAGCAGCCAGTCCAGGTTCTTCACCGCGTTCTCGATGCGGCCGAGCGCCGAGGCGGCCTCGTCCAGGCGATCGGCGGAGAAGTCGAGGGGGCTGCGGTAGTGCGTCTGCAGCATGAGGAAGCGCAGCACCTCGGGACGCGTCGTCTCCAGCACTTCGCGCAGCAGCTTGAAGTTCCCCAGCGACTTGCTCATCTTCTCGGAGTTGATCTGCAGCATGCCGCCGTGCATCCAGTGGTTCGCGAACGTGCAGCCGCACGCGGCCTCGCTCTGGGCGCGCTCGTTCTCGTGGTGCGGGAACACGAGGTCGCCGCCGCCGCCGTGGATGTCGAACGGCAGCCCCAGGTACTTGCGCGACATGGCCGAGCACTCGATGTGCCAGCCCGGGCGCCCCTGGCCCCACGGCGACTCCCACGCCGGCTCGCCGGGCTTGGCGGCCTTCCACAGCGCGAAGTCGAGCGGGTCGCGCTTGCGGTCCTCCACGCCCTTGCCGTCGGCGCGCAGCTCGCGGTGGCCTCCCTCCATCTCGTCGACGTTGCGGCCCGAGAGCGCCCCGTAGTCCGGGAACGAGCGCACGCTGAAGTACACGTCGCCCTCCACCTCGTAGGCGTGGCCGCCGTCCACGAGCTCGCCGATGAGCTCGATCATCTCGGGAATCTCCTCGGTGGCCTTCGGGCGCACGTCGGGGTCGAGCACGTTCACCTTGTGCATATCCTCGATGAACGCCTGCGTGTACTCGGCAGCCACCTCGGCGGCGCTGCGCCCCTCCTCGTTGGCCTTGCCGATGATCTTGTCGTCCACGTCGGTGACGTTCCAAACGTATTTCACGTCGAAGCCGCGCCACATGAGGTAGCGGCGGATGTTGTCGAAGCTGATGAACGTGCGCGCGTTGCCCACATGGATGTAGTTGTACACGGTGGGGCCGCACACGTACATGCCGACCTTGCCGCGCTCGAGCGTCTCGAGATCCACCTTCTCGCGGACCTTGGTGTCGTAGAGCCTGATCATAGAGTGTCCTCGCATCCTGCCTGTCCGAAACGCCGCCCCATGCGGGCGCGCGTCAACCTGAAATTCTAGCACAGCGGGCCGAGCGGGCCGGCTTCCCGAAGGAACCGGCCTTCTAGCTACATCGGCAGAGCAGGCAGGCGGCCGTGGCGGAGATGCCCTCCTCGCGGCCCTCGAAACCCAGGTGCTCGGTGGTGGTGGCCTTCACGCCCACGTTCTCCACGGGGATGCCCATGGCGGCGGCCAGGTTCGCGCGCATGGCGTCGCGGTGCGGCGAGAGCTTCGGCGCCTGCGCGGCGATGACGGAGTCCACATCGAGGATGGCGTAGCCCTCCGCGCGCACCTTGTCGGCCACGGCGGCCAAGAGCTTGAGCGAGTCCGCATCCTTGAAGGCCGGGTCGGTGTCGGGGAAGAGCTTCCCGATGTCGCCCCCGCGGATGCCGCCGAGCAGGGCGTCGGCAATGGCGTGCGCGAGCACGTCGGCATCCGAATGCCCCAGGAGCCCGCGTGCATGCGGTATGTCCACGCCGCCCAGGACGAGCCGGCGCCCCTCGGCGAACGCATGCACGTCGTAGCCCTGCCCGATGCGCAGGGAGGCCGGATCGAACGAGCCCGTCATTCCTCTGCCCCCTTCATGTAGTTGGTGCGCACGGCGGCGGCCAGCATGAGGTAGTCCTCAGGCACGGTGAGCTTGATGTTGTCGCGCTTGCCCTCCACCACGAGCACGCGGCCGCCCAAGCGCTCGATGAGCGAGGAGTCGTCGGTGCCCATGAAGCCGTCGGAGAGCGCCGAGGCGTGCGCGCGGCGGTAGATGCCGGCGCGGAACACCTGCGGGGTCTGCGCGTTCCAGAACACGCGGCGATCGGGCGTGCCCACGATCACGCCGTTCTCCACCACCTTCAAGGTGTCCACCGCCGGGTGCGCCACCACGGCGCCGTCGCAGTCGATGTTGCCCTTGAGCGTGGCGATGGTGTGCGCGATGAGGTCGGGCGAGATGAGCGGGCGGGCGCCGTCGTGCAGGATGACGTACTCGTAGTCGTCCGGCACGAACTCCAGGCCCGAGAACGCCGATTCCTGGCGGCTGGGACCCGAGGGCGCCACCACGATGGGCGTGACGAACGGGAACGGGTCGATGGCGCGCTTGAGGTACTCGTCGCAGCGGTCCTCGGGGCACACGATGACGATGAGCCCGATGTCGCCCACCGCGTCGAAGGCCTCGGCCGACCAGGTGAGGATGGGCTTGCCCGCTATCTCCACGAGCTGCTTGCCGCCCTCCTTGCCGAAGCGCTCCCCCGTGCCGCCGGCCAGTATGATGGCCGCGGTCTGCGGGTTCTTGTCGACCTCGCCCTTCAGCCCGTGCAGCGACTGCGCGATCGTGTCGATGTCCAAGCTGTCGCACGCCAGCTCAGGCGCGCGCAGCACCTCCGACGAGAACACGGGATCGATTGTCTTGGTCATGGGATCTTCCTCTCCGCCTTGCGCTGTTCCGTTTCCGCCCCGCCCGCTGCGCCCGCGGACTTAGTCCCGCTCGCCCGGTTGGCGCACGGTGATCTCCTGCGCCTTCAGCGACACGCGGGAATGCGGCGGGATCGACGAGGTGACGAACGCGGAACCGGCGATGACCGACCCCTTCCCGATCACCGTCTCGCCGCCGAGCACCGAGGCGTTGGAGTAGATGGTCACGTCGTCCTCGATGGTGGGATGGCGCCGCACCCCCGCGAGCCGCTGCCCGCCGCGCGTGGACAGCGCGCCGAGCGTCACGCCCTGGTAGAGCTTCACGTGGTCGCCGATGACGGTGGTCTCGCCTATCACCACGCCCGTGCCGTGGTCGATGAAGAAGTACTCGCCGATCTCGGCCCCCGCGCCGATGTCGATGCCCGTGCCGCTGTGCGCGAGCTCGGTCATGATGCGCGGGATGATGGGCACGTTCTGCTGGTAGAGCACGTGCGCGATACGGTACACGTAGATGGCGTACAGGCCCGGATACGAGAAGATGACCTCCTCCTTCGAGCCGGCGGCCGGATCTCCGTCGTAGAGCGCCTGAACATCGGTGAGCAGCACCCGCTGGATGCTGGGAAGCTCGTCGAAAAACACCGTGCACACCTCCGAGGCGCGATCGCAGATGCGCTCGGGAGTCCCGCCGCACAGCGAGCGGGCCGGATCGGCCTCCTCGGCGTCGCGGTCGTCGGACGTGTAGGCGAGGGCGAGGACGATCTGCTCGCGCAGCGCCCGCTCGATCTGGATGAGCGTCTCGCCGATGAAGTACTCCGGACTCGTGGACGGCGTGAGCATCTCGTCGCCGAAATAGCCCGGAAACAGCACCCGCCGCAAGTCCTTGAGAACCCCCTTCACGGCCGAGCGGCTGGGAAACTGCCGCCCCGGTTTCGTGAAGAATATCTCGTCGGCCTCGTAGTTCTTCTCGATGCCCTTCACGATGCGATCGAGGTTGTCTCCGAACATAGAACCTCCTGTAGTCGGTCGGTTGAGCGAAGCTCGCATAGGCGCCGCAGGGCATGGGCTCTGCCCTTGCCGCCCAACAGGCGGCCCGTCGCAGGTCGTCGGCAAGGGCAGAGCCCATGCCCCGCAAACGGGCCGAACGATGCAGCAATCAGCGTTTCCCCAGTATACGACAAATGCGGGTCCAGAACGCAAGAAACCCCTGCTCCCCGGGCGCCAGATGCGAGCCCAGGGAACAGGGGAGCTTTTTTCAGGGGGAGCGCTAGTCTGCCGCGCCGCCCGACATCGACCCGCCGCCACGCACGCCGGCATGGCCCAGGTCGTAGTTCGTCAGCAGCAGCTCGGCATCACGCGCGATGCTGTCGCGCTTCCGCGGCTCCGGGACAACGCCCGAGCCCTGGGTGAACACGAGCTCGCCGTCCACTGCATCCACGTCGATGATCGACCCCGTGGACCACTTGCCCTCGAGTATCTCCTCGGACAGCGGGTCCTCCAGCAAGCGCTGGATGGCACGGCGCAGCGGGCGCGCGCCGAACGTGGCATCGGTGCCCTCCTTGGCGATGAGCTTGCACGCCGTGTCGGTCAGGTTGATGGACATGTTCTGCGCGATCAGGCGCTCGCGCAGGTCAGCCACCATGAGCTTCACGATCTCGGCGATCTGCTCGTCGTTCAGGCTCTTGAACACGATGATCTCGTCGATGCGGTTCAGGAACTCGGGACGGAACAGCTTCTTCATCTCGGACATGACGCGGCTCTTTATCTCCTTGTCGGAGAGGCCCGCGTGCTCCTCGGTGGAGAAGCCGAGCGTCGTCGGCTGCGCGATCTCGCGCGCGCCCACGTTCGACGTCATGATGATGACCGTGTTGCGGAAGTCGACCGTGCGGCCCTGCGCGTCCGTCAAGCGGCCCTCCTCCAAGATCTGGAGCAGGATGTTGAACACGTCGGGGTGCGCCTTCTCGATCTCGTCGAACAGCACCACCGAGTAGGGGCGCTGGCGAACGGCCTTCGTCAGCTGGCCGCCCTCGTCGAAGCCCACGTAGCCCGGAGGGCTGCCGACCAGGCGGGACACGCTGTGCTTCTCCATGTACTCGGACATGTCGAAGGACAGGAGCGCATCCTCGGAGTTGAACAGGAACTCGGCCAGCGCCTTCGAGAGCTCCGTCTTGCCCACGCCCGAGGGGCCCAGGAAGATGAACGAGCCGGCGGGCCGCTTCGGGTCCTTGAGGCCCGAGCGCGAGCGGCGGATGGCCTTCGACAGCGCCGTGACGGCCTCTTCCTGGCCCACGACGCGCTCGTGCAGCACGCTCTCCATGCGCAGCAGCTTCTCGGTCTCGGCCTCGGTGAGGTTCGATACCGGCACGCCCGTGGTCATGGACACCACGTCGGCGATGTCCTCCACCGTCACCTGCTGGATGGTCTTCTGGGCATTCTCCTCCCAGTCCTTCTCGGCCTGGGCGCGCTTGTCCTTGAGCTGGGCCTCCTCGTCGCGCAGCTGGGCGGCGCGCTCGAAGTCCTGGGCGGCGATGGCACCGTCCTTCTCGGCGCGGAGCTTGCGCAGCTCCTCGTCCAGGTCGCGCAGCTCCTTCGGCAGCGTCATGTTGCGGATGCGCATGCGGGCGCCGGCCTCGTCGAGCACGTCGATGGCCTTGTCGGGCAGGAAGCGGTCCTGGATGTAGCGGTCGGCCAGCGTCACGGCCGCCTGCAGCGCCTCGTCGGTGAAGTGTACCTGGTGATGCGCCTCGTAGCGGTCGCGCAGGCCCTCCATGATGCGCAGCGCCTGCTCCTCGTTCGGCTCGCCCACGGTGATGGGCTGGAAGCGGCGCTCCAGCGCGGAGTCCTTCTCCAGGTGCTTGCGGTACTCGTCGATGGTGGTGGCGCCGATGACCTGGATCTCGCCGCGCGACAGCGGCGGCTTCAGGATGGCGGCCGCGTCGATGGAGCCCTCGGCCGATCCCGCGCCGATGAGCGTGTGCATCTCGTCGATGAACAGGATGATGTCGCCCGCGTCCATGACCTCCTTGATGCACTTCTTCAGGCGCTCCTCGAACTCGCCGCGGTACTTCGACCCGGCCACGAGCGCGCTCACGTCGAGCGTGAACAGGCGCTTGTCGCGCAGGATGTCCGGCACCTGGTTCGACACGATGAGCTGCGCCAGGCCCTCGGCCACGGCGGTCTTGCCCACGCCCGGCTCGCCGATGAGCAGCGGGTTGTTCTTCTGGCGGCGCGAGAGCACCTGCATGACGCGCTCGATCTCGCCCGCGCGGCCGATGACCGGGTCCAGCTTGCCGTCGCGCGCCTTCTGCGTGAGGTCGGTGCCGAACTCCTTGAGCACGCTGTCGGAGCCTTGGCCTTGGGGGTCGAACGCGTTGCGCCCGGCGTACACGGGGCTCTGCCCCACGAGGTCGTTCAGCGCGCTGCGCACGTCGTCGCCGGAGATGCCCAGGCGCGTGAGCACCTCGAGCGCGGTACCGTCGCCCTCGCGCACGATGCCGAGCAGCAGATGCTCGGTGGATATGTAGGATTGGCCCATCTGCATGGCCTCGCGCAGGCTGTTCTCCAGCACGCGCTTGACGCGCGGCGTGAAGGAGAGATGCCCGGACACGTCGGTGTCCTCGTCGATGGCCACCACCTGGCGGATAGCCTGCACCACGGCGTCGTACTTCACGCCCTTGCGGTCGAGGGCCTGGGCGGCCAGTCCGTCCTTCTCTTGTATAAGGCCGAGCAGGATGTGCTCGGTGCCCACGTAGGGCTGGTGGAGCGAGCGGGCCTCGTCCTGCGCCAGGACGAGCACCTTGCGCGCTTTGTCCGTAAACTTCTCAAATGACATGCTAGCCTCTATTCTCGCAGAGTCTATCGTATGGTTCCGTGCCATCTTAGCACTCTTGTATTGAGAGTGCCAATGCCGCATATGGCCGCACACGCTCGCTCCACAAGCGCAGGCGGCGGCGACCCGTTCATCCTATCACGACCTCCGGCTGCGCGCTGCCGTGCCCCCCGATGCCTCCAAAAGTGCTCACTTCTGACGAGGTTCTGACACGTGCGGGTTTTTCTCAGGAGCGCACCTCGCAATGTCCGGCTGCCGGTGCTTTGCGGCGCAGACCCGTCGGAGAGGGGCACGTGGAGCGTGCGAAGCCATGCGAACCTTGCAGAAAGACGGCGTGGACCTTGCAGGAACCTTGCACGTTTCAAGCGCGGATCTTGCGGGAATCCAGCGGGAACCTTGCACGGTTCCAGCACGGTTCCAGCACGGCAAAATTGATATTTTATCTGGTATTACTCCATGTTACACTGCCGCCATGAGAACGATCGTCTCCCACATATCGGCAATGGAGTTCTGGCGTTCGGCCCTAAGCGACACGGGGTCGGCGCGCGATCTATGCCGCGCCCGGGAGCTGCCCTCGGAGGCGGGATCAGCCCGAGATATGCGCGACCATCCCCTCATTCGCTGCGGAGTCCTGTCGCTGCCCGTCCACGTCCTCGCGCTCGAAGGCCGAAGAAGCGGCGCGGCGCTCGCCATCCACAAGTCGACGCCCTTACCCGAGGGGTCGTTGCGCCTTGTTGCGATTCCCGGATTCGGCGAGCCCCTCTTCGTGACCAGCCCCGAGCTGACCCTCGTCCATGCGGCGCTCATGACGAGCCTCCCACGAACCGCCCACCTCGGATACGAGTTCTGCGGCACGTTCGCGCCCGACGAGAGCCGCCCCTACGGATCGAGGGCCAGAAAACCGCTCACTTCGCCGGAGAAAATAGCCTCCTACCTGCGAAAACTCGACGGCGTTCGAGGAGCGAAAGCCCTGCGCGCAGCCCTCCCCCACATCATGGAGGGCTCAGCCTCGCCGCGCGAATCAACGCTGGCCGAGCTCGTGACCCTTCCCTTTCTGCGCTGAGGAAGCGGCATCAAGCACCCCTTGATGAACGCTGTCGTCCCCATACCTGCGCGCAGCCGCTGGGTCACCGGCCGCTCGCATTTGCGCTGCGACCTGCTCTGGCCCGATGAGCGTGTGGCCGTGGAGTACGACAGCACGCTCTGCCACACCGGAGCCGAGCGCATCGCCGAGGACGCCGCCCGCAAGAACGCGCTCGAGGCACTCGGATTCACGGTGGTGACCGCCACCTGGAAACAGGTGGAAACTACCAGGAGTACAACCGGTTCGTCAAGGCACTGGCGAAGCTCCTCGGCACGAGGGTCAGGCCCGTCTGCTCCGACTACCCCGCGCGCCAGTTCGCCCTCCGAAGGGAGCTGCTCGGCTGAGCGCAATCCGCCTCGCGCGCGGCGATTCGCCACGTTCGCGGCAGAAAATGACGTTAGTTTATCATCGGCTTTTTACGGTCAGGCACACCGGTTTGAGAGACAGGTACATGACCTGGCCCTTTGCGAATGCCCTTCGAGAAGGAGCCTTCAGCAGCCGGCTTCCGGCATCTCGAATGATCAACTATCGTCAAAACCTGCCACGAAACCGGGTTTCCCGTGCGCTGGGGCGCCTTAGACGCAAGAAGGCCGCCCGAGCGGGTGCGAGGGCGGCCTTCGTTGGGAGCGTGCTTTTGCCGGGACGCTAGTACAGCTTCGCGCCGGCGGGGATGCGGTCGTCCACCATGAGCAGGTTCAGGCACTCCTCGGGCTGGCCGTCCTCGCCGGGCTCCTCGTGGATGGCCGAGAGCAGCATGCCGCACGAGTCGACGCCCATCATCTTGCGCGGCGGGAGGTTGGTGATGGCGATGAGCGTGCGGCCCACCAGCTCCTCAGGCTCGTAGTAGGCGTGGATGCCGGACAGGATGACGCGCTCGACGCCCGTGCCGTCGTCGAGCGTGAACTGCAAGAGCTTCTTGCTCTTGGGAACAGCTGCGCACTCCTTCACCTTCACGGCGCGGAAGTCCGACTTGCTGAACGTGTCGAAATCGACCTCGTCCTCGAACAGCGGCTCGACGACCACCTTCGAGAAGTCGATGGGCGCGGCCACAGGAGCGTCGACGGCGGCAGACGGCGCATCGGCGCGCTGACGCCCGCCTGCGGGAGCCTCGTCCCTCATATGCGGGAACAGCAGCACGTCGCGGATGGACGGGGCGTCGGTGAGCAGCATGACCAGGCGGTCGATGCCGATGCCGCAGCCGCCCGCCGGGGGCATGCCGTACTCGAGCGCGCGCACGTAGTCGTCGTCGTAGCCCATGGCCTCGTCGTCGCCCAGGTCCTTCGCCTCCACCTGCTTGCGGAAACGCTCGGCCTGGTCCACCGGGTCATTCAGCTCGCCAAAGGCGTTGGCGTACTCGTGGCCGCAGATGAACAGCTCGAAGCGCTCGGTGAGCTCGGGCTCGCCGGCCTTCTTCTTGGCGAGCGGGGACACCTCCAGGGGATGCTCCGTCACGAACGTGGGCTGGATGAGCTTCTCCTCGGCCACGGCCTCGAAGATCTCGGCGATGAGCTTGCCCTTGCCCCACGCGTCCTCGGCATGGCCGCCGTTGCGCTCGAGGATGGCCACCAGCTCCTCGCGGGTGCGCGCGAAGCTCACGTCCTCCCCCGCGCCCTCGCTGGCCAGCTCGATCATAGTGGCGCGGCGCCACGTGCCGCCCAGGTCCACCTGCTGGCCCTGGTACTCAACCTGCGTGGTGCCGCATGCGGCCAGCGCCGCGGCCTGCACGACGCCCTGCGTGAGCTCCATCATGCCCTCCAGGTCGGAGAACGCCTGGTAGAACTCCATGGTGGTGAATTCGGGGTTGTGGTAGGGGTCCATGCCCTCGTTGCGGAACTGCCGGCCGATCTCGAACACCTTCTCGAAGCCGCCCACGATGAGGCGCTTGAGGTGCAGCTCGGTGGCGATGCGCAGGTAGAAGTCCTTGTCGAGCGCGTTGTGGTGCGTGACGAAGGGGCGCGCGTTCGCGCCGCCGAGGATGGGGTGCAGGATGGGCGTCTCCACCTCGAAGTAGCCGTGGTCCTCCATAAAGCGGCGGATGGCTGCCACGATCTTGAAGCGCTTCGTGAACGTGTCCTTCACCTCGGGGTTCATGACCAGGTCGACGTAGCGCTGGCGATAGCGCGTCTCCTTGTCGGCCAGGCCGTGGAACTTCTCGGGCAAGGGGCGCAGGCTCTTGGACAGCAGCTCGAAGGACTCGACCGCCACGGAGAGCTGGCCGCGCTTCGTGCGCATCATGGTGCCGACGACGCCGATCCAGTCGCCCACGTCGAGGTCCTTGAGCTCGGCGAACGATTCCTCGCCCAGCGCGTTGATACGGCAGAACAGCTGCATGTCGCCCGTCGAGTCGCGCAGCTCGAGGAAGGCGAGCTTGCCCTGGTCGCGCTTGGCCATGATGCGGCCAGCGACCTTCACCTCGTCTGAGGTGGATGCGCCGTCCTCGAGGCCCTCGTACTGGGCGGCCAGGTCGGCCAGGTGGTGCGAGTAGTGATAAGCGTGGCCGTACGGGTCGCGTCCCGCCGCGATGAGCGCCTCGCGCTTCGCGCGGCGCACCGCGATGGGATCGTCCTCGATGACCTGCCCGTTGCCCGTCGTGTCGTTGGTGTCGCTCATAGTTCGGTGCCCCTCAATCTCGTCCAGCTCGCAGAGCGGGCTCGCCCATCAGGGCCGAGCCCTTCGCGCGAAGCGCGAAAACCAACCGCGCAGGTTGGCGTAGTAAGTCAGCGAGACCCGCCCTCGTGCCCGAGATTCGGGGGATGGCGCGGGCGCCGCGTACTTCGGTACGCAAGCCCGCGGCATCGCACGAAGATCGGGTGCGAGGGCGGGTCGCAGCGTCGGCGGATTCCGGCGGCCGCCAGGCCGACGAAACCGGAACCGCAGTCGTCGGCGGGTTCCGGCGGCCGCCAGGCCGACGGAACTTCCTAATGCTCGATCTTCAGAATCACCATGGAGATGTCGCGGCCGGTCGGGCCCGTAGTCTCCACCTTGTCGCCCTTCTTGTGGCCCAAGAGCGCTGCACCCACCGGCGACTCGTTGCTGATCTTGCCGGCGGCCGCGTCGCTCTCGGCACCGCCCACGATGGTGAAGACGCGCTCCTTGCCCCCCATGTCCACCGTGACCATGGAGCCGATGTTCACCTTGCTGGAACGCTTCGGCGTGCTCACGACGGTGGCCTCGGACAGGATGCGGCTGATCTCGGCGATGCGCGCCTCCATCATGCCCTGCTCGTTCTTGGCATCGTCGTACTCAGAGTTCTCCGAGATATCGCCGAACTCGCGCGCCACCTTGATGCGCTCGCCGATCTCGGCGCGCTTCTCGGTCTCGAGGTAGTGCAGTTCCTCCTCGAGCTTTTCCTTGCCCTCCTGCGTGAGGATGAAGTTGTCGTTTGCCATGCTTCTCACCTGTCCGATACCTACAACAGGCACGCCCGATTGTCGGACGTGCGGCTTTTTCTCTCTGTACGTGAGTGCTCCGACGGAGTGTCGGCCGATATACAAAAAAGCGGTATGTGCCCGGCCGAGCCGTCTGCACATACCGCGAACCGATTCGCTAGCGCCAGGCTATTCGGCCTTCTTCTTCGCCGCCGTGGTCCTCTTCGCAGTCGTGGTAGCCTTCTTGGGGGCCGGCTTCTCTTCCTCGACCTCTTCGATGACTTCCTCGTCCTCGTCGTCGGCTTCCTCGATGGCCTTGCCGCCGCCCATGCCCTCGCGCAGGTTCTTGACGGTCTTGCCGATCGCGCCGCCGAGCTTCGGGAGGTTCTTCGGCCCGAAGATCAGCAGGATGACTGCCAAGATGATCAGCAGCTCCGGCATGCCCATACCCAGGATTTTCATACGTTCCTCCAAGCTTGTCTTACGGGCCGCCACCGCAGCGCGCCCCGCCCACTCCAACGCCGTCAGAGTAGCACACACTATGCAAAAAAGGGATGCTCCTTGAAAGTTACATCCCTTTAGCTCCCTGGTCGGGTTGACAGGATTTGAACCTGCGGCCTCTGCGTCCCGAACGCAGCGCTCTACCAAGCTGAGCCACAACCCGTAAGCTGCTTGTTGCAGCGACGGTTATGATAGCACAATGTAATCGAAGGTAAAAGAAAATGTGGCAATATTTCCCCCTCCACGTCTTCTTCACCGGTGGTCGAGGCCGTTCGAAGCCGCTCCCTCCCCCGTAGGAGAGGCCGATGGATGCGCCCTGGGCGACAAAGCGCACCCGTCTAGAGCAAGGAGGGAGACGAAAGACGGCGCCTCACGCGCCTCCCTCGCCTTTCGCCTCCAGGTACGCGAGGGGCACGATCTTGGTCATGACCACGCCGTCGGACACCACGTCGCCCGCGTCGTCGTACGCCGCCACGTTCCAGTACTGCTTCACGGCACCGGTGCGCTCCGAGACCTCCTCGCGGTCGAGGTCGGCCACGCCGCGCAGCATGCCCTTCCTGCCACCCTTGCGATGGCGCACCCGCACGTCGACGCCGAAGGGGCGTTCGCGTTCGAAATCGGTGCCCTGCTCGGCACCGATGCTGGCCACCGTCTCCAAGAGCGCGATGGTTGCGCCGCCGTGCAGGTAGCCGTGCGGCTGGAGCACGTCGGGGGTGATGGGCATGGACGCCTCCACGTGGCGCTTGCCAGCAGAGACGGTCTCGATATGCAGCGTGTCGGTGAGGGCCATGGTGCTCCCTTCTAGCAGGACGTGCCGGCCAGCGTGCGGATGAGCTCCTGGATATCGGCGGGCACGGCCGGCGGCGTGGCGGCTGGCTTGCCTATGAGGTAGCCTTGCAGGTAGTCCACGCCCAGCCCGATGACGGCCTTGAGCTCGGAGGGCGTCTCCACGCCCTCGGCTATCACGCGTATGCCGCGGTCATGCGCGTAGCCTATGAGATTGCGGGCGATGTCCTGGTGGTCGCGCGCAACGTCGATGCCGCTCACGATGCCCATGTCCAGCTTCACGAAGTCGGCGTGGTAGTCGAGCAGCGACGTCTCGCCGTTGTAGCCGCTGCCGAAATCGTCGATAGCGAGCCGCGCACCCCAGCGCCGTGCGAGGCCCTCCTTGTACAGCGACATCTCGCGGCTGTAGTCGCTCTCCGTGATCTCGATGACCAGGTGCTTGAGCAGGGGCCCGAACCGCTTCTGCAGCTCCACCTCGTCATCGGAGGACAGGCGCTGCGTGGCAATGCTGTTCACGAACAAGGTGGCCCCGCGAGCGGCGTCCCCGTGCTTGGCGAACGCCTCCAGGGCGCCGAAGAACGTGAGATGCTCCACCCGGTAGAGCTTCGACTGCGAGCGCGCGAGCAGCAGCACGCGGTCCGGCGTGGCGATGGAGGGAAGCTGCGGCCGCATGAGCGCCTCGTAGGCCACCGCCTCGCCCATGCGGGCGTCCACGATGGGCTGGAAGTAGTAGTCGATGAGGTTCTCGTCGAGCAGGCGGTTCAGGTCCTCCTTGTTGTTGAGGATGAACGCCCCCCGCTCGTGGCTCTTGCGGTCGAACCGCAAGAGCGCGCCCTTGCGGTGGTTCTTGGCCTCGTACATGGCGAAGTCGGCATATTCGCGCAGGTGGGAGAAATCCACCGCATCCTCGGGATAGAACGCCACGCCCACGGATGCGCGCACCTTGAGCACCGTGGCGTCAGGCGCCTCGAGCACGCTCGTGTCGAGCGCGCGCATGAACGAGTCGAACAGGCGGTATGCCCCGTCGGCGTCAGCGCAGCGGTCGACGAACACGAGGAACTCGTCGCCCGAGATGCGCGCGAAGAAGCCCTCGCCCTCGAACGTGCGCTCGATGACGCTGGCGGCGGCCTTGATGTAGTGGTCGCCCCAATCGTGGCCGTACGTGTCGTTGATGTACTTCAGATTGTCCAAGTCGAGCATGAGCATGGCGCCGAACGCCGGCGGGATGCCGGCCAGGCGCTCCGTGACGGCCTGCTCGAAAGCACGGCGGTTCAAGAGGCCTGTGAGCACGTCGTGGTCGCGCTCGTGCTCTATGCGGCGGCGTGTGGCTATCTCGTCGGTCACATCCTCCACCAGGCCGAACACCCGCGTTCCGTCATCGCTTTCCAACGTGACGATGCGAACCCAGCGCCGGCCGTCGACATCCGAGACGATCCAGCGACCGTCGGACTCTTGCTCGTAGCGCGGACGAAGCGACTGGAAAAGCCGCTCGAATGCTCCGAGCGGCACGGCGCCGCCGAGAGAACCCTCATGCGCGGAGCCTTGCTCGCCCGAGCCCGACGGGAGCACGAGCCCCATCGCATCGAAGAAGCCATCCGTATACGTGGCGACGGACGACGTGAAATTGCACTCGAACGCGGCAATGGAGCGATCGGACAGCTTGAGTATCTGGGACAGGCGCGAGGCGGCCGAGGCCACTTCGGAGCCCAGCAGCTCGATGGACTCGGACAGCTCGTCCACCTCCACGATGCCGGTGGGCGTGAACGAGATAGGCTGTTCGGGGCTTGCGGCACGCACCTCCCCCATCAGGTGGCGCAGGCGGGACGACGACAACCATGCCGTGAGCACGGCAACGACGATGCCCACCACGATGGAGGCCGCGAACACCTTCATGAGGTTCTCGGACAGAAGGTGCGCGGCGGAGAACAGGTCGTCCTCGCGCTCGAGCCCCACAAGAGCCCAATGCTCGGAGGCGAACGGCGACGTGCTGTCGTAGAGCTTGATCTCGGCCACACTGGCAGCGGCACGCGCGGCCGACGACGCGGCCTCCGACGGCTCCACCGTCATGCGCCCCTTCTCGTCGAGGGACGATTCGAACGAGCCGTCCTCCACGTAGAGGCTCTGCGATGCACCCGTGGCCGTGAGCACTTCGTAGGTGCGTGGTTGTCCGGCTGCCGGCGACACGCCGCCGTCGCGCGCAAAACCACCGTCCTCTCCCGTGACGGCCAGCAGATAGGAGCCGTTGCCCCCCTCGTTGAGGTCGAGGTACGGGAAGAAGGAGGCTATGCGATCGAGCCGCACTTCCACCCCCAACACGCCAACGACATTGCCTGCGGCGTCCCTCACCGGCTTGCTGTACGTGACGGACTGCGTGCCCGTCCATCCCAGGTCCACGGGGCGCCCCCAGTAACCCAGGTCGCTCGTGTCGGCGTCGGGGTACTGTTGGGCGGCACGCAGGGGACGATAGTAGAAAGCGCTCTGACCCTCGCCCTCGGCGGCGAGCGGAAACGCGGCCGACCACTGGCTGTCGAGCGCGATATCGAGCCGGCGGGCCACGCTGATGGGGCACGCCGCCAGCTGAAGGTCGGAGCCGTTCGCCACGTCCACTTTGGGGTTCGCGTCGCGGATGTAGAGCGCCGGATGACCGTCCCCCTCGGAGGAGGGGTCGACCGCGCCGTCCGCGAGCACGAGGTAAACGCCGTCCACCTCGGCACGGCGGGCGAACGACAGCAGGTCGTCGGCCGATGCGTCGATGACGGCAAGCGAGAGGTCGGATCCCGTGGCGATGTCGGTCGCCGACGCACCGTGCGCGGCGAGGGCTGAATCGATATCGCCGCCCACGTCGTCCACGACCACGTCGAAATCCGACCAACGGAATATCATGTCGTTCTCAAGATAGCCTGCCCGGCTCGATACGCGCTCGGAAAACAGGTCGTAGGCATCCGTCTCCATCTGCTCGAGCGTTTCGCTGCCCGCAAGCACGGCCACGCACATGACGCCCTGGATGGCGAGGGCGATGCAGAAGGGCACCACGACGAGGACCTTGAACGTCAGTCCGCGCCGCGCGCCCCGCTTTTTTCCCGTTTCCAGGCCCATGCCGCCGTCGTTTTCCCTTCTCCGGCCCTCGCCGAAGGCGTTTTGGCTAGGCCATTGCCGCTTCGAGCGACGCGGTCAGGTCGGCCAGCCAGGAGTCGAACACCGCATCCTCCAGGTACGGCGCCACGGCCTCCTCGGGCGTCGCGCCGCCCTCGATGGCGGCCGTCACGGCCGCGCGGTCGGCCACGGCCTTGTCGGACAGCGCCTTCTCCAGCACGGCGCGCGCCTCCACACCGCCCTTGAACGGCGGGTTGGCGTACACGCCCGCCTCGATGGTATCGAGCGTGGCCGGTAGGTTCACCAGGTAGTTCTCGGATGCGCCCTCGACGGACTCGGCAGCCTTCTGCAGATTCTCGAGCGTAAGCGCGTCCTTCTTCACGGGCACGTAGCCGGCGCTGATGGAGAAGGCCGTGTTCTGCTCCTTGTCGGTGAACCACTTCAGGAACTCGACGCAGGCGGCTTCCTTCTTCTCGTCGGACTTCGTCACCACGAAGCCGGCGCCCTGCTGGGGCGCGCACGGCTTGCCGTCCTTGAACGTGGGGTTCGCCAACGCGGCCAGCTCGATGGGATAGCTCGTATTGTCGTCAACCGTCACGGTCTTCGGGAAGTACACCACCGAGGAGGACGAGCCCACATAGCAGACGAGGTCGCCCGTCTTAACGGCATCGGAGCGGAACTTGCCCTCGGCGGAAAACCAGCCCTGAACCATAGGCACATAGTAGTTGTCCCAGAGCTTCTTCATAGTGGCGCGGTCGAGGTCGAGCGCGCACACGCCTCCGTCGATGTCGAACACGTCATGGCCCAGCTGGCGCGAACCGGTGATCAGGTAGTTAGCCATGGCGTCGCGCCCGAAGAAAGGACGTCCATCGCCCGCGACGTCCGGCGTCTGGGCGTCGGTCCACTCGTAGTAGCGCTGCGCCACGGTCGTGACGCCCTCGATGGTGGAGAGCTCCTCGAGCGTCGAGCCGGTGGCGTCGGCGAACTTCTGCCAGTCGGTCAAGTTGACCTGCAACGTCTCGGTGGACTTGCCCACCGGGAACACCTTGAGGCTGCCGTCGCCGCCGATGTCGCCCTCTTCGATGAAGCTGTCAACGTACTGGGCCAACTCGTCGTCGGTCAGGTAGGCCGACAAGTCGGCCACGCGGCCGAGCCCATCGATGACCGAGGCGGTGTCGGAGTACGAGAGGAACGCATCGGGCATGGCCTCGGAGCCCACGAGCTCCTGCGCCGAGTCGGTGACGGCGGCGGCCAGGTCGTTCACGCCTCCCTGGCTGGAGCTGGTTACCACGACGCCCGTATCCTTGCCACGACCCGCGTTGAACTCCTTGACCAGATCCTCGAACGCCTGTTGCTGCGTGCCGTTGTAATACGTCCAGAGCTCCACCTGCACGGGATCGGCCGGGTCGAGCACCGACGCCTTGCCGGCTTCGAGCGCCGCACCCTGCCCACCGCCTGCGCATCCGGCACAGGCCAAGATCCCCGCCAGCGCGAACGTTGCGACGGCGCCGAAAAGCTTCCCACGTTCCATACTGCCCCCGTTCTGCAAGCGGGCCTGCGGCCCGCGATATGCTACCATCCCGCTATTCTATAGCATGGCGAACCCGCGCATGGCGTAAACCCTCGATTGGCGTAGTTTTTGAGGTTGGAAAACGTACAGCGCGCCGCGGACGGTCAGCGGCCGCGCGGCTCGGAGGAAGCGGGCGGCGCGCCAGCGGCCTGCTCCTGCGGCGAGCGGGCGGCGGGCCGTGCCTTGCCCGAGACGGGCGCGCCCTGCGCCTTCGCCTCGTCCAGGCGCCTGGCCTGTCCTTCGACGGTGCGCATGCGGTCGGACTTGCGGGCGGTGCGCACGGTCTTCTTCGCCTCCTGCTTGAAGGACTTCGTGGTCTGGATGAGGATGGCGCCCACCAAGAACGGGAACCAGAACACGATGCCGCGGTACACGAGCGCAATGGACAGGCCCGCCGCGCTCGACTCGCCGAACGACGTGAACGCCACCACCACGGCAGCCTCTACCACGCCCACGCCCTGCGGGGTGATCGATATCATGGCGAACAGCGTGGCCACCACGTAGCCGCAAACGAGCGCCTCGGGCACGGTGACGCCGAAGCCCACGCCCACAAGCGAGAAGCACGCGAGCTCGCACAGGGAGGCCACCACGGAGCAGCCGAACGCCTTGGCGGTGGCCTTCGGGTTGTGGGCGATGAGGCCGGCCGCGTCGGAGAACGAGCCCACCGTGCGCTCGACCCACGAGTCCAGCGGCGGCTTCTTGAAGCGCACGCGGATGCGGTCCACCAAGCGCTCGATGGGGCGCAGCGCGCGCAGCACGAGCGCCGGGCGCTTGCGGCCGAGCACCAGGATGAGCACCATGACCGTGACGAGCGCGATGACCAGCAGGCCCAGGAGGAACCACAGCGGCGAGAGCCCCACGGTGAACGCGAGGATGGCGAAGCCCACGAGCATGATGGTGGCGAAACCCGAGTCCACGGTGATCTGCATGAGCAGGGCTGCGCTCGTGGCGCGCCCCGGCGGGATGCCGCGGCGGCGCGCGTCGTCCACCACGAGCGTGGTGCCGGCGAGGTTGAGCGAGGGGGCGATGGTGTTCATGAAGAACGTGCCGAACACGAGCGGCAGCGTGGAACGCGGGTCCATGCGCTCGCCCACGGCCTCGAACGCGAACGAGTAGGCGAAGCTCTGCGCGAAGTACTTGCCCAGCTGCGTGCACAGGGCGGCGACGAGCGGGATCACCGACCCCTTCTTGATGGTCTCCACGAGTTCCACCAGCTGGTCGCCGCGCAGCAGCACCACGGCGAGCACGATGACGATGACGAGCCCGATGAGCAGGTTGCGCACGCTCAGCTTCAAGGCCTGCCCCCGTTCCGTCCCATAACGCCCCCGCCGCTAGCGGAGGAACTCTTTCAAGTCCGTGTTTTTAAGGAAATCGAGCTCGCCGGCCGTCTCGGCATCCGTTTCCAGGAACAGGAAGCCGTAGTTGCCCACGCGGCCCACGTCGAACGGGCGCAGCTCGAGCACGTGCGAGAAGCGGCTGCGCAGCGCATCGTAGTCGAAGCGCTCGTTGCCTTTCGCACCGGCAGGCGCGTTGAGCAGCGACATGGAGTAGACCTTGTCCTCCTTGCCGGCGAACGCCGCGCCGAAGTCGGGCTGGACGCCCTCGAGGAACGCCTCGTAGGTGCGGTAGCCGTACGCATACCAGCTGACGTCCGTGCCTCCCAGGCCTGCGAAGCGCAGGGGGTTGAACTCGATGGGGCACACGTGGCCCTCGTCCACGCGCACCTCCACGTGCACGGGGAAGTTGCGGGCGCCCACGAGCGCGTTCACCCGGTCGAGCCAGGCGGCGAACGCCGGGGCGTTGTCGCGCACGATGGCGGCGCTCGTCACGTACATGCGGTCGGACGTGTCCTCGGCCGAGGCGAAGTCGTGGCGCAGCACGTTCAGGATGCGCGCGCGGCCCTGCTCGTCGAAGTAGGCGTCGAGCGCGTATTCCGTGCCGTCGATGTAGCCCTCCAAGATGAACGATCCCGTGCCGATGACACTCTCGGGATAGAGGTCGTGCCAGCTCGCGGCGTTCTTCTGGATATCGGCCAGCGCACGCTCCCAGTCCTCGCGGTCTGCCACGGCGTACACGCCCACGCTGCAGAAGCCCACAGAGGGCTTGAGCACGAACGGAGCGGGCAGGCGGGAGAAATCCAACTTGAACAGCTCGTCGATGGAGCACGTCTTGAAGAACAGGTCGGGATCGAGGCCGGCCAGCGCGCGCCGCATGGCCGCCTTGTCCTTGAACAGGTCGATGGCACGCGCGAGGGACGTGTTGGCCGCATGGTCCGCGATCCATGCCAGCGCGTTCTCGGAGTTCGTGTACACGCGCTCGCCCGCATCGATACGGCGGGCGGCCTCGTCCTCTCCCACCAGGTTGAGACGGCGGCCCCCCGCGGCGAGCGCGGCGGCCACATCGTTGTCCAGCACGGGATGCTGCGACTGCTCCAGCCAATCGACCAGGGGGTCGGACACGTACGGCTCGTCGAGCACTATCATGGGCGTTGCTCCTCCTTCGCAGATGGTTCGTCTGCCAGTATACCCTCCTGCTCCACCTGCCGCATGAGCAGCGCGCCCTTTTCGGCCTGCTGTTCCCAACTTGTTTTGCGCGGCGGCTCGGCCGCCCTCGCGCCGCGCACGCCGCGCCCGGCGGGCGCGGCGTTGCGCAGGCGAGACCCCGGGCCGGCCGGCGCACCGGCTCGGGCGCCGACAAGCTCTTCGAGGTCGTCCGATCCGGTATCGGGCGCGCCGACCGCGGCGTCGCGGCGAGCGCGGCGCTCGGCGCGCCAACGGCGGAACCGGGCCACGTTATCGCCGAACTCGCGGGCGATGCGCGCCGCGTCGCCCTTCAGCACCACGGGCCGGTCGAACGCGGAGCGCTTCCAGAACAGCCACACCACCAGCACGACGGCAGCCACGGCCACCTGCCACGTGTTCACATAAAGGAACTCGGCACCGGCCAGCAGCACGAGGGCGCCGATGGTGAGCGCCCACGCCGTGCGAAAGCGCAGGATGAGGCCCACCGCCAGCACGACGAGCACCGCGCTTCCCGCGATGAGCGCCGGGCCGATGAGCACGCCGCCGATGTTCACCCACTCCGTGAGCACGGTGAACGGCTCGAACGACTTGGGGATGAGGGCCAGGCCCAGGTTCACCAGACCCACCACCAGCACGAGCGTGCCGGATATCCAGGCGAGGTCCTTCGCGCGCTGCTCCTCGGAGGGGTTCTTCTTGTCGGCGAAGAAGCCGGACTGGGACAGCAGCACGGCGCCGATGCAGAAGGGCATCCAGAACATGATGCCGCGGTACACGAGCGCGATGGCCGTGGCCGTGGCGAGCGAGCACCCATGGGCCGTGAGGATGGCCGCGATGGCGGCCTCCACCACGCCGACGCCTTGCGGCGTGGGGCTCAGTATCACCGAGATGGCCGCCACCGCGAACGCCGCCACGAGTGCGGTGACGTGGGTGAAGCCGAACGCGTAGCCGATGGCCACGAGGCACGCCATGTTGAGGATGGCCGAGAACGACGCATAGGCCACGGTGACGAGCGTGCCCTGCGGGTTCTTCGCCAAGATGGACGCCGACGAGATGAACGAGCCGGCCGTCTTGCGGCCCCAACCGGGCTTGAGGTGCCTTTTCAGCAGGCCGAGCAGCTTGTTGATGAGCGACTCGAGGCCCAAAAACAGCCGGAACAGGATGCGCGGCTTGCGGTAGCCCGCCACGAACATGCTGGACAGCACGGCCAGCACGGCCGCAAGCGCAAGGCCCCCCACGAGGAAGAGCGTGTTCATGGAGCCGGACACAAGCATGGTGACGAAACCGATGACCGAGATCACGAGGATGGCGGCGAAGTAGCCGATCTGCGAGAGGATGGCGCCCGAGGTGGCCTGGCCGGCGTCACAGCCCCTCCGGTGCGCATCGTCGATGATGAACGCCACGCCCGTCGCGCCCGAGAACAGGCAGAACGTATTGATGAACACGAGCGAGAAGATGAGCACGACGTTGTGCCAGAAACCGGTTTTATGCCCGACGGCCTCGAACGCCGCGTCGTAGGAGGCCGCTTGCACCAGGTGGCGGGCCAGCATCAGCACGCACGCCACCACGAGCGGCACGAGCGCGCCGGTCTGGAGGATGGCGAGGAAGCTCGCCAGGTAGTCGGCGTTCGCGATGAGGAAGCACACCGCGACGATGCCGATAACGAGCAGCAGCGCTTTCTTCAACCGGACCCTTCCCGCGAACGTTTCCTAAAGCGGCTAGTATAGCACGAGGTCGTGGAGGGGAGGCCCTACGGCCGGGCGGCACGTTTGGCGGCGCGGTAGGCACGCAGGGCGTTGCGCAGGTTCACAGCGTCGAACAGCACGGCCGCGAGGAAGAAGACGGCCAAGCCGACGGTCACGGCGCCCTGGCGCGGTGCGATGAGGAACACGAAGGGGGCGCCCAGAAGCGCGATGGGCACGATGAAGCCGATGAGGCAGCTGCCCAGCCGCTTCCACAGGCCCCAGACGAGCGATATCATCACGTAGAAGAACAGGCCGGTGGCCACCGAGCCCAGCAGCGCGGCCACAGCGAGCACGGCCGCCTTGCCCGCCACGGCGAGCGCCTCGCTGCGCAGCGAGCGCACGGCCTCGGCCAACACCTGCTGCGGGGTCTTGCGCGGCTCGGCGGCGCGGAAGGGCGCGAAGGGGTCGAACGGGTCGAAGGGGCCGCCGACGCCAGGATCGCCGCCGGCCGTGCGGGTGCCATCCCAGGACGTCCACACATAGGTGGTGCGGCCGGGTGCGGGGCCCGTGCCTTGGCCCTGGCCGAACGGCGAGCCCTGGCCTCCCGCGAAGGGCCAGCCGGCGAACGGATCCTGGCCGGCCGTTCCGCCCGGCGCGGCGGACGATCCGGGGCGTCCGGGGTGCGCGTAGGGGTTGTTCGCGTAGGGACGCGGGTCGCGGCGGGGGTCGAACTCGGGGGTCCACGAACGGTTCAGCAGCACGTCGCGGGCTTCGTTGATGCGCTTCGTAAGCTCCTCGGCCTCGGCGCGCTCCGGCGAGTCCAGGGCGAACTTGTCCGGGTGATGCGCGATCACCAGCTTGCGGTGGGCCTGCTTGACCTCGTCGTCGGTGGCGCCGTCGACCAGCCCCAGGGTTTTGAGCGCTTCGGATTTCTTCATGGAGCCACTATACAAAACGGCAACGGCGGGGCGCGAGGCGAGGCGGGCGCGTTGCCGTCCCGTCAGACAAGAAACACATCATACGGCACCGGCATGCCGGAAGCGAACAGCCCGCGCAGGTTCTTCAAGTTCGGGCCCCCACGGACTTTTCTGCACAGTTTTTACCAGTTTTCTGCATGCTTGGAGCGCTTGCGGGGGCTTTTGCATCGTCGGCCTTATTGCGATCAGGAAAAACACCACCAATGAAGGCACCGCGATGCCGTCGAGGCATACAAATCGCCCCTCGAACTCCTCCTTCTGCAATAATCTGGTAAAAACTGTGCATCCAGACGCTTCTGGCACGCACAATAGCCATCGGTTCGCCGCATCAGCGATGCTCGCCCGCGCCCAAGCGCGAAGCAGCAGGGGCCGCCACGCCCACGAATTCCCCGACGAACTCTGGCGTCGCGACGCACGAGACAAGGACCTGGCCCCTTGTCCTCCCTCCCCTCTTATTGCAGAGCCTGTCTTGGTTCATTCCTCTTGGTGCGACCCTCGGCATGACCGGTTTTGGGGTCGATGCGCATGCCAACTTCGTCTGGCAAGCCGGCAGAAGCGGACAAGGCCGGCTGCTCGGCCGGCTGCTCGGCCGGCGGGTCGGGCGCCCTCTCGGACGGCGGGTCCTCCAGCACGCCGGTCAGGCGTTCCTTGAGCGTGAGCCTGCGCGGGGCGAAGGGGTGCGGAAGGGGCACGCCATGGCCGATGGAGCGCAGGGCGATGTCCCAGAGTGTGGGGCTGCCGCCACAGTAGAGGTAGCGCTTGCGCTGCTCGGGAAGCGCCGCCTCGTCCACGTGGCCCGCGGCGGCGAAGTCGTCGAGGATGCCGTCGGCCACCTGCTTGGCGCGGCCCTTGCGCCACGCCACTACGCCGTTCGCCACGAACACGCCCACCGTGTAGGGCAACACGAACGCCTTGATGAGCGCAACGAGGTCGTCCGAGCGGTATTGCGCGACGGCCTGCGCCTGGCTGCTGGCCACCCCGGCGTCGAGCCCCGCGCCCAGACGCCCCGCCGCCGCCTGCTCGGCCAGATGCTGTACGTCGGCCAGCCACACGCCCGCGAACACGATGACGGCCGCACCGAATGCGGCCGCGGCCACGCCGATGCCCTTGAGCCAGCGCGACACGCTGCGCAGCCAGTAGAGCGGCACCGAGTAGGTATACAGCAGCAACAGCAGCGCGGCTGCCACGATGGACACGCCGACGATGAGGGTATCCTGCCGCAGGAAGTAGCCGACGGCCGCACCCAGGAGGCGCTGCATCTCGTAGAGCCAGGCGAACCCGCCTTGCAGCAGGCCCTCGGCCGGCACGCCGAAGCCCGCCAGCACGCCCATGGCCCACGACAGCAGGATGCTGGCCACCGCCACCACGATGAAGAACACCGGCAACGTGACGGCGATGCTGGTGAGGCCCCGCAGCACCGACGAGTCGAACCGCAGCGCCAGCGTGTAGAACAGCAGGAAGCCGCCCAGCAGCACCGCCGTGAACACCAGGTAGGGGGCGAGCACGCCGTCCTCGGCAAGGCTCGGGAACAGGGTCAGGGCTGCCCGCGCGGCGAGCAGCACGGCCACGCCCGCAGCGAGCGAGGCCGTGCCGAGCACCCGGGAGCGCTGCAGCAGATCGCGGCGTACGTCGAGCGTCGGGTGTCCCTCGCGGTTCTCCGCCACGCCCACGTAGCACAGCGAGGCGATGGCGCGCACGGCATGCGCGACCTTCGTCCCGACGGTCACCGCCACCGGGGCGAACAGCAGCAAACCGACCCAGGGCGGCAGCGCGAGGCCCACTGCCCCCGCGGCGAGGACCGCCGCCGCAACCCGGTACAGGCTGGCGAACGGCGCGCGCACCCAAGCGGCGAGACGGCGCGCCGAGGTGCGCAGCACGGACTTCATGGACGTTGCGATTCTGCTCATGGGCAGCAGTGTAGGATGGCCCGCCTGCAGGCACAAGCAACGAATGGGCCGCAGGTTGCCTTAGAAAGCCTTGATGGCGTCGCGGAGGAACTCGGCGGCGCCAGGGGCCCATGCCTCGTAGTAGGCCTTGAAGCGCTCGTCGGCCACGTACATCTCGGCGAGGCCCGCGTGCGCGGCCTTCGAGTACGTGCCGTCCTTCCAGAAAGCGCACAGCCATTGACGGTGCAGATCGGCCGCATGGCGCGCTTCCTTGCTTGCCGGGTCGCCCGTCTCCATCGCCGCCACGAGGACGTCCCTGATCTCCCGCTCCAGCTCCTGCGTGGCGCGGTACTGCTCCTCGGTCATGCCCATGAGCTTCGCGTTGCTCGCGTCGGCGGCATCGTCGCCCCAGCGCTCGCGCACCTCCTTGCCGTACTTCTTCTCGTTCTCGTCCACGAGGCCTTGCTTGAACGCCTCGAACTTCTCCTCGTCCTTCATCGGGCCATCTCCTTCCAGGCTGGCGAGCGTCTTCTCCACGCTCGCGATCAGTCCGTCGAGGCGCTCCTTGCGCGCGTGCAGCTCGCGCAGATGCCCGACCAGCGCATCGCGCGCGTCGAACGCCGGGTCGTCCAGCAGCCGCTTGATGTCCGCCAGCGGCATCTCGGCCTCGCGGTACAGCAGCACCTGCTGCAGCCGATCCACCTCGGCGGGCCCGTAGCGACGGTATCCGTTCGCCGCGCGCCCGGCCCGCACCAGCCCCAGCTCGTCGTAGTGGTGCAACGTGCGCACCGTGCACCCCGACAACGCCGCCAGCTCGTGCACCGTGTAGCCGCATTCCGCCCGCTCGCGCTCCATGGGCGCCTCCTTCCTTTCGCGATCGCATCGACAGCCTACACCCTCACGCAACGTCAGAGTCAAGCGAGAATAGATGACGTTTTCCCGTCTTTTCAAATACTTTATTGTAGATGGTATTATGTACTGAATTAAGCATGACGAAAGGAGCATTAGCCCGCCCTCGCCGCACCGCTTCCCATCATCAGGCCCATCACCGACCTGAGCACGCAGCTCAACGACGTGTGTACGCAGGCGACCGCCACCCAGGAGCCGGTCGTGCTCACGAAGAACGGCACGGCGTCCTACGTGCTCATGGACAGCGCCGCCTACGAGACGGCCGAGCGCCGCAACCGCGTCTACCTGGCCCTGCGCGAGGCCGAGATCGAGAAGCGCTACCGTCCCGGGGTCGTGCCGGCCGCGGAGTCTGACGCGAAGATGCGCGAGATCTTCGCCCTCTGGGGGCTCGACTACCAGCCGAGCGCGAGCTAGCCATGCTCGACCTCGCCTGGAGGCCCCGCGCCTATCTCGACCGCGAGTCCATCGCCATCTACCTGGGGGTCGAATGCGGCAACCTCCCTGCCGAGCTCGCAGCCGTCCAGCGCATCGATGCGGCCGTCGAACGTGCGCGCGCCCTGCCCCACGCTGGCGGCCGCTTCCGCATGGAAGGCCTGGACGCCAAGGGGTACCGCACCGTGCACGCGAACCCCTATACCGTGTACTACCGTTTCGACGATATGACGCTCGCCGTGTACCGCGTTCTGCACCAGCGACAGAACATCGACACGCATTCCCTCATCGATCTGCCGGAATGAATCCGTCCGCAGCGCGAGTACCGCTACAAAGAAGTCGGAGCAACGCCTCATTCCCCATAAGGCGCATCCGCCGAAACGCGCAGCGCCCGCAACGCAATCTGAACTGACAAGCGAACGTCAGGATCGTCCAAATCGGAGCCAAGGGTCTCCTTTATCTTCTCGAGACGATACAGCAGCGTGTTGCGATGGATATAGAACTCTCGAACGGTTTTCGCTATGTTGCGATCGTTGTCCAAAAACGTTTTGAGCAGATGAGCATCGCGCGTGCCCCGCTCTTTGTCGAGCTCGATAAGCTTCTGCACGCCATCCGGAACGATAGCGTCAACCGTCGATCCCTCTTCGCATCGAGCGATAAGGTAATCGACGACATAGTCCTCGAATCGATACGCCTCCGATGAAACATCCTCGATACGCCCCACCCGCTCTACAACAAGAGCCTGCCGATAGAAGTGCGCAAGGTTTCCAAATCCGAAAAACGACGAACTGAAAGAGACGATAGTGCCAAGATCCCGCACGTTGCGCAACACGTCGGCTATCACCTCGTCGCGCGTATGCGCACCCGCGCTAAGGTCGCACACGATTAGGGCCCTTCCGTCGAAGAAGCAATGCTGGCGAGAATCATCGTGAGCGGTAACGGCTATGGCCACCCGTGCAATAGCGCTGAATTTGCGATCGAGCTTCCGCTCCCTAAGCACAATGCAGAAAAACCTGTCGCTGTCGTGCCACCCCAGCTTTTCCATAACTGCAGCAATCCGGCCATCCGACACGGTTTCCCCCGAAAGCAGGCTCTGGCAAATCCGCACGAAACGAGTGCTCTGCCCGGCATCGCCGATGCCCGCGGTTTGCAGCCCTCTCGTCAAGCAATCACCAAGCACCTTCACCAGCACGTAGTCCTTTTTACGGAAGGGCCGCACTATGTCGTCGACGATCACGCGGGCAAGCAAAGTCCCGTTCACGCGGCAATTGTAAAGAAGGCTACGAAAAGACAGCGAGTGAACCGACAGCTTGCTCCAGGTATCGCCGGTAAACAAAACAGGGTCTTCGGCGTTTTCCAGCTTGGCGAAATCGGAGTTCTGATTGAACGCCATAGCGGTTTTCCTCGGAACGGAAAGACCGCCTTCCCCAACATGCTGCCCGTATACCTCTTCGCGGTAGATTCGAAAAGCCTCCGTTTCCTCCCCCGGGGAAGGCAGCGCGTAGAAAAAGGGGCGGTAGGAAACGTCCTGCGCTATGACGGGATTTCCAAAGATGCCCACAGAGCGCGCGCCTAGCATATCTATGGGCATGTGCTGGTCGACAAGGGCGTGAAGATCCTCTTCCCACGCGCGGTAACGATCGAACAGGCGAATCACCGCGTTCATTACGTCGACGGGTTCAACGTCCGCTTCGGAATGCAGCAGGTTCAGCGCAGCATCTTTCCACGCTTTCGGCGCGGATCCCAGACACAGAAAAGAAGCCTTCGTGGACTTGGGAGGATGCAAGGCCAGCGTCGATGCGCTCACAACGTACATGACCCCTTCGTCAAGATGCCCCGGAAGCTCATCCACGAACTGGGCGATGCGACATCGCGCCACCGTCGGGGGGTCGACGGGGGTGCCCTCGAACCGCAATTCAGGTAAGTCCTCCTGCACGAAATAAAGATTCAGCTTCATACCGGCTTGTCCCCTGTCATCTTGGCCGCTTCCCGCAAGAACGATCGTTCCCCCGCTCTTAATTTTATATGTACATAATATATGAATAAGTACCGCAGATACCAACACTTTATCAATTGTCACTCACCAATATAGCTGTATAAAATGCACAAATAATGCGTCTGATAGTCCTACACACTGAAAAGGAGGAGGGTGCGTTATGACGAAGTTCGCGAAGTCAGATCTCAAGTTCGTAGACTACGAAAAACCCTGGAGGTACGAGGAAGACGGTCTTACCGTCACAAGGGGAAGTGCGTGGTCCGGCCCGGGATGCCACCTTGGCTGCGGCGTGCTCCTGCACACCGATCAAGACGGAAAACTGGTCAAGTGCGAAGGCGATCCGGAAAACCCGTTCAACCAAGGGCGCCTGTGCATGCGCTGCCTGAACATCCAGGAAGTGACGTACCATGAAAAGCGCATCACCTACCCCATGATGCGAGATCCGAAGGACCGCGGCAAGGACACCTGGCGACGCGTGTCTTGGGAGGAAGCCCTCGACTACGTAGCCGACAAGTTCCTTGACATAAAAGAGAAGTACGGCGCCGAAAGCGTAATCTTCGCACAGGGCACCGGACGCGACATCGGCCCCGCAATCACGCGCCTGGCCTGGTCTTACGGTTCTCCGAACTACACGTGCATCCTCTCGGGCCTGGCCTGCTTCCTTCCGCGCATCGCCGGTATGGCCCTGACCACGGGGACGTACATGGTAGCCGATGCATCCCAGGGATGGACCGACCGCTACGACAACCCCGCATACGAGGTCCCCGAAGTCCTCGTGGTCTGGGGCAACTACCCCTTGGTCGCCAACAACGAAGGTTGGTACGGGCACTGGGTGGTCGACATGATGAAGCGCGGCACCAAGATCATCGACATCGACCCCAAAGTCACCTGGCTCTCGTGCAATTCGGCTCAGCACCTTCGAATCCGCCCCGGAACCGACGCCGCTCTCGCCTTGGGCATCCTCAATATCCTCTTCGAAGAAGACCTCTGCGACAACGACTTCGTCGACAAGTGGTGCTACGGATTCGATGAGCTCAAGGCACGCGCCGCCGAATACCCCGTCAGCCGCGTAGCCGAGATCACGTGGGTTCCCGAAGAGAACATCATCGAAGCCGCACGCATGATCGGCAAGGCGAAAACAGCATCTTTGCAGTGGGGCCTCGCGGTCGACATGACCAAGGAATCCCTGCCCGCAAGCCAGGCTATCGCCTCCATTTTCATGGTCACGGGCAACATCGACGTACCGGGCGGCATCATCCCCACGATATCCATCCTCAGCTACGCATCCGGCTGGGGCGGAGAGCTTATCAGCGACGAGCAAAAAGCCAAGCGCATCGGCCTGGGCAACTACCCCATCCTCCAAGCAGGATTCCAGATGTCGCAAGCCGACGAGCTCATCGAAACGATGGAAAGCGGCGAACCGTACGAGATTCACGGTTCCTGGCTGCAGCAGACCAACATCCTGGCATGCATCGCCGCCGATCCGGAGCGTACTCATAAGGCGTTCGAGAAGCTGGACATCAACGTCTCCGTCGACCTGTTCATGACGCCGACGGCGATGGCGCTGGCCGACGTGTTCCTTCCCGCCAACACGTTCCCCGAGCACGACAGCATTCGCTTGGGCGACGGCATCCAGCGCGGCGAGGTAATCTGCCAGGCCTGCAAACCGGTCGGCGAAAGCAAGTCCGACATGGAAATCAACCTGCTTCTTGGCAAAAGGCTCGCACCTGAAGCCTGGCCCTGGGAAACGCTGGAGGAAGTGTACGACGAGCTTTTGAAGCCCACGGGATTCACCTTCTCCGAGCTCAAGGAAGTCGCTCCCATCTTCCTTCCCCTAGAGTACCACCGCCACGAGAAGGGCCTGCTTCGCGAGGACGGGCAGCTGGGCTTCCCCACCCCGACCGGCAGACTCGAGCTCTACTCGACCATCTGCGAGTCGATGGGGTACGATCCGCTGCCGTACTTCGAGGAGCCCTCGCCCGGACCGGGTTCGACGCCTGACCTGATGGAAGAGTATCCGCTGGTTCTTACCACGGGCGCCCGCGTGTTCAACTCCTTCCATTCCGAGCATCGCATGATCGAGCGCAACCGCTCCTACACGCCCGACCCGACCATACAGGTTCACCCCGAACTTTGCGAGCGCTACGGCGTCGACGAGGGCGACTGGGTATGGGTCGAGAATCACCTGGGACGCGCCAAGCGACGCGTGAAGAAGACGCCCATCCTGGGCACGCGCATCGTCGCATGCGATCACGGCTGGTGGCTGCCTGAAAAAGACCCCGAGGATCTTTTCGATCTGTACGACGTTGCCATCAACAAGCTGCTCCCGTGGGGCGAATTCGGAAAGACCGGGTTCGGCGCAAACTACAAGACGAACATCTGCAAGATCTACAAAGTCAAGGAAGGTGAGTAACCATGGCTGAATACGGCATTCTGATCGATCCCGCATGGTGCACAGGCTGCCACTCCTGCGAAGTTGCCTGCCAGATGGAAAACGGCCTTCCCGCAGGTCAGTTCGGTATCAAGGTGAACGAGATAGGCCCTTGGGAGATCGCTCCCGACAAATGGCTGCTCTCCTACGCTCCGGCGTTCACCGACCAGTGCACCATGTGCCTGTTGCGCCGAAAGAAGGGCAAGGTTCCCTCCTGCGTGCATCACTGCCAAGCCAAGTGCCTCGAGTTCGGAACCATCGAGGAGCTCTCGAAGAAACTGTCCGATCACCCCAAGCAACTGCTTTGCTCCTTCGTCTAGAAGGGCGCGAGAAGAAAAAGGAGGACCGACGATATGTGCTTCAGGCCATCATCGCTCGATGTGAAGAAGAAATGCCCGTCCTGCGGGTCGCTCAACCCGTCCAAGAACGATACGTGCGAAAGCTGCGGATCCGAGCTTCCCGCTTCCGCAGCTCCCGGTGCCCCGGGCGCCCCTGGCGCTCCCAAAGCACCCGGCGCCCCGGGAGCGCCTGCAGCCCCTGGCGCGCCCGGCATCCCGGGAGCATCCAGTGCGTTGAAGACGTCGACCGCCTAGACGCCGCATGATCCGAAGCAGGCCGCATCGTTTTTGATGCGGCCTGCTTGCATGAAGCATCGTTCTCGCTTCGATTCTTTTCAACAGACAATTCCCTGCGCAATCGCCTATTCCCCGACATAAAAGAGCGCCTGTGTCCGAATGCGATTCATGCAGTCGAATGCCGGGCCATCAGCGTCAGCCCTTACATCATTTGCTACCGTTTCGACGACACGGCGCTCGCCGTGTACCGCATTCTGCACCAGCGACAGAACATCGACACCTACGCCCTTGTCGATCTGCCGGAATAGCGCTGCGCGACGCGTGATGCGGCATTGCCCACCCGCTCACCGCACGCGGCCTATCCGTAGGTTCAGCACGCCCTTCGGGCAGGCGTCGGCGCACGCCGCGCACTGGATGCACTCGGCGTCCTCGATCGTCCCCGCGTGCAGGAGGCGCTCCACCGGCAGGCTCATCGGGCAGGCGCGGTCGCACTTCCCGCAGCCGATGCAGCGGTCGGCCTCGGCGCTCACGTGCAGCTGCGGGACGCGCAGAACGCTCCCCAGCTTCTCGCCCAACACCATGAACGGCGCCATCCAGCAGATGCCGTGGCACATGGCGCGTCGTCCCAGAACGAGGTTGGGGACGAAGAACAGCGCCACGATGCCGAAGTAGATGGGCAGGCCCAGCGGGTTGTTCATCGACACGCCGCCCGGGATGCCGTACAGCGGGTCCACCACCGTGAAGCCGCCCGCCACCCAGGCGCACGCGACGATGGAGAGCACCCACGGCACCCAGATGACGTACTTCACGCGCTTGAGCCAGGCAGGCCTCGACGGCTTGCCCACGGCGGTGGCCGCAAGCTCCTGCAACCCGCCCGCCGCGCACAGCCATCCGCACCATGCGCGGCGCAGCACGATGGCCGTCAAGAACTGCAGGCCGAACACGAGCATGCTGGCCGACACGACGCCCGAGAGCGCCCCTTCGATGATGAGCACTGGCGAGAAGTAAAAGATTATTATGGGGAACAGCAAGAACGTTGCGAGCAGCATCAGCCGCCGTATCCGTTGGCGCTTCTGCCCCCGCAAGATCGTCTCCCTCATTGGAAAGCCTTTCTACGTTTTTCGATCGCCCGGTCGTGGCGGCTTCCCCAGCAGGCCGCAGCCGCGTCCTGCTTTACGGGGAAAAGGAAGCCGTGACATCCTTTCTCGATGTCCAAGCACCTCATGCGAGGCTGCTTGGCATCCGGCCCCTCACGCGCGCACCAGCGCGACGAACCCCTTGAACGCACGATCCATGCGCGCGTGCAGCTCCTCGTCGGAGAACTGCGCGCCCGTGGCCAGCATCGCCGCCATGCCGTGCACGAAGACGATCATGTCGAGGTACAGCTCGCGCGCCGCGTCGGGCGACAGATGCCCCAGCTCCTCGATGCACGCCTGCACGCCGTCGATGGCGACGCTCTCGTACACGTCCGTGAAGCCCGTCGCCTCCATATGGGGCGACAGGTACAGGAAGTGGAACAGCGGCCGCTCCTCGCGCGCGAGCCGCAGGTGCGAAAGGCCGTTGGACTCGAAGGCGTTGCACCCCTCGTGCTCATGCTCGCGGTTGTATGCCGCAACCCACGCCCGGGCGTGGTCGTACAACTGCCGCACCAGCTCCCCCATGTCGCCGAACAGGCTGTAGATCGGCTGCACCGAGCACCTCGCCCGCTGCGCCACCGACCGTGCGCTCAGCGCCGCCTCGCCCTGCTCGCGCACGACGGCAAGCGCCGCGTCAAGCACCTGCTCCCTGCCCACCCGCTGCTCCGGCATGGCCGCCCCCTTTAACATAACATATGTTATATGACAGTTGTAATATATCACCCCCGCGCCCGCCGGTCAAGGGAAGAGGCGGGGCGGGACGACCATCGGGGGGGGGGACGGGGCCCCTTTGGAAACGCCCTCGTTTCACCTCCCCAACGATCCGCCATCGGGAAAGGCACGGCTCCCTTTCGGAACCGTTATGCGAAATCAAACGCGAGGCTCGGGCCCTACAATCGGCGCTGAATCGAACACCTGCGAAAGGAGACCTGTTTTGAAGAACATCGAGGAACGTCGCAACCGCACCATCGCCCGCGAGGCGAACTACCACGCGAGCATGCGCGCGCCGCACATCGACAAGACGGCTATCAGCCCCTACGACGATTACTGCGACGGCTACGGCATGCCGGGCGCCTACGGCAACGGCTACGTGTCCGTGCTGAAGGTGTCGGCCGGCACGGTGGAGAAGACCAACGACGCGCTCATCGACACCATCGTCACCTACGACAAGGCGGAGACAGCCGATGCCTACATCGGCCAGATCAACATGCTCACGGCTTCCTCGTTCTGCGGCATGGCCGGTCAGGTGTGGGGCTACGACCTGGCCCGCCACGACGACATCACATCGGGCAAGAGCCAGCCGCTGTTCACCGAGAAGCAGTTCGACGGCTCCGAGCTCAAGGTGTTCGACGCCGCCCCGCTGCTGAACGCCGGCGTCGAGCTGTTCGGCACCGAGAACAACCGCCGCTACCATCCCATCCCCGGCGCGCACACCATCTGCGCCAACAAGGGCGTCACCGCCTACCGCCCGAAGGAGGACCGCCCGCTCAAGGCCGGCGAGGCGTACGGCATCTGGTCGTTCATCGCCATCTCGCTGTCCGCCGACCGCGACTTCTCTGCCGACCTGTTCATCGAGGACGCCGGCGTATGGACCGAAAACGACAACGAGGACGACATGATGGCCTTCCTCGAGCAGCACCGCAAGGAAATCGTCTGGTCCGTGGTGGAGTGCGGCCGCGACTCCAACGTGCTGTTCGACCGCACGTACGTGGGATTCGCGCACCGCATGATGAAGCCGGGCGAGATCGGCAACGCCATCACCGTAGGCCCCTACGTCACGCTGGCCCGCAACGCCGTGCCCACCACGGGCTTCACCTCGCTGAACGACCTCAACCTCTCCGACTGGCTAAAGGAAATGGACTTCGAGTCGCTCACGAACCTCGCGAAGTAGCGCGGAGCTCCCCTATCGCATGACGGCGGGCGCCCGTTGCCCCCGCCGCAACGAAGATCGCCGCGCGCCCGCCTCCCAGCGGGCGCGCCTCACATGACAAGGACTGGAATCATGGCAGACAATACCTCGACCGGTTCCAGCGGAAGCGCCGCCAAGGCATCCGACAGCTCGAAGAAGGTAGGGCTGATCGGCCTCGTCGGCATCGTCATCAGCGCCATGATCGGCGGAGGCATCTACAACCTCCCCCAGAACATGGCGGCGGACGCCTCCGCTGGAGCCATCATCATCGCCTGGGTGGTCACGGGCATCGGCATCTGGTTCATCGCGAACACGTTCCGTATCCTCTCGGCCGCGCGCCCGGAGCTCACGAACGGCCTGTACACGTACGCCGAGAAGGGCTTCGGCAAGCTCATCGGCTTCTTCGTGGCCTACGGCTACTGGATCTGCAACTGCTTCGCCCTCGTGGCGTACTCGGTGCTGGTCATGGCCACGCTCAACTACTTCGTGCCCGACTTCTCGGGCGGCAACAACATCCCGTCCATCATCGGCGGCTCCATCATCACGTGGATCATGTACCTGCTGGCCCTGCAGGGCGCGAAGTCCACGAGCTTCCTGAACATCATCGGCACCATCGGCAAGCTGCTGCCCGTGGCCATCTTCATCATCGCGGTGGCCACCGTGTTCAAGTTCTCGGTGTTCATGGAGGGCTTCTGGGGCATGAAGGGCACCATCGACCTGACGTTCAGCTGGGATAACGTCATGCCGCAGGTGCAGGCCACCATGCTCGTCACGCTGTGGCTGTTCTTGGGCATCGAGGGCGCCGTCGTGGTGTCCGGCAAGGCGAAGTCGCAGGCCGCCGTGCGCAAGGCCACGACCATCGGCTTTCTGGTCACGCTCGCGCTCTACATCATCGTGTCCCTGCTGCCGCTCGGCGTGTACTCGCAGGCCGACGTCGGCAACATGGCCGACCCTTCCATGGCCGCCATCATGCTGGACAAGTTCGGGAAATGGGGCGAGATCCTGGTGAACGCCGGCGTCATCGTGTCGGTGCTGAGCTCCTGGCTCGTGTGGATGCTCATGCTGGGCGAGATGCCGCTGGCCGCCTCGAAGAGCGGAATCTTCCCCAAGGCGTTCGTGAAGGAGAACAAGAAGGGCTCGCCCTCCACCGCGCTGCTGTGGACCACCATCATCGTGCAGATCGTGCTCGTTATCTCGTTCTTCATCGGCAGCAACGCCTGGACCACCATGATCAGCATCACCAGCGTCATGGCGCTGCCGTGCTACCTGTTCTGCACGCTCTTCCTGTTTAAGATCGCCATCAAGAAAGAATACCCGAAGGGCATCTTCGCCAGCCGGAACATGGCGGTGTTCACCGGCGCGGCCGGCTCGCTCTACGGCCTGTGGCTCATCTACGCCGCCGGGCTGAACTACCTCATGGTGGCGTGCATCGTGTACGCCGTCGGCCTGCCGCTCTACATCGTGGGCGTGCGCCAGCACGACCCCAAGGCGAAGCTGTTCGCCAAGACCTCGGACAAGGTCATCGTGGCCGTGGTGGTGGCACTCGGCATCGCCGGGCTCATCTACTCCATCGTCACGTTCGGGCACGTCAAGCTCTAGGCTCGACGGCCACCTCCCTCAGGTAGAGGTCGGGGCGCGCGCCGACGCGTCCCGACCCGGAGGCGTCGTCCGGCTCGCGCAACTCCACCACGTTCACGCTCTCGGCCAGGACGATGGACGGGCAGGCCTCCTCCAGCGCCGCGGCGTCGTCGTCCGCAAGTGCGAGGCTCGGCACGTCCGGGTCGTAGCCGCAAACCACGCCGGCGCCCTCGGCCCACTCCCTCGCCCGGCGCACATCATCTCCGAAGGCCTTCGCGCACTTCAGGAACCGGTCTTCCTCGTCCGCACGCATCCACGGGTGCGCGTCCCGCAGTGCCGGGTCCGCGAAGAACGCCTTGTTCTGCTGGTATATCTGGCCGGTGTTCTTGTTGTCCGAGCTGCAGTAATGGATTCCCAGCTGCAGGCCCTCGCGCTCGGCGAACGCCAGCAGCTCCAAGGCCTCGGCCTCGCTGCCCGCAACTGGCACGCCGCCGCCGTACCAGTAGTTATAAAGGTACTTGAAGGGGTGTTTGCGCAGCTGGAAGCCGCGTTTCGCGAACTCTGCGGCGTTGTGCAGCGGGAAGCAGAACTCCAGCAGGTTGACCCCGCTGATGCCGAGGGCGTCCGACCGCACCAGCAGGTCCTTCATCTGCCCGAGCGAGCCCGGTATCACGGGCACCTCCACCACCACGCTCGGGATCGTGCCCACCGCCTGTTCCATGAGCTCGTACACGCGGTCCTGGCCGTCACCCGCATCGGGCGGCTTGATGCTGAAGCGGATCTCGTCCAGGCCGCTCTCGGCAAGCTCCTGCAAGCCGCGCTCGTCAAGCAGGTCGCCGCACGTGTACAGGCGCGTGTGGGCGTCCGGGTAGAGCTGGGCGGCTCGCTGGAGGAAGGCGTTCACCTGCTCGGGATGCAGCAGCGGCTCGCCGCCCGTGATGGCCAGGCAGCGGAACCGCGCGCCCATGGCGTGCGCCTGCTCGAGCTCGGCCACGATATCGCGCTCATGGGAGAGGAAATGCTCGTAGTGGTCCTGGTTCGGGTTGAAGCAGAAGTAGCACTTCTTCACGCACCGCAGGTCGACGAAGAACGTGGCCGTCTCGTCGCCGGTGCGGCAGGCCAGGCACGCGGGCGATATCCAGTTGCTCCACAGCGACGAGGCGCCGTTCTC
This sequence comes from Gordonibacter sp. RACS_AR49, assembly GCF_030418435.1. Classification (NCBI taxonomy): domain Bacteria; kingdom Bacillati; phylum Actinomycetota; class Coriobacteriia; order Eggerthellales; family Eggerthellaceae; genus Gordonibacter; species Gordonibacter sp. RACS_AR49. Next base: position 539,837 of record NZ_JAIUDM010000002.1, on the reverse strand, counting down.
GCAGCGGCACCCGCACTCTGCCGCCGTGCGCTTGCGCGCCTCGCGCGGTGAGGTCTCCTCGCGCTCGAACGGCAGGCCGTATTCCTCTACCGCGGCCTCGAAATCGTGCTCGGCCTCGTCGAACGCCTGCCTATAGCCCTGAAGATCCACGGTGCCCTCCTGTAGAAACGTCTGCCCTTCGGCGGCGCGGGCGGCCGGCGCATCGTGCCCGACCGGCTCGATCGGACCCGCCTATTCCGAGCCGGCCAGCTCCGTCTCGACCTGCTCGGCCATCGCGCGGTCGAGCGCAACGAATGCGGCCATGCCGCCCGCGAGCGCGCCGTAGCACCCCTGGGCATCGTTCTCGATGACCTTGGTTGCGAACTGGTCGACCCAGTTCAGCAGGTGCCGATCAGCAAATTGCCGCTGCGTCGCGAGCGTCCGGACCGCCTCGCCGTCGCGGCCGTCGGCGAACGCCTCGTACGCGCGCTGGCTCAAGGCGCCCTGGTAGTCCATCATAGCAGCGATGTGGTCGTCGGGGAATCGCCTCTCCGCTCGCAGCTTGAAGCCTGCCGCATGGTAGAACGACCGGACGTCGAGCGTGCTCTCCTGGAACACCACGGACTCCTTGCCCGCATACGGGGATTCCCACGGGTGCACGTAATGCTCGCCGGGCACCTGGAACAGCCGGTCGTAGGAGACGCGCAGGCGCGCGGCAAGGGCCTCGGCGCGCTCCGGGTCGCCCGCTTCGCCCTGCGCCCGCTCGGCCCAGGCACGGGCATCTTCGGCGCACGCGGCAAGGCTGCGTCCGGACGAGCCGAGCGTCCGCCCCGCCAGGTCCGCGAAGCCGTCCCCGGCCAACGCATCGCCCACAGAGCCGAGCATGGCCGGCGTCTCGCCGCCGAACGCCTTCGCGACGCCCTCGCCGGTCGGGCGGCTTCCGAACACCACGTGGAACAGGTGGTACAGGTACGTGCGACGGGCCAGCCCCATCGCTAGCACGCTCTCGCGCTCCTCGTTCGGCATAACGGTCTCCCGTCTCTCGTAGCAGCCGGGCGGGTCGGCGGCTGCACCGGCAAAAAGGTTGCCGCGCCGCAGGGAGGGGGTCTGCGACGCGGCAAGAAAGGGGTAGGTTACCAGGTAAGCTCCCGGTATCCCTCGTCAAAGGCACAGTCCTTCGCCTTGATGAGGATATTCGGGTGCGTCTCGTCCGGAGACGGCAGAACGGCGATGCCGCCCTCGTTCAAGTCGGGGCCGAACTCGGCGCGCAGCTCGTCCATTTCGCCGAACTTGAGCGCGCGGTTGGGGCATCCCGCCACGCACGCCGGCTCGCCGCCGGCCTCGCGCAGGCCGTAGCAGCCGTCGCACTTGCCGGAAACGCCCTCGTCCGGGAAGTACTTCGGCTGGCCGTACGGGCACGACATGACGCACATGCGGCACCCGATGCACTTGCTCTGGTCCTGCACGACCGTTCCGTCGGGCGCCTTGTAGATGGCCCCCGTCGGGCAGTTCTTCAGGCAGATGGCCTCCTCGCAGTGGTTGCAGCCGAACGAGTAGCTGTACGCCTTCGACTTCGGGAACTCCCCGACAGAATACGTATGCGCTTCCCGATATAGCAATCCCACTTCCAGGCGATTCTTATCCTTGCACGCAACCTGGCACGCACGGCAACCCGTGCAGCGGTTCTGGTCCAAATAGAATCCAACGCTCATGATCCAACCTCCTTATCCTCAGCCCTAGTTCTTGCTCCAACGAGGCGGCAGTTCGCAATCGGGTACCAGTTGCCCTTCGTCGTACTTCTCGATGTTGCATATCTGGTTGTTGTAGCCCGACACGCCCATGCCACCATATTCAGCGCCGATCAAGTAGTTATCGGAACCGGCGCGATCAATACCCGTTTCCTCGTCGACATCGACCCATGCACCGTGCGGCACACCGACGATTCCCGGCATAAGGATGTCCATGACCGCCGCTTTGCGCAAGCCTTTCCCCGCCGGAGTGCTGATGAGAACCGTGTCCCCTTCTCCGATACCCTTCTCTTCAGCATCTTGGCGACTTAGGAACACCGGGTTCGGCCATGCCTCACGCAGCCACGGGCAGTTGTCGAAGACGGTATGGGAACGTCGCAGATAGTGAGGGTTGTACATAAGATAAGGATACTCGCCCTTTTCGCCGCCCACCTGCTCGTCCTTGAACGTAGATTCGTACCCAACGCACGGAACGACGTAAGTGGGATACGGCTTAAACTGCTCAATGCCATCGTATTCGAACGACGCCATAAGGTCGTAGCGAGCTTGGCAGTAGATCTCGAGCTTGCCGCTCGCGCTCGAGAGCGGATTGGCAACAGGATCGGACACGAAATCCTCGTAGCCGATAAAACCGTGCCCATCATCGGGCTTGCGCTCAAACTGGTAACCGCCGTTCTTGATGAAATCAGCAAGCGAGATCACGCCCTTCTGGGGAACTCCAGTCACCCCCCATTCCGAGATATCGGAATCAGTGATGGTGACGAGCGGTCCCATCTTGCCGTCGTCGCCCATGACCTTGCAACCGGAAATCTGCTCGAAGAACTGCTGCTTTTCCGAGGTATTGTAGGCAAGCTTCGGATCCATTCCCATACCCTCGAGCAGCAGCGTGCCGATCTCCTGGTCGGTCTTCGCCTCGCCAAGCGGCTCGGTCACCTGCGAATAGCAATACACGAACTCACGGTTGCACGACGTCACCGAACCAACGCGCTCCCACTCGGTCGTGACGGGCAGAATGATGTCCGAATAGAGGGCGTTCGTCGTCATGAACTGGGCGCGCGTAAGCACGAAGTCCACAGCACGATGGGCTTCGATACCCGCTTTCTGATGCAGCGAAGTCTGCAGCGTCGCATCGGTCACATGGAAGATGCCCTTAATGGGACCGAGCGTCGTCGGAATAGGCTCGTGGAAGCTCCCGTAAGAATTGGACACGTCGTAGAAAGTTCCACCACCGTTGAGAATAATATCATAGAGCTGCGGCTGGCGCACGCCCGTGGAACAGGGATTCTTCGTTTTGGGAGTCTTAGCGCTCCCTGCGGTCACCAGATTGGGCCCGTAGTTGCCCGCATTGGCATGGTAGTTGCCTCCGCAAGCGTGTCCCGACTTGCCCATGTGGCCGCCCATCGCGCCCAGCGTCATGAGCATCTGGGGGATCATTTCGGATCCGTTGCAGCGCACCATTCCGTAGTTGTGCAAAAGCATGGTCTTGTTGTTTTTGCCTAGGATGCGCGCGAACTCCGTCACCTGCTCGGGCGGAACGCCACAGAAGGGCTCGGCCCACTCGGGCGTTTTCGGAATCCCGTCGTAGACACCCAGCAGATAGTCCATAAGGTTCTCGTTGAGTTTTGCATCTGCAGGCATGCTCTCTGCGTCAAAGCCTACCGTGTACTTGTGGATGAAATCCCAGTCTACGATATCGCCTTCTTCTTTGTCGAGGCGCAGCATCTCGTAAGCCACGGCAAGCATGAAGGACATGTCGGTGCCGTTTCGCACCGGAACCCAGTCGGCGTCGAGCGTCTGCGCCGTTGCATTGTACAGCGGGTCGACGGTCACGAACTTCACACCTGCCTCCTTGGCCTGAATGAAGTAATAAGTTGGCGTGCCGGCTGCCGACCACGTAGGATTCGACGAATACAGGATGATGTAGTCAGCATTTTTCAAGTCAAAGCGGTCGTTCGCCTTGCCGCAATCAGTCGGCGGAAGGCCGATCATGTCGCATCCCAGCGTATAAGTTCCGTGCGAAGTGGTGTCCCAACCGCGCACGCATCCGCACATGACGTTGATACTGGCATCCGGAGACTTGCAGTAGAAGCCAGTCGGGCCGTACTCGTCGCTGATCCGCTTGATCTCCTGGCATGCCAGGTCAATGGCCTCGTCCCAGCTGATACGCTCCCACTCGTCCTTACCGCGCATCTGTCCGTTTGAATTCTCTCCGCCGCCCGGCTTCCAACCCTTTCGCTTGAGCGGATAGAGAACGCGGTCGGCGCCGAAGCACTGCTGCTGCTGGGCCTTGCCGCGCACGCAGCCGCGCTGCTGCGGGTAGTCCGGCGAGTCCTCGTGCGTGTCGTCGGTCTTCTGGCGCACGACGGCACCGTCCTTGACCATGACCTTGTTCATGCAGCGTCCGCCGCAGTTGTGCCAACATGCGGCCGCCACCCACTCGCCGCCCTCGGCCGGGTCGACGGGCAGCTCGTGCTTATCGGCGGCGTCGAGGCTCGCCTCCGCGGAGCAGCCCGTGGCCGACAACAGGGCAGCGCTCGCCGCCACCGCCGCCGACGCCCCGAGAAAGCCGCGACGAGAAATGTTCTTGGATTGAATGCTCACGATGAATCCCCCTTTGCTTCCCTATGCCACCGTGCAGGTTGCGTAAAACGCGTAGCGTGCGATGGCGACGCCGACGATCGAGGCAACGCAGACGGCAATCGCAAGCGCCTTCTTGTTCTTGATCTTCGACGACAGCGCCACGAGCGCGACGGAGACGACCGGCGCGATAACGAGTCCCGCGATCTGGCTGATCGGGCTGAAGCCCTCGCCCGAGAAAGCGACAGCCTCCAGAACGAGCCCCACGGCCAGCACGGCGTTCACGATGAAGGCCGCCAAGCGCAGCAGCTTGCCCGCGTAGTCCGCAGAAGCCAGCACGGCGAACAGCGCCAAGCCCATGGCCAGGTCGCCGGCAACGAACGTGAGGATGGTCGCCGGGGCGTTGCACCACACGGGGTTGCCATAGATGTCGATGTAGGCCACGCCCATCATAACCATGCAGATCACGCCCGCGATAGCGCCCACCACGCGCAGCGCGTAGGGGCTGCTCTTGCGGACGAGCGTCACCACCAGGTCGATGGCCGCCAGCACGAAGAAGCACCCGGCAACGGCGACTTCCTGGATCATGCCGGACCCGAAGTTGACCGTACCGCCGAACACCGATTCTACAGCACGCGGAATGCTGTGCACGTGCGTGGTGGCCGCAACCATGCCCACGGCGAACAGCGCCACGACGACCAGGGGAACCAGCCATGGACGGCTGCCTTCGCGCGTGCGGCGCAGGCCGGCGTCGAACGCGTACGCGCCGGCGGCCAAGCCTCCCAGCATAGTGAACAAATACAAAGATTCAAGCCCCATGCTCAAGCCTCCTCTTCCCATAACGCCCGCCCTCTGCAGGCGCCTCTTTTTGCGGCGCGCGCCACGATGGCACGCGCCTCGCCCAAGCCTCTCGGGCGCACCGCCTCCTGGGAAGGGGGCGTGGGCGCAGCGATCGCTCGGATGCGTGTTTGCAGGAAATCGGCCGATCCCTCTGTCGCCTATTATGGAAAATTGTCGTGCGACAATCAAGAGTGTCGCACGACAATTTTTACTGTCTTTATACTATTTTAGGTATAACTAAGTTGCGGGGTTTCCTTTAGCCTTCGGGGCGTCCTTGTTCGGATCGAGCGTGAAGCCCTCGCTGTAGGCGCTCGGCACCACGACGGTGCCCTCGTTGTCCTGCATGCCCTCGTACACCAGGTGGATCTTGCGCAGCGAGAGCGCTATCTCGTCATGGGAGTAGGTTTCAGCGACCTCCTGCAGGATAGCGGACACATCGCGCTCGGCCTCCATGAGCGTGATGCGCGCGTTCTTGCGGCATTCGGCCTGGGCCTCCAGGGACATGACCCCTTGCAGCTCCTTCGGGATGATGATGTCGCGGATCTCCACCGACAGCACCGCGATGCCCCAGTCGGTGACCTTCGCCTCCACCGCTTCCTGCAGCTCCTGGTCCAGCTGGTGGCGCCTCATCACCACGTTGGACACCGACGCGCGGCCGATGGCGTCGCGCAGCGCCGTCTGCGCAGTCAGCGCCACGGCGAAGCGGCAGTCCTCCACCTCCATGCAGGCCTTCTCGGGGTCCCATATCATCCAGAACAGCACGGCATCCACGTCGAGCGGCACCAGATCGCTGGTCAGCGCCTCCTCGGCCCCGAAAGGGGTGGCCGTCGTGCGCTGGTCCACGCGCAGCGTGCTGAACTCGATGAGCGGGATGCTGAAGAATATGCCGGGGCCCGCCAAGCGGTTGAACCGGCCCAGGCGCATGATCACCGCGCGCTCCCATTCGAGGCACACGTGGACCGACGACAGCACCCCGAGCCCCACGACGAGCGCGACGGCGATGCCGACAAGGCTCAAGCCGCCCGCAACCACGTACCACAGCGTCAGCACCGCAAGGAAGGCGGCCAGCGCGAGCACCACCGTCACCATCACGGCCCCGTTGCGCGTGGCCTTCCTGCTGGGATCGGAACGATAGGCGTCGGCGGCGACGCCGAACTCCATCTCCGAACGGCGGTAGGAGTCCCGCTCGTCCCGCGCGATACGCTCTTTATTGCTTCTCTTCATGGTCCCTCTTCATCTTCCGTATGTGCTTCGACACGAGCTTGGGAATGTCGTCGTAGGTCATCCCCTCTTCAAGGCAGCTTTTCACGAACTCCTCGACCAGCAGGTCCGCCTGGCCACCCTCACGGGGGAACGTGCCCGGGTCGCTGACGAACACGCCGCTGCCGCGCACCGTGGTCACGTAGCCGTCGCGCTCCAGGCCCATGTAGGCCTTGCTCACCGTGTTGTAGGCTATGTGCAGGTCGGCGGCGTACTTGCGCACGGTAGGCAGCTTCTCGCCCGGCTGGTAGAACCCCGAGTTTATGAGGTACGCCATGCGGTCGCGCAGCTGCACCCACAGCGGCAGGTCGCTCTGGTCGCTCAAGGTAAAGGGAGGTATGTCCTTCGTTGCCATCGGTCCCGTCGTTTCTCACACTGCGGTTTGGACGCCGGCGTTCACGAGCACGAACCGCAGGCTCAGGCCACCAACCAGGACGAGCACCGCCAACACGGCGACGACGCTGCTCCGATGGCTGCGTCGAGCGGCCAACGCGGATGCTTCGATAGCCAGAGGCGCCAGTATACCGCATCCTACGAAGCCGAGCCAAAACGCGCAGGACTGGTCTCCCGCAAGCAGCGCGTCGAACGGCCGGCCGGCGCTCGCGGCATTCGCCGTCGCCGCGAATGCCGCCGCCGCGAGCACCTCGAGCACGATGAACACGGCATCCGCGACGGCCAGCCCCCGGACCCACACGAGCACGCCCGGGAAGGACGCGCAGAAGCAGGTGCACAAGAGCACGACGCCGCAACCGCACGAGAGCGCCGAGAACAGGAACAGCACGGGCAGCCACGCCGACTGCCACAGGTCCACGGCAACGACGCTCTTCAGGAGCAGCCCCGTGTACACCATCACGACGACGGCCAGCACCGCTCCAAGCGCCTTCGCAACGAGCGCCGCCCTCTCCCACGCAGGGCCCAACGTGAGCACGGATTCCGCAAGCGCCACGACGAGGCAGACCCCGAACAGCGTGAGGGCGAACGTCCCCACGGACACGAAGCTGCCGGTGGGATAGAGGAACAGCAGGTAGAACGCCTCCGGCCGGCCGAGATCCGCCAGCAGGCACAGCATGCCCGCCACCAGCATGACGAAGGCGGCGGCGTAGCCCGCTTGGGCGATGCGCCGCTGCGTCGCCGAGCGCGCGCGACGGCCGCGATGCCTACGAGGCGCGCAGGCGAGGCACGGGCCGTTCGCATGCGAGAAGGCCGTGTGCAGGTCGATGGCGGAGAGCACCGCGAAGCTCCCGGCGGCGGTGCCGCCGAGGAACAGGTACCACACGATGAGCTCGCCGAAGACCACCGCTCCCCCTCTCGCCGTCTCCGCCGCCTGCCGCACCCGCCGGCGCAGCCTCCTGCACAGCATACCATTTTGTCGTGCGACAATCAGCACGACGTTTCCACCGAAGCCCCCGCCACGCCGGCCGCGCTCCTTCCCGCGCCGCGCCGGGCGCTGCGGGGGCTTCCTGCCGTTGCGCGGCGTTCCTGCGGACGCGGGCAGATCTTCCGCGGCGCGTCCCCTACGCCGGCCTGTTCGCGTCCATGAACGCCTTGAGCTCCTGCTTGCGAGCGGGGTCGAGCTCCTTCTTCGGGACGCCCTGCACCGCACCCTCCAAGCCGTAGAGCATGTGCAGGCACACGCCGGGGTCGATGGCCTGCACTTTGAGCCATGCCCGCTCGGCCCCTGCGGCCATCAGGTCCTCGGGCGTCACGATGCCCACCTGGGCAAGCTGCTCGGCGGCATGGGGGCCGATGTTCGGCATATCGGTGAGGTTCGCCATGGGAGTCCTCCGTTTCTCGCTGCGGAATCAGCGGTTCGCACGTGCTCGGGGGCCGGCGGCCCCGAGCCTTAGGCCGAAAGCGCGGCCTGAACCTTGGCGCGCAGGCGCACAAGGTCGTCGTCGTTCGGGTGCGCGGCCGCCTCGTCGAAGTTCGCGATGAGCTGCGCCATGCGGGCGGCTTGCGCCGGGTTCTGCGCGGCCGTGTGCTCGTAGCGGCGGCGCACGCTCGAAGGCATGCGGCCCTGACACATGAACGTGCCCACGATCTGCGCCGACTCTGGCAGATGGGCGGCCGCGCGGGCCGCCACGCCGGCGAAGTACGTCTCGTCGGCGCCGAACCCGCACGTGCCGAACAGGAACACCTCCTTGCCCGCCAGGCCGGCCAGCAGCTCCCCCATCTCGTCGGTGCAGTCGCCCCGGTTCGTCCAGAAGCCCGCATACACGCGGTCGGCCTGCGCCATGGAGGCGGCGTCCACTTCGTCCACGCGCCCGAACGCCAGGCACCCCTGCGCGGGCAGCGCCCCGGCCACGGCGCGCGCGAGTTCCTCGGTGTTGCCGGTTCTGCTGTCGTAGACGATCGCGTACGTCATGGGTTTCGCTCCTTACGTCGGGGGCGGCGGCACTAGGGCGCCTTCGCTCGGTTGCAGATCGTTATACGCCGGCACGCTCCCACTGTAAACCCCGGTATACTGGGTCGGACGGTAAAAAACCGCGATCAGCATGCGAAGCTGGCGAAGCGCCTCGGAACGCACGCCAGGCGGCGCAGCGGTGCGTGCATCCCAGCATGCGTTCCGGGCGACCTGTGCATCGCGGGCAAAGGAAGGGAAGCATCCATGCGAGCAGTGATTCAGCGCGTGAGCAGCGCACAGGTGGACATCGACGGCGAGACGGCAGGCAGCATCGGGCACGGCCTGCTGATCCTGCTGGGCGTGGGCCACGGCGACGGCGAGGAGCAAGCCGAGCGCCTATGGAGCAAGATCGCGCGCCTGCGCATCTTCGAGGACGCCGACGGCAAGACGAACCTATCGCTGGCCGACGTCGGAGGCGAGGTGCTGGTGGTGTCGCAGTTCACGCTGTACGCCAGCTGCAAGAAGGGCAACCGCCCCTCGTTCACGGGCGCCGGTGCACCCGACGAGGCCAACCGCCTCTACGAGTGGTTCGTCGAACGCGCCCGACGCGACGTCGCCCGCGTGGAAACGGGCCGCTTCGGCGCGTATATGGACGTGTCCCTGGTGAACGACGGCCCCTTCACGCTCTGCCTCGACACCGACGAGCTCTGATACGCCGCAGATCAAATGAAGCATCCGCAGCTGCCAGACTACCTGCTAGCCCAGCAGCGCCTGCTCCCATTCCGCTTCCTTGAAGCCCACGAGCACGAAACCCTCGCCCACCACGAGCGGCCGCTTCACCAGCATGCCGTCCTCCGCAAGGAGCGCGTACGCTTCCTCGTCGCCCATGCCCGCGTCGAGGAGCGCCTTCACGTTGCGCTCGCGGTACACCATGCCGCTCGTGTTGAAGAAGCGCCGCAGCGGCAGCCCGCTGGCCGCATGCCACGCCGCTAGCTCGTCGGCCGTCGGGTTGTCCTCAACGATGTGCCGGTCGGCATACGCCACGCCGTGCGCATCGAGCCACGCCTTCGCCTTCTTGCAGGTGGAGCACTTCGGGTACTCCAAGAACAGCACGTCAACCATCATTCCTCCCCATCACTCCACCAGTCGATATCTCCGTACAAAAGTCCGCGCTCTCTCTCAACCCAATCGAGGAATGCCTCGGGGCGTTTTACCGGGATCTTCGATTGGGCAAAGCCGGCCGCATCCCGAGTAAGGAGAAAATCGGCCTTTACCTTTCGAGCGGCCATTTCGATCACGCAATCCTCGAAGTCTATCCATTCGAGCCTCACGGCGCTTTTCACGTCTTCCCCGTCAATCGAGCAGATGCGAAGGAACTCGAAACTCGCATCAAAGCCGCGGAGTATGTCGGCGCCGACGCATTCCTTCCGCATAATGTAGTAAATATCGGTGAACGATTTCGCCGAAGCCCATAGCTCGGCATCACCGAACTCCTCCATGATCTGAAGCTTTTTCATGTCTTCATAGTACGGATGCCGTTCCTGGTAGAGATCGATGAGCACGTTCGTATCAAGAAAGAGCCTCATAATCGGCATACCTCATTTCAGCGAGAACGTCTTTGAGCGAACGACCGTTCAGGACATCGCCACCGGGCTTGACCAGCATCCTACGTCCGCGCTCTTTGAGCTTGTTTTTTTGGCCCGGTGTCAGCTTCCTCGGGCCTGGGCGCACGAACCCCCCTTCGGTTGGCAAGCTCCCATGCGAAATGGCATATTCGTATGCCGAATTGATCAGCTCGGTAGGAGTAGCACCGATCTTCTCCAACACAGCATTGCCTTGCTTCTTGATCTCCGTCGGCACACGGGCGGTGACGATGGAGTCGACTCGACCCGACTTATCCGAAGCCTTGTCAATCGCCTTCTTCGAGGTCCTGGGGTCACCCTTTTCCGTTACAGCGTCCATGCCAAACCTCCTGTCAATCACTGGAGAGCAGTGTATCGTAATACCGTATTACTTTCAAGTTCCGCGAATTTCGCCTCCTTCCCCTTGACACCCTTCGCCTTAGGTGTTTATAGTGTGCATATAGGGTATATACACATTGCACACTGCTGCGAGGCGGGGTGCAAGGTAGGGGACCCTCGGGCGGCGGGGAAAGAACGTGTTTCCCAGCCGTCGGGCGAAGCGGCGAGACGTCGCGGCTCCGCCACCGGGAGTGCTTGGGACGCCAGGCGCCCCCTCAAAGAACAAGACGAGGAGCACCGTTGGACATCATCATCTCGAACGCAAGCGACAAGCCCATCTACGAGCAGATCACTGCCCAGATGAAGAACCTCATCCTGAACGGCACGCTCGCGGAAGGCGCTCAGCTTCCCTCGATGCGCGCGCTGGCGAACGACCTGCGCATCAGCGTCATCACCACGAAGCGCGCCTACGCCGACCTCGAGGCCCAAGGGTTCATCGAGACAGTGCAGGGCAAGGGGAGCTTCGTCGCCGGCGGCAACATGGAGCTTCTGCGCGAGGAGCGCCTGAAGCACATCGAGGATCTGATGGCGCGCGCGGTGGAAGAGGCCCGCAGCGCGGGCGTCGCGCCGGGCGAGCTCCACGACATGCTCGACCTCCTCATGGAGGACTGACCGGGGATGGCGCCCGCAGGGCTGCACCCCAGACCGTTCGACCACGGAAGAAAGTGACGACTGATGAGCGACCTTTTACGTATACAGAATCTGGAAAAGCACTACGACGGCTTTGACCTGGAGGGCATCTCCTTAAGCGTGCCGACCGGCAGCGTCGTAGGCTTCATCGGCTCCAACGGCGCCGGCAAGACCACCACCATCAAGGCGATACTCGGGCTCATCCGCCCCGACGGCGGATCTATCTCGCTCTTCGGCGAGGAAGTGACCGGTGCGCCCGAGAGGCGCCTTGCCCAGCTCAAACAGCGCATCGGCGTGGTGTTCGACACGTGCTCGTTCCCCGAGGAGCTCACGGTGGACACGGTGAGCAAGCTCATGGCCCAAAGCTACAAGGACTGGAACCCTGGCGCATTCCGCACGTTCGCCCATGCGTTCCAGCTGCCCCAGGACAAGACGGTGAAGGACTTGTCGCGCGGTATGGGCATGAAGCTATCGCTGGCGTGCGCGCTGGCCCACAACCCCGACCTGCTCGTGCTCGACGAGGCCACGGCCGGGCTCGACCCCATGGCCCGCGAGGAAGCGCTCGACACGCTTCGCCTGTACATGGACTGCGAGAGCCGCGGCATCCTCATGTCCAGCCACATCACCAGCGACTTGGAGAAAATCGCGGATTACATCGTGTGCATCGATGCGGGCCGCATCGTGTTCTCGGTGGAGAAGGATGTCATCACCGACCTGGCCGGCGTGGCCCAGTGCCGCGCGGCCGAGTTTGACGCCATTGCGGACAGCGGCTTCTTCCCCCGCGGAGGGATGCGCTACGAGCGCAACACCTACGGTATCACCGTCCTCGTCCCTGACCGCCAGTCGTTCGCGGCGAGGTTCCCCCAAATCGTATTGGAGCGGGCCGACATCGAAACGTACATGTCGCTCATGCTGAAAGGAGAGGCCCGATGAAGACCATGCTCATGTTCGACCTGCTGACGGCCAAGAAGCTCGCGCGGTCGCAGCTGCTTCTGGGTGTGGTGGTGGCCCTGGTCCTCACGGTATCCACCGGCTCCGCCCTGTGCATCATGCCCATCATGGCGCTCATGCTGGCCTACTCGGTGGGCTTCACGCTGGTGGCCTTCGACGAGCGCAACGACTGGGAGCGCTTCCGCCTCACGCTGCCTCTCTCGCGCGCGAACGTCGTACAGGGCCGCTACGCCACATTCGTTGTCATGACGCTGGTCGGGCTCGTGTTGGGCATGGCGGTCACCGCCATCGTGTACGGGTTGTCGCTTGCGCTTCCGCAGACCGAGTTGTTTGCCGGCCTCTTTGAGGGCATGGACTGGCAGATAGCGCTGGGCATGGTTGCAGCCTCCATCGCGTTCTCGCTCGCCCTCTGGCTCGTCGCCCTGCCTCTCGTCGCGCGCTTCGGCATGACGAAAGCCGTGCGCTACCTTCCGCTGGCGTTCATCATCCTGCTGCCCATCGGCACGGTGCTCGTGCAGAAGGCCGGTCCCCCGCCCGCATTCGTCCTCGACCTTGCCACTTGGGCGAGCACGCCGACGGGCACCGTCACCTTGGTTGCCGCGGTGATCGCCCTCATGGCCGTGCTCACCGTGCTCTCGTGCATGCTTTCCGTGAAGCTGTACGAAAGGCGGGAGTTCTAAGCAGCATCCCCGTGCCGCCTGCACCGCTCACCAGGCAGGCGGCACTTCTGCCGGGCGCCAGAGCGCGCCGACCGACGAGAAGGAAGCCCTGCCCATGAAAGCGATGTTCCTGATGGATTTCGTCACCGTTAAGAAGCTGCTGCGGCGCTACTTGCTGCTGCTCCTGGGCATGGGAGGCTTGGCCGCCCTCATGATGGGCAGCCACCCGGGCATCATCCCGTATTTCGGAGAGCTGTCCGTGATCTCGGTCGCGCAGGCGCTCGCGCTCTACGATGATCGGCGCGATTGGAGCCGGTTCCGCCTGACCATGCCGCTCACCCGCACGGGCGTCGTGCTCGGGCGCTACGCGTTCCTCGCAGCCGTCGCCGTGGCGGGCACGCTGATGGGCGTGGCGCTCTACCTGGTCGTCACACTGGCCGTACAGGTAGTGCCGGCTTATGCGGCGCTTACGCTCCGCCCGGGCGGCTTCGACGCGGTCGGGCTCGCCTGGTCCGTTGCCGTGTCGTTTGCGCTCGCGTTCGTGGTCGGGGGAATCATGCTGCCCACGTTCTTCAGCTTCGGCATGGGAAACGGGCCGCGCTACGCGATGGCGCTGGTCATGATGGTGTCGGTGCTTGGCATCAACCCGATTGTCAGCATCTGGGCCAGGCCGGAGGCAGCGCCCGCGTTCCTCGGCGGGCTCGTCTCGATCGCCACGTCGCCCGAGACCTTCCTCGTGGCAGCGGGTGCCCTGACAGCAGCCGCCTTCGCGCTGTACGCCGCATCCTGCGCTGCATGCCTCGCCGCCTACCGGCGGCGCGACTTCTAGCCGAAGCCGCCGGTCCCAAAGCCCTGCCTCAAGGAAGAAGGCACCCATGCAAGGCAAGACGTTCTACGCGCCCTCGGCTGCCGTCTTGGTCGGATTCCGCTAATGGGTGCTCTACGCGGTATCCGCCTGGCTCGCCTTTCGCCTGAGCGAAAAGCGGGACTTCCGAGGCCCGTTGCCGCGAGCGGACGGGTGTCAGCCCATCTTCACAAGGTCGGCCAGGGTGACGCCGTCAACGTAGCCTTCGATGGTGCGGTCCAGGCCGCGCCAGAAGTTCACGGCCACGCACTCGCCGCGACGCGGACAGGCCTCGGCGCCGTCCTCGAGGCAGGCCACGGGGGCGCAGCTGCCCTCGGTGGCGCGCAGCACGTCGCCGGCAGTGATGTCCTCGGCGGGCTTGGCAAGCAGGTAGCCGCCGCTCACCCCCCTGATGCTCTTCAGGATGCCGGCCTTCACCAGGGCGCCGCCCAGCTGCTCGAGGTACTTCACGGACAAGTCCTCGCGCGCGGCCGCCTGGCGCATGGTCACGGGGGAACCATCCTGCTCGCGGCTGGCAATATCGATCATGAGCCGCAGGGCGTAGCGCCCCTTCGTCGAAATCATCATGTCCGCCACCATCCTCACCGCTCCGTCGCGCCTGTCTCCTCCTGAGGACAGCCGCTCAACCGCCGTAAGTATAGCGCATCGGTAGCATATCCTCGCCGATCTTCCTTTCAGGAATGTAAGGCCCGGGCAAGCGGTCGGTAAGGTTGCGTTAAGGAAGACTCGGTATAACAGAGAGCATAGGGAAACAAGGTTAGGGAAAGGCACCGCCATGGCACCGAGCACGCAGCGCACCACCCCGGACCGGCCGGTCGCACGGCTTGTCGGGAGCCTGCTTATCTTCGCTATCATCCTGGTGGCGCTCGCCGTCACGTTCTTCGTGGCACGGGGCTTCAATCAGTACCGCGAGGCTCTGGCCGCACTCCCGCTGGACGAGATGGAGCAGCGCATAGAGAGCGCATCCGGCTTCACGCCCATCCAGGAGCTGCCCGACCTGTATCTGCAGGCGGTCGTGGCCGTGGAAGACCATCGGTTCTACGCCCACCCGGGCTTCGATGCCATCGCCACCGGCCGCGCTCTCGTGAACGACCTCAAAGCCGGATCAATCGTAGAGGGCGGCAGCACCATCACTCAGCAGTTGGCGAAGAACCAGTACTTCACGCAGGAGCAGACCATCGAGCGCAAGGTGGCCGAGGTGTTCATGGCGCTGACCATGGAACAGCATTTCACGAAGCGGGAGATACTGGAGCTTTACGTGAACTCCATCTACTTCGGCGACGGCTACGAGGGCATCGGCAATGCCAGCGCAGGCTACTTCGGCAAGGAGCCGCAGGAACTCGATGCGGGCGAGTGCACGCTGCTGGCCGGCATACCAAACGCGCCGAGCGCCTACGCGCTCTCCGAGAACCCCGACCTCGCCCGCCAGCGGCAATACCAGGTGCTGAAGAAGCTCGTGGCCTACGACTACCTCGACGAGGCCGACGCCCGCCGCATCGGCGCGCAGGGCGCGGGGGCGTAGGGAGGCGGCGAGCGTACCCGCCAAGACGGGAATCGGGGACTTCTGGTATTCGCATGGGAAGCGCGGGGGCGGGGGTGGCAGCGCGCAGCGGTTTGCTAGGATGGCGGCATGAACACGAACAAAACCCTCTCGCCCCGACCATCGCGCCGCGACACCGCGCGGGCGCATGCACCCCGGCCGCGGCCGGTGCAGAGACGTGCGTCGTCGCGGCGCGTCCTCGTCGGGCTGTTCGCCCTGGCTCTGCTCGCCCTCGCAGCGGGCCTTTTGGCCGGGCGGTGCGCCGGCACCCCGCACGCCGCGGCGCCGGCCGCATACGTGAGCCCCTACGACTGGACGGGCCTCGAGCGCAACGGCGACCGGCTCGCCTACTACGAGGACGGCGTGCTGCGTTCTGACCTTGGCGTGGACGTTTCCAGCCATCAGGGCGCCATCGACTGGCCGGCCGTGGCGGCCGATGGCGTGGACTTCGCCATCGTGCGCGCGGGCAACCGCGGCTACACCGAGGGCGCGCTGTACGCCGACGAGCGCTTCGCAGAGAACGTCGATGGCGCCAAGGCGGCAGGTCTGGCCACGGGCGTCTACTTCTTCTCGCAGGCCGTCACGCCTGACGAAGCCCGCGAGGAGGCCGACTTCGTGCTCGGGCTCTTGGCCGGCCGCCCCCTCGACCTGCCCGTCGCCTTCGACCACGAACCCGTCTCCGACAACGCCGGACGCGCGAACCGCCTCACGGGCCCCGAGCTGGCCGCCTGCGCCCGCGCGTTCTGCGAGCGCATCGAGCAGGCGGGCTACGACACGCTCGTGTACGGCAATAAGCGCGACATCGCCCGGTTCGGCGGCGATGACCTCGACGGCCGTCCGGTGTGGTTCGCCGAGTACGACGTGGCCGTGCCCACCGGGCAGTTCGACTTCGTCATGTGGCAGTACACGAGCGCCGGCACGGTGGCCGGCATATCCACCCGTGTGGACCTGAACATCCGCTTCGCCGCCGCAGGCTGACGCCGCATCGCCCGAAGCCTGCCGGCCGTATCCCAACCGCAACGATCGGTTGCAGCCCTCGCCGAGCGCGGCTTCGAACCCCAAAACCGCACATTCGTACTTGACAGGGCCCCAACGCGCCAGTAGACTGTGCGGACTGTAACCAACCAAGGAGCTCTGTTTCGATGTATTACGTATTTCAGTAGTCGGCACGCCCACGCGCGCCAAACCTCGTCGCAACTTCCCGTTGCACCCCTTTTGCCAACCGAAATGGCTGGCGCGGCCGCGTTCGCAACCCCACACTGAAATGCACACCGCCCAACACCCGTTGCGCGGCCGACGAATACATCGACCTTGAAGGAGCTCTCTCCCATGACCGAATCTGCCATGACCCTGAGCGCCGCGGGCCATCCGCTTCCCAAACGCTGGCTCGCCGTCATCGCCACCATCTGGATCGGCCAGGCCGTGTCCATGATAACCAGCTACGCCGCAGGTTACGCGGTGGTCTGGTACATCACCGAGACCACCGGCAGCGCCCTCATGCTGTCTGCCGCCGCCATCTGCGCCTACCTGCCGCAGGGCCTGCTCTCGCCATTCGGCGGCGTCATCGCCGACAAGCACAACCGCAAGACCGTCATGATCGTGGCAGACCTGGGAGTCGGCTTGGTGTCGCTCGGGCTGGGCGTGGCCATCCTCCTGGGCCAGGTATCGTTCGCCCTGCTCATGATACTGGTTGTCGTGCGCAGCATCGGCCAGGCGTTCCACGGGCCGGCCATGATGGCCGCCATGCCGCTGCTCGTGCCCGAGAAGCATCTGCTGCGCATCAACACGCTCGACCAGCTGCTCATGAGCGTGGCGTCCATCGGCGCTCCGGCGTTCGGCATCTTCCTGTACACCACCCTCGGCTTCCATGCCGTCATGTTCCTGGACTTCTTCGGCGCGCTCGCAGCCGTGGCGGGCCTCGCCCTGGCGAAGATACCCACCGTCATCGACAAGGCGGCCGAGAACCAGCACGTGCTGGCGAACCTGCGCGACGGCTGGCGCGCGCTGTCGGCAAACCGCGGCCTGGTTATCCTCATAGCCGGCGTGACGGTGGGCATGGTGGCGTTCGCGCCTCTGGGCGCCATCTTCCCGCTCATGACGTTCGACCACTTCGGCGGCGACGGCTACGCAGCCTCGCTCGTGGAGGCCGCGTTCGGCATCGGCATGGTGTGCGGATCTATCGTGCTCATGGCCTGGGGCGGCGGCAAGAGACTCGCGCTGCTCATCGGCGTGGCGGCCCTTATCGTAGGCGCCACCACCATGGCCTGCGGTTTCCTTGCACCAAGCATGTTTTGGGCGTTCGTTGCGCTCTGCGCCGTCATGGCGATCGCCTGCGCCTGGTTCAACGGGCCGCTCATCACGCTCATCCAGCGCAACGTGGCCGAGGAGAAGACGGGTCGTGCGCTGGGACTGTCCATGGCGGCTATGGGCCTGGCCTCACCCATCGGCATCGCGCTCGGCGGCATGTTGGCGGAGAGCATCGGAGTTGCCCCGTTCTTCGTGGTAGACGGCGCCATCTGCCTGGTGTTGGGCCTCGTGGTGTACCTGCCGAAGAGCGTGCGCGCCCTCGACCATGCACCAGCCGTCCAGCCGGAAACGGCCGGTGGGCAAACGGCGGAAGCCGAGGCCTAGCGCGGCGCTTGCCTGCCCTGGTGCCGCGCGCGCCCGGGCAGGCGGAGCCCATCGCCCGGTTCGGTCCAGGTGCTAGGTCAGGCCGCATCCGATGATCCCCTTTCGGGCGCCTGCCCAGGCCCGGACCCCTCCGGCAGACCAAGGGAAACCGGGCCGTCATGCGCCAGGAACACGCCTTCTGCCCTTGCCTCGCGCATGACGATGGACGCGCATTCCTCGTCCTCGTAGTCGCGCGCGATCTTCAGCAGAGCCGCAAGCGACTCGGGGCCCTCCTCCGGGAACGCGAACGCATCGGCGTCAAAGCATGCCTGCAACGCCTCCGGATCGTGCCGCGTGACGGCTTGGGAGAAGTCGACGAATTCGTCACCCTCTCTATCGGTGGAGAGCGGCACCACCCACACGACTGCGAACCATATGAGCACGGGGACGCTCACCGCGTACAGCACGATGGGCACGGCCACAAGGCCTTTGAGCCGCTTGCCCTGCTCGCGCCGTGCCTTCGCGCGGCACGCGAACACGATGCTCACCACGGTTGCCGCCACGAACATCGCCAGCGCAAGCGCCACCACGCCCAAGATGACGAACGCCACGGCGCCCATCACCGACAGCATGACCATGACCGATATCCCGCCCATTTCCCCTGCCCCTTTCCTCGCCGGCCTTCGATGCCCCCGCATCCGTCGCCGGTCCCGCGCCTACGAGCGGCGGCTCGACCCGTAGGCGGCGTTCTTGCGGTTGCCGAAGGCGCTGCCCTTGCGGGCGCCTTTCTTCAAGTCCTTCAGCACGTCCTCCTCGCTCGCGCCTTCCACGCTCGCGCGCAGCTTCACCACTTGGTCGCGCAGGCGGGCCGCCTCCTCGTAATCCATGCTCTGGGACGCCGAGGCCATCTCGTCCTCCATGGAGGCTATGATGCGCAGCACCTCCTCGCGCGAGAGCGCGGCCAGCTCGGCGTTCACCTGCTCGGCCGTGGTGTTGCCCACCTCGTCGGTCACGTAGTCCATGATGTCGTTGATGGCCTTGCGGATGGTCTGCGGCTCTATGCCGTGGTCCTCGTTGTACTGCATCTGTATGGAACGGCGGCGCTTCGTCTCGTCGATGGCAAGCGCCATGGAGTCGGTCATCTTGTCGGCGTACATGATGACCTGGCCCGACACGTTGCGGGCGGCGCGGCCGATGGTCTGGATGAGCGAGCGGTGGTTGCGCAGGAACCCCTCCTTGTCGGCATCGAGGATGGCCACGAGCGAGACCTCGGGCAAGTCCAGGCCCTCGCGCAGCAGGTTGATGCCCACGAGCACGTCGAACTTGCCCTGGCGCAGCTCGCGCAGGATCTCCACGCGTTCGAGCGTGGCGATGTCCGAGTGCATGTAACGCGCCTTCACGCCCTGGTCAAGCAAGTGGTCGGTCAGATCCTCCGCCATCTTCTTCGTGAGGGTGGTAATGAGCACGCGCTCGTCGCGGGCGGCGCGGTCCTTGGACTCGTCGATGATGTCGTCGATCTGGGAGGCGCTCCCGCGCACGATGATCTCGGGGTCCAGCAGGCCGGTCGGGCGGATGATCTGCTCCACCTGCTGCTGCGACACCTTCTGCTCGTAGTCGCCCGGCGTGGCCGACACGTACACGAACTGCGGAATGCGCTCTTCGAACTCGTCGAAGCGCAAGGGGCGGTTGTCCAGGCAGCTGGGCAGGCGGAACCCGTGCTCGGCCAGCGTGATCTTGCGCGAGCGGTCGCCCTCGTGCATGCCGCGGATCTGCGGCACCGTCACGTGGCTCTCGTCGATGATGCAGAGGAAGTCCTTCGGGAAGTAGTCGATGAGCGTGTAGGGCGGCTCGCCCGGCGAGCGCCCGTCGATGTGGCGCGAGTAGTTCTCGATGCCGGAGCAGAAGCCCATCGTCTCCATCATCTCCAGATCGTAGTTCGTGCGCATCTCCAAACGCTGCGCCTCGAGCAGCTTGCCCTCCTCCTTGAACTGCTGCAGGCGCTCGCGCAGCTCGTCGCGGATGGTGCCGAGCGCGCGGTCCATCTTCGGGCGCGTGGCCACGTAGTGCGACGCGGGCCAGATGGGCAGCGCCTCGAACTCGTTCACCACCTCGCCCGTGACGTTGTCCACTTCCGCGATGCGCTCTATCTCGTCGCCCCAGAACTCGATGCGCAACGGGTTGTCCGCATAGGGCGGGAACACGTCCAGGTTGTCGCCGCGCACGCGGAACGTGCCGCGCTTCAGCTCGTAGTCGTTGCGGTCGTACTGGATGTCGATGAGCTCGTGGATGACGTCGTCGCGGTCCATCTCCTTCTGCTTGTCCACGAACACCGCCATGCCGGCATAGTCCATGGGCGAGCCGATGCCGTAGATGCACGACACCGAGGCCACCACGATGCAGTCGCGCCGCGAAAGCAGGGCCGAAGTGGCCGCATGGCGCAGCTTCTCCACTTCCTCGTTGATGGAGGCGTCCTTCTCGATGAACGTGTCGGACGAGGGCACGTAGGCCTCGGGCTGGTAGTAGTCGTAATACGACACGAAGTACACCACGGAGTTGTTCGGGAAGAACTCCTTCAGCTCGCTGGCCAGCTGGGCCGCGAGCGTCTTGTTCGGCGCCATGACCAGCGTGGGCTTCTGCACGGCCTCGATGGTCTTGGCCATGGTGAACGTCTTGCCCGAGCCCGTCACGCCCAGGAGCGTCTGGTAGCGCAGGCCGTCCTCGACCCCGCGGGCCAGCTTCTCGATGGCCTGCGGCTGGTCGCCCGACGGCTCGTAGGGCGACACCACCTTGAGAGGCGTCGTTGCCAGCCGCACCTCCGGCAGCTTGCCCTCCATCTCGAGGCCTTCGATATTCGAAAGATGCGCCACGTAAGCTCCTTCCCGAAGAGAACGCCGCATGCCGAAGGACACCGACGAGAGGGTTCATCGACCACTCAGTCTAGCACAGCAGAAGCAAAATGAACATATGTTCGTGATTCAACCGTTATCTTCCCCATCTTTCGAGATGATGTCGAGCTGCCTAGGCGCTTGCCAAATCCTTGCGAACCAAGCTGCGCAGGTAATCCGACCGGCTCATGCCCAGCTTCGACGCCCTCTCGTCCATAGCCGCAACCTTCTGCGGCGTGTCCTTGAACCCGACGAACTGCAACGGCTCCCCGAATTTGAGGGGTCGCCCCACAATGATCTCGCCCACCTGCTCGCCAGGCAAGATGCCCTGCGCTGCTTCCTTCTCCCATTCATCAAGCTGCTCGGCGGTGACCCCGAACATCTCCTCAAGCTCTTTCGCTGTCTTCACGTTCTACCTCCCTGTCAGCCCGAACTCTGCCAAAACGCTCGCTGTCGGCGGCGTCATTGCATGGTATATCAGCACACCGTACCATTTGTCGACGCCGACCATCTGGACGAGGCGTCCATCGCTGCAAAACCCAAGGGCTACCACTACCACACGATCCTCTTTCGGTGCCCTACGATGTTGCTTCCTCACGTAGTTCTTCCAAGCATACAGGATCTCTTCCTCGGTCAACCCATGCTTGAGCGCGTGCAAATCAACCAGCACTTCCATTGAGCGATCACCTATTCCTTTTTGTTAAACGAAATTGTAAAACGTAAATGGCGCAGCGTCAAGGAAGGCAGGGCACGGAGAGCGACCCGCGCTTCCTCTCGTCGTTTTTCAGATGAAGGTTTCCATGGCAGACCCCTCTTCCGGTTCCGAAAGCTGGAGAGGATCTTGCAAGCGTGGTACGGGCGGACGCGGAACACCGTCGCCATCTATGGGCCGCCCTCCCGCATTGCGGCATCGGGCAGGCGCCTGCACTGGCTCTTTTCGACAAATCACATGGTAGCACAAAAAGGAACATCCGTACTTATAAAACGGATGTTCTAATATAATTTTTCGAACATGGTGCTGGCCCACGCCGGACGCGACTAAAAGCTCGGGGAGGGCCCGCCCAAGGGGCATCCTCGCCGTCTAGTCTTTACAGGCCTTTCTCGTACTCTCCCCACCAGGCTATCACCTGGTTGTGCAGTTCCTCGGGGGTGCCGTCGTTGTTGAACACCACGTCGGCGGCCTCGATGCGGTCGGCATCGGTGATCTGGCGGGCGATGCGGCGGCGCACGTCGGCCTCGTCGAAGCCCGACGCCACGGCGCGCTCGATGCGCACGTCCAGCGGTGCCAGCACGGCGATGACCACGTCGGCATCGTAGGCGAGCGAGGACGTACGGTTCTTGAACACGGAGTGCTCCACCACCACGGCCGGATGGCCCGCGGCCTCCAGCTCGGCCACCTTGTCGCGGTAGGCGTCCTCGATGCGCGGCACGGTGATGCGGTTGAGCTTGCGCGTCTCGGCGGGACTCACGAACGCCTTGTGGGCGAGCGCCTTGCGGTTCACCTCGTCACCGTCCATGATGTCGGCGCCAAACGTGTCCACCAGCTCTTCCCTCACCGTGTCCCAAGCGAGCACGTCGTGGCCCACCTTGTCGAGGTCGATGTACGGCAGGCCCGCGTCCACAAGGGCCTTGCGGGCCGTCGACTTGCCGGCGCCCATGCCGCCGATGATGAACAGCTTCTTCATACCGATGCTACCTCCTCGATCATGCCGCCTCCGAGCACGGTGTCGCCCACGGAGAAGACGGCGAACTGTCCCGGCGCCGTGGTCGGCTGCGGCTCGCGCAACACTGCGCGAACGCGCCCTTCGGGTTCGGGCTCTATGATACACGGAACGGCCCGGCTTCGGTACCGCAGTTTCACGCTGGCGGCACGCGGCCCGTCCAGGCATGCGAGGGCCTGCCACCTCACCGGACCCGTCAGCACGCTCGAGATGCGGGCCTCGTCGGCGAATCCCACCACCAGCTCGCACGTCTCGGGCCGCTTGGCCACCACGTAGTACGGCTCGGGCGCGGCTACGCCGATGCCCTTGCGCTGCCCCACCGTGTAGTTGGCCAGCCCGTCGTGCCGGCCGAGCACGGCACCCGCGCAATCCACGATGGCGCCCGGCCGGTCATCGACGCCCCGCGCGTGCAGGAACGCACGATAATCACCCTCGATGAAGCACACATCCTGGCTCTCGGGTTTCTCGGCAACGGGAAGCCCCAGGTCGGCAGCCAGCACGCGCACCTCCGCCTTCGTGGTGCCGCCCAGCGGCAGCACAAGGCGCGCCAGCTGCTCCTGGGAGAGTAGCGCCAGCATGTAGCTCTGGTCCTTGCGCGCATCGAGCGCGCACTTCACCACGTAGCGCCCGTTATCCGCAAGCTGCGCGATGCGGGCGTAGTGGCCGGTGGCCACCGACTCGCAGCCCAGCTCGTCGGCGGCAGCCAGCAGGGAGGGCAGCTTGCAGCAGGCGTTGCAGCCCACGCAGGGGCTCGGCGTGAGCCCCGCGGCGTACGCGTCCACGAACGGCTGGACCACCGCATTATCGAACAGCGCGGTGCAGTCCCGCTCCGTATGACTCAAGCCCAGCCGGGCGCACACCGCCGCCGCATCGGCTGCGGCGCGGTCGCTTGCCGCATCATCGGTGAAGCGGCAGGTAACGCCCACCACCTCGAAGCCTGCGCGCATGAGCAGCGCGGCGGATACCGCGCTGTCGACACCGCCGCTCATACCCAGCGCCACACGCCGAACGCCGCTCTCGCCCGTTGCCATCTGCCATCCTTTCGCATCTTCTTTCGTCGCCAGTATAAAGGAAACGGAGCCCGCGCAGCGCACCGCCTCAACGATACGTGAAGAGCCTACGCAGAACGACCGCAGCGCGGTACAATGCGTTCTCGGCGCTTGACGGAGCGCTATACTGGATCCTGCGCATCCCGCGCATCGACCGCAAACGCAACAAGGGGGATCGCACGTGTCGGGCTCGAAATCCCGTTATATACCGGCGCTCGACGGCCTGCGAGCTTTCGCCGTGCTCGCCGTTATCGCCTACCATATGCGCATGCCCTGGGCACCCGGCGGGCTGCTGGGCGTCACCGTCTTCTTCGTGCTGTCAGGCTACCTTATAACCAGCTTGCTGCTCATCGAGCACGACGAATCGGGCACGATCGACCTTCCGCGCTTCTGGCTGCGCCGCGTCCGTCGGCTCGTGCCCGCCATCGTTCTCGTCGTCGTTTGCACGGCCGTGCTCTGCACCCTGTTCAACCACGCCCTGCTCACAAAGATGCGCCCCGACGTCCTGCCGTCTCTGCTCTTCTTCAACAACTGGTGGCAGATATTCCACGACGTGTCCTACTTCGAGGCGCTCGGCGCGCCGTCGCCGCTTGCGCACTTCTGGTCGCTGGCTATCGAGGAGCAGTTCTACCTCGTGTGGCCCGTGGCTCTGCTTGCCGCGCTGAAGCTGGGAGCGAGGAAGGGCACGGTGCGCAACGTCGTGCTCGTGCTGGCCGCGCTCTCCGCACTAGAGATGGCGCTGCTGTTCGACCCCGCCGCCGACCCGAGCCGCGTGTACTACGGCACCGACACACGGGCGTTTTCGCTGCTCATCGGCGCATGGCTGGCGTTCGTGTGGCCGTCGCACCTATTGGGCGCCAAAAGCGGCGTGCGCCTGACGAAGCGCGAGCGCTCCGTGCTCGACGGCGTGGGGGCCGCGGCGCTCGCGGGCTTGCTGCTGCTGGTGGTGTTCTCGAACGGGTTCTCGCCCTTCCTGTACCGGGGCGGGCTCGTGCTGTGCTCGATGCTCACCGCCGTGGTCATCGCGGTCATGGTGCATCCGGCCAGCATCATCGGGCGCGTTGCGGGCGCGAGGCCGCTCGTGTGGATAGGCAAGCGCAGCTACGGCATCTACCTGTGGCACTACCCGTTGCTGCTGCTCATGGACCCGGGCGGCATCGGCGACACGCCTTGGTGGCTCTACCTGCTGCAGCTGGCGGCCGTGTTCGGCTGCGCCGCGCTGTCGTACCGCTTCGTGGAGAACCCCTTCCGCCACGGGGCCTTCGGCCGTCTGGTGAGGAAGGTACGCTCGGGCGAGGCGTCGCTGCCGGACTGGCTGCGCACGCACGCCGTGCCTGCCGTGGGCGCCGGCGCGCTCGTGATCGTGGCCGCAGGCGGGCTGGCGCTCGTGCCGCCCACCTCGGCCTTGGAGGGCGGCAACCTGCTGAAGCAGGCCGAGCAGGGCCAGACGAGCCCCTCGGGCCAGGCCCAGGCAGATCCGTCGGGGCAACCGTTGGCGGAGGGGTCGCCGCAGGAGCCCGAAGGCTCCGCGCCCGTCGCCGAAGAGCAACCGAAGCTCGATGTGCTCATGATAGGCGACTCGGTATCGGTGCGCTCCGTGCCCTATTTCCAAGAGCGCTTCCCCCACGGCGCCATCGACGCCGCCGTGAACCGCCAGATCTACGTGGGAAGGGAAGTGTACGACTCGTATCGCGACCAGGGCCTTGTAGGCGGCATCGTCGTGCTGGCGCTGGGCACGAACGGCCCGGCTACCGATGGGCAGCTGGACGATATCGTCGCCGACGTGGGAACCGACAAGCAGCTCTGGCTCGTGAACACCCGCAGCCCGCAAGACTGGGTATCCTCCACGAACGACGTGCTGGCAGGCGCCGCCGAGCGCTACGGGAACGTCCATCTCATCGACTGGTTCGGCGCGAGCGCCGGACGCGACGAGCTCTTCGACGGCGACGGCACCCACCTGACCGAGGAGGGCGCGCGCGTCTATATCGACCTCGTGCACGACGCCGTGTCCAGCTACCTGCCGCAGCATGCCGAAGATGCTGCCGCACCCGCCGTGCAAACCCCCATCGACCTGGCTCTCGCTGAAATCGAGGGAGCTTACCGCTCCGCGTTGGACGCGGCATCCCGCGACCTCCTCGGGTCGATCGAGCGTTAAGCATCCGGCTTAAGGGCCGAACGGGCCGGCTGCGCCAACGACTCCTCATAAAGCAAAGAGGGCCCCTCTTTCGAGGGGCCCTCTTACAATCGGCGGGGAAGCTACTCCGCAGCCGGCTCCTCGGCGGGAGCGGCAGCCGGGGCGGCCTCTTCCTTCTTCTCGGCCTTCTTCTTGGCCGGCTTCTCCTCGGCCTGGATGGACTCGTCCACCTCGATCTCGAAGCCGAGCTCCTCGGCGGCGGCCTTCATGGACAGGGAGATACGGCGACGCTCGGGGTTGATCTCCATGACCTTGACCTTCACCTCGTCGCCAGCCTTCACGACCTGCGCGGGGGTGTCGATGTGGCGCTGCGACATCTCGGAGATGTGCACGAGGCCCTCGATGGACTGGCCCAGCTCGATGAACGCGCCGAACGGCACGATCTTCGTCACCTTGCCGTCGACGATGGTGCCCACCGGGTAGCTCTCGACGAGCTTGATCCACGGATCCTCCGTCGTCTGCTTGAGGCCGAGCGAGATGCGCTCGCGCTGCAGATCGACGTCCAGGACCTCCACCTCGACCTCGTCGCCCACCTTGACGACCTCGGACGGATGGTTGACATGGTTCCAGGACAGCTCGGAGATGTGCACCAGGCCGTCGATGCCGCCGAGGTCGACGAACGCGCCGAAGTCGACGATCGAGGAGACGGTGCCCTTGAGGCGCATGCCCTTCGAGAGCTTCGCGAGGATCTCGGCGCGCTCGTTCTTGCGGCCCTCCTCGAGCAGCACGCGGCGGGACAGGACGACGTTGTTGCGGTTGCGGTCCATCTCGATGACGCGGGCCTCGATCTCGGTGTTGAGGTACATGTCGAGGTCCTTGACGCGACGGAGGTCGACCAGCGACGCCGGCAGGAAGCCGCGCAGGCCGATGTCGAGGATCAGGCCGCCCTTGACGACTTCGATGACCTCGCCCGTGACCACTTCGCCGGCCTTGAACTTCTCTTCGACGCGGATCCATGCACGCTCGTACTCGGCACGCTTCTTGGAAAGGATCAGGCGGCCGTCCTTGTCCTCCTTCTGGAGCACGAGGGCTTCGATCTTCTCGCCCAGCTCCACGATGTCGGACGGGTCGGCGTCCTTGCGGATGGACAGCTCGCGGGAGGGGATGACGCCCTCGCTCTTGAAGCCGATGTCCACGAGCACCTCGTCGTGCTCGATCTTGACGACCGTGCCGTCGACCAGGTCGCCCTCGTCGAACTCGGTCAGCGTGCCGTCGATCATCTCGTTCATCTGCTCGTCGGAGATGTCGCTGAAGTCGATGACGGACGTGTTCTTGATGTCGGTCAAAACGGACCCCTTTCAAACTTAAGTCGGGGACCCTTCGTCATGATTGATTGCTTACACCATGTTCGCTCTGCAAAAGCTTGCTCGCTCAGCTGTGCAACAAAAACATGTCTCGGGGGCCTACAGTTACGTGCGCTTCCGGGAGGATTCCCGATAAGCCGCATCAGTATATCACACAGGCAACGTCCCCAGAACCACTATTCACAAGGCCCCACGATTATTTCTCGCCATTCCGCCACCTTTGGCCTCGCATCAGCCGCGGTAGCGCGCGGAGGCGGCGTGCGAGCTGTAGTAGGCCCGCTTGTCCTCGTACATGGCACCGTCGGCCCACCTGACGGCCTCGTCGACAAGGCAAGGCTCCGCGGCGTAGTGCAGCCCCATGGCCATGGGGCACGAGGCGTCGGACAGCCGGGCGCGCACCGTTTCCACCAGCGCGTCGAAGCCGTCTGCGGAGACGTCCTTCACGATGGCGAGGAACTCGTCGCCGCCCATGCGGTACACGTATGCCCCCGGGAGCGCGTCTGCGAGCGCGCTGCCCGCCGCGATCAGCGCGCGGTCGCCCCTTGCGTGGCCGTCGCGGTCGTTGATGTCCTTCAGGCCGTTCATGTCCACGTACACCACGCCGAACCCGTTGCGCGGGCCCGCGGCGTCGAGCTCCTCCACGTCGGCGATGAAGCGGTTGCGGTTCCCCAGGCCGGTGAGCGTGTCCGTGAAGCTGAGCTGGCGGAATCGCTCCTTCGTGCGGTAGCGCTCCAGCTCCATGGACAGGAAGTAGGAAAGGCTGCTGAAGAACTCCCCGCAGTGGTCCAGGTGGATAGCGGCCGGGTTGTCCACGCCGATGGAGCCGATGAGCTCGCCCTCCACGAGCAGCGGCGCGTCCACCAGGGTGGTTATGCCCTGCGGGGCGAGCATCTCGTACTCGTTCGGCGAAGTCTCGCGCAAATCCTCCAAGTTCTTGACGACGATGGTCTCGCGCTTCAGGAACAGCGGCATCCACTGCGTCACGAAATGCAGGTCCATGTTCTGCAGCTCGTCGATCTGGGGCACCACGCCCTCGGCGCACCACTCGTGCGAGTTGCTGAACGAGGTGCCGTCGGGCGACACCTGGAAGAGGTACACGCGGTCGGCCTCCATGAACTCGCCTATCATCTGGAGCACGGACGTCATGTCGCCCGCGAACCCGTCTATGTTCTGCAGCTTCATGGCGCAGCGCACGAGCAGCGTCTCCAGGCCCAGCTTCGTCTCCAGCGCCCGGCGCTGCTCCTGCTCGGCGGTCATGTCGAACGCCACCTCGAAACGGGCCGGGCGGCCCTCCCAGTCCACGACCTTGTCCTTGAGCAGGTAGTGGCGCCCGAACTTCTCGTTGTAGTGCGCCCACGTGACGAACGCGTCCGCGGAAAGCTCGTGGTTGTTGCAGAACTCGCAGGGGGCGTCTTTGCCCAGCACCACGTCGTAGCACGTCCGGCCCCGCCAGTCGCCCACGAGGCGCTCCGCAGATCCGTTGAGGTACAGCATCTCGTGGGTATCGAGATCGCTCACGTACACGCATTCCGCCAGCGCGTCGAATATCTCGTAAGGGTTAGCCATGCCGGCCCTCTCCTCGCTATCTACCTCGGCCCGTGCCCGTCTCGGACGACGGACGGTGTCCGCGTGCGCCTTTGCGCCCCGTGCCTTCCGGGGCGCATTCCCGCAGTCCATTCTGCTCTATGAGGCAGGCGGCGGAGGGCGCGAGGCACGGCGGCGGGGCCGTTTCGCCCCGCCGCGCGGCGGGCCTCGTCACTAGGCTTTCTGGCAAGCGGCGCATACGCCGTCGAAGATGATCTCGTGACCCTCGATGGCGAAGCCATGTGCATCGGCTATACGGGAGGCGATGTCCGGCTCGTAGGGCATATCGACGTCCACGATGCCGCCGCACACGCGGCACTTCGCGTGGTAATGCGGCTCGTTGAAGAAGTCGTAGCGGTCGGCGCCGTTGGGCACCTCGACGCGCAGCACGTCGCCTCGGCTAGCCAGCACGCCCAGGTTGCGGTACACCGTGGCCCGCGAGATGTTCGGGTACGTGCGACGCACCGCCTCGTACACGTCGGCCGACGTGGGGTGGTTATGCAGCGACCGCACCGCCTCCAGCACGAGCGCCCGCTGAATGGTGTTGCGCGAGGGCGCCGTGGACGCCCCCTTCTTCGTTGCCGTGGCCATTGCGAACTCCTTGGGTCTGCTTATCACTATCGTAATTTAAATAGGATTATATCCCATTAACAACAACCTGCAAACCCCGCCGCCGAACCTCCACACGGGACGGCACCGATCCAGGCTGGATCGATGCCGTCCGGACATGCCGGCACCTTCTGCGCTCGCTACACAGCGGCGGCGCCCGTCTCCCCGGTGCGGATGCGCACCACCTCCTCCACCGGGAAGATGAAGATCTTGCCGTCGCCTACCTCGCCGGTGCATGCCGTGGCGCGGACGAGGTCGACGAGAGGCGCCACCTCTGCATCCTCGACCACGAGCTCGAACTTCACCTTCGGTATCATGTTGAGCATCACCTCGGTCCCGCGGTAGTACTCCTTCCAACCATGCTGGCTGCCGCACCCTTGCACCTGGCTGACGGTCATGCCGCCCACCTGCGCGGCGAACAGCGCCTCCTTGAGCGGCTCGAGCTTCTCGGGCCGCACGATGGCGGTGATCTTCTTCATTTAACAGCTCCTTTGCTATCACTGGTTCGTCGAAGCCAGCGAGAGTCGCCGGCCCGTTCCGCCGTTCGGCAGAACGGCGGAACCTTAGTCGAGTCCCACATAGGCCGGATACGCGCTCTCGCCGTGAGCGGTCACGTCGAGGCCCTGCGCCTCCTCGGCCTCGCCCACACGCAGGCTTCCCTTGAAGCACGCCTTCACGATGAAACCGAGCGCCACGTCGAGCACGCCCACGAACCCCACCGTCACGAGAATGCCGAGCACCTGCGCGCCCAGCAGCGTGGGATCGCCGGTATAGAGCAGGCCGCCGAAGTCGGTCCACGACAGCTCGGGCACGCAGAACAGCCCGGTCAGGATGCCGCCGGTCACGCCACCGACCGCATGGATGCCGAATGCGTCGAGCGCGTCGTCGTAGCCGAGCCTGCGCTTGAGGAACGAGACGGCGGCGTAGCACACGGGCGATACGATGACGCCCATCGCCGCCGCTGCCCATGGCTCCACGAAGCCCGCTGCCGGCGTGATCACTACGAGACCAGCCACCAAGCCCGTCGCCGCGCCCACGAGCGTGGGCTTGCCGTCACGCGCGCGCTCGACGGCCAGCCACGAAACGAGCGCTGAACTAGACGCCGCCACGGTGTTCACGAGCGCGAGCGCAGCAACGCCGTCGGGGGAGAACTCGGAGCCCGCATTGAAGCCGAACCATCCGAACCACAGGAGCGTCGCGCCAAGCGCCACGAACGGCACGTTGTGAGGGCGGTAGCTCATCACGGCGTACCCCTTCCGCTTGCCCGCGATAACGCAGAGAACCAGGCCCGTGAGGCCGGACGAGATGTGCACCACATCGCCGCCCGCGAAGTCGAGCGCGCCGATCATGCCTCCCACGAGACTCCCCTCGCCGCCCCACACCATGTGGGCGAGCGGCGGGTACACCACGACGGTCCACACCGCCGCGAACGCGCACACCGCGCCGAACTTCACGCGCCCGGCCACCGCACCCGTGACGATGGCCGTGGTAATCATGCAAAACGCCATCTGGAACACCACGTCGGCTATCGCGGGGTACGCGTCGTGGCTCAGCGCTTCGGGGGCTTCGCCCACGATGTCGGCCACCAGCCCAGCGAGGCCGAGCTGGTCGAAGCCTCCGAAGAACGGAAGCGACCCGTCCCCGCCGTACGCGAACGACCATCCGCACACCGTCCAGGTGACGCCCACGATGCCGAGCACCGCAAACGACATGAGCATCGTGTTCACGACGTTCTTGCGACGGCTCAAACCTCCGTAGAAGAACGCCAGCCCCGGCGTCATCAGCAAGACGAGCATCGCGCATACCAGCATGAAACCCGTCGATCCTGTGTCGAACATGTGCCTCTACCTCCCTCGAATACGAGTGCTTCCTGTTTACGCATTCGATGATCCCACCGCCCCGCGACCGTCCCAAGCGAGACCTGCAACTGTTAACGCGCTCAAAAACGCCTTTTAACAGACGGGAAGCATCGCCGTTACCGAAAGGAAACACGCCTCGCAGCACCGGGCCGCGAGCCCGAAGGAATCGGACTGCGGGAACGATGGCAGCGCGCACCGTTGCGGTATAGTGGAAGGGACACGCGAGAGAAAGGACCACCGCATGACCATCGAGTTCGTCCCCGTCGAAACGCCCGAGGACCGCGCCGCCCTGGCGACGCTCGCCAGCGAGATCTGGCACGAGTACTGGCCCGCCCTCATCGGCGAGGCCCAAACCGACTACATGGTGGAACAGTTCCAGAGCCTCGAAGCTATCGAGCGCGACGTGGCCGAGCACGCTTACGAGTACTGGTTCCTGCGCACCGCCGAGGACGGCCGCACCGTAGGCTACACGGGAGGGCGCGTCGAGCCCGAGACGAACCGCTTCTTCATCTCGAAGATCTACCTGTGCGCCGAAGAGCGTGGGCACGGGTTCGCCAGCCAGACCATCCGCTTCTACGAGGACCTGTGCCGCGCACGCGGACTCGCGGCCATGTACCTGACGGTGAACAAGCACAACGACCTGGGCGTGCGCGCGTACCGGGGCAAGGGGTTCGAGACCATCGAGTCCGTGGAGACCGACATCGGGCAAGGCTTCATCATGGACGACTTCATCATGGAGAAGCGCATCGGCGCATAGGATGCCGTTCAACCATTGGTGAAACCGCCTGCTGTGACGCCCCTTCTATCTGACCGGGGTATATGATTCCGTTATCGTCGAAGAGAAGGAGCGGTCCCATGGGCAAGTTCGTCATCAAGACGTCCGAGACGGGATGCCATTTCGTGCTGAAAGCCGACAACGGCGAAGTCATCGCCACGTCGCAGCACTACCAGTCCAAGGAATCCTGCAAGAAGGGCATCGAGAGCGTGAAGAGGAACGCCCCCGGCGCGGAAGTCGTGGAAGAGGATTAGTTCGTTCCGCTGGCCTAACGGCCAGCGGAATCGCTCGACGCCGCGAAGGCCCCCGTGCCCAGCCTTGCCGCTCCAAGCCTTCCTCGCGTGCAAAAGCGCGCTTCGCCGGCTCACGGCAATTCCGGGCACGGGGGCCCTTCGCGCTGACCTACAACGCCAACCCGTCTACGACCTCGTTGGACGCACCACCCGATCCCCCTAGAAGAACATCAGGAACAGGTGCGTGAACGCGAACGCCAGCAGGCCGCAGCCGGGAAACGTGAGCACCCAAGTGCCCACCATGCGGCCGGCAAGGCCCCATTTCACGTTGCGCAGGCTCTTCTCGGCGCCCACGCCCATGATGGCGGTGGTCTTGGTATGCGTGGTGGACACCGGCAGGCCCGTGAACGTGGCCAGGCCGATGCAGAAGCAGGCGGACAGGCAGGCGGCGAAGCCCTGGTACTGCTCCATCTTAACCATGTTCATGCCCACGGACTTGATGATCTTCTTGCCGCCCACGGCGGTGCCCAGCGCCATGACGGCCGACACCATGATGATGAGCCAGAACGGGAACGACACGTCGCCGCCCGACTGGCCGCTCATGGCCAGCATGATGCCCAGCATGCACAGCGACAGGAACTTCTGGCCGTCCTGCGCGCCGTGCAGCACGGCCACGCCGGCGCCCGACACGATCTGCGCCCACTTGAAGAACGAGTTCGCCTTGGAGCGCTCGGCGCGCCGACACGCCTTCTTTATGAGGCGCGTGAACAGCCATCCTGTACCGAACCCGAGCACCGTGGAGATGACCAGACCGTATACCACCTTCATCCATTCGCCGCCGTTCACGCCGCCCAAGCCCCCCTGCAGGGCGATGGCCGCACCGGTGATGCCGGCGATGAGCGAGTGGCTCTGGGACGTGGGTATGCCGAAGTACCAGGCCGCCACGCCCCATACGATGATGGCCACCATGGCCGCCGCCAACGCGACGAGGGCGGCATGGTTGTCGCCGCCGAAATCCACCATCTTGAAGATGGTGGCGGCCACGGCCGACGAGACCATGGTGATGCCGGCAAGGCCGACGAAGTTGCATATCGCCGCCATAACGATGGCGGGCGTGGGCTTCATGGCCTTCGTGCCCACGACGGTGGCGATGGCGTTGGGGGCGTCGGTCGCCCCGTTCACCACCGTGGCGCCCAGCGTCAGGATGACGATGAGAGCGAGTATGGGGTCGCTGACGAACGCTGCAGCGAACGAGCCGAAATCGTAGCTCACTCGGACTCCTCCTCGAACGAAGGGTGCCGATCGGCAAGAGTATTCAACTTGGGGTCCCTTTCACGGCTTCGGTGACAAAGCACACGGAATCGTATGATAGCGGTGCTTTGTCAAGTCAAGGCAACGGAAAGATCAAGTTTAGGTAAAGTCGCCCCTATTTCATGCGCTCCTCGATGGAGGCCGCTATCCCCTCGGGATCGAGGCCCAGGTCGCGAAGCAGCAAGTCGGCCTTGCCCTGCGGCACGAACATATCGGGAATGCCCAGCGTGAGCGCAGGCACGGCCAGGCCCTGGCGCGCAAGCTCGCCCAGCACGCCCTCGCCCGCACCACCCGACACGATGCCGCCCTCCACCGTGACCACGAGGCGCGTCTGCGCCGCACGCGCGATGGCATCGGCGTCGAGCGGCTTCGCCCAGCGCATGTCCACGACGCGCGCATCGATGCCGCGCGCCGCCAGCAACTCCGCGGCGCCCAGCGCACGGCCCACCATACGGCCGAACGCGAGGATGGCCACGTCGGCCCCCTCGCGCACCACCTGCGACTTCCCCACTTCCAGCACCTGGGGCTCCTCGGGCAGCGGCACGCCCTCGGCCGCCCCGCGCGGGTAGCGGATGGCGAACGGGCCGCCCAGCGCCAGCGCCGTGTGCAGCGCATGCACGAGCTCCGCCTCGTTCGACGGGGCGAGCACGCGCATATGCGGCACCATGCGCGTGTATGCGAGGTCGAACATGCCGTGATGCGTGGGGCCGTCCTCCCCCACCACGCCGGCGCGGTCGATGGCGAACACCACGTCCAGGTTCGGCAGCGCGTTGTTGATGACCAGCTGGTCCACGGCGCGCTGCAGGAACGTCGAGTAGATGGCCACGACCGGCTTCTTGCCGCCGATGGCCAGGCCCGAGGCCAAGCCCACGGCGTGCTCCTCGGCTATGCCCGAGTCCACGAAGCGGCTCGGGAACTCCTCGGCGAAGCCCGCCAGGCCCGTGCCGTCCTTCATGGCGGCCGTGATGGCCACGATACGCTCGTCCTTGCGCGCCTCGGCCGCAAGCGCCGCGCCGAACACGCTCGTGTACGAGGGGGCGGCGGACGGCTTCTTCTTCACGGCACCGGTAGCCACGTCGTACGGCGCGATGCCGTGGAACTTCTCGGGGTTGCGCACGGCCGGCCCGTAGCCGGCTCCCTTCTTCGTCACCACGTGCATGAGCACGGGTGCGTCCGTCTCCAGCACCATGGCGAGCGTCTCCTTGAGCGCGCCGATGTCGTGGCCGTCGATGGGCGCCGTGCACAGGATGCCCAGCTGCTCGAAGATCATGGTACGCGGGAGCACGAACTGCTTCATGGATTCCTTCATGTTGCGCCCGAAGTTCGCGAGCGCCTCCCCGAAGGGTCCGCTGCTTTCCAATCTCTCCTGGACGGAGTCGCGCGTCTGGCGGTACTGCGAGGAGGCGCGCATGTAGCCGAGGTGCTTCATGAGCGCGCCCACGTTGCGCGAGATGGACATCTCGTTGTCGTTGAGGACGACCACCATCGGGGTCTGCGCCTGTCCGATGTGGTTGAGCGCCTCGAACGCCATGCCGCCCGAGAGCGCCGCATCGCCTATCAGGGCTACCACCTTGTTGTCGCCGCCCGAGAGGTCGCGTGCCTTCGCCAGGCCGAGCGCCACCGAAAGCGAGTCGGAGGCATGGCCCGAGGGATGCACGTCGTAGGGGCTCTCGCCGGGCTTCGGGAAGCCGGAGAGGCCGCCGTAGGTGCGCAGCGACTTGAACTCGTCGAGACGGCCCGTGACCAGCTTGTGCGCATAGGCCTGGTGGCCCACGTCGAAGATGAACCGGTCGCGCGGGCAGTCCAGCATGCTGTGCACGGCCAGGATGATCTCCACGGCACCGAGCGACGAGCCCACGTGACCGCCCGTCTCCGACGTCACGGACACGATCTCCTCGCGTATCTCGCGGGCGAGGATGGAGAGCTCTTCGTTGGTCAGCAGCTTGAGGTCGGCCGGCGACGAGATCACGTCGAGAATGCGATGGTCCATAGTCACGCCCCCCGTTACGCTTGAGCCGCAGCCGCCGCGGACGCCTCCGCGTCCGAAGCTGCGGCTTCGATTTCAACCTCGGTTCCCGCGGCGGCCTCGCAGACGGCCTTGCCCGCGCCGTCTTCGGCCTCGTCTTCGGCATCGCGGGCCTCGATGTTCTCCTCGAGCAGCTCGCTCGCCCGCAGGCCCAATCCCACAGCCTCCTCATACAGGGAGAGCGCCTCGTCGAGGGGCATCTCGCTTGAGCCAACGGCATCGACGATCTCGTCGAGGCGGGCCTTCACCTGGTCAAAGCTTTCATATGACTCATGCGCCATGGGAAGGGGCTCCTTCGGGCAGCTCGCCCTCCCGCGCCGCGGCGGACGCCGACGCCGCCTTCTCCTCGGCCTTCTCCTCGTCCAGGATCTTCGCGATGCGGCCCAGCACGCCGTTGACGAAACGCGGCGACTCGTCCTCTCCGCCGAAGTCCTTCGCCAGCTCAACGGCCTCGTTGATCGTGACCGAGGTGGGCACGTCGTCCACGTACATCATCTCGTAGGTGGCCAGGCGCAGGATTGAGCGGTCGACGATGGGCATGCGCGCAAGCGCCCAGTTCTCCGACGTGGCCGCCAAATGCTTGTCGATGGCCATGCGGTGCGCCTCCACGCCCCGCACGAGCGCTGTGGCGTAGTCGGGCAGCGGGCCGTCCTCGGCCAGGTAGCGGCCTTCCTCGGCGATCTTGGTAGCGCCCTCGTCCGTGATCTCGCTCGTGTAGAGCAGCGCGAGCGCCGAGCGGCGCGCACGCGTTCGTTCATGTCGTTTAGCAGCCATAGGAGCTCAGCAAACCTCCGGCTAACCGGCAAACTGGATGCCGTCGATGTACACGTCGACCGAGGAAACCTGCGCCCCCACCTGGCTCGCCACGGCATCGGCCACGGCCTGGCGCAGGTTGGCGGCCAATTCGGGCAGCACATAGCCGTAGTACACGTCCACGCGCACCGATATGACCAGCTTGTCGTCCTCGTCCACGGCGATGTCGATGCCCTGGGTGGACGGCTTGGCGCCGAACACGGAGCGCAGTCCGCCCGCGGCGGCGGAGCCCACGGAGGCCACGCCCTCCACCTCGTTGGCTGCAATGGACACGATCGTCTCGACGACACCCGGCGCAAGCGCCATGCCGTCAAGGTTCAGCTCGTTCATAACACGTCTCCCATCTGGGTCTCAATGAAGTCGGTCGTCGCCTCGCCCGCGCAGAACACGGCGTTGTCCAGCACGCGGCGGTGGAACGAGATGGTGGTCTCGATGCCCTCGATGACGAACTCGTCAAGGGCGCGGCGGCCGCGCTGCAGCGCCTCCTCGCGGTCCTGGCCGTACACCACGAGCTTCGCCACGAGCGAGTCGTAGTAGGGCGAGATGCGCGAGCCGGTGCGCACATAGCTCTCCACGCGCACGCCGGGACCCGCCGGGAGCTCGAACTTGGTGATGGTGCCCGGGCAGGGTCGGAAGCCGTGCGCGGGGTCCTCCGCGTTGATGCGGAATTCCATCGCATGGCCGAACGGGGCGAACGGCGCACGGGAGGCGCAGCTGATGGGCTCGCCGGAGGCGATGCGCAGCTGCTCCTTGATGATGTCGGTACCGGTGATCTGCTCGGTCACGGGGTGCTCCACCTGCACGCGCGTGTTCATCTCCATGAAGTAGAAGTTGCCGCGCTCGTCGAGCAAAAACTCTATCGTGCCGGCGTTCTTGTAGTTCACGGCGCGCACGGCCTTGATGGCCGCCACGCCCATGGCGCGGCGCAGGTCCTCGGTGAGCGCCGGCGAGGGAGCCTCCTCAATGAGCTTCTGGTGGCGACGCTGCACGGAGCAGTCGCGCTCGCAGAGTGCCAGGTTGTTGCCGAAGTCGTCGGCCAGCACCTGCACCTCCACGTGGCGCGGGCGCAGCACGAGCTT
Source organism: Gordonibacter sp. RACS_AR49 (assembly GCF_030418435.1). Lineage (NCBI taxonomy): Bacteria > Bacillati > Actinomycetota > Coriobacteriia > Eggerthellales > Eggerthellaceae > Gordonibacter > Gordonibacter sp. RACS_AR49. The sequence goes on along the minus strand of NZ_JAIUDM010000002.1, from coordinate 502,371 downwards.
TTCCAGGTACACGCCGTCGTTGCCGAAGGCGGCGCCGGCCTCGGTGCGCGCGGCCTGGTACTGGGCCTCAAGATCGGCTGGATCGTGCACCTCGCGCATGCCCTTGCCGCCGCCGCCCGCCGTGGCCTTGATGAGCACGGGATAGCCCACGCTGTCCGCGAACGCCTTGGCCTCGGCGGCCGTGTCGATGCAGCCGTCGGAGCCGGGCACCGTGGGCACGCCGCAGGACTTCATGGTCTCGCGCGCCATGCTCTTGTCGCCCATGCGCTCGATGCAGTCGGCCGCGGGGCCGATGAACACCAGGTCGTTGTCCACGCAGGCGCGGGCGAAGTCGGCGTTCTCGGCCAAGAAGCCGTAGCCAGGGTGGATGGCCTCGGCGCCGGCGTTCTTGGCTGCGGCTATGATGCTGGGCATGACGAGGTAGCTCTTGTTCGCCTGGGCTGGGCCGATGCACACGGCCTCGTCGGCGTACTGCACGGGATAGGTGTCCGCGTCCTCCGTGGAGTACACCGCCACCGTCTTCACGCCCAGCTCCTTGGCTGCGCGCATGACGCGCAACGCCACCTCGCCGCGGTTCGCTACCAGTATCTTGCTAAACATTACGCCGTCTCCGGAGCCGGGGCCGGGGCGCCGTGGGGCTCGACGTAGAACAGCGGCGTGCCGAACTCGACGGGCATGGCATCCTCGAGGCACACCTCGCGCACCGTGCCCATCTCCTCGGCCGTGATCTCGTTCATGAGCTTCATAGCCTCCACGATGCAGAGCGTCTGGTTGGCAGCCACCTCATCGCCCACCTGCACGAACGGCGGCTCGCCGGGCGCGGGGGACGTGTAGAACGTGCCCACCATGGGAGCCGTCACGCAGTACCAGTTCGAGGGGCGCTCGACGCCGTCGTCGGCGGAAGCGGAGGCCTCGGCCGCGGGAGCGGGGGCGACGGCGGCCACCGGGGCCGCAGCGGCTGCGGCCGCCATGGCGTCGGAGGACAGCGTGCCCGGCATGCGCACGGCGATGCGGGTGCCCTCCTCCTCGACTACGATCTCGCCGACGCCGCTTTCCTCGGCGACGCGAACCAGCTCGCGAATCTGATTGATGTCCACGTAATCGTCCTCCTTGGTGTGGCTCGACTCCTGCTCCATGAGGAAGTCGACCTTCTCCGATGTGCGGTGCTTGCTCAGGTACGTGCGGGCCTCGTTCGGGAACAGGGCGTACATGAGCACGTCCTCCTCGCTCTTCGCGAGGTCGCCGATCTCGTCTTCCACCTGGGAATACGTGGTGGTCACGAGAGAACCGGGGGCAATATCGGGCGGCAGCATCTCGGAGTTGCCCACCACCTTTGCCACGATGTCCTTGTCCATGCGACCCGGCGCCTTGCCGTAGTAGCCGCAGATATAGTCCTTCATCTCCTTGGACACCACGCTCCAGCGCTTGCCGGTGAGCACGTTGAACACGGCCTGCGTGCCCACGATCTGCGACAGGGGCGTGACGAGCGGCGGGTAGCCCACCTCCGCGCGCACCTTCGGGATCTCCTGCATGACCTCGGGCAGACGGTCGCCGGCGTTCTGGATCTCCAGCTGCGACACGAGGTTGGACATCATGCCGCCGGGCACCTGGTGCGAGTACACCTTCATGTGCGTGAGCGAGGACACGCCGCGCTTGTAGTGGCCGCGCTTGCGCACCTCCTCCCAGTACTCGGCGATCTCGAACAGCAGGTCGAGGTCGAGCCCGGTGTCGTAGCGGCTCTCCTGGAGGGCGGCCACGATCATCTCCACCGCGGGGTGCGAGTTGCCGAAGGCGAGCGGCGCGTGGGCCGTGTCCGCGATGGCGGCACCGGCCTCGGCAGCCTTGATGATGTTGGCGGGCGCCATGCCGCCCACGTAGTGGCAGTGGATGTGCAGCGGCAGGCCGATCTCGGCGTTGAACGCCTTCACCATGCGCTCGGTGCGGTAGGGCGTGAGCATGCCGGCCATATCCTTGATGGCGATGGAGTCGGCGCCCAGATCCTTCATCTTCTGGCCGTACTCCAAGTAGCTGTCCAGCGTGTGGACCGGCGACATGGTGTAGGAGATAGCTCCCTCGAAGTGGCCGCCGCATTCCTTGATGGCCTCGGCGTTGTCCACGACGTTGCGGATGTCGTTGAGGGCGTCGAACACGCGGAACACGTGAATGCCGTTGCGCTTGGAAGCCTTGATGAAACGGTTGCAGATCTCGCGCGAGTAGTGCTTGTACCCCACGAGGTTCTGGCCGCGGGACAGCATGGCGAGCGGCGTGTTCGGCGTGTTCGCCTTGATAGATCGCAGACGCTCCCACGGGTTCTCGTCGAGAAAGCGCAGGCACGTGTCGAACGTCGCACCGCCCCACGCCTCGATGGCCCAGTACCCGACCCGGTCCATCTTAGGCAGGATCGGCAGCATGTCCCCGATCTGCATGCGCGTGGCCCAGAGGCTCTGCTGGCCGTCGCGGATCGTGGTATCCATGATTTGAAGTCTCGGCATGAACTCACACCCCCTTCGATTTGCAGTTAGTCAAAGATCGAATAACCGATTATAGAGGAAGGTTGAGGTCGCGGCGTAGATGCCAGGGGAAATTCACTGCTAAGCAACAGAATAGGGGGATGAGGGGCGCGATCGGCCGAATGCCGCGCAGGCGGAGGGCGGACTGCCCGCGGTCTGCCCGCTATGGGCGGCTTTGTCGTTCGGTGCAGCGAAGTGTATTCATCTGAATACTTTTACCTTCGAGAGCTCGCCTACGATTTCGACCATGCCGGAGAAGTCACGACAGGCCAAGATGCTGGGCAAGGACCCCCTTGTCCAGCATCTCGCGCGCACGTTCGGAGAGAACGTGCGCGTCCTGCGCGAGAGCGAGCATCTGACGAAAAAGGAGCTGGCGGACATGGTCGGGTCCAGCCGAAGCCACATCACCGACATCGAGGACGGCTTGATAGACGCCGATTTCTCGAAGGTCGTGAAGTTCGCGCGCGCCTTCGAGCGCCCCCTCGACGCCCTTCTGGCCCCCGGAGGAGCCCTCCATTCCTTGGGCGGGCACGAGAGGATCTAGCCCCGCAGCCCAGCCCGCCCGCGCCCGGGCGGATGGCGTTTCAGGTGCCAGGCTAGCTGGAGCGGACGTGGCACCCTAGAGCAGGCACCTGCGAAGCTCCCCTACGTCGCGGCACACGACCTCCGGCTCTTCGGCCAGCAGCACCTCTTCGGGGAACATACCCCAAAGGGCCGCGGCCGTGGGGCAGCCGGCACCGTGGCCGGCCTGGAGGTCGAAGGGGCTGTCTCCCACGTACACGCACTCCCCGGGGCGCAGGCCGAGCAAGCCGCAGCCTTGGAGGACCGGACCGGGGTCGGGCTTGTGGGTGGCGCAGTCGTCGGAGCCTATGAGCAGGTCGAACGCGCCATCCAGGCCGAACGTGGCCAGACCGCGCAGAGCGGCCTCGTGGCGCTTGGAGGTTACCACGCCGAGGGACAGGCCCCTGCCGCGCAAATCGGCGATCAGCTCGGGCACGCCGGGGAAGATGCGAATGAGATCGTCGTGCACGCGGGCATTGTAGTCGCGGTAGACGGCGAGCAGCTCATCGTGCACCTCCTGGTCGTCCGTGAAGTCCCACATCTGCACCGTGAGCGGCTGGCCCACCTTGGCCATGAGCAGCTCGTCGGGGATGCTCCTCCCCAGCACCGTCTCCACGGCATGGCGGAAGGAAACCAAGATCAAGCGCTGGGTATCGAGCAGGGTGCCGTCCAGGTCGAACAGCACCCCACTTGCATCCGAGAAGGAGCCCATCAGGCGAACAGCCCGCCGAACAGGTCGACCTCGGAGCCCCACACCTTCGTGTTGCGCTGCGCGAACGCCACCGCGTCGGTCAGCGCCATGAGCGAGATGTCGCGGCGCGCGCCCGTCTTGCGGTGCTTGATCTCTACTTTGCCCTCGGCCAGGCCGCGCTTGCCCACCACGACCTGCAGCGGCCAGCCCACGAGATCGGCGTCGGCGAACTTCACGCCGGCGCGCTCCTTGCGGTCGTCGATAACCACTTCCAGGCCAAGCTTCGCCAAATCGCCGGCCAGCTTCTCGGCTGCCGGCTGCACCTCGTCGTCGCCCACGGTGAGCGGCAGAACGCACACGTGCGCCGGCGCCACCGAGAAGGGCCATGCGATGCCGTTCTCGTCGTTGTGCTGCTCCACGATGGCCGCCATGGTGCGCGACACGCCCACGCCGTAGCAGCCCATGAGGAACGGCTGCTCGGAGCCGTCCTCCGCCATGAACGTGGCGCCCATGGCCTTCGAGTACTTGTCTCCCAGCTGGAACACCTGCGACACCTCGATGCCGCGCGCTCCCTCGAGCGGAAGGCCGCACTTCGGGCAGCTGTCGCCGGGCTGCACGATGCAGAGGTCGGCCCACTCGTCCACCTTGAAGTCCACGCCCAGCTGGGCTCCCACGTAGTGGTAGCCGTCCTCGTTCGCGCCCACGACCCACTTCGGCACGGCCTGCAGGCTGCGCGCCGCGATGACGCGCGCGGCCTCGGGCAGGCCGACCGGGCCCATGGAGCCCTTGTGCAGGCCGAAGGCCTCCATGTCCTCGTCGGTGAGCAGCGTGAAGCCGCCGGACACGCGCTCGGCCTTCAGCTCGTTCAGCTCGTGGTCGCCGGGAATGAACAGCACCACCAGGTCGCCCGCGTCGTTCTTGCCCGACAGCGCCTTCACGGTGGAGGACTCGGGGATGTCCAGGAACGCCGCCAGCTCGGCGATGGTGTGCACGCCCGGGGTAGCCACCTTCTCCATGGCCGGCACGTCGTAGACGGTCGGGCGCGCCAGGCAGTCGCCCGCCTCGGCGTTGGCCGCCCAGCCGCACGCGCAGTGCACGAGCTCGGCCTCGCCAGCATCGGCAAGCGCCATGAACTCGCAGGTCACGCTGCCGCCGATCTGGCCGGAATCCGCCTCGACGGGGCGATAGTCCATGTCCATGCGGTCACAGATGCGCCCGTAGGCGGCGCTCATGTCGTCGTAGGTCTTCTGCAGCGACTCCTGGCTCGCGTGGAAGCTGTAGGCGTCCTTCATGATGAACTCGCGGCTGCGCAGAAGCCCGAAGCGCGGGCGGATCTCGTCGCGGAACTTCACCTGGATCTGGTACAGCGTGAGCGGCAGCTCCTTGTACGAGCGCAGCTCGTTGCGCACGAGGGCCGTGATGAGCTCCTCGTGGGTGGGCCCGAGGCAGAACTCGCGGTCGTGGCGGTCGACCAGGCGCATGAGCTCGGGGCCGTAGTCGTCCCAGCGCCCGCTCTCGTGCCACAGCTCTCCGGGCTGCAGCGCCGGCATCATGATCTCCTGGGAGCCGATGGCGTCCATCTCCTCGCGCACGATGCGCTCCACCTTCGCCAGCACCCGCTTGCCCAGCGGCAGGAACGTGTACACGCCCGAGGCCGTCTTGCGGATCATGCCGGCACGCAGCAGCAGCTTGTGGCTGGCGATCTCCGCATCGGTCGGGTCCTCCTTGAGCGTGGGCACGTACAGCTCGCTCATGCGCATGATATTCGCGTTCGTCATAGCTTTCCTATCTCCTCCATCAAAGCGTCCACGATGGCCTTCTCTTCCACCTTGCGGACGACGTCTCCCTTTGAAAACACCACGCCCATCCCCGCTCCGCACGCCACGCCGATATCGGCGTCGGCAGCCTCGCCCGGGCCGTTTACCACGCAGCCCATGACCGCCACCTTGAGCGGCTTGCCCAGATTCGCGATGCGCTGCTCCACCTGCCGCGCCAGCCCGATGAGGTCCACCTGGCAGCGCCCGCACGTGGGGCAGCTGATGAGCTCCGGCGAACGGCGGCGCAAGTCGAGCGCCGCGAGCAGCGTCCAGCAGGCGCGAACCTCCTCTACGGGGTCGTCGGTGAGCGAGATGCGCAGCGTATCGCCAATGCCCTCTTCCAACAGGATACCCAGGCCGCAAGCGCTCTTGATGACGCCTTGGAACAGGGTGCCGGCCTCCGTCACGCCGATGTGCAGCGGGCACGTTGGAAGCTCGCGGGCGAGCTGGCGGTACGTGGCCACCGTGGCCATGACGTCGTGGGCCTTCGCGCTGACCACCAGGTCGGTAAAGCCGCGCCCCTCGCAGTAGCGCACGTAGTCGGCAGCCGAGCGCGCGAGCTTCTGCGCGAGCGTGAGGTCGTCGCGCGCGGCCAGCTCGGCGTCGAGCGAGCCGGCGTTCACCCCGATGCGGATGGGGATGCCGGCCTCCCCCGCCGCATCGAGCACGGCGTCCGTCTTGGCGAGGCCCCCGATGTTGCCGGGGTTGATGCGCAGCTTCGCGGCACCGCGGCGCGCAGCCTCCACCGCGATATCGGCCGAGAAGTGGATGTCGGCCACTACGGGCAGCGACGAGGCGGCGCACACGGCCTCGAACGCATCGAGGTCGGCTTTGTGCGGGACGGCCATGCGCACGACCTCGCAGCCGACCGCGGCCAGCGCCTCGATCTGCGCGAGGTTCGCCGCAACGTCGTCGGCCGGAGCGTTCAGCATGGACTGCACGACGACGGGCGCGCCGCCGCCGAGCGGCACGCCGCCCACCATGACCCGTCGGGTCGCCTCGTTCGGCTTCGCTGTGCCGGGCATCCGCCCCTCCGTTCCCTTAGCGCCTCAAACCGCATGTCGGGATATTGTACCGCCGAAAGCGACCCTCCCGAGCCCCCTTCACGAAGTCTGCCGCAAAAACCGGCCGGAAGCGGCCGGCAGGCGACCGACAGGTGTCCCGAAGCGGATTCGGGGTGCGCCGCATCGGACTGGGCCTCGCAAGGACTGCGCGAAGCGAGAGCCTTGACCGAGGCCCTGTTGCACAGTAATCACCGGTTTTCTACCGGTTCGAGGAGGAAACTGCCTGCGGGAACGCGCTTCGTCAGGGACTTCGGACGTTTTTCCTGCTCGCGAGAGGATGACGAGGGCGGCGTAACCCCGGAAGAGGAACAACCCGTCCAAAACCGGTGATTACTGTGCTTTTTGCGGCTCCATCCCAAGGACGCATGGATGTCGTCTCCGGCGCGGCGGGACAAACCGGGACCCGAAGGCCGGCCCATCGCTGCGCTGGAAGACTCGAGGGGATGCCGGAAGAACCGAGGGAATGCCGGAAGACTCGAAGGATGCTGGAAGACTCGGCGAAGCCGGGCCCAATCGCCGCAGGGACAAGATGAAGCCACGCATGCGGCCTGCTACGGCCACGCAGGCACCCGGCTTCGCAAGCGAAGACCAGGTGCCAAAAGCAAGCTGGGCGATCAGCGGGTTCCGGCGGCCCCCAGACCGCCGCTCACCAATTCCCGAACACGAACCGCTGGATGTCCTGGTTCGCCATGATCAGGAAGAATCCCAGGAACAGCAGCATGCCGGCCGCGGAGATGTAGTTGAGCGCCCGCGTTGAGACCACGCGCCGCGACACCTTCTGGAATACCTCCACCACGAAGCGCCCGCCATCGAGCGGCGGGATGGGCAGCAGGTTCATGATGCCGAGCGACACCGAGATCATGGCCGTGAAGCTCAAGATGCCCATGAGGCCCATGTCCACCGCGTCCTTCGACATCACGGCGATGCCGATGATGGAGGTGGTGTTCGACATGGTGTCCGCGGCCGTCGCCGGGTTGAACAGGCTGGCCACCAGCGCCACCACCTGGCCGATATAGGCGAAGCCGGCCTGCACGGACTGCAGCGGCGTGAGCACTGCATGGTAGAACACGCCGGTGTTCGGGCTCTGGGCCTCGAAGCCGATCACCGAGTACATGAGCACGAAAAGCAACATGGCGAACAGCAGGTTCACGAACACGCCGGCCACGAGGATGACGGAGCGCTTCCAGAACGGCAGCGCGCGGTACTGCTGGCGGTACTCGCTCTGATACAGCGCGTGCGCGTCGTCCACCGGGCGCGCCTCTCCGAGCGCATAGGACACCGGGGCCGCCTCCCCTGCCGCCGCGGCCTTGAGCTGTTTCCTCGTAGGCCTCGTTTCGACGGTGCGGTACGTGTTGTACTGGTCCTTCTTCGTGGGGCCCTTGATGCTGCCCCATTCTACCAGCTCCTCGAGCGCGTCGTACGCCTCGTCGTCGGAGATGCCGCAGTCGCGCGCGATATCCTCCATGTTGGCGGTGCCGCGGCGGTAGAGCGCGGCGAGCACCTGCTGGAGATGCGGGCTCATCTCGCCCGCCTCCATGCCGCACACCTTCGCGTACCCGCCGAGCGGCACGGCCGTCACGCCGAACCGCGTGCCGCCCCGCGTGAAGCCGATGCTCGGTCCCGGCAGGCCCAGCATGAACTCAGTCACTCGCACGCCGAACGCGCGCGCAGCCAGATAGTGCCCGCCCTCGTGGATGAACACGAGGAACCCGAGCAGGATCGTGGCGTATACGATCATAAGAACTATATCCATGAACTCGAGTCCTTTCGAGCGCGAGGTTGGGAAAGCCAGCGCGGTTTCCCGCGCCTGCGCCCATTATAGGAAACGGGAACCCGCCCGAACCGATGTGCGGGAAAAACCTACAAGCCCTGTGGAAAATGCACACGAGAAGCCGGCTGCAGCAGGCCGGACGACGGCGGGTCGGGCAGCGACAGGCCAGGTTGCAGCAGGCCGGACGGCAGGTCGGGCATCGGCGGACCGGACGGCGGCAAGCCACACGGGGGCCGGCGTTTTTCTCTAGCGCACCTCGAGGCTGGCGAGGATGTCGTCCCAGAACGCGGGATCAGCATCGTATTCGTGCTGGTAGAAACCACAGTACACGATCCCGACCGTACTCCCATCAACCTCGATGAAGTTGATTCTCGTGACGGCTCTGCCACCCTCGAAGGGCACAACCATCCCCCAGACGATACCACGACGGCCGTTCATCACGACAGGCTCCGGGGTATCGTACACGACGTTGCGGTAGTGGCTCGCCAGCCCTCCGTACATCTGCGCAGAAGATTCCGACTCGGCGGCCTTCCCTTCCAGCATCTCGGCACGCGCGGGCGCTTGCTCCTGCGCGGTTTCGGCGAGCTCCCGCACGTCCTCGAAGCTCAGGCCCTCGCACTCGGCTACCGCGAACCCGTGGGAGAAATCGTCGTCGCCCACCAAGGCCTGCGTCACCGTGAGCAGCTTCCCCAGTACGTTCGTCTCGTCCGGCTCGGGCTCCAAGATCACCCACATACCGTCAGGATACCCCAAGGATACGCGGCCCGCTTCCACCCGGTTGGGAAACTGCTTCGCACTCCTCACCACCTGCACGAGCGGCTCGCCCGACGCCTCGGGCGCCGGGACGCCCCCCGCTGCTGCCAGAAGGCCGAGCGCGACGGCGACGGCAGCGGCTGCACAGATCACCAGGCGGAAAGGATCCCGCCTGCTCGCGCGCACTTCTCCGACTTCCATGCTGAACCCCTTCCCCTTCGCCACCGCAAAGAGCGGGGCCGCCCCTTACTGCGCCGCGATCCACTCCCGGGCCTTCGTGCGGGCCCAGGCGTCCACGGCCTCCAGCTGCTCCAGGCTCTCCACGGGCTGCACATCGTGGGCGTCCATGACGGCCTCCACGCAGGCGGCGATGCCCAGGTACGTGCCCTCCTCGGCGAGGAACGCCGCCACGGCCACCTCGTTCGCAGCGTTCATGGCGCACGGCAGCGTGCCGCCGCGCTCGCCGGCCGCGCGCGCGAGCGCCAGGCAGCGGAACGTGCCGGTGTCGGGCGCGGCGAACTCGAGCGAGCCCAGCTTCGTGAAGTCGAGCGGCTCCACCGGCGCATCCCAGCGCTCGGGATACGACAGCGCGAACTGGATGGGGATGCGCATGTCGGTGGTGCCGAGGTGCGCCTTCACGCTGCCGTCGGAGTACTCCACCATGGAATGGATGGCGCTCTGCGGCTGCACCACCACGCTGATGCGGTCGTAGGGCATGGCGAACAGGTGGTGCGCCTCGATGACCTCGAGCCCCTTGTTCATGAGCGTGGACGAGTCGATGGATATCTTCGCGCCCATGTTCCACGTGGGGTGCGCGAGCGCCTGGTCGGGCGTGATGCCCTCAAGCTCCGCCCGCGTGCGGCCGCGGAACGGGCCGCCCGATGCCGTCACCCACAGGCGGGCGACCTCGCGCGCATCCTCGCCCAGGAGGCACTGGTAGATGGCGCCGTGCTCCGAGTCGATGGGCATGAGCGCCCCGGCGGGCCCGGCGGCAGGCGCCGTGCCGGCCGCGCGGCGCTGCGCGTCCACCTGCGCGGCCAGCGGCATGATGAGGTCGCCGCCCACCACGAGCGACTCCTTGTTGGCCAGCGCGAGCACCTTGCCGGCGCGCAGCGTCTCGTAGCTGGCACGCAACCCGGCCGCGCCCACGAGCGCGTTCACCACGATGTCGGCCTCCGGCAGCCGCACGAGGTCGGCCACGGCCTGCGCGCCGAACCCGAGCGAGCCCTCGCCGCCCGCGCTGCGGCGCGCCACGGCCTCGGCAAGCGACGACGGCGCATCCGCCGCCGGCAGCGCGCCGCCGCGCGCCTGCGCGGCCAGCTCGTCGGCCACCGGCTCGCCTGCCAGGCGCCCGTCTCCCACGGCTAGGTGGCGCACGCCGAACTCCCGTGCCTGCGCCAGCAGCTCCTCCGCGCGCGTGCCCGCGGCGAGCGCCACCACCTCCAGCTTGTCGGCATGGCGGCGCGCCACGTCGAGCGTCTGCGTGCCGATGGAGCCGGTCGACCCCAGTACGACGATGCGTTTCATACGTGCCTCCTAGAGCAGCGGAGCCTAATACGGTATGCAGCCTCCTGCCACCAGCAAGATGGCCGAAGTCACGGCCACCAGGAACAGCGAGTCGCAACGGTCGAGCAGGCCGCCGTGCCCCGGCATGATGGTGCCGGAGTCCTTGAAGCCGGAGTTGCGCTTGATGCGGCTCTCGGCCAGATCGCCGAGCACGCCCATGAGACCGCTCGCCAAGCCGAACAGGATGGCCTGCGGGATGGACATGGTCACACCGGGCACGAGCGTCATCAGGCACCAGAAAACCGCGGAGCCCGCGAGCCCGGCGAAGAAGCCCTCCCAGCTCTTCTTCGGGGAGGTGCGCGGGGCCAGCTTGTGCTTGCCGAACTTGCTTCCCACCAAGTAGGCGAACGAGTCGTTGGCCCATACGCTCAAGAGGATGCCCAGCACCAGCACGCCGCCCCATGGCGCCGGCAGCGCCTCGCGCACCACGATGATGCCCGATAGCAGCATGCCGCAGTACGCGGCGCCGAAGAAGCTCACGCCCACGTCGGGCACGCGCGCCCGCATCCAGAACACGTACCACACGATAAGCGCCAAGAGCAGCGCCAGGCTCACGTACAGCGCCCCGTCCAACCCGAGGAAGAACACGCTCACGGGATACAGCATGGCGGCGATGATGCCCAGCATCTCGTTCGGCAGCTTCGCGTCCTGGCGCAGCATGTAGTAGAACTCCCCGGCCGTGATGCCGGCCATGGCCACGAGCAGCGCGAGCGTGGTCCACTCGCTGGCCAGCACGCACACCACGGACACGACGATGTAGACGAACCCGGTGCGGAAACGCACCTGGAAGTTCGTGGGGTTCTTCAGCTTCTTCGGCGTCTTGTCCTGTGCGAAGTCCTTGAGCCGCTCCTTGCGCGTGCGGTCGTCCTCTTCCGGAACCGCCTCGTCGGCCCGCCGCGGCTCCATCCTACTTCACCGCCCCGAACCGGCGGTCGCGCCCCTGGAACTCCAAGAGCGCCCGCAGGAGCTCGTAGCGGTCGAAGTCGGGCCACAGCACGTCGGTGCACACGAACTCGGAATAGGCGATCTGCCACAGCAGGAAGTTCGACACGCGCATCTCGCCGCTCGTGCGGATGAGCAGGTCGGGGTCGGGGATGTCCGCCGTGTACAAGTGCCGGGCGAACGACTCCTCGGTGAGCTCCTCGGGCGCGCGGCCGGCGCGCGCCGCGGCATGGGCCTCGTCCATGAGCGATCGCATGGCGTCCAGCATCTCCACGCGGCCGCCGTAGTTCACGGCCACCACGAGCGTCATGCCGTCGTTGTCCTTCGTCTTCTCCCACGCCTTCGCGAACGCGTCGCGCGTCTTCTTCGGCAGCTCGTCGGTGCGCCCGATGGTCATCACGCGCACGTGCTCCTCGTGCAGGCCGTCCACCTCGGCAAGCATCGTGGTGGCGAACAGGTTCATGAGGCCGATGACCTCGTCCTGCGGCCGCTTCCAGTTCTCGGACGAGAACGAGTAGATGGTGAGGTAGCGCACGCCCACGTCCGACGCGCAGCGGATGGTCTCGCGCACCGCCTCGATGCCGGCCTTGTGGCCGAACAGGCGGTTCTTGCCGCGCTCCTTGGCCCAGCGGCCGTTGCCATCCATGATGACGGCCACGTGCTCGGGCACCGCCGCAGGGTCGAGCCGCGTCGGATCGAGGTCGGCGGGAGGGTTCGGGAATATGTAGTCGAGCGGTTTGTTCAAGGAAGCACTGCTTTCAAGTCGCACGCCAACCGCGCAGGTTGATTCAAATCCCACAGGTTGGCGTAGTAAGTCAGCGAGAAGCGTCGAGGTGTTCGAGATCGTGGGGAAGGCGATGGCGAAGCGTACTTCGGTACGCGAGTCATCGGCTTCGCCGCGAGATCGGGCGCATCGACGCTTCGCAGCGTCGAGCAGTTCCGCGGGCCGGAGGCCCGCGGAACCCCTAGATTTCCATCACTTCGGCTTCCTTCTTCTTGAAGGCCTCGTCCACCTGGGCCACGTACTTGTCGGTGAGCTTCTGCACCTCGGCCTGGGCGCGGCGCTCGTCGTCCTCGGGGAGGTTGTCGTCTTTCACGCAGCGATCGAGGGCGGCGTTGGCGTCCTGGCGCGCCTTGCGCACCGCGACGCGGGCCTCCTCGGCATAGCCCTTGCACTGCTTCACCAGCTCGCGGCGGCGTTCCTCGGTGAGCGAGGGGAACGGCAGGCGGATGCACGAGCCGTCGTTCGACGGCGTGACGCCCAGGTCGCTCTCCATGATGGCATGCTCGATGGCGCCCAGCACGCCTTTGTCCCACGGCTCGATGACCAGCATATGCGCGTCGGGCGTCTTGATGCCGGCCATCTGGTTCACCGGCGTGGGCACGCCGTAGTAGTCCACCTTGATGCGGTCGAGCAGCAGGGCGTTCGCCCGCCCCGTGCGCACGGAGCCGAACGCCTCGCCCAGCGACGCGAGCGCACGCTCCATGCGCTCCTCGGCCTGCAACATAATATCATCAACCATGATCGGCTCCTTTCACCCAACTCCCTGCGGTGCGGCGGCGCGCACCGATCGCCGCGCCGGGGCGCGGATGCATCTCTATTCTACCGTGGTTCCAACGTTTTCGCCCTTCAAAGCGCGCGAAATGTTGCCCTCGACCGTCAGATCGAACACGATCATGGGCATGTGGTTGTCCATGCACAGCGAGGTGGCCGTGGAGTCCATGACGTTGAGGCCCTTCGACAGCACGTCCATGTAGCTGATGCGGTCGAAGCGCTTGGCGTCCGGGTTTTTGGACGGGTCGCTGTCGTAGACGCCGTCCACCTTCGTGGCCTTCATGAGGCAGTCCACGTTGAGCTCGCAGGCGCGCAGGGCGGCCGTGGTGTCGGTGGTGAAGTAGGGGTTGCCCGTGCCGGCGGCCAGGATGACCACGCGGCCCTTCTCCAGGTGGCGCACGGCGCGGCGGCGGATGTAGGGCTCGGAAACCTCCTGCATGGTGATGGCGCTCTGCACCCGGGAGAAGATCCCGTGGCGCTCGAAGGCGTCCTGCAGGGCCAATGCGTTCATGACGGTGGCCAGCATGCCGATGTAGTCGGCCTGGGCGCGGTCCATGCCCTCGGCGCTTCCCGCCAAGCCGCGGAAGATGTTGCCGCCGCCCACGACCACGGCCACCTCCACCTCGTCCTCGACGATGTCGGCGATCTCGTCGGCCAGCGCGTCGACGACCTTCGGGTCGATGCCGTATCCCACGTCGCCCGCCAGCGCCTCGCCCGAGAGCTTCAGCAGCACGCGCGGGTACGCATACCCGCGCTCGCGCACGCGCGCCCACTTCTCAAGCTCCTCGACGTTCTCCTCCGCCTTCGCCCTGTCCTCAGCCATGACCAACCCCTTCGATGACCGTCATATGTGCATACGTTGCATCAATCTTACCCGAAAATGGAAAAGGCCGCGCAGCTCGCACGGCCTTTTCCAGGCAGTTCACGCAATGAGCAGACGGGCGGCGGGTATCCGCCCGCAACCCTTACGCCGCGTTCTCGCTGGACCCGCTGCCGCCGCCGAGCAGGCGCTCGAGCAGGGATTCCTGAGCGTTGTTCTGCTGGGTGGAAGCGCTCTGCGAGCTCTCGTCGGAGCCGAGCGTGACCTCGACCTCCTTCGTCTCGCCGTTGCGGTTGACCTCCAGCTTCACCTTGTCGCCGGGGTTCTTGGAGCGGACGTCCAGCATGAGGTCGCTCGCGGACTCCACCTTCTGGCCGTCGAACTTCGTGATGATGTCGCCCTCCTGCAGGCCGGCCTCGGCAGCGCCGGAGCCCGCGCTGACGGCGGCCACGTAGGCGCCCTCGTCAACCGACAGGCCGTAGCGCTGGGCGTTCTGGGCGTTAACCGTGGACAGCGACACGCCGAGCTGCGCATGGGTCGGGGTCTTGCCGTCGATGATCTGCTGCGCCAGGTTCACCGCGTAGTTCACCGGGATGGCGAAGCCGACGCCCGAGTAGTTGCCCGAGTAGGACGTGATCAGCGTGTTGATGCCGATGAGCTTGCCGTCGGCGTCGACGAGCGCGCCGCCGGAGTTGCCGGGGTTGATGGCCGCGTCGGTCTGGATCATGTTCGGGTAGATGGTGGTCTCGCCGGAGCTCTGGCCGTACTGGTCGGTGCCGGCGTCCATGATCTGCGAGCGGCTCGTGGCCGACACGATGCCGGTGGCCACCGACTGCTCGAGGCCGAACGGGCTGCCGATGGTCATGACCCACTCGCCGATGATAAGGTCGTCGGAGTTGCCGATCTCGATGGCCTTGAGGCCGCTGGCGTCCTTGGCCTTGATGACCGCGATGTCGGAGCTGGGATCGCTGCCCACGACCTCGGCGTCGTAGGTCTCGCCCTCGATGGTGACCTTGTAGGCGTCGCCGCCCGCGATGACGTGGTAGTTCGTGATGATGTAGCCGTCGTCGGTGAGCACGACGCCGCTGCCGAGCGAGGCCTGCGTGAGCGTGCTGCCGGAACCGGAGTTGGAACCGCCGCCGAAGCCGTACATTCCGCCCATGTTGGACTGGTTCGCGTACACGTCGATGGCGGCCACGGAGGGCAGCGCTTTCTGGGCCACGGCCTCGGCCAGCGTCTGGTCGGACTCGGCGTCGGTGGCGTTGATGCTGCCGGAGCTCTGCGAGCCCAGCTGCGTGGACGAGCCGGAGTCGGAGCCGCCGCCCTTGTCGGCACCGGTAGCGGCCTGCCAGATGCCGAAGCCGCCCAAACCGATCACGCAGGCGAGAGCCGCGCCCGCGAACGCGAGCAGGAACGTGCGCAGGCCGTGCGACTTCTTCTCAACCGTCACCTGGCCGGGCGTGTGCTGCGGCTGGTAGGTTTGCTGGTAGTAAGGCTGCTGCCCCGTTTGGGCGGAATGCTGGGCATGCTCGTCGCCCGGAGTCGGCGGGACGGAGCCGCCGGCGGGGGTGTTGCCGTGCATATCGGTCATGTGGTTCACGCTCCTTGGGTATCGTTATGGTCGATGATCGCTTCGCTTAGGTAGGTGATGGGCCTACCATATCACGCGTGGTTCCTGATCAGGTTTCCTTCAACGCAATTGTCATCTTCGCGTCATGGAATTACACCGTTTGGTGTACAGGGCGTACATCGGCTGACGCAGGCCGCGGGGCGGGCCGCGCAGGAGATGCGAGAAGGGGCGTGCTATCATGAGAGGCATTGTCATCGAGGATGTGCAAGGAGCGCCCATGTCCGACCAAACGCCTCCGCGGCGAACCGCCGCCCAACGCCTCCAAGCGCTGTACGTACGCGTGCTGCTGCGCCTGCTGCCGCACCTGATAACGCTGCTCCGGCACGTTTCGCCGAAGATCCGCGCCGAGGTGGCCTACCTGGCGCCGGGCTATACGTTCATGCTGTCTGTGCGCGGCACCGACCTGGCCTGCACATGCCGCCGCACCGGCCGCGGCTCGTTCGAGCGCATTCCGCCCGCGCGCGTTGCCCGCGACGTCGAGCCGGGAAGCGGGCTGGCCAGCGCCGATGCGGACGCCGTGGCTGTGGACTACGTCATCGACTTCCGCTCGCCGGCCTATGCGTTCGGCTGCTTTTCGGGCGGCCTGACGCTGAAGGACGCCCTCGCGCAGCGCGCGTTCTCCACGCGCGGCCCCAACGACACGGGCGTGGCCCTCACCTATCTGTTCACGGCGCTGCTGAAGATGTTCTTCGGCTGGCGGCGCGCGTATCGCAGACCGACGGCGGCAACGCCGTAGGAGAAAGGGAGACGGTGCCCCGGAACATGCCACAGCCTCTGTTTTCGGCCGCACCTTCGCAAGCGTTCGACCTGCGTAGATGCAGAATATGACCTGCTCATGGCGCTGGACAAGAACGGAGGCTGTGGCAAGTTTTCCCGAGAAGGCGAAGGAGAAGCCGTGAAAGCATTCGAATTCTGCTGCCCCACCAAGATCATCGCGGGGTCGCACGCGCTGGACAAGCTGCCCGATGAGCTGGCCGACCGCGGCGTGGTGCATCCGCTGGTCATGACCGACGCGGGCTTGGTGAAGCTGGGCGTGGCCGCCAAGCTCACCGACGTGCTGGACGCGGCCGGCGTAGCCTACGAGGTGTTCGACCAGGTGCCGCCCGACTCGTCCATGGACGTGGTGAACGAGGTGGCGCGCCTCTACGCCGAGCGCGGCTGCGACGGGTTCGCGGCCATCGGCGGAGGCTCGGTCATCGACACCACGAAGGGCGCGGCCGCCTCGCTCGCCTGCGAGGGCGTGGACTTCGCCATGTTGCAGGGCTCGGAGATCCTGCACGCCGACCTGCCGCCGTTCATCGCCGTGCCAACTACCGCCGGCACCGGCAGCGAGGTAACGCTCGTGGCCGTGGTGGCCGACACGAAGAAGCATGCGAAGCTCTCGTTCACGTCCTACAAGCTGGTGCCGCACGCGGCCATCCTCGACCCGGCGCTCACGGCGTCGCTGCCGCCGAAGCTCACGGCCACCACCGGCATGGACGCGCTCACGCACGCCGTGGAGGCGTACACGTCCATCCAGAAGAACCCCGTGTCCGACGCGTTCGCGGTGAAGGCCATCGAGCTCATCGCGGCCAACCTGCCCACGGCCTGCCGCGACGGCGCGAACGTCGATGCGCGCACGAGCCTCGCGCTGGGGTCGCTCATGGCGGGGGCGGCGTTCAGCAACGCCATGGTGGGCATCGTGCACGCACTCGGGCACTCGCTCGGCGGCCTCTGCCACATCCCGCACGGCCAGGCCATGATGATGCTCCTTCCCCACTGCGTGCGCTTCAACCTCTACCATGGCGTGCACGCCGGGCTTTACGGCGAGCTGCTGTCCCACCTGGCGCCCGCGCGCGCGGGCGAGCTGGGGCCGCAGGCGATGCCAGCCGAGCGCGACCTGGCCTTCTGCGATGCGCTGTTCGCCATGAACGAGCACTGCCACGAGCAGTACGGCGTGCCGCTCAAGCTGTCGGAGCTGGGCGTGGCGCACGACCAGCTTCCCGCCGTGGCGAGGCAGGCCCGCTACGACGGCGCCGCCCTGTACAACGAGGTCGAGATCACGCTGGACGACGCCCTCGAGATCCTGGAAGCAACGTACTAGGCAGGTTCCCCCGTAGGGCAAGGGCTCTGCCCTTGCAGTCAATAGGGGGCGCCATCGCAGGTCGAGCGGCAAGGACAGAGCCCTTGCCCTACGAAGGTAACGAGAAAGGCACGAGCATGACCAACTTCCCCACCTTCGCAAGCCTCGCCGACGTGGATGCCGCCGCGCAGCGGATGCGCGCCTTCTTCCAGACGGGCGCCACGCTGCAGGTTGACTACCGCCGCGAGGCACTCGTGAAGCTGAAGGCCTACCTCAAGGCCAACGAGGCGCGCATCCTGGAGGCGCTGCACGCCGATCTGGGAAAAGCCGCGTTCGAGGGCTACGCTACCGAGCTCGGCCTCGTCTACGACGAGATCAACACGTGCGTGAGGCACCTGTCCAAGTGGTCGCGCCCGCGCCGGGTGCCCACGCCGCTCGTGCACTTCCACTCCACGTCGAAGGTGTACCCGAGCCCGCTGGGCGTCGTGCTGGTGCTCTCGCCGTGGAACTACCCCGTGCAGCTGGCGCTCGTGCCGATGGTGGACGCCATCGCGGCCGGCAACTGCGTGGCGCTCAAGCCCTCGCGCACGTCGAAGGCCACGAGCGAGCTTCTGATCGATATCCTGGCGAACGTGTTCCCGCCCGAATTCGTATGCGGCTTCCCCGGTTCCGGCGCCATGAACGACTGGCTGCTGGACGTGCGCTGGGACCAGATCTTCTTCACCGGCAGCCCGGGCGTGGGCCGCACCATCATGGAGGCGGCGGCGAAGCACCTCACGCCCGTGGTGCTGGAACTGGGCGGAAAGAGCCCCTGCATCGTGGACGAGACCGCCAACGTGAAGCGCGCAGCCCAGCGCGTGGCCTGGGGCAAGGGCATCAACTCAGGGCAGACGTGCGTGGCGCCCGACTACTTCCTCGTGCACGAGAACGTCGTGGACAATTTCGTGTCGCAGCTCGACGCGTGCTTCCATCAGTACTACGGGCAGGACATCCTGGCGTGCGAGCAGTGGCCGCACATGATCTCGCAGCGCCACTTCGAGCGCGTTATGGGACTCATCGAGCGGCGCAATCCGAACGCGACGGTGGCGTTCGGCGGCCACGGCGACCCCGAGACGCTGCGCATCGAGCCCACGTGCCTGCGGGGCGTGACGCTCGACGACCCCGTCATGGGCGAGGAGATATTCGGGCCAGTGCTGCCCGTGCTCACGTACCGCTCGCTCGACCAGGCCTTCGACATCGTGCGCACCTTCGAGAAACCGCTCGCCTGCTACGTGTTCTCCGACGACAAGCAGGTGCAGCACCGCGTGCTCACGCGCCTGCCCTTCGGCGGCGCCACGGTGAACGACGTGGTGATCCACCTGGCGAACAACCACATGGGCTTCGGCGGCGTGGGCAACTCCGGCATGGGCGCCTACCACGGCAAGGTGGGCTTCGACTGCTTCACCCACTACAAGTCCACGCTCAAGAAGGGCACGTGGCTGGAGATGCCCATCCGCAACCCGCCTTTTGACGATACGAAGATGAAGCTGCTGAAGATGCTGATGAAATAGGGGGCGTGCGCACCCTGCCGGTCGGCGCCCCGCCCGTGCAGCGCTTCTCGCACACTTCGCGAAAGCTCGGCGTGCTGCACGGGCGGGGCGCCGACCGGCAGGGTGGTGGGCTCTTTCGCAGGGGGTCAAGCTGCGTGCTCTGCGTCACTGGGGAGCGGGTTGCGGGCTGTTCGGGTGGGGGGGTCCACCGGTAAGACGATGCGTGCTTGCTGGCAGTCTTTTATTATGTTATAAATAAGTTACTTATTTATAACAAGGAGGACGTCCATGAGCATGCAGGCTGCACTGCCTCAGATACGGCCCATCAGCGACTTGCGAACACGGTTGAACGATATCGAGAGTCTGGCGCGCGAGACGCGCGAGCCCATCATCATGACTAAAAACGGCGCGGCCTCGCTCGTCGTCATCGACAGCGAGGCCTACGACGAGCACTTGCGCCATGAGCGCGCCGTGCGCAAGCTACGCGAAGCGGAGATCGAGGAGAAATATCGGCCGGCCGCCATTCCCTTCGACGAAGTGAAGACGCGCATCGACAAGCTCATCGAATCGGCGGAGCAACTTCATGCGCGAGATTGAGTTCAGGCCGCGCGCAAGCGCCGACCTCGACGGCATTCTCGCTTACATCGCGCTCACGTTGAAGTCGCCGCAAGCTGCGCGCGACACCGCCAACGCGATCTTCGCCTCCATCGAGCGCGCGGCCGAGATGCCGGAGCTCGGCCAGCCGTTCTTCGACGAGGACCTCGAGCATCCGGCCTACCGGCGCAAGCTCGTGAAGCGCTACTGGGTGTACTACACGTGCACGGACGACACGCTCACTGTGCGCCGCATCTTCCACACGACGCAGGACACCGACTGCTACGGGTTCGAGCTGCTCGACGACTAGAGCGCAAGCCGGGGCGCGGCGGCCGTTCCGCGCCCCGGCCACACGCTACCTCTTCTCGATGGGAACCTGGATCTCGGTGAGCCACTGGGACTCGTCGGCGCAGTTCCATATGCCGTCGATGTAGCTCTCGCGGGCGAGGCCGGACGCGCGGTAGCCGTTCTGCTCGATCCAGTCCATGGCGAACGCGTAGGCGCGCGGCAGGTCGGCGTAGGAACCGCGGTGCATCACGGACGCAACGGTGACCGCCGGCGCCTCCTCGAACACGATGCCGTCCGACTCCACGCCGTACTCCTCCACGGCCTCGCTGTACTTGATGGTGATGTCGCGCTCCTTGTACTCGCCGTCGAGGTACGTGATGAAGCAGTACTCGGGCGTGGCGCACTTGAGGTTCGGGTTGGCCTCCTTCACGGCGCGGCCGAGAGCGGGGATCACCTCGAAGTACGCGGAGAAGTCGGGCACGGTCATGGTCTTGGAGAACACGATGCAGCTGGGCAGGTCCTTGATGGTGGCTTGATAGTTCATGGAAAACCCCTTTCCTTCGTCTGAGAGCATGAATGCGATACGCGCGAGGCGTTCCTGGCGCGCGGCGAGTTCCCGCTCGACGAGCTCACGGCGTCGTGCGAGGATGGGACGCGGGTCGGCACCGCCCTCGATGGCGGCTACCTCGTCCACCGACAGGCCCGCCTGCCGCAGCGCCTGGATGCGGTGCAGGTCGACGAGCTGGGACGTGGTGTACAGGCGGTAGCCCGTCGCGCCGTCCACGGCGGCCGGGCGCAGAAGCCCGATGCGGTCGTAGTGGTGCAGCGTCTTGATGGTGGTCTTTCCCATCTTCGAGAACTCTCCGATGTAGAACATGGTTCTCACCTCCTTCTCATCGCATTCAACAGCCTCCTGCACGGGGAGGGTCAAGGGGTGTTTTCAAAAAATCTCGCACAGGATGCGAAGCAGCAGTCCCGATGCGACAACGCAAGGGTAGCAAACGCACCTCCCTTCTTGCGCGGGCCTATCGAAAATCTGGAGGTTATGCGGCAAGCAGAGAAACGACGCCGGGGGGAGTGCAAGATAGCGCGGGCTG
The DNA here is from genome assembly GCF_030418435.1 of Gordonibacter sp. RACS_AR49. Taxonomy (NCBI): domain Bacteria; kingdom Bacillati; phylum Actinomycetota; class Coriobacteriia; order Eggerthellales; family Eggerthellaceae; genus Gordonibacter; species Gordonibacter sp. RACS_AR49. The sequence continues at coordinate 481,121 of NZ_JAIUDM010000002.1, read as the reverse complement.
CCCAAAGCGCGTGCGCAGGGCGGGCTGCACCTAGGGCGCACATGCAGGGCGGCTCGGGCCGCTCCTCGGGGCGCGCCCGCGCCTGATCCACGAAATTGAGGAGATTCCGCGGCCGGCGAAACAGTTCGGCTTCCTCGCGCGTGTTCTTGGTAACGGCTCGGTAACCGAGGAGCCGTGATGGTGCGCATGCAGGTTCGCCCGTTCTTTCAGCTTGCTTTCAAGTTCGGGCGCTAACCTCGGCACCAAAGGAAACCGCTCGAAGGGGCACCTATGCCGTACCGACCGACCCGTCGCCAGAATACCTTCCCCGGCACCACGCCGTACCGGCGCCGCCCCTGCGTCGAAGGCGCCCGCCGTTCCCGGCCGCTGTTCGCGCAGAGCCGCGTGGCGCGGGCGGGAAGCGTCCTGGCACGTTGCAAGGCGGCCCTCGCCTGCTTCGGCGCTGCGGCTCTCGTGCTGGCCCTTGCGCTCGCCCTGCCGCTCACGACCTCGCCTTCGGCGGCGGCCGACGTGGACCTCGAGGCGCGGGCCGCCGCCGAAGCCGCCCAGCTGCAGGCCGCCGCCGAGCTCCCGCGCAGCGCGTCCCTTGACGTGCCGGCCCTGCAGCAGTACCCCGAGCTCCCCACCGGCTGCGAGTCGGTAGCGCTCACGAACGCGCTTCTGGCCTGCGGCTTCGTCCTTCAGAAGACCGAGATGGCCCAGGAGTGGCTGCCCACGAGCGCCGACGACTTCGTGCACGCCTTCATGGGCGATCCCTCCTCCCCCAACGGGCACTCCTGCATGGCCCCCGCCATCGCGGACGCGGCGTCGGCCTACCTGGCCGCCCACGGGTCCAGCCTCGAGGCAACCGACCTGACAGGTGCGGCCTTCCGCGACGTGCTCGCCCAGGCGGCCGCCGGCAACCCCGTCGTCGTATGGTGCACCATTGGCCTGGACGAGCCCGGCGCGTGCTACCGCACCGCGCAGGAAGAAGGCCGCACGTACCGCCTTGTCACGAACAGCCATTGCGTGGTGGTGCGCGGCTACGACCTGGACGCCGGCACCGTGCTGGTCAGCGACTCCCTGGCCGGCCAGGTTTCCTATCCCCTGGCCACGTTCGCCGCCCGCTACTACGCCCTGGGCGCGCAGGCCGTGGTGCTGCGGTAAAGGCGCCGACCCCGCCTGTACGAGTCAGACGGGGTCGGCCGGGCGCTTCTAGCTGCGGAACCTACCTGCGGGCGGGCTCCTGCTGGGTGATGCAGTGGATGTTGCCGCCGCCGTAGGCTATCTCGCGGGTGGGCACCCCCACGATCTCGCGGTCGGGGAACATGGCCTGCACCTGCTCGCGGGCCAACTCATCGTACTCGTCGCCGTACTGCGGGAAGATGATGGCGCCGTTCACGATGAGGAAGTTCATGTACGAGGCGATGGCGTAATCGTCGGTCGTGCGCGGCAGCGTGCCCTCCACCACGTCGATGGCGTCCACCTCCTCCTGCGACATATAGGTGGGAACCTTCGGCATGGTGAGCTTGTGCACCTTCAGCTGGCGGCCCTTCGCGTCGGTGGCCTGCGACAGCGTGTCGTAGGCGGCATGGGCGGCCTCGTAGAACGGGTTGTCCTCGTCGTCGGTCCAGATGCAGGCCACCTCGCCGGGGCGGACGAAGCACGCCACGTCGTCGATGTGGCCGTTCGTCTCGTCGGGGTCGATGCCGTCCTTGATCCAGATGATCTTCTCCACGTTCAGGTACTCGCGCAGATAGCCCTCGATGTCCTCCTTCGAGAGCTCCGGGTTGCGGCCCGGCGACAGCAGGCACATCTCGGTGGTGATGACGGTGCCCTCGCCGTCCACGTGGATGGAGCCGCCCTCCAGCACGAACGTGTCGGGGCGGTAGCGCACGGCGCGCGCGAGGTCGGCCACCTTCACGCCCACCAGCGCGTCCTGGTCCCAGGGGAAGTAAAGGCCGTCGTACAGGCCGCCCCAGGCATTGAAGTGCCAGTGCACCGCGCGCACGTCGCCGTCGTCGTTTTTCACGAACGTGGGGCCGCAGTCGCGGATCCACGAGTCGTCCGAGGTCATCTCGATGACCATGACGTTGTCATCCTCGGACATCTCGAAGCGGGCGGCCTCGTAGTCCTCGGGCTTCGCACCGATGATCACGGGCTCGAAGCGGGCGATGGCGCGCGCCACCTCGGCGAACGCCTTCTGCGCGGGCTTTGCGCCGTCGCGCCAGTTGTCGGGACGGTGCGGCCAGAGCATCCAGATGCGCTCCTGCGGCTCGAACTCGCCGGGCATGCGGTAGCCGTCCTGCCTCGGGGTGGACTGCTCTTCGTAAATGGTTTCCATAGGTCAGGTCCTTTCGAACGTCGTTACAACATAGCAGGTGCGGGGCGGGGCGCCACACCCAGGCGAGAGCCGCGCCTTGGGAGCCGCGTCCCTCGCCGAGGCAGGGCGCCCGCGCGAGTGGCGTGCGCCTGCGCGGCGGAGCGCCCCGCAAGGCCGGCGCGCTACACCAGATCGCGCGGCTCGCGGCCGATGAGCATGTCCTCCTCCATGGCGACCTCCTCGGAGGGGGGCTCCTCCTCGAAGCCGTGCGCCACGTCGTAGGCGAACGGATCGCCGTGCGTGCCCATGCCGCCGTAGTGGTCGTCGCGCCCGCGGGCCGACCACACGCGCACGATCTCGCCGAGGATGACGAACGCTATCACGCCGATGAGCATGGGTATCTTCGACATCTCGGCCTCGGAGCCGTTCAGCGGCACGATGGTGGCGATGATGGACAGCACGAGCAGCACCACGGGCAGCCACGTTACCACCAGCAGCACGCCGCGCCCGCCCGGCACCTTGAACACGCGGTTCGCGGCCGGATCGACCGAGCGCAGCTTCAAAAACGCCGGGAACATGGGAATGTAGCTGATCAGCAGGAACACGATGTTCATGGAGAAGAAGATCCAGAAGAAGCCGTCGAAGCCGGCCAGCTCCATCACGGGCGACAGCAGCACGAGCACGCTGGCCACGATGCCGTTGACGATGGCCGCGCCGGTGGGCATCTGGTTCTTCTTGCTCTCGTGCGCGAACACATGCGGCATGTTCTGCTTGCGTGCGGCGTGCTCGGCCACGAAGTTCACGCCGAACGACCAGCTGACCATGTTGCCGAACAGCGTGATGAGGAACACGATGCCCACCACGACGAACAGCACGCTGCCCACGCCGGCCATGATGCCCACCGCGTCCATGATGCCGGAGTCGAGCGAGATGTCGAGCGCCGGGATGGCCGCCGCGATGCCGAACGAGCTGAACAGGTACAGCGCCGCGATGGCAATGCCGCCGGCGATGATGGCCTTCGGAATCTGCTTGCTGGGGTTCTCCATGGAGCCCACGTAGGTGGTTATGACCTCGAAGCCCATGAAGTTGAACAGGATGATGGACAGGTACGTGAGGCTGTTCGAGTCGAGCGACGGCAGGAACGTGGCCGGCGCCATGTCGTTCGCGAAGCCGTAGTTCACGGCGTACCAGATGCCCAAGCCGCCCACCACCACGGCGATGCCCACCTTGAGCACGGCCGCCAGGTTGAGGATCCACGCCGAGTCCGACACCTTCGAGAAGCTGAGGAACACGACGATCCAGATGAACGCCAGCTCTATGACGAGCGACGGCACCAGCCCTATCTCCATGCCCGTGATCATGGCGATGGTCTCGGGGAAGAGGAACGCGAGCGAGGCCATCCACAGCGGGAAGTTGATCCAGTAGTACCAGCTCACGCGGCTGCCCCATTTGTCGCCGAACGCACGGCGCACCCAGTCGTACAGACCGCCCTCGTCGTCGTAGGTGGTGCCGAGCTCGCTCACCACCAGGCCGTACGGCAGCAGGAATGCGACAATGAGGAATATCCACCAGAAGAACTGCGAGTTGCCGATAGCGGCGGCCGGCGCCGCCGCCTCCGCCACGAACACGACCGTGATGACCGACAGGATCGCGTCGATAAGGCGGAATTTCTTGTTCTTTGCCATAGGTTTCCTTCTTTCACGCACAGGTTTGCGTAGTCAGTCAGCGAGGGCAGCCGCGATGCTTCAGATTCGTGGAATGGCGCGGGCGGCGCGTGCTTCGGTACGCGAGCCCGCGTCATCGCGCGAGGATCGGGCGCCGCGGCTGCCCGCAGCATCGACTCGTTCCGAGGGCCGTCAGGCCGTCGGAACCCCTTGCTTCCCAAGGCCCTCCAGCAGGTAGTTCAGCTGCTCGCGAGCGTCATCGGCCTCGGGTTCGTCGACCTTCGCCTGCGGGCAGAACCACGCCAGCAGGCCGCGGATGGAGTGCTTGCGGTTCTCGGCCTCGTCCCAGCAGATGGACTGCGCACCGTCGATGACCTCGTCGGTGACCTCCTCGCCGCGCGAGGCGGGCAGGCAGTGCATGAACTTGGCGTCCGGGGCGGCCATCGCCATGAGCTCTTCGGTCACCTGGTACGTCGGGTAGAAGATGGCCATGCGCTCGTCCTTCGACAGCTCCTTGTCGTACAGGCCGTACCACACGTCGGTGTACACGAAGTCGGCGTCCTTCATGGCCTCCTCGCGGTTGTCGGTGACGGTGACGCTGCCGCCGGACTCCTCGCAGTTCTTGCGGCCGATCTCAAGCAGGTCCTCGCGGATCTGGTGCCCCTCGGGGCCGTACTGCACGAAGTCCATGCCCATCTTCGAGCAGATGAACATCTCGGACACGCACACCTGGGTGGCGTCGCCCACGAACACCATCTTGCAGTTCTCGATGCGCTTGCCCTCGGGCAAGTGCTCGATCATGGTGAGGAGGTCGCCCATCTCCTGTGTGGGGTGGTTGTAGTCGGACATGCCGTTGATCACAGGCACCTGCGAGTACTTCGCCAGCTCGACGAGGTCCTCGTGACGGTCGACACGCGCCATGATGACGTCGAGGAGGCGCCCCATCACGCGCGCGGAGTCCTCGATGGTCTCGTGGCCGCCCAGCTGGATGGTGCCGGGCGCGTAGAACTGCGCATCGCCGCCGAGGTCGGCCATGGCGCCCTCGAACGACAGGCGCGTGCGGGTTGACACCTGCTGGAAGATCATGCCGAGCGCCTTGTGCCTCAACAGTTCGGGAAAGTAGCCGGCCTTCACGCAGCGCTTGAGCACGCGGGAAAGCTCTATCATGTCGAGCAGCTGGTCCTTGGTGAAATCGTTGGTGTCGAGAAAATCTTTGGCAGTCATAGCGACGGGCCTCCTTCAAGCCGAATGGTCTAGAGAGAACGGGAACGATTCTGCCGGACGGCGCACCGCCTCCCGGGGAGCCAGCCCCGTTTGCAACACCGCCGTTGCCGCGCAATCAACCAACCGTTGCGCAGGCGGGAACGCGCGCAAAGCGCGACGTCGGATGGGCGGTCGGTCCGACAAAAGAAGCGGTGCTGCCGGATTGCAGCACGGCCGCGCCATGGGTGTCGGTATGGAGGCGCTGTGCAGCGCGGCTCGACAGGGACGGGAAGTCATGCGAGAATCGAGGGCGAACCGAAACCGAATCGCGACAAAGGATCGATCATGAACCTGCCCGGACTCGACACCCTGCGCCCCGAGCAAACCGACGAGCTTGACGCCCTCGCCCAGATGGTGGGCACGTGCTTCCTCGAGGAGATGTGGTACGTCACCTGGCTCGACGTGCCCGGCATGAGCGATGAGCGCAAGCTGGCCGTCACGCAAGCCGCCATCCGGTCGGACTATGCCGTCACCGCGCCGTACCAGTGCGTCTATGCGCTGCCCGACCATGCAGGGGCCGCGAACGTCTACCTGCGCAGCGAGCTTCCCGAAGGCGGCTGGGAGCGGCTGGAGGGGAAGTCGGCGCTGCTCATGGCCGCCACGCTCACGCCTGAGGAAGGTGCGGTCCTCGGGCCGCGCGCCGAAGCGATGGACCTCGCCTCCTCCACCAGCTGGCCGCTCGAGCGCGCACGGGCCGACGAGGATTTCATCTACTTCATCTCGGCCGGCGTCGATCCTGCCCGCCGCGGCACGGGCGCGTTCCGCCGCCTGTTCACGCCGTTTCTGGACGAGGCCGATCGGCGCGGCTTGCGCTGCTACCTCGATTGCTACACCGACCGCCTCGAGCAGATCTACGGCCACTTCGGCTTCGAGACGGTCGAGCGCCGAGGCGCGCCGGGATTCGACCTGGTGGAGCGCTGCATGGTGCGCGCGCCGCGCCCATAGCCGGGGGGGGCGTCCTGTGAAGTCGAGCGAGATTGCGAAGCTGGCCGGTTGCACGGTGCGCACGCTGCGCCACTACCACGCCATCGGCCTTCTGCCCGAGCCGCCGCGCGGTCAGAACGGCTACCGCGACTACGGCGCGGAGGACCTCGCGCGCGTGCTGCGCGTGAAACGGCTCGCGTCGCTCGGGTTCTCGCTCGACCGCATCGGCGAGGTGCTCGAGCAGATGGACGCGAGCCCCGCCCACGCGGCCGGCGCGGGTGCCGACGACGCCCTCGACGAGCTCGACCGCGAGCTGGCCGCCCAGATCGAGCGCCTAGAGGAGCAGCGCCGCACGATCGCGCTGCTGAAGGCCGAGCGGCTCGACCCCGACCTACCGGTGCGGTTCGCGCAAGCGGTGCGGACGCTCATCGACTACAAAGAGGGAGCCATCACCAGCGGCGAGCGCGAAGCCCTGCTCATCACGGGGCATCTCTACACCGAGTCCGACACCGCCGAGCTCGAGCGCGTGATGGAGAAAATCCACCAACTCGGCTTGTTCGGGGAGATGAAGGCGATGAGCGATCGGTTCGACAAGCTGCCCGCCGATACGCCACGCGAGGAGCTCGACCAGCTCGTCGAGGAAGCGCTGGATATGATCGGCCCGTTCATCGACTGCCTCGATTCCGCCAACTGGGAAGACGTGACCAATCCGGAAGACATCGAGCTGGAACGCTTCGTCGACGAGCTTATGCGCAAGGGTCTGAACCCCGCTCAACTCTATGCGGAAGATCGCCTGGAAGAGGAGATGAAATCCCGCATCCTCGCCCGCAAAGAAGGCCAACGGTCCCACGTGCTGAAAAGCGACCCTTTACTGTAAAGGGTCGCTTTAACGGCAAAGGGCGCCTACCCACAATTGGACTCCGGCCGGACGCGGTTCTTCGCGTTTTCGGGGTCTCGGATGCACAGAAATCACCGCGGTGAAGCTCGCAAGGAGCGTTTGCCCATCCTTGCCTTTCCCGACCAGGGGAAACGCTCTTGCGAAAGCCGCGAGTGCACGCGCGGGAGCACTGAAACCCGCCAAAACGCTTCACAGCGGTGATTACTGTGACTCGGAGAGGGGCTTTCGACGAAGGGCCGTCCTCGGCGATCGTCATCGGGGGAGCGGGCGTCATCCCACGGGCGAAGATGGCGAAGCCGCACGGGATCTTTCGATTCGCTAACGACAGCCTCAAGGTGTTCCCCGTAGGCGAGTCTTCGTTCGCTCGCAAGCGCGGACCTCCCTCATAATTCCACCACAGCTCGCTTGACCCCGACGCAACGTCGTAGTTTTTACTTCCTTTCTGACGGAAACGGAAAGGAACCTCCCATGCACACGAACCCGCACCCGACCCGCATCGCGCCGCGCTTTTTGGCATCGAACGCGCTCTCGCTCCTCGGCAACTCCATCGCCGCGGTGGCGCTGCCGCTCATCCTGCTGGCCACCACCGGCGACGCGCTGGCCGCCGGCACGCTCGCGCTCATCTGCGCCGTGCCGCAGATGGTCATCGGTATCGTGGGCGGCGCGGCCCTCGATCGCTTCAACCGTCGCGACATCTCCATCCTGTCCGACCTCGTCTCTGCGGCGAGCGTCGCGCTCATCCCCGTGGTCGATATGCTGTGGGGCCTCAACTTCGGCTGGTTCGTGGCGCTCGGCCTGCTGGGAGCCATCGGCGACATCCCCGGCATGACGGCGCGCGACGCCCTGCTGCCCGCCGTGGTGGCCCGCGACAAGGCCGACCTGCAGCGTTTCATGGGACTCACCCAGTCGCTCGACTCGCTCACCACCATCGTGGGGCCGGCCGTCGCGGCGTTCCTCATCGGCACGGTGGGCGGCGTGACGTCGCTGTGGTTCACGGCCGCGCTGTCGTTCGCAGCCGCCGTCGTCACCTGCACGGTGCCGCGCTCGGTGGGCGTGGAGGGCCTGCGCCGGGACGGAGGTGCGTCGGAGGGCCGCAGCGCCGTGGCGTCCGCGCTCGACGCCCTGCGCACCGGCGCGCGCGTGCTCTTCCGCACCGACGGCGTGCTCACGGCCTCCACGCTGCTCTCCTTCGGCATCATCATGGTGATGGGATCGTTCCAGGGGCTCGTGCTGCCGGTGCACTTCACCGAGCTCGGCCGGCCGGAGCTTCTGGGCTACGTGCTGTCGGCCATGTCGCTGGGCCTCTTGGCCAGCTCGCTCGGCTACGCCGCCCTCGCCCCGCGCCTCGCGCGCCGCACGTGGTACCTGCTCTCGCTCGCCGGCATGGCGGCCGGCGTGGCGGTGCTCGGCACGCTGCCCGACTTCCCCGTCATGCTGCTCGGCGCGGTGCTCCTGGGCGTGAGCGCCGGGCCCGCCTCGGCGCTCCTCGGGTTCTTCATGCTCGACCGCATCCCCGAGCAGGACCGCGGCAGCGCGCTCGGCACGCAGAACTCGCTCGTGGTGGTGGCGGCGCCCATGGCCGTGTTCGCCACCTCGGCAGCTGTGACGGCCTTCGGCGAGGCGCCGGCCGCTTACGGCCTGGTGGCGTGCTGGATTGCCATCACCGTGCTCGCCGTGGGCGCGAAGGGCATGCGGCACCTCGACGAGGCGTCCCCTTCCGCAGCCGAGGCAGAGGCGCCCGGCGCGCAAGCCTGACCCGCGCACCGAGCATTTCGCGGCGGTGGCGCGCGCGTCGCGCCTTCGCAACGCCCAGCCGACGTCCGGAACGGACCGGCTGGGCGCTTTTATGATGCGAGGGCAAACGTCCGGACGCCGGGCAGGCCGCGGCATGCGGCTCCCGCCGCCCCGATCGAAAGGAGCACCACTATGTCCCAAACCGCTTTGGTAACCGGCGCGACGAGCGGCATCGGCGAATCCCTGTGCCTGCTGTTCGCCAGCGACGGATACGATCTCGTAACCGTAGCCCGCGACGAGGAGGCTCTCGAGAAGCAGGCCGAGGAGCTGCGCATCCTCGGCGTCGACGTGCTGCCCGTAGCCTGCGACCTGTCCGACCCGGATTCCGCGCGCACCATCTTCAAGCGCGTATGCAAGGCGGGCAAGGATATCGACATCCTCGTGAACGACGCGGGGTACAGCCCCGCCGGCCAGTTCTCGGACCTGCCGGTCGCGGACATCCGCGCCATGATCCAGGTGAGCGTCACGAGCCTGGCCGAGCTCACGCGCGTGTTCCTGCAGCCCATGCTCGAACGCGGCCACGGCCGCATCCTCAACATGAGCTCCATGATGGCGAAGACCCCCTGCCCCTACAACGCGCTCTACGGCGCCGCCAAGGTGTTCGTGCTGTCGTTCTCCACCGCGCTCGCCCGCGAGCTGCGCGGCACGGGCGTGAGCGTGACCACCGCCTGCCCCGGCGCCACGCGCACGAACTTCGCGAAGAACGCCGGGATCCAGAACGCGCCCGCTTGGAAGTACTTCTCCATGGACGCCGACGAGACGGCCATCCGCGTGTACCGTGCGCTCATGCGCGGCGAGCTGTGCGCCGTGACCGGCTGGTACAACAAGGTGGGGGCCGTCTCCGTGCGCTTCATGCCCATGGGCGTGCAGCTCTCCGCCGGCGAATGGCTCATGGGCAAGCGGAAGCACCCGCTTGACCACGAGGGAACCGAGGCTTCCGGCACACGCAACGGCAAGTGCAAGGAGCAGGGCGAAGGCAAGGACGGCCGCGATGGAAGCGACGGCAAGAAGAAGGCGAAGCAGCGGGAAGGCGGCGCATCCGGAAAGGGCGGCAAGCGCTACGAGCGCAAGCACCCGCTCGGACGCGACGGCAAGCGCGGCTTCTACCGCGGCGGCGATTCCGGAACCGACCACGAGCCCGAGCCATGGCCCGAGACGGCGCGCCCGCAGGATCCCTGCGGAGGAGGCCGCGGCTGGCGCGCGGCCACGCTCGGGTGCGCGATGTTCCGCCAGCACGGCTCGTCCGCAGCCCACGGAGCATCGGATGGGCGGCGCGAGCAAAACGGGCAGGGAGCGCAAGCGCGCCAAGGCCGCCAAGAGGCTCGGCAGGCGCAGGACCCGCAGCGCGGGCAGGCGCGCGGCAAGGGTTTCCATCCCGCCCCCGGACGCCACCACGGCCCCACCCGCGACGGGTTGCCCGCGAACCTCGGCCGCTTCGCCTGGCACGGCCCCTTCGCCAAGTAGACGCATCTGACCTGCACGTTCAAGAACATCTGCCCTCCTCATACCGATGGTATGAGGAGGGCAGACATACATAAATCACCTCTCGAAACCCCTCTTTACGCCCCGCACCCGATTTTCCGCCACGCGCCGCTGTGGGATGGTGTGCCCGAAGGCTTCGGCCTGGCGCATCCCGCCTCGGGCGGGCGCCGAGCCCGAAGCCGCAGGCATGGGGAGACGGAAGGAGAGGGAGTGTGATGGCAGAGAAAAAAGACTACACCACCGTCGAGCACAAGAAGCCTTATCGCTACGAAGAAGACGGGCTCCACGTGACCAGGGGGTGCGGCTGGTCGGCACCGGGATGCCACCTGGGGTGCGGGGTCCTGCTGTACACCGATGACGACGGCAAGCTCGTCAAAGTGGAGGGAGATCCGGAGAACCCCTTCAACCAGGGACGCCTGTGCGTCCGCTGTCTCGACCTGCCCGAGGTCGTCTATTCCCCGGACCGCATCCTGCATCCCCTGAAGCGCGACCCCGAGAATCGCGGCAAGAACCAGTGGGAGCAAATAGGCTGGGACGAGGCGCTCGACGAGATCGCCGGGAAGATCCTTGCCGCCAAGGAGGAATACGGCCCGGAATCCGTGGCGTTCTACTCCGGCACCGGCCGTGACATCGGGCAGTACATCACGCGTTTGTGCTGGGGGTTCAACAGCCCCAACTTCGTGTTCATGATGTCGGGGCAGTCGTGCTATTCGCCCCGCGTCGCCGGCTGCTTCTCCACCTCGGGGTCGTTTTGGGTCGGCGACTACGCGCAGCAGTTCCCCGACCGCTACGACAACCCGCAGTGGGAGCGTCCCGACCTCATCGTCATATGGGGCAACAATCCCGTCGTCTCGAATTCCGACGGCCTGTACGGGCACTGGGTCGTGGACTGCATGAAGCGGGGCACGAAGGCCATCGTCGTCGATCCTCGCCTCACCTGGCTCGCCGCGCGGGCCGAGCTCTTCCTGCAGATCCGTCCCGGCACCGACGGCGCGCTGGCCCTCGGCATGGTGAACTACCTTGTGGAGAACAACCTGTACGACCGCGAGTTCGTGGACCTGTGGTGCTACGGCTTCGAGGAGCTGGCGGAACGCGCGCGGGACTACCCGCTTGACGAGGTCGCCGAGATCACGGAGATCCCGGCAGAGGAGATAGCCGCCGCAGCCCGTCGCATCGGAGCGGCCGAGCGGGCCATCCTCCAGTGGGGCGTGGCCATCGACCAGATCAAGGAAACCATCCCCACGGCGCAGGCCGTGCTCTCCCTGTTCGAGATTACCGGCAACATCGGCAAGCCCGGCACGATGCAGCAGCCTGCGAGCATCCTCAACTACGCCGCCGGCTGGGGCTCCGAGTTCCTCACGCCGGAGCAGGAGGCGAAGCGCATCGGACAGGAGGCCCACCCGCTCATCAAGATGGGCTTCCAGGAATGCGTGACCGACGACTACATCAGGTGCCTGGAAACGGGCGAACCCTATCCCATCAAGGTCGCCTGGATGCAGACCACCAACCCGCTGGCCTGCACCGGCGTCGATGCGAAGCGCACCCTCGCCGCGCATATGAACATCGACACCATCGTGTGCGTCGACCTGTTCATGACGCCGACGGCCATGGCGCTGGCCGACTACTTTCTGCCCGCCTGCACGTACGCGGAGCGCAACGGCCTGCGCATCGGCGATGGGGCGCAGCGCGCCGAGACCATCAACAAGGCCATAGAGCCCCTGGGCGAGTCGAGGTCCGACATGCAGATCACCCTGGACATCGGCAAGCGCATCTCGCCTGAAGCCTGGCCATGGGAAACCGTGGAGGATATGTACTCCGATATCCTGGAGGAGACGGGGCATTCCTTCGAGGAGATGCAGGAGCTGGCACCCGGCTACCCGCCGTTCGACTACCGCATGCACGAGAAGGGCCTGCTGCGCACCGACGGCAACCCCGGTTTCCAGACCGCAACCGGGCGCATCGAGCTGTGGAGCACCCTGTACAACTCCCTGGGCCTCGACCCGCTCCCCTCGTACGAGGAGCCCGTTCCCAGCCCCCGGTCGACACCGGAGCTCGCCGAGGAATACCCGCTCGTGCTCACCACGGGCGCCCGCGTTTGGAGCATGTTCCACTCGGAGCACCGCCAGATACCGCGCCTGCGCGCCCTTCATCCCGAGCCGCTCGTGTACGTCAACCCGAACACGGCTGCGCGGCACGGCGTGAAAGACGGGGACTGGGTGTGGCTGGAGAACCAGCACGGACGCTGCAAGCGCCAGGTCTGCGAGACCCCCATCGTGAACGAGCGCACCGTGAGCACCGACCACGCCTGGTGGCGCCCGGAGGCGCCCTGCGAGCTGGACGAGGGGCTCTACGACCTGTGGGACCTCACCGTGGAGAACCTCCTGCCCTACGACTGCGGCACCTCCGGCTTCGGCGCGAACTACAAGAACACCATCTGCAAGATGTATCCGGCAGGGGAAGGAGAATAGGCAATGGGAGCAAAAGGATTGCTCGTCGATTACGAGTGGTGCTCGGGCTGCCACACCTGCGAGGTGGCCTGCCAGCTTGAGCATGGCTACCCGAGCGACCAGTGGGGCATCAAGGTGCACGAGGTGGGCCCGTGGGAATACGCCCCGAAGACGTGGCAGTACAGCTATCTGCCCGCGCCCACCGACCAGTGCGACCTGTGCGCCGGCCGCGTTGCGAAGGGGCATGAGCCCACCTGCGTGAAGCATTGCCAGGCGCAGGTTCTGAAGTACGGGGACCTCGAGGACTTGGCAAAGGAGCTTGCCCGCAAGCCGAAGCAGACCCTGTTCTCCTGCGAGGCGGAGAACTAAACCAACGATGCTCGTGCCGGCGCCCGACACGAGGGGAAACGACCGCGAGGCGCCGGCACCATCAAGAAAGGGGACACAATGAGTAAGAAAAACCGGGCATGGATTCCCGTATGGGCCATCATCATAGCCAGCGTGCTCATCGCGTTCGAGTACGGCAAGGTGCCGCCCGCCGCACCCAACATGATGGAGGTGCTCGGCATCTCCTACACCACCCAGGGCCTCATGATGACGATGTTCTCCATCGCGGCCGTGGTCATGGCGCTGTTCGGCGGCGCGCTCATGGACCGCTTCGGCGCGCGCAAGGTGGTGAGCATCGCCCTGCTCGTCTCCATCGTGGGCAACGTCGCAGGCCTGTTCTGGACCAGCGACTTGGGAATTCTCGTAACCCGTGCGCTCGAGGGCTGCGGGTACGGAGCGGCCATGACCGCCGGGCCGGGCATCATCGCCATGTGGTACGAGCCGAAGAAGCGCGGCCTCGCCAACGGCGTGTGGGGCGCGAACGTCGGCTTCGCCATGATGATCGTAACGCTTTCCGCCACCCCCATCATGGAGAACGGCAACTGGACCGGCATGTGGGTGTTCGGCCTCATCGGCGCCGTGCTGGCATTCCTGCTGGTGGTCGTATGCGTGAAGGCCCCCGCCGAATCCGAGCGCAAGGATCTGGAGGAGTCTGCCGGCGTCAAGGAAGATCCCGAGAAGCACGGGGTCCTGTGGGGCTACCTTGCACCGCTGTCCCTCCTAAGCGCCGTCATGTTCTTCCTCGTCGGCGGTTCGACCGACGCGTTCAACTCCTTCACCATCCCGTTCCTGAGCGTCGAGAACGGCTGGACCGAGGGCGCGGCGAACCTGTGCGCGACCATCGCGGCCGCCGGCATGCTGGTCGGCGGCACGGCCATGGGCCTGGTCCTCGCACGGACGAAGGACAAGGGCCTGCTGCTGTTCGTTGACATGCTGGTGTGCGCAATCGGCCTCTTCCTGTGGTTCAACCTGGACATCGGCGTGGTGGGAACGTACGTCATCGCCTTCGTCCTCGGGTGCTTCCTCGGGGCGGCCCCGACCGTCTTCTTCGCAATGGCCCCCGAAGTCGCGCGCTCGCCGAAGACGGTGGGCGCCGCAACCGCCGTCGTGGTGCTTGGACAGAACGGCGGCACGCTGGCGGTACCCGCGATCGTCGGCATGATCCTCGACAGCGCCGGCTACGGAGCGGCGGCTATGACCATGGGCGCGCTGTCCCTTGCGGCATGCGCGATCTGCCTTCTCGTGTTCCGCCGCATCTACAATAAGAGCATCCGCAGCACGCGCGAATAGCGACAGGCCGCATACGCACGTTAAAACGGTGGGCGTCGGTTTCGGCCGGCGCCCACCTCGAGGATTCGAGATGGGGTACCGTTGTGAGGGAACATTGCTTTCCGTGCCGTAACTGCGGGAAATGCCATCCCCCTTACCGCCAGGGGTTGTGCCCTGTTTGCCTGGGCATGAGCAGGAGCGGTGCGAAGACCTGCGAAATCTGCGGCTTCGTATTCCCCGAACCGCCGGGGGTGAAAGGAGGCTTGGGCAGCCTTCGCCGCACTGCGCAGCATGACGAGGTTTAGCCGAGACCACAGGAGAAGACCGTTGACTGCTCAAGAGAGGCAACTGCTCCCCGCTACCAAGAGCGCCGCGCCGGCCGAGGGCGACGCCCGCGACCTGCTCATCGGCAACAGCTCGAGACGCGTGATCTTGGGCATCGTCGCGCTGGCCGCCTACTGGGCCTGGATCTTCTCGATATTCCACGCGAACGTGCTGAACCCGTTCGCCACGGCGGATTTCAGCGCCTACCTTCTGCTCTGCGTGATCGTTGCGGGTGCCTCTGCGCTCAGCATGGTCGTCTTCGCTTTGGCCGGCTGGTACCTGCAGCACGTGGTCGACCGCCTTTGGTTCGGAATCGGCGTCGCCCTGCTGTCGATTTTGGCGGAGGTTCCGGCATTTCTGGGGCAGATGGGAAGCGAGCTCGGTTTCCTGCAGGCAGGCGTGCTCTTCGCCCTCGGGGGGCTTGCGTCCTCGTTCGTCTATCTGAAGACCGGTCCCTTCTTCGTATGGCTGCGGCGCGCCAAGCTCATGCGCAGCATTGCGCTCGCATTCCTGCTGGCCTCGCTTTTGTATGTTCTGCCGCTGTTCATGGACCCCGTCGTGGGCATCGTCATGATAGCCTCCTTCCCTGCCGTCTCCGTCGCGTGCTCGCACTTGGCGGGCAAGGGCATCGGCCCTAAACGGCTCGAAGATGCCGCGTCCTACCGAGCCTACCTCGAGGCGGTACTCGATCGGTTCCGGGAGTTCGTCCCCACGTTGCCGCGCACCCTCCTGTACACGCTCGTATTCGGCGTGACCTCCTATACCGTGCTCAGCCTTGCCGTGGGGAACGGGCTGGTGGTGGTGATTGCCGCCTCGATCGCCGTATCGTCTTTGGCGTTCGCGGTGTACGTGCTGTCGAAGAAGGTGGAGGCCGACTCCGACCTGTACCGCATGCTCCTGCTTCCGCTCATCGCCCTGGCGGTGCTGCCGTTTCCCTACGTGCCGGAGATGCTGAAGGTCTTCTTCCTGGCGCTGATCATCTTCGGGTTCACCTGCTACGATGCCATTACCTGGGGCGATTTGGCCGACGAGATAAGCGACCGCCAGCTGCCCGTGTACGCGTCGTACGCGCCTCCCACCATCGGCAATTTCGCGGGTATCTTCATCGGGTGGTCGGTCGGGGCGCTGCTGTACGCCGGGCTGGGAAAGGCGGGGTTCGACACCGGGTACGCCATCTTCTCTATCATCATCGTGATCGCCCTGGTCATGCTGCTGGTGTGGGACCTCGTGAAAAGCCGCAAGGAGGAGTCCGGCGAGCCGCAGGCGGACGCGTTTTTGGACAAGTGGAAGGCAGCGTGCGCCGAGATTGCGGAGGCGTACGAGCTGACCAACCAGGAGACGCGGATCCACACGATGCTGGCGCGCGGGCGAAACCAGCACTATATTGCGGAAGAGCTGGTCATATCGCCGCACACCATAAAGACCCACACCTACCATATCTACAAGAAGCTGGACGTGCATTCGCAGCAGGAATTGATCGACATGGTGGAGGCCAAGCTGTAAGGGGCACGGGGTGAGGCAGGGGGACGGGGATGACGTCTCATTCGCGAGCGAATGAGACGTCATCCCCGTCCCCCTGCCTCACCGCTGCCAGTCCGTGGAGCCTATCTCGGCCAGGGAGAACGCATGGCCGTCGTAGCCGATGCGCGTGACGCTGGCGTTGGGGATCTTCGCCGGGTCGTTCACGCGGGCAGGATCCAGCAGGTACACCAGCGTGCGCACCACGAACGAGTGCGTGACCACGAGCGCGTTGCCGCCGCCGGCCAAGCGCACGGCCTCGCCGGCCTCGGCGAAGAAGCCGGACAGGCGGCGCTCGATGGCGTCGAAGCGCTCGGCGCGCCCCGACGTGTCGGCGCGCGCGAGTACGTCGGCCACCTCGGGCAGGCGGCGGTTATGCTCCTCGAAGCTCAATTCCGCGCCGAACCCGCCGGCAAGCGCCGCCCGCAGCTGCTCGCCCGGCTCTCCCTCCAGGTCGCCGTAGCACCACTCGCGCAGGCGCGGATCGTGTGCCAGGGGAAACGGCGTCTCGACGCAGAGCAGGGGATGCAGCGCGCCGTACTCGATGGCCGACGAGGGGCCGTTCGGGACGCAGGTGGGCGGGAAGGTCTCGGGCGGTGCGTACGACTCGCCGCGCTGCGCGGCCCGCGCGCCCAGCAGCGCATCGAGCGTCTGCACGGCCCGCCCGCTGTCGCTGGAGAACGCGGCGGTGAAGTCGACGCCGGCCAGACCGCGGCCGAGTGCCTCGGCGGCGCGCACGCCCTCGTCCGTGAGCGGCGTGTCGCACCAACCCTGCACCTTGCCCATGACATTGAACAACGTCTGGCCGTGGCGCACCACGTAGAACGTCACGGGCGCCCCGTCCGCGCCGAAGCGGGCCGCAGGAAGCAGGCCGGCCGCACGGGGCGCAGATCTCCCGGCGGCGCCTTCCGCATGCCGCTCGTCGGCACGCGCGGCACCGTCCTGTCCCGTCATGGCAGCTTGCACACGTCGACCCACGTGCAGGGCTCGGCGCAGCGCTCGAGCTCGTCGGGCGAGAGGCGCACGGCGCTCGCCGCGCTGCCGGCCGCCGGGTACACCGTGTCGAAGCGGCGCAGCGACTCATCCAAGAACACGTCCACGCCCTCGTTCACCGCGAACGGGCACACCCCGCCCACGCCGTGGCCGATGAGCGGCTCGGCCTCGTCGGCGGCGAGCATCTTCGCCTTGCACCCGAACTGCGCCTTGTACTTGGGGTTGTCGATGCGCGCGTCGCCCGCGGCCACCACGAGCGCGACGCGGTCGCCCACATGGAACGACAGCGTCTTCGCGATGCGCGCCGGCTCGCACCCCACGGCCTGCGCGGCCAGCTCGACGGTGGCGCTCGACGTCTCGAACTCGAGCACGCGTGCCTCCATGCCCCGCTCGCGCAAATACGCCTTCACCCTGTCGATAGCCATCGTCTCTCCCCGCTTTCCGGATAGGTTACGCCACCAGTATAGCGCGGCATCCCGCAATGCGGCGAAGGGCGCGCCCGTGAATCGGCAGCGCGCCGCTCCGCCGGTGCCCAATCGCCTCTACTCTGCCCTCGTTTCGCGCTGTGGACAAAAAGCCCGAGTTTTCTTTATCCTGATGCGTAGATGATCGATCCGCCAAGTTTATCATCAGGTGTTATGCAGACGCTGAACGCGCGCTTCCCCGATTCCCGTCCGAAATCTTGAGAATACTCCCCGTTTCTGCCCATGACCCTTTCAATCATAGGCAATAAGCGGGGAGCCTCATCTCCCGACGCTCGAACCTCGAAGCCGCCGTCGCGCCACGGGGCGAGAGAGCCCCTACTCCCCTTCGTACTTCGCCAGGAACGCACGGGTGCGCTGGTGCCGAGGGCTGTTGATGACCTGCTCGGCGGGACCCTCCTCCACTATCACGCCGCCGTCCATGAACACGATGTGGTCGGCTACGTCGCGCGCGAAGCTCATCTCGTGCGTCACGATCACCATGGTCATGCGCTCGGCGGCCAAATCGCGGATGACCTTCAGCACGTCCTTGGTGAGCTCCGGGTCGAGCGCGCTCGTGGGCTCGTCGAAGAACAGGACGTCGGGGTCGAGCGCGAGCGCGCGGGCGATGGCCACGCGCTGCTGCATGCCGCCCGACAGCTCGCAGGGCACCTTGTTCTCCGTGCCCGCCAGCCCCATCTTCGCCAGCAGGGCGCGCGCATGCTCCATGACCTCGTCTTTCGGGCGCCGCTGCACGTGCAGCGGCGCGTCGGTCACGTTCTTCAGCACCGTGTAGTGCGGGAACAGGTTGAAGTTCTGGAACACCAGGCCGAAGCGCGTCTTGGCCTCCTTGAGCGCGGCCTTGCCCGCGTAGACGGCGCGGCCGTCCGCGTCCTCCTCGGCCACCACCAGGTCGCCGTAGGCCAGGCGCCCGCCGTCCAGCGTCTCCAGCAGCGTGCAGCAGCGCAGAAGCGTGGACTTGCCGCCGCCCGACGGCCCGATCACGGCCACGACCTCGCCCCGGCGCACCGAGAGCGAGATATCCTTCAGCACCGGCGTGCCGCCGAAGCTCTTCCTCGCGTGCTCCAAGAGCACGAGCGGCTGTTCGCTTGTCACAACTTCCAGCTCCTTCCAGGTCCGCCAAAGTCAGCGAGGGCTTCCGCAGCGTCGGCCGTTCCGCTGTTCGTCAGAGCGGCGGGACCATCAGTCATGGTAGTAGTTCAGCTTCTTCTCGATGCGCGTGAGCACGATCTCCACAACGAAGTTGAACACCCAGTAGATCACGCCGGCAATCACGTAGGGAAGCATGCTCACCTGCGAGGCGGCGATGGCCTTCGCCTGGCTGAACATCTCCATGATGCCGAGCACGAACGCGAGCGACGTATCCTTCACCAGCGTGATGATCTCGTTGCTCATGGCAGGCAGGATACGCTTGACCACCTGGGGAAGCACGATCTTCATGAACGTCTGGAACTTCGAGTAGCCCAGCACCTCGGCCGCCTCGTACTGCCCGCGCGGGATGGACTGGATGCCGCCGCGGTAGATCTCGCCGAAATAGGCCGCATAGTTCACGATGAAGCCCACGCTGCAAGCGATGTACTTCCAGTCGTTGCCCATCTGCATGCCGAAAAGGTAGTACGGCCCGAACATGAGCGCCATGAGCTGCAGCATGAGCGGCGTGCCGCGCATGACCGAGATGTAGAAGCGGGTGACGAGCGCAAGCGGCTTGAACCTGCTCATACGGCAGAACGCCACCACGATGCCGAGGGGCAGCGCTCCCACGAGCGTGGTCAGGAATATCTGGATCGTGAACACCAGCCCCGATCCCAGCAGTTCCAACATGGTTGCGAATTCCATGTCCGGCCTTTCTCAATCATCACAGGTCCATCAAAGTCAGCGAGAAGCGCTGACGTGCCCCGGATTGCCCCGTTTCGCGGCCGAGCGTGCTTGTGCACGTGAGGGCAAGCGAAAAAGGGGCAAGGCGGGGTGCGTCAGCGCTTCGCAGCGTCGAGCAGTTTCGGCGGCCGGCGGGCCGCCGAAACGCTACAGAACCCAGTTGTCGTAGGTGATGCCCTGGTCGGCGTACTTCTCGCACAGCTGCTTGACGGTGCCATCCTCGTCGAGAGCCTTGAGAGCATCGGTAACCTGCTTGGCCAGGTCGGAGTCGCCCTTCTTGAAGCCCACGGCGTAGTGCTCGGTGGACAGCGGCTCGTCCATCTGCACGTAGGCGCCGGACTTGGCAGCCATCTGGAACGCCGCGATGGACAGGTCGCACGCCACGGCGTCCACCATGCCGGATTCGAGCTGCATGAACGCGTTGTTGTAGTCGCCGATGGTCTGCAGCTCCTTGAACGTAGCGGCGAGCGCGGCCTGGCCGCCCTCTTCCTCGTTCTCCAGCACGTCGAGCGCCGCGGAGTCAACCTGCGTCATGACCACCTTGCCGTTCAGGTCTTCGAGCGTCTTGATGCCGCTGTCGGCCTTCGCAACCACCACCTGCTCGTTCAGCATGTACGGCTCGGAGAACGTGTAGCCGTCCTCGCGACCCTCCATGGTGAAGCCGTTCCAGATGCAGTTGATGGAGCCGCTGCCCAGCAGCGCGTCCTTCGCATCCCAATCGATAGGCTCCAGCTTCAGCTCCCAGCCCATCTTCTCGCACACGGCCTTCGCCAGGTCCAGATCGAAACCGGTGAACTGGCCGTCATCGCCCACGTAGCCGTAGGGCGGGTAGCTCTGGTCGAAGCCCACCGTGAGCGTGAACGGGGCGTCGCCCGCGTTGCCCTCGTCGCTCTTCTGCGCGTCGCCGCCGCCCGAACAGCCGGCCAGCATGACGGCAGCCAGTGCAAGCGTCGCCGCGGCAACGACGATGCCCTTGAGTTTCTTCTTCATAGGTCGTTCCTCCCATGTCCCTGCGGCCCGACGCACGCCTCCCCTGGCTGCGCGCCCCTCGACCGCTTTTCTACTTTACTGCGCTAAAGCGTTGCAGGCAGTATAGCACAGCTCCCGGGAAGGGGAAGAGCCCGAGAATGGGAATGCGCGGGAATGCGTCGCGCCAACCCGGCGGGCGGCGCGCGAACGCTACTTCCGCACGCCGGAAATGGTCTGGTCGACGATATTGTCCATGACGTCGGCGGTGAGCATTCCTGCCGCGTAGCCGAACACGTAGCCGTCCTTGTCGATCATGAACGTGGTGGGGAACGAGCTCACGCCGAACGACGAGAACAGCTGCCCCGTGGTGTCCATGAGCACGGGATACGTGATGCCGTACTCGTCGATGAACGCCTCGACCTCGTCCACGCCCACGTCGCTGTTCTGCGGATGCTCGGACGTCTTGGGGTTCGCCACGCCCAGCACCACCACCTCACTCGCGTTCTCGCCGCGGTCGCGGTACAGCGCCTCGATGTCGGGTATCTCGCGCTGGCACGGCCCGCACCAGGTGGCGAAGAAATTCAGGAACACTGTCTTGCCGCGGTAGTCGGACAGCCGGTGCTCCGTCCCGTCCTGGTCGACCAGCACGAGGTCGGCGTTCGGGGCCATCCTCATGCCGTCCTTGGAGGCCGCGCCCGCGTCGGCCGAACCGCCCCCGGACGGCCTGTCCGACCCGGAAGCGCCATCGGAGGGGCCGCCCCCATCGGGGCCGCCGCCGTTCTCGGCGTCGGCCGCGCCCTGGTCGGCCGGCTGCTCCTGGGCCGCCGGCGCGGCGCCGAAGCTCGACAGGTAGCTGGTCACGCCGTTCATCCACCCGGTCACGGTCATCACGCCCATGACGATGAGCAGCGCGCCGCCCACTTTCACCGTGTACTTCACCACGTTGCCGTGCGTGCGGAAGAACCGCAGCACCTCGCCCGTGAACAGGCCCACCGCCAAGAACGGCAGCACGAACCCGACCGTGTACACGCCCACGAGCGCGAAGCCCGTCGCAGCCGACGCGCTGGACGACGCCATGAGCAGCACGCTGGCCAGCACCGGGCCCACGCACGGCGTCCACGCGAAGCTGAACGTGAAGCCCAGCACGAGCGCCACCAGCGGGTTCATGGCGAAGCGCCCCAAGTTGAACGGCAGGCGGTGCTCCGTCTCGATGACGCGCGTCTTGCCGAAGGCGCCCAGCATGTACAAGCCGAACGCCGCCATGACGATGCCCGCAACCACCGAGAACACGCGCTGGTTGCCCGTGAAGAACTGGCCGAGCGCCGTGAACCCGAAGCCCAGCAGGAAGAAGGCGAAGCTGACGCCGACGACGAAGAACAGCGTGTTCACCAGCACCTTCTTGCGCGGGTACTCGATGGTGCCGTCGTCGCCCTCCTTTGCCGCGCCGCCGGCGAGGTAGCCCACGTACAGCGGGATGAGCGGTAGCACGCAGGGCGAGAAGAAGCTCAACAGGCCCTGGATGAACACGGTGAGCGCCGGAACGCTCGTTTCAAGCGAGAAACCCATGATTGCTCCTCATCGGTCGTCGTCGGCACGAAGCCGAACGCGAAAAAAAAAGGGGGGGGGCGACCCTACGCGGACTTTGCCGCAGACGCCCCGCCGAAGATGCGGCCGTCGATAGACGCCACCGTCACTCGTTTCAGGCGCTCACGGCAGCACTCGTCCAAGTCGGCGAAGACGTCATCCATGATGCCGCCCATGCCGGAAGCCACGAGGCACTCCTTGTCGGCATCGCCGCTATGCCAGCGCGCCTCGACGAAGCGCACGCCCAGGGCCTCGGCGATGGACGCCAGATCGGTTCCGGCCGGGTCGGCCGCGAACCGGTAGCCTCCCTCGTTGCCCTCTCGCGTCTCCACGAGCCCTGCCCGCTTGAGCGGCGCCATGACCTTGCGAACCCGGGCGGCGTTCGTGCACACGTTCTCCGCCAAGGCCTCGCTCGACACGACGCTCTTCTTGTGGTTCAGGAACACCAGCGCATGTACCGCCACGATGAAATCGCTGTTCATGTAGACCCGCCCGCCTTCATTCGCACTCGGCGCCTGCGCCGAAGGTTTGCTTAACTGTTCACCTAACTTATACAGTATGTTCTGTACAAAGAGAAGGTACAGTTCATGAAAGGCACGAATTCTCCGTCGGCGACCCTGCGCGGCTTACCGCTTCAAGCTCGACAGGATGCCCGGGCGCGCAGGCGGATTCGGCAGGTGGATCAGCCGCGGCTCGAAGTCGAACAGCTCGTCGGTCGACACGATGGGGCTCACGGTCAGGCAACCCTTCAGGCAGGCGTCGGCGCACAGGTTGCACTGCACGCAGTCGGCTGCCGAGAACTCCAGGAAGCTGCCCTCCCCTTCCTCGGGCACGAGGTCGCTCTTCTTGAGCGCGCCGGTGGGGCAGAACACCGCGCACATGCCGCACGACGAGCACGCCTCGCCGTCCACGTGCACGCTGCCGAACAGGCGCGTGTCTATCTCGGGCACCACCGACGGGCCCAGGCTGTCCATGGCATCCAGCACGTGCATGCGCCGTACAGGATTGAACTGGGGCAACGTGCCCGCATCGGACATGCGCAGCCTATCGCGCAGCGACGGCGCGTTCGCCATGCCGGTCTTCTTGAAGGCAACCTCCACCGTCTTTCCGGCCGCGTCCAGCGCCGTGCCCTTGGCCTGCGAGAAGAAGCCGCGGCGCGAGGCGCCCAGCAGGCTGCGCGCGTCCTCCAGCAGCACGTCGTCCGGAAACGCCGAGGCGCGCTCCACGCAGATGCCCGACCCCTGGGCGGCAAGCAGCTGGTTCGCCGAGGCCACCGTGGCGTCGATGCCCGGCACGCAGGCACGGAACTTGCAGGTC
Organism: Gordonibacter sp. RACS_AR49; assembly: GCF_030418435.1. Taxonomy (NCBI): domain Bacteria; kingdom Bacillati; phylum Actinomycetota; class Coriobacteriia; order Eggerthellales; family Eggerthellaceae; genus Gordonibacter; species Gordonibacter sp. RACS_AR49. Next base: position 457,629 of record NZ_JAIUDM010000002.1, on the reverse strand, counting down.
GCGCAGGTGCCGTCCACCAGCAGGATGTCCTCCACGCCGCGGGCCGCCAGCTCCAACAGCACGCTCTCCTCCATGCGCGCAAGGCACGGCACCTCGGCGAACTTCGTCGGGTCGCCCTTGCGCTTCGAGGCGATGCGGGCGCACGCGAACACGGCGCGCCCGCCCGAGGCCACCACGGCGTCGGCCACCGCTGCGGCCAGGTCCTCGTCGAGGGGTGCGAGCGGGATGAGCGCCTCGGCGGGGCACACGGTCGTGCAGGCTCCGCACGCCACGCACCGTTCGTTGTCGAGGGCGAGCACGTTGTCCTTCGCACCCACGGCATCCGTCGGGCACGCGTCGGTGCACTTCCGGCACGAGGAATGGCGGTTGCGCACCACCGTGCAGCGGTCGGGCGCCAAGAACACGGCCTTGCTCTCCAGGGCCTCGGCAACTTCCACGATGTCGATGAGGTTGGGCATGCCTATCCTTCCAGGAACGACTCCTCGAGCGCGTGCAGCTCGTCGGGCGTGTTCGCGTTGATGAAGCAGCCGCCCATGGGCTCCGCCTCCAACACCTTGCTCTGCGGGAACTCGAGCACCTTCACGTCGTCGAAGAACGCCTGGGCGCGCTTCTCGCCCCGGTCGAGCGCGCGGCGCACGGCGGGCAGGCAGGCCATGCGGCGGTACAGGGCGTGGAACGGCTCGTAGCCGTGCTTGTTCACGGGCACCACCACGTCGGCGCCCGACTCGTTCATGGCCAGAGCCTCGGCCACCACGAGCGACCCCGAGGCGAACACCATGTCGCACGCCACCACGGCCACGTAGGGGTTGCGGGCGGCCTGCATGGCCGTGTAGAGGCCGGGCAGCGCGCCGCGGTAGTCGAACGCGTCGCACACGAGCTGGATGCGGTACTGCGGGAACTCTGCGTGCAGGAACGCCAGGTTGTCCGGCTCGTTCGTGGTGATGACCAGGTCGTCGGACACCGGCGCCAAACGCTCCACGAGGCGGCAGATGAGCGGGCGCCCCGCGAAGGGCACGGTGGCCTTGCTGCGCCCCATGCGCCGGCTCTCGCCGCCCGCCTGGATGACCACGGTCACACGCGGGCGCACGTAGTGCTCCTCCACGAAGTCGGCGAGGCTGGCCACGTCGCACAGGTCGAACGACGGCACGTTGTACAGTTTGGCGGCATGCACGGCCTCGGCGATGTCGGTGACCACGGCCACCGTGTCCGACGTGGGCAGCTTGTTGGAGATGTCCACGTGGTCGGGGTGCTGCGTCTTGAAGTGGGCGCTCACCGCCGAAGCGTCGGCCGGCACGTCGTCGCCCTCCATGACGCGGCGCAGCGCCTCGCGCGCGTCCTCGTCGTCCGCGGGCGGCACGGTGCCGCGCGAGAACTGGGTGAAGTCGGTGCCCAGCGGCCAGCCGCGACGGGCTCCTTCCGCAAACACGTCGGCCACCCGCGCGTCCGCCTCGTTGCCCGAGCGCATGATCTCCACGGTGGGCAGCCCGCTCTTGCGGTAGCCTTCCACGATGACGATGTCGTGCCCGTGCATGCTGCGCACGATGTCGGAGCACTCCATCTCGCCCTCCACCGTCTTGATGCGCGCCATCTGCCCCGGCGCGGCGATCACCGTCTCGCTCGCCCCGGCGGCGCGGTGGCGGTACGAGTCCTTACCGGGATAGTCGATGTCGAAGCCCACGTGGCTGTGGTGCTTCACGCTGCCCACGTCGTAACCGCGCGCGACCAGCTCGGCTATGAGCTGCTCGATAAGCGTCGTCTTGCCCGAGTTATGGCGGCCCACGATAGCGAGGGCCGGGCTGGGGATGTTCACCATGTTCATGCACCCGTCCTTTCGGCGCATAAGTATAGCATGGCGCAGCGCCCGTCCCGGCATTCCCCTATCTCCTTTCGGCGCCCTTTTCCGCGATACGACTCGCTGCAAACGCTATCGCCGCCGCCGCTGCCGCCGCTCCAACCGACGCGCCCGCCAACGGGTCGCCGGTGTCGGCAAGCACGCCGGGCTTGCGGTAGGCGTTCTGGAACAGGGGCTCGGAGACGGGCTGCCCTCGGAGCGTGAGCGCGCCCACGGCCCTTAGCGGCCCCTCGTCAGTCTCCTCCACGGTCACGGACAGCTCGTACACCGCGGTGCTGTACGTCCACCCGCGCTGCACGTCCTGCACCTCGGCAATGGTATAGCGGTAGACGCCGGCCTGCGAGAACGTAATGGTGCCGAAGGAGGCCACGCCCGCACCGCGCACGCTGGCACGTATCGTGTCCGGCAGGGGCTGGCCGGAGGCTGCAGCCTCAAGGGCGAACGTGAACACGGGCGTTGCGGCGGGCTCGTCGCCGGCGAGGGCCTTGCGTACGGCGGGCACCGCGTAGTCCACGGGCGTGGGCACGGGCTTCGCCCGGTAGGCGATGGTGACGGTGCGGGCGAACGACCCGTCCGCCGCCGTGGTGAAGAAGGCTTCGAACGGATCGAACGTGGCGGAGACGACCTTCCCGCCAGCCGGCTCCGTCACAACGTTGCTCGCGGCGAGCGTGAACGAGGGGCCGTCCAGGCCGTACGACATGATGGCGGGCACGTGCTCGAAGTCGTTCGTGTAGCCCTCTGCCGACCCGCGAGCGGTGACGAAGCCGCCGGGCGCCAGGTCGAAAGACAGATGACGCGCCGCCTGGATGGCCGCCGACGTCTCCCCCGGGCCCTCCAGCAGGTTCGACACCTCCAACGCGCATGCCCCTGTGAACGAGAGGTCCTGCGCAGCGTAGATCCCGCCCTGCACGAGGCCGCTCAGCGAGCCCGTCACATCCGCAAGTCGCACCGGGCCCTCCGAGTACAGCGCCCCCACCTGCCCCTGCGCCTCCACCCGAGAGGACGAGAGGGCGAGCCCTTCGTTCGCGCGCATGGCGTTGCCCAGCCGCCCGTTCGCCACGACGGCGAGGTCGCAGCCATCGACGTTGCACGTTCCCTCCGTCACGAGAATGGCGTTCGCGCCGAAGGGCGAGTCCTTGGCCTCGTAGCTGCAATCGAGAGCCACGGTGCAGCCGGAGAGCACGACATCTCCCCCCTCGTCGTCCACCACCAGGCAGTTCGCCACGCAATCGAGCACAAGCATGACGCCCGACGCCTCGATGCCCCGACTCGCAACGATGCCTTTGAACACGCGGTAGCCGTTGTCGGCACGCAGAGAGCCGCCACCCGAGAGCGTGGCCGCACCCTGGACGTAGAGGCCGGTGGTGGGATCGTCCGGCGAGTCCTGCGAGTCGTGGAACGCCAGCGTGCTCGCGCCTGCCAGCACCACGTTCAGATCGTCGTCGGCGTACAGGGCGCAGGCCACCTCGTCGCCGTCGGGCGTGGTGACGGACGTGGTCCGGTCGATCGTCGCGCCCGTCAGGTAGAGCGTGCCCGCACCGTCGTAGTACAGGGGATCGCCGGGTTGCCCAGGATGGGCTACCAGGTCAACGCCGTTGCCGAGCACCTTCGTCGGCACGGCGGCGAAGGCGGAGCACGGAACGAGCGCGACGCAGCATGCCGCCACGGCGAGCGCCAGCATGACGAGGAGCGGGGCGAGCAGGCTGGTGCGGGAACGTTCCATGGCTTCGCTTCCTTCGGGTCGGAGCTTGTTGGCTGCAGGTGCGACGGGCGAGCCCCCGCAGGCAGAGGAGGATCCCTTTCGCGCTACCTCGGCAGAACCATGCGCGCAGCCGTCATCGCATCCAGCATGCCACGAACCGGGCAGCCGTCGCCCTTTTCGTTGCAAGGCCGCAACGACACGGTTACCGGGCCATTGCCCGGGACCTTCGCGCGCCTCCGACCACGGGACGTTCTTTCGCCGAAAAAAAGTGTTGTTATTTTGTGAAGGAGGGTGGTATACTGAGTTCTGCATTTACAGAGGCTTTGTTGCTTCGGTAAAGATAGGGGTTCTGTTTTTTGGAGGGGGCAGAACCCTTCGTCTTTTCTTGGGTGCGAAGAGGCCGCCGCGCGAGAGCGTGGCGGCCTCTTGCCTGTTCGGACTCGGCGCGTCCATCCCGTTCGATTCGACGACGCGCGCCCTGGCCTTCCTCATGCCCCGAGCAGAAAACCCCCGCTCGGTCGCTCGGAAACTCGGTCGCGCGTCCGAGCTACAGCGGGCGGCGCGCCTCGATGGCGCGGCCGAGCGTCACCTCGTCGGCGAACTCCAGGTCGCCGCCCACCGGCAGGCCGCTGGCGGGACGCGTCACGCTCACCCCGAGCGGCTTGATGAGGCGCGCCAGGTAGGCCGCCGTCGTCTCGCCCTCCACGTTCGGGTTCGTGGCCAGCACCACTTCCTGCACCTCGCCCGACGCCAGGCGCTTCATGAGCTCGGCGATGCGCAGGTTGTCCGGGCCGATGCCCTCCATGGGCGACAGGGCGCCGCCCAGCACGTGGTACACGCCCGAGAACACGGCCGTGCGCTCGATGGGCGGGATGTCGCGGGGCTCGCTGACCACGCAGATGATGCTCGCGTCGCGCCGGGACGACCGGCAGATCTCGCACAGGTCGTCCTCGGCGTAGTTGAAGCACTGCCGGCAGAAGTGGACCTGGTCCTTCACTTCGGCGATGGCCTCGGACAGGCGCAGCGCCGTGGCCTTGTCGGTGTTGAGTATCCAGTAGGCGATGCGCTGCGCCGACTTCGGGCCGATGCCGGGCAGACGCTCAAGCTCGTCGAGGAGCTTCTGGATGGACGGCGCTGCGTACATGGCTGCCGACCGCGCCTACATCAGGCCGGGGATGTTCATGCCGCCGGTCACGGAGTTCAGGCGCTGGGCGCTCACGTCGGACATGCCGCGCAGGGCCTCGTTCACCGCCGCCAGCACCATGTCCTGGAGCATGTCCACGTCCTCGGGGTCCACGGCCTCGGGGTCGATGACGATGCTCTTGATGGCCATGTCGCCGGTGGCCACCACCTTCACCATGCCGCCGCCGGCCGTGGCCTCGTACTCCATGTCCTTGATCTCGTCCTGGGCCTTCGCCAGCTCGGCCTGCATCTTCTGGGCCTGCTTCATCATGGCGCCCATGTTGCCCATGCCGCCGCCTCCGGGGAACCCGCCTCGTTTCGCCATCGTGCTCTCCTATCTGCTCTTTGCTCGTCGGTATCGGTCGTCGTTTTTCGGATGCCGCCTGTTGCTTCGTTGCTTCGCGCTATTCTCTCACTTCTTCGACGATCACGCCATCGCCGAAACCCGCCGCCAAAATGGCCTCCAGCTCTCCGGGCGACTGCGCGGGAGCCGTCATGTCCACGGAAGGCGAGGTGCGCGTATCGGGCTCCGGCGGCAGGTCCGGGCGCGGCGCGGGCGTCGCGGCAGACGTCGGGACGACGTCGGGCGTCGTGGACGTCGCGACCGGCCGGCTCTCCGAGGCGGCTGGCCGGGCACCCGGGGTGGCCGCGGGAGCCGCCGTGCCGCCGGGCGACGGGGCACCCGGCGAGGCGACGGTGCCGTAATCGTCGTAGGGAACCATTTCGTCCTCGTACGGGGGGAAGTCGTAGGCATCGACAGGGGCCGGATCGGGCTCCGGGACCGCGTAAGCCGGCGATGCGGCGTGCCGGGCGCCCGGGGAGGCCGCTGCGGCCGACGTCTCGGAAGCGGCCTGCTCCGGCACGGAAGAGGCCGCGGCCCGTGCGAGCGCGGCGGCTGCCGGATTCGAAGCGACCGCCTGCGCGGGGGCCGACGCGGCCGGCTGGGACGCAGAAGCTGCAGGCGCCGAGGACGCTGCGGGCGCAGCCGACGGCATTGCGCCGGCGACCGAGGCTGCAGCCCCCGCGCCGTCGGACCCTTGGGTGTACGTGAACGGCAGCGCCGCGCCACACGCCTGCGTGAGCGCCGTCAGGACGGCGTCCTGCACGTCGGGTTTCTGCACGGCCTTGAAGGCGAACGAGTTCTCCGCGGGGAACTCGATGACGAGCAGGCCCTTGTCGGCCCGGTAGAGGGCCTTCGTGTTCAGGAACAGCACGCCGTACGCCGCCTTGTTCTTCTTGAGCGTGGACAGCGTCGCCTGCCAGATGCGCTGGAGTGCCGCCGGGTTCTGGAGGCTTGCGGCGAGCTCGGCAGAGGGCGCGGCGCCGCTCGCTGCCGGCACGGCAGCGGAATCGGCTTGCGCGGGCGGGGCGCTCTGGGCCGCATCGGCAGCGACGGCAACGCCTGCGGGCGCGGATGCTCCGGACGGCACCGGGGCGGACCCCTGCGCGCTTGCGGGGAAGGAAGGCTCCGGCATGTGCGAGGCGGGAGACGCCTGCGCGGCCGGGGACTCCCCGCCCGCGCGCGCGCGATCAGGTTGCCCTGCTCGGGCGCTTTCGTGCGCGCCGAGGGAGGCCGCGCCCGGTGCCCCGGAGGCAGCGGTACCCGCACCCGCAGAAAAGCCCGCGCGCGCATCGGCAGATGACGCCCCCTGCGTGCCCGCCGGCATCGCCGGCTGGGCCTGGCTCGCTGCGGCGGACACCACGTGCGCAACGGCCGAATGGCCGCTCTCCAGCGCCTCGATGCGCTCGGCAAGGGCCTCGAGCGTCAGGTCGGAATCCGGGCGCACCATGCGCGTGAGCGCGATCTCGAACGACAGGCGCGGATTCGTGGACGTTTTGAGCTCGGCCGAGAGGTCGCCCAGCACGCCGAGCAGCCGAGAGAGCCTATCGGGGCCGAACCACTGCATCTCGTGGGCCAGCTCGCGGCGCGTGGCGTCGCTCACCTCCAGCGCCACGTCGGCGCCTGCCAGCGTCAGCACGTACATGTTGCGCACGTGCTCGGCCAGGTCGCGCACGAACTGCGCGAGGTCGGCGCCCGTCTCCACGTAGTCGGCCGTCCAGCGGAAGCAGGCGGCCACATCGCGCGTGCCGATGGCTCGCACGATCTCGGCCACGTCGCTCGTGTCCACGCCGCCCAGCATGCGCTCGGCCACCTCCAGCGTGACCTTGCCCTCGCCGAACGCGATGAGCTGCTCGAGCGAGGTGAGCGCGTTGCGCATGCCGCCTTCGGCGCGATGCGCGATAAGGTCGAGCGCCTCCCCCTCGAACTCCACGTCCTCCGCCACGCAGATGGCGCCGAGGCGCGACACGATGGACTCCGACGAGATGCGGCGGAAGTCGAAGCGCTGGCAGCGCGAGTGGATGGTCTCGGGTACCTTCTGCGGGTCGGTGGTGGCCAGGATGAACACCACATGGCTCGGCGGCTCCTCGAGCGTCTTCAGCAGCGCGTTGAACGCCGCCGTCGACAGCATGTGGACCTCGTCGATGATATAGATCTTGTAGCGTCCGCGCGTGGGGGCGAACTGCACGCGCCCGATGATCTCCTCGCGCACGTTCTCCACGCCGGTGCGGCTCGCGGCGTCCAGCTCGTAGACGTCCGGATGCTCGCCGTTCGCGATCATCACGCAGTCGTCGCACGTGCCGTCGGGCTCGGGCGTGGGGCCCCTCTCGCACAAGAGCGCCTTCGCCAGCAGGCGCGCGGTGGTGGTCTTGCCGGTGCCGCGCGGGCCCGTGAACAGGTAGGCGTGGCTCACCTTGTCCTGCTCGATGGCGTTCTTGATGGTGCGCTCGATGTGCTCTTGGCCGACGACGTCCTCGAAGATCTGCGGCCGGTATTTGCGGTAAAGTGCCTCTGCCATCGCGTATGCTCGCTTCCCTGCTACTCCGTCTTCGAATCCGCCCTGGCATGCGCGCCGCGCGGCGCCTCCGCGCCTGCCGCTGCAGGGGCCGCATGCTTGCCGGCAACCGCCTCCTCGGCCACGGCCGCATGCGCGGCGCGCAGCTCCCGCTCCTCGGCCACGTCGGCGTCGATCTCGGCCTGGACCTGCGTGCGTCCGTCGTCCGCCTTCTTCTTGCGCGAGCCCAGGGCGGCCTTAACCGCGCCGATGATGGCCGGTGCCACCGACACGGCCACGATGCCCAGCACGATGACCTCGAAGTGCTCCTGCACGATCGGGATGCCGCCGAAGAAGTACCCCACCAGCACGAACAAGCTCACCCACGACACGCCGCCGATGACGTTGAACAGCGTGAACTTCGCGAAATTCATGTGGCCGGTACCGGCAATGAACGGGGCGAACGTGCGGAAGAACGGCATGAAGCGCGTGATGACGATGGTCAGGCCGCCGTACTTCGCGAAGAAGTGGTCGAGCTTGGCCATGCGCTCGGGCGTGAGCGCCTTCACCTTGCCGGAGTCGATGATGCGAGTGCCGAAGAACCGCGCGATCCAGTAGTTCGACGTGTTGCCCAGGATGGCCGCCACGTAGAACACGATGAGCGTGGCCCATACGTTCAAGCCCCCGCCGTCGGCCGAGAACACGCCGGCCGCGAACAGCAGCGAGTCGCCCGGCAGGAACGGGAAGAACACGAGCCCTGTCTCCACGAACACGATGAGGAACAGCGGCGAGTACACCCACACCGGGCCCAGCGCGATAATCCAGCCTGCAATGGCCCCGCGCGGATCGCTGAGCAGGTCGACGAAGAAATTGATGATGTCCATGTACGCCCTTCAGTGCCACAGGTTGCCAAACCACCAGCCCGGACATGCCAGCGAGAAGGGCTGTGGTACCGGAATTGCCCCGTCATGCGGCCGAGCGTGCTTTGGCACGTGAGGGCAAGCGTGAAAGGGGCAATTCCGGTACCACAGCCCTTCGCAGCGTCGAGCCGTTCCGTCGGTCGTCAGACTGACGGAACCGAGTAACCCGGATAGGCAGGGCGCTCGTCAGCGGTCCCTTATGGCTGCTTCCTCCCGGACCTGACCAGGTTCGGAACATGGCGCCGCCCGGCCCATCCGAGGTACTCGGTTCATACGGTGCTTAAGTATAGTCGAAAGCGGGGGCGAGCGCCCTCTCCCGGCCTCGCGCGCAACCAAAAGCACATAGCCTTCATGTGCCAGACAATAATGCTATCATGCTATACTTTCCTTGGCGGCAGTGTTCGCCTGCTGGGTGGTGCCGGAAAGGACGGTGCCGCTATGGGCATGCTCGATATCCACGCAACACTCGTTGTCGATCAGGTTGACCTCTGGTTCTGGCTGATCGTGTTGAAGACACTCTTTGCAGTAAGGCGATTTGAAAATGGTGACGATGGAAATAGTAAAGCCGGCCCCCACACCAAGGACGACCGGCTTAACTAGATAACACGCACCACCCGCGCTGGCGGGCGCTGCCGTTGGCAGGATTGTACCGCGTTCCCGCCGAGCGTGCAAGCGCTACAGCGTGCGCAGGTTCACTTCCTTGAGCTGGCGGCCCGTCACGGCGCTCGGGGCGCCCGTCATCGGGTCGCTCGCGGAGCTCGTCTTCGGGAAGGCGATGACGTCGCGGATGGACGCCTTGCCGCCCAGCAGCATGACCAGGCGGTCGAGGCCCAGCGCGATGCCGCCGTGCGGCGGAGCGCCCAGCTCGAGCGCATGGATGAGGTGGCCGAACTTCTCCTCGATCTCCTCGTCGGTGAGGCCGCACGTGCGCAGCACCGCACGCTGCTCGTCGGCATTGTGGATACGGATGGTGCCGCCGCCCACTTCGAAGCCGTCCATCACCAGGTCGTAGCTGTAGCTGCCGCACGCCAGCGGGTCGCTCTCGATCTTGTCCACGTCCTCGTCCAGCACATGGGTGAACGGATGGTGCTCGGCGGCGTACTTCTTCTCGTCCTCGTCGTAGCGGAACATGGGGAAGTTCACCACCCACAAGAGCTGATGGCCCTCGCGCGGCACGTTCAGCGCCTCGGCCATGTGCAGGCGCAGGGCGGAGAGCACGGCGCTCGCCACCTCGTAAGTGTCGGCGGCGAACAGCAGCAGGTCGCCCGGCTCCACGTCCATGGCCTCCTTCAGCGCGGCGAACTCCTCGTCGCTGAAGAACTTGATGATGGGGCTCTTCTCCTTGCCGTCGGTCGTGAACGCGATCCAGGCCATGCCCTTCGCGCCGTTCTCGGCCGCGATGTCGGCCAGCTTCTCCACATCGCCGCGGCTCCAGTCGCCCGCGCCCTTCGCGTTGATGGCCTTCACCACGCCGCCGGACTGCGCCACGCTCGAGAACACCTTGAAGCCCGTGTTCTTCACGATGTCGGTGATGTCGACGAGCTCCATGCCGAAGCGCGTGTCGGGACGGTCGTTGCCGAAGCGGTCCATGGACTCGCGGTACTGCATGCGCTGCAGCGGGAACTCGTGGTCGACGCCCACGGCTTGCAGCGTCTCGGCCATGACGTCCTCCATGAGGTTCATCACGTCCTCGCCCTGCACGAAGCCCATCTCGATGTCCACCTGCGTGAACTCGGGCTGACGGTCGGCGCGCAGATCCTCGTCGCGGAAGCATCGGGCGATCTGGTAGTAGCGCTCGATGCCGCCCACCATGAGCATCTGCTTGAACTGCTGCGGGCTCTGCGGCAGCGCGTAGAAGCGGCCCGGGTTCGGGCGGCTCGGCACGATGTAGTCGCGCGCGCCCTCGGGCGTGGAGTTCGCCAGGATGGGCGTCTCCACCTCGAGGAAGCCGCGCTCGTTCAGCGCGCCGCGCATGGCCTGGGCCACCTTGTGGCGCAGGTGCAGGGCCTCGAACATCTCCGGGCGGCGGATGTCCAGGTAGCGCCACTTCATGCGCGTGGTCTCGTCCGTCTCGATGCCGTCTTCAATGGCAAACGGCGGGGTGACGCTCGTGTTCAGGACCTCGACGGACTTCGCCAGCACCTCGATCTCGCCCGTAGCCATGTTGGGGTTCACGGCCTCCGCGCCGCGATCGCGCACCGTGCCCGCGATCTTCAGCACGTACTCGCGGCCCAGGTGCTCGGCTTTCGCGAAGTCGTCGGCGCTCACGCAGTCGGGGTCGACGACCACCTGCGTGTAGCCCGCGCGGTCGCGCAGGTCGATGAAGATGAGGCCGCCGTGGTCGCGGTTGTGCCAGGCCCAGCCGGTCAGCACGACCTCGCGCCCCACGTCGCTTTTGCGCAGCTCGCCGCACGTGGCGGTGTGCATGCAGTATTCGTTCATGAAGTCCGTCATAGTGGTGGTTCCTTGCTCCTTGGCGCCGCTATCGAAAACCCGCCGCGCGGGGCGGCGGGCAACACTCAAACTGGTTTATTGTACAGCAGTTGTCACAACACGATAACGATCTGCGTTCATTCCATGTAAAATGCTCTGCTCGACCGCCCGATCGCCCGCTATCCGTTCTTGCGGGCGAACAGCACGTTGTTGGTTTCGAGCCAGCTCTCCACGGTGCCGGTGTCGAAGCCGTCGGCGGGATCGATGGCCAGCGCGTACATCTCCTCCTCGCGCAGCACGGCGTCGAGCGCGTCGGTCAGCTGGATCTCGCCGCCCACGCCGGGCTCCACGTCGGCCAGAAGTTCCATCACGCGCGCGCTCAAAAGGTAGCGGCCGAACACGGCCAGGTTCGACGGCGCGTCCTCGAGCGCCGGCTTCTCCACCAGCGCGTCGACCTTCCACACGTCGTCGGACACGGCCGCACCCGCGATGACGCCGAAGCGGCTCACCTGGTCGTCGGGCACCGGCATGACCGCGATAACGCTCGCGCCGCCGTGCGCGTCGGACACCTCCTGCATGCGCGGCAGCATCTGGTTGTCGGGCACCAGCACGTCGCCCAAAAGCACGTAGAACGGCTCGTCGCCCGTCTTCTCGGCCGCGCAGCGCACGGCATGGCCCAGGCCCAGGGCCTCGTCCTGGTACACGTAGCTCACGTTGTAGGCGCCCACCCGCTCCACGAGGTCGGCGTAGGCGTCCTTGCCGCGGGCGCGCAGCGTGGCCACGAGCTCCGGGTTCGGCGAGAAGTGCTCCTCGATGGCCTTCTTCTCGCGGCTGTTGATGATGACCACCTCGTCGGCGGCCGACGCCAGGCCCTCCTCCACCACGTACTGGATGGCCGGACGGTCCACGACGAGCAGCATCTCCTTGGGCTGGGCCTTCGTGGCGGGCAGGAAGCGCGTGCCGAGGCCGGCCGCGGGAATGAGAGCCTTCATGGATGGAAACCTTTCTTCTCCGACAACAGAAGAGGCGCCGCGATCCTGCGGCGCCTCGTGAAAATCGCTTGGGCTATTGTAGCACGAGCGGACAGGCCGTCATCAGACGGCTACCTGCCCTGCTGCTCGGCCAGGGCCTCCTCCAGCACGGCCATCTGCTTCTCGGCCTTCTTGAAGCCGAACATGATGATGAGCACGTACACCAGGATGGCCACCCACATGAGCGCGTACGCGCCGATGATGAACGGCATGGACGGGGCAACGGTGCTGTAAATCTCAACGAGAACCGGATTCATAGGTCAATCTCCTTCTCAACTCATAGGTCGTTTCAACGTCGGCGAGGCGGGGTGCTGCGGAGCGCCGCAGCGTCGAGCCGTTCTGCCGTTCGGCAGAACGGGGGAACCAATCAGTCCTCCAACTGCTCCTTCAGGGCCTCCACGCGCTCGGCCAAGCGCACCTGGCGGAAGCGGAGGCGGTACAGCGCGAAGCCCACCATGGCAATGCCGGCCAGGCAGAACATGAGCGTGATGCCCATGTCGCCCGACATGCCGCCCTCGCGCACGACCACCGGGTGGATGCTCGAGGGGATGAGGCGCGTCACCATGAAGCAGATCGGCACGTCGATAAGCGCGATGATGGCGAGCACGGCGCCGTAGGTGGCGCGGCGCTCGGGCTCGTCGATGGCGTTGCGCAGGATGAAGTACGCGATGATGATGAGCATGAGGATGAGGTACGTGGTCAGGCGCGGATCCCACGTCCACCACACGCCCCACTCGAACCTCGTCCACAAGTCTCCCGTGATCATCGTGCACGCCACGAACAAAAGCGCGACCTCCATCGCTATCTTCGAGCAGGTGTCGAAGCGGCGGTTCTTCGTCATGAGGAAGCGCACCGCGTAGTAGCCTGCGAACGCCAGCGCCACGAACGACGTGATGGCCACCGGCATGTGGAAGTAGAAGATCTTCTGCGACAGCAGCAGCACGTTGGTGACCATCTGCCCGCCGATCATCTCGACGCCGTTCACCGCGGCGCCGTTCACGGGCGAGGCCCAGAAAAACGCCAGCAGCAAGCCCACCGTCGACAGCACGATGCCCGCCACGAGCACCGCCGGCGCAATCCGGTCGGGCCACTGCCCCGCCTCCGGAAGCTTGGGCGCCTTTTTCTTTTCGGACATGAACACCCCTTCTCTCTACTCGTCCAACTATTATAGGTCCTGCCCTGTCAGCGAGAGGCGTTGAGGTGCCCCGAATTGCCGTGCTTCGCGGCCGAGCGTGCTTTCGCACGTGAGGGCAAGCGAAGAAGCGGCAAGGCGGGGTGCCTCGGCGCCTCGCAGCGTCGGGCAGTTCCGACGGCCGTTAGGCCGCCGGAACGCTAAGCGCTGATTACAAAATCGTACAGAACCCACGATGCGAGGATCATGATCACGTCGTAGCCGCCCGCGAGCACCAGCGACGTCAGCATCACGTCCGCGTACCCCTCCGCGCCCACGATGGCCGCGGTCGTCGCCGACACGCAGGCGTAGAGCAGCGGGAAGATCAGCGGGATGAACAGCACGGCCAGCATGACGTCCTTGCCGCGCGTGTTGATGGTGATGGTGGACAGGAGCGTGCCGATGCCCGCCACGCCCACGGTGCCCACGAGCAGCGGCACCACCAGCAGCCAGAAGCTCTCCGAGGGCGTGGTGGTGGTCAGGAAGAAGAAGTAGAACAGCGGCACGGCTATCACTTCCACCACCAGCAGGAACAGCAGGTTCGACGTCGCCTTCGCCAGGAACACCACCGAGCGGTCCATGGGCACGAGCAGGATGCCCTCCAGGCAGCCCTGCTCCTTCTCGTGCGCGAACGAGCGGTTGAGGCCCAGCAGCGACGTGAACACGATGAGCGCCCACAGGAGGCCGCCGCTCATCTGCAGCACGTCGGTGGTCTGCGAGGTCTGCGCGAGCGCCGCGCCGTACACGATGATCACGAGCAGCGCGTAGATGCCCATGGACGTGAGCATCTCCTTCGTGCGGAACTCCTGCTCCAAATCCTTGCGCAGAAGCGTCTTGTACTGCTGGAACGTGGAGGGCTTCTTCAGCGCCACGCCGCCCGCCGTGCGCACGGGCGCCCCCTTCTCGGCCGCCATCTCAAGCCACCCCCATGCCAACGGTCGAGCGGTACAGCGCCGAGAACTCGTCGAAGTCGAACGAGCCCTTCTCGTCGAAGGCCACCACGCGGCCGCGCGCCAGCACGAGCGCGTGCGTGCACATGGCGAAGCCCTTCTGCAGATCGTGGCTCACCATGACGAACGTGCGCCCCTCGCGCTGCTGCTCGATGAGCTCGTCGAATATCTCCACCGCATGCGGGTCGAGGCCCGAGTACGGCTCGTCCAGGAACACCACGCCGGGGTCGTGGATGAGCGCGCGGGCGATGGAGAGGCGCTGCGTCATGCCGCGCGAGAACGTGCGCACCACGTCGAGGCGGCGGTGCTTCAGCTCCACCGCCTCCAAGAGCTCCATGACGCGCGCCTCGGGGTTCGCCACCCCGTAGAGGCGCGCGTAGATCATGAGGTTCTGCTCCGCCGTGAGATCCGGGTAGAGCATCGAGTTGTGCGAGATGAGCCCGATGTGGTCGCGCGCCTTGTCGGGTTCGTCCTTCAAATCCACGCCCATCAGCGTGGCCATGCCGGACGTGGCGCGGGACAACGTCGACAGCACGCGCAGAAGCGTCGTCTTCCCCGCCCCGTTCGGGCCGAAGATGGACAGGAACGCCCCTTGCGGCACCTCGATGGTCACGTTGTCGACCGCCTTGCGGTTGCCGAACACCTTCGAGAGCTTCTTCGTCCTGATCGCAGGCTCAACCGCAGCTTCCATGGCGCGTTACGCCTCTTCCCTCTTCTTCTCGTCGGCCTTCGATGCGGCCGCAACCGACGCGGAACCCAGAGCGACGTCAACGGCCCCCTTGACCACCGCCTCGACCACACCGTCGGCCGTAACCACGTCGGCAACGGTTTCGAAAGCCACGCTCGAACCCTCGACCTTCGCGGCCGAAGCCTCGTGCGGCAGATCGTCGCCGGAAGGCTCCTCGTCAAACTTGCGCTTCGCGCCACGGCGCCCAGCGGTGGCTATCAGAACGCCCACCATCAGCAGGCCGAAGCCCACCCACACGGGCGTGATGAGCGGGTTCACGCGCACGTCCATGGAGAAGTCGCCGTTGGTGTTCACGCCCTTGTACACCACGAACAGGTCCTCCGTGGGAAACGAGATCACGCCCGCCACGAGCTTCTGCTGCTGCGTGGACTGCACCAGCTGCACGGCCGGCGACACGGAGCCCACGAACTCGCCATCCTTGAACACGTCGTAGTTCACGGTGTACAGGATGTCGTCGCCGTTCGCCATCTCCTCGATGGTGTTCGACGTGTATTTCAGCGTGAAGTCCTGGATGGTGAAGTCCTCGGTGGTCGAATCCGTGGCCTCGTCGTAGCCCACGTAGCCCACGCGCTCGGTCACGTACATGGAAGAGCCGATCAAGCCCACCAGGATCACGGCCATGGCCAGGTGCGACACGAAGCCTCCGAACGAGGCGGCGCGGTTCGCCAGCATGCCGAACGCGGCGCCGAACACGTTGCCGCCGTGCTTCTCGCGGTAGGCGCGGATGCCGCGGCCCAGCATGAACAGCGAGTTGAACAGCAGCAGGCTGGCAACGAGCAGGCCCACGACCGCAAGGCCGTTATAGTACCAGGCAGGGCTCAACGTCGACAGCATATCGGAGGCAGAGACGCTGCCCTGCGCCGCCAGCTCCTGGTAGTACGCGACGTTCGCCTGGTAGCTGGGAAGCAGGTACGTGGCGAAGTAGAACATGAGCACCGCGAACAGCACGAGCGCGCAGGCGCCGGGGATGCGGGCGCGCTTCCAGAACTGCCTGCCCTCGGTCTTGCCCCACGACAGCAGCGGGCACACCGTGAGTACGATGAGGTACAGGACGCCCAAGGGCCGCGCGATGGCGTCGTAGGTTCCCGTGGAGAACTTCAGGTTGAACGGCAGCGCCGGCGCGATGGTCATGAACGTGAGCATGAGGGTGAACACGATCATGATGAGGTTGTTGAAGTAGTAGGCCGCGTCCTTCGACATCATGCTGGAGATATCGTCGCCGCCCGCCTTGGCAGGCCCGAACGACTTCCAGCGCACGATGAGGCCCACGATGCCGGCCAGCACCGACGCGGCAATCAGGCCGCCGAACAGCACGAGCGACACGTTGTCGCCCTCGAACGCGTGCACGGACTGCACGAGGCCCGAACGCGAGATGAACGTGCCCACGATAACGAACGCGAAGGTGAGGCACGCGCACATGACCGACCAGCGCTTGAACGCGCCGCGCTGGCGGTACACGGTGAAGCTGTGGATGAGCGCCACGCCCACGAGCCACGACAGCAGGCTCGCGTTCTCGACGGGGTCCCAGCCCCAGTAGCCGCCCCAGCCGAGCACCACGTAGGCCCATACGGCGCCCAGGCCGATGCCGATGCCCAGGAACAGCCAGGAGAACAGCGCGTAACGTTGCGAGCGCACGACCCATGCCTTCGAGGAATCGTTCACGATGACGGCCGCGATGGCATAGGCGAACGGGATGGTGAGGCCGGCGTAGCCCACGAACAGCGTGGGCGGGTGGATGGCCATGGCCCAGTGCTCCAAGAGCGTGTTCATGCCCCAGAGCGCCGCCTCGCCGCGCAGGTTGCCCGATGCGTCGAGGTACTGGGCGGCCAGGGCCGTGAACGGCATGTTGCTCTCGGAGAACAGCGTGACGCCCACGAACGCCGCCAGCACGATCTGCGCCACGAGCAGCGCCATGGAATCCAGCTTCTCCTGCCGCTTCAGGTTGCGCACGGCCACCACGGAGTTGAACAGCGAGATGAGCCAGGCCCAGAACAGAAGCGAGCCCTCGCGGCCGGCCCACAGGCCCGCCAGCTGGTAGAGCCATGCATCGGCGCCTGCCGCATTGCTGTGGTAGCGCACCACGTACTCGATGGACGTGTCGCCCGTCATGAAGCAGTACACGAGGATGCCGCAGCACGCCGTGAGCCCCACCGCGGACACGAGGGCCGCCACATGGCCGCCCCAGGTGAGCGTCTCCGCCACGCCGCTCGCACGCTTGTGCCCTGCAATCGCGCCCGCCACGAGGCAGACGATCGACACGACGACAGCCGCAAACGAGATGAGCAGTCCAATCAGACCGAATGTTGACATGTAGGTTTCCCTTCGTTGCGGCCGCGCGCGCGGCCGCCAAGCTTACGAGATGGCCGGGCCGCTCATGCTATCCAGCGAGCGAGACCTCGGTGGCATGGAACTTCCCGTCTTCGTTGAGCGAGCCGGTGAGCACGAGCGTGGAGCCGTCCCTCACCTCGTCGGACAGCGCGTCGTCGAACAGCACGGACAGCTCGGGCGCGCCCTCCGCGTCCACGAGGACGAAGCGGTCGCCCTGTCCCGCCGCGGCAAGCGTACCGTCCTTCACCGTGCCGGTAACCTTCACGGGCTTGTCCAGAACGCTGTCCCCGTAATCCGCAAGCTGCGCCACGCCGAGCGCGTTGCTGGAATTCTCGTACTTTGACGGGCACTTCGTCACGAGCTCGGTCGCATGCAGCACGCCGTCGGCGCCCACCTTGCCCGTGCAGATGGCCGTGACGTCGTTGCCGAAGGTGGCCGCCACGCCTCCCTCGTACTTGACGCGCAGGTACTGCGTCTGATCGCCCGCAGGGTCGTACATATCGAACGTGAGCACGTTGTCCTCCGTGGAGAAGGAGTTCTCCACCACGTTGCCCGACACCTGGACCTTCTGGTCGGCATACTGCCCGTTCGCCATGTCGGCAATCGTCACCGACTTCGCCGACGAACTGCCCCCGACGACGGCCAGGACAACGACCAGCACGATGACGATGATGCCGGTGACCACCACGAGCCGCCGCTTCGTTTTCGTGTTCACGCTCGCCTCCTCCTCAAGAGTCTTACGATCAATTGTCACGTACCCCAAAGTTCCGAGGAACGGAAGCACGGTGAATTCAAAGATTCACCATGTTGCCGCGGGTTTTCCCCGTTCGGCACGGTGCAAACCCCCGCCGACCATGCGGCCCGGTTTGCCGTTTCCGTTCGTCGAGCCTTTGAAGAGGGAGCCCGTCCAAGCAAGACGCTTGAGGCGGGCTCCCTCTTCGTTATGCGGTTTGCGTCCGAGGACGCTATTCGGCGCTGGCGAACCTTACGCGGTAAGCTTGCTGGCCTGCTGGTATGTCAGCCAGCCTTCCGGCACGTAGGACTCGCTGTGGCACTGCGTGCAGGCGTTCACCGATGCGCGGTGCGCCTTGTGGCAGCTGCTGCACTCCTGTTCGCCGTGCTGCGGCTGGTGCGGGTTGTACTGCCCCAGCTCGGACGTAGCCTGCTTCAGGTCTTCGCGCGTGAGATTGTGGCAGGACTCGTTCAGGCAGAACTCGTCGCCGCTCTCCAAGCCGCGCGCCTCTACCAGCTGGTCGACGTCGCGCTCCTCGAGCGGGTAGTAGTAGTTGCCCGTGATCCATGCCATGCCCTCGGACACCTGCTCGCCGATCGTCGGAACGTGGCAGCTCATGCACGTGGCCTCGGCGCCGCCCTGATCCTTCGAGACGCGGTGCACCGCGGCCATCATGCCGCTGGCGTCCTCAACGTCGTTGCCCCACTTGTCCACAGCCGCCTGGCCCGGCTCCGCCTCGTACGTCGGCAGATACGGATCCATCGGCGTGTGGCAAATGGCATTGCAGAAGCTCGGCTGCTCATGCCAAACCCAGAAGCCGGCACCGGCTGCAATCAGAACAACCGCCACGACGCCGACAACGATCGGCCACTTCTTCCCCTTCTTCTTGGGAGCGGCCTCGCCGGCTTCGGCGCCTTCCGCCTTCACGGCTTCATCCGTGGTTTCCACATCGGTCGTGGAGTCCTTGGTCGCGGCTGTCTCGGTGGCGGCTTCCACTTTGGTTTCCTCTTCGCTCATCTCCATAACCCCCTTTCTTGCATCCTCGATTGCCCGTGCGTTCCGGCTGGCTCGCGGGTTTCCCGCCCGACCTTCGACACAGGCACGTTACCTCATGCATACTAGCCCTCGACCGGCGATGCGCCTATCACCCATTTGGGGGGAATTAGCCCGTTTTGCCCCCAATTTCGTGTGAGGCACGCCCGTTGCGGCCGAGTTTTGGTGCAATACGCCGGGAAGGGAAAGCGGAGGGCCTTCCCTTCTCCAGCGCGGCGGAGAGACCGGTCGCGTTTCGTTTAGATCTGTGCCAGAGCTTGATCCACCGCCGCCTCGGACTTGTTGAGCGTGTCCTGGGCGAGCGCGGAGTTGTGAGCGCCATCGCTGTTCTCTACCATGACCCAATCCCAGTAGAACTGAGCCGTGCGGTTGAGGTCGCGGAGCTTGTTCAGCTGATCCTCGCCCATCGAGCCGTTCGCAACGATCTCGGAGAGCTTGTTGTTCAGCGTGACCAGCTTGTTGCCAATGCTGTTGACGCGGTCGATGGCAACCTTCTGCTTCGCGGCGACCTCGGCCTTGATGTCGGCATGGCACTGCGAGCAGTCGTTGGCGATGAGCTCCTCGTTGTCGAGCGGGCTCGACCAGTTGTGGTTGTCGAACTCCTTGCCGTCAGCGTTCTTCGTCGTGCCCATGTGGCAGTCGGAGCAGCTGTAGCCCTGCTTGGCCATGGGGGCCATGTCGCCGCCGTACATCGTCTCGAACTCGGGGTGCTGCACCTTGATCTGCTTCGTGCCGTTCGTCGGGTTCGTGTGGTCGACGTAGTTGATGGAGTTCTCGTACGCCAGCACCTTCTCCGGCGTGGCCTCGGCCAGGCCCTTCCACGGGTTCTCGGCCGACTTGTTCTCGTTCGGGAACAGGTACTCGTTGTGGCACTGGCCGCAGGACATGGCGCCCTCGGGCACCTTGCTCGCGTCGTCGCCCACCGCGTTCACGAAGAACTGGCGGATGGCCTTGGAGCCCTCGGCCGGGCTGTTCTCATGGCAGTCGTAGCAGCTGATAGGCTCGGTGACCTGGGCCTCCATCTCGTGGATGTCCGAGGTGTTCAGCGTGGGGTCGGCGTTCTGCTTCAGGATGAACTCAGACGACTTGCACGTCAGGCAGTTCGCCGTCTTAGGGTTGCGCCCCGTCTCGCTGATGTCGGTCAGCGAGTAGACGTGCCCGTTCGGCTCGGCGTAGAACTTCGAGAAAGCCGAGCCCGCCCAAATGGTTTGGATCTGCGGGTAGATCTGCGTGTAATCGCCCGGATCCTTGTTCTCTTCGTTCTGCTTGTACGTGGCGTACTCGTCGGGGTACACTTCTTGCCACGCATCGGCAGTGATGATGCCGTTCTCGTTCGCCGCGGGGATTTTGAAGTCCACCACGGATTCGGCTCCCTTGTTCGCTTCTTCGCTGCTGGGCTGCTGGGGCGCACACGCCGCCAACCCCATGACCAGAACGCAGATGCAGGTGAGGGAAAGCCCTAATCTCGTCTTCTTGCTCGCAAAGATGGCTTTCATCAAGCATCTCCTCCCTTCGACCTTCAGTAGATCTCTCCTTCACGAAATATACACTTTTCGAACAGGGAATATTGAGCCGCCGCACCCACGTCGGGAATTCCCACGGGCGGGATAGGGAAAAACCCGCCTCGGCCCTTTGCAGGCCATGGGCGCAACGCCTCCGAAGAGGTCCAACTTGGGGCGGCGGATCGACGGAACGGGTGCCACGTCGGCAAGACCTCACATTGATGCGCGTACGCCGCTTCCGCATGGACGCCCACGGCTTTGTCGGTGGGAATCGTATGCAACGGCGGCTCGCCGTCCGACCCGCATCGGGGATCAGGCTATAATGCCGAGCGGAGGCAACTGGCTCCTTAAGGCGCGCTTGCATTCTTGCGGCACAACTTGCGAAGCGAAACCGCCGGTCCCCTGGCTAAGGAGAGCAGATGCAGGAAGACGACGTCACGAAACTAGGGTCGCTTCGGGCGAAGTTGTTCTCGACCTCGTTTAACGAGAAGGTCGTTTGCATCATATTCAGCCTGGTGGCGGTTGTCGTGCTGCTGCTGAGCATCTGGTACTCGTATTCTCAGTTGGGCAACACCGAGAACGTGGCGCACATCTTTGCCATAGCCGCCCAATGCGCGGGAGCGCTGGTCCTCGTGCTCGAGGTTTTCGGCGAGTCCGAGGAAAAACAGCTTCGCAGAACGCTCGGGACCCCGGTGCTCTTGAGGGAGGTTTCCGAAGACTCGGTGCCCACCGAGCTGGTGCGCATCAAGGCGTCCGAGATAGCAAGCAAAAAGGCAAGCGCCGTCATCCTGATCCTTGGATACGCCGCCGCATTCGCCGCCAACTCCCCCAATCCAAGCATGGAGGCCCTCTTGTCTTTCGTCTCCGCAACCGTCGGGATCATCTTGGTCGTGCAGTCCTATGCGATTTGGACGATGATCAAGTTCCAAGGCGAGACGATCAACCTGAACAAGTTCTACAAAGACGAGTGAGGACGGGAGGCTCGATCAAGTGTGGAATACCAACTCGTTTACAGAAATCCGCCCGAAAGCAAGCTTCCAGGCGGATCGAGTCTCCGCTGTAGAGATGGCAGGATTCGAACGCACGACCCCCACGTTGCGAACGTGATGCTCTCCCAGAAGGTACGCACACCATCACAATTGCCTTAGTAACTAAAGTGGTGACGCGTCCTTTGCTTGTCGCTCGCATACGGCCTGCTCCGAATACGAGCTATCCCATTCTCTTTTTGCGGATCTTTTTCAAGTAGTTCTTTTTGAACGAATTTGAGCCGCCGAAAAATATTGCATCAGTAGCAGTGGCTTCAGAAGCATCATACTTCAAAGCGGTCAGCTCTATCCCGCAAGCGAAATCCGCAACTTGAGATAAGCAATAATCGCAGGGATGTGCGTCCTTAAACATGTACGCATCTTTCGACAGCGTATAGCGGATTGCTTCGTGGATCACTTCGCTGACAGCCTGCTGGCCGTCATCGTAATATACTTTAACTTTATCGAACGCTTGGAAGAATTCAAGGTGATCGAACAAAAACGAGGTGATATCCCGTTTCATGCGAACAAGCAGCTTGTCCGCTCCGTCAAACCCCGTCTTCTTGAATGCGAATGTTTGATACGTGAAAGGAAGACTCTGCGTGAAAACTAAGAACTTCGAGAGATGTCTTTTCCTGACCCCCAAACCGAGATCCGCATATTCGCAATGGCCGTTCATGAGCGGCGACAGGTGAAACGCTATGTCCATCATTCCGCAATCGTTCAGAACGCGTCGATATTTGTCCAGGTGAGAGTCTATGGCTGCACTTTGGTCATGAAAGACTAGAGTTATCAGGTAGTATTTCGAGACCGGACCAAACTCGCCTGACTCGTCAACGAAGATCGACAGCTCTCTCAATTGGCCCCCATAAAAGAAATTGCCGGGGGACTTCCCCCGGCTCTTGGAAGTAGCTCCTTTCGGAACCACCACTATTCTTATACCACATTTTGGGAGGCATTCCAATAGGTACATCCCTCGGACAAGAAAGAGCTTCCATACGAAAATCGGGCCGGAAGCAAGCTTCCGACCCGATCTAGTTTCCGTGGTGGAGATGATGGGATTCGAACCCACGACCCCCACGTTGCGAACGTGATGCTCTCCCAGCTGAGCTACATCCCCACGGGTTATGTGCGCTCTCGCGCGAGGACTTATTTTGCCGGTATTGGGGGCGTTTGTCAAATGGGGATTTGAAATGTTCATAGAACGTGCGGGTGTTGACAGGCGCTAGATGCCCTCGCCCTCTTCGGAGGGATCGAGATCGTCATCGTCGTCGAGGTATTTTAGGATGTCGCCTGGTTCGCATTCGAGGACTTTGCATATGGCGTTGAGCGTGGAAAAGCGGATGGCCTTGATCTTGCCGGTCTTTATGCGCGACATGTTCACGTTGGTGATGCCGACTTTATCCGCAAGGTCGTTGAGCGACATCTTGCGATCAGCCATGATGCGATCCAGATGAAGGATGATGGACATCGCTGATGCCTAGAGGGTTTCGTCCGAAAACTCTTGTAGAAGGACGCCGTATTGGAATACAAATGAAAACGCAAATATAACCGCAGAAGCAACTAGCGGTGCGAAATCAACAGTAATAATTGCACTTCCACTAGTAGAGAGATATCCGGAATTAAGGTTGCCAAGCTGAAACATAACTGAACTCGCAGAAAAAACCAGCTCCAGAATTGCATAGATTAGAAGAGCCAGGGCCATTTGTCTTAACCTTCTAACCTGCTTTATTGTAAATGACGACTCGCCTTTAGCTGCTTCAGAGAAGATTCCAATCAGTATGATGAACAGTACCGCTATAACTACCCCGCGCATAATGTGCAAAATTATTGGAATGATACCAGATACCGATAAATCTCCAGAACTAAAAAAGGTTATTAGCATTGAGCCTATTACAAACAGCCAAAAAACACATATGATGGCAAAAACCATTTTAACAGCCAAACTAATACCTGCACATACTTTGTTAATGCGCAATAGAGATACTCGTGTCTCATCCACTTCACTGTTAAACATTTCCGTTCCAATCCCTTATCGAACTCGTTTTGAAAATAATACTACCAACCAGATACGACTCATCTGAAAATGCAAAGAGCCCCTTCAAAAGAAAGAGCTCTCTCATGGATTTCGATTCGACGAAACAATTTAAATGCCAGGAGCTATGCAAATACCCCCGACAATGCCAATGGGATAGCAAACCGAGCGCGGCTCAACCTCACTGTAAAACAGCATATCACACACCTCCTTTCTTGTTTTCTATTGCAGCGTTCATGGCCGCTCCTAAACGGTCGTAGAACTCTAGGGTCATCGCGCAGTAGGAGTCGGGCGACTCCAGACTGCCCGATGCGAACAGCGAGCGGGCTCGACAGCCTCCCCCGCAGATTCGCTCGTAACGGCATGTGGCACAGCCCTCGAAGTTGGCGGCATCCAGGGCGCGGCACCGTGCGGAAACCTCGCTCTCCAGCGCCTCGGCAAGCGTGCCGTCAAAGACGTTGCCCATCGCCAGCTCGGGGCGGTGAAGCATATGGCACGGGTAGACGGTGCCGTCGGCGGCGATGCTCACGCCACGGTAGCCGGCGCCGCAGTTCCTCTTCACCGTGAGGTTCAGGCCGACGGGGGCGTCCATGAGGGCGAGCGGCTTTCCGCCGTCCAGCGTGAGGATGCTCGCGCCCAGCTTACGCAGGGCCTCCTCGTCGGGCAACAGGGCGGCCAGCTCGTCGTCGGGCGCGCACGTGAGCAGGCTGAAGTTCAAAGTAGCGCCCAGGTCTTTCGACAGGCGAACGTATTCGGCCAAATCGTCGATGTTCCTGGCATGCACCGTGGGAATGATGTGGGCCTGGATGCCGGCGGCTTGAACGGCCTTGACCGCGGCCACCAGCTCGTCGAAGCGCTGCTCTTCCCGAATGTAGGCGGGGGCGGACGCCGAGCAGCCGTCGAACGAGATGGAGACGCAGTCGACGTTCGGCGCGAGCGCAGCCAGGGCCCCTTCGGCAAGGCAGGTGCCGTTCGAAAGCACGGTGACGGCCTTGATGCCGCAGGTGCGCTTCGCATAGGCCACAATGTCGGGCAGGTCGTCGCGCAGGAACGGCTCGCCACCCGAGATGATGAGCGTGGCCAGGCCGGCGGCCGTCAGCTCGTCGAGCGCGCGCTCGATGGCGTCGAGCGGGGCATCGGGCAGGCAGTTGCGCTGGTCGTCATACGAGTAGCAGCCCACACAGTTCAAGTTGCAGCGCTGCGTGACGTGCAGGTAGGCGGACACCACGGCATCGGCCGGTTTCTCGTCGCTGAAGAACCCGCCGCGCACCAGATGCTCGAGCAGAGCCGCATCGACGGCGGCTACCTCGGTTTCCGCGACCTCTTCCCGAAGCAGGCGCTCGCACACGTCAGCCCCTTCGGCGGTCAGGCCGATGGCGTATCCCGTATTCATGTTGCCGACCATGGGAATGCCAGCGAAATCAAACGCGACCACCTGGTCTCTGAACCTCATGGAGCCTCCTCGCGCCTTCCCCCAGCCGCTTGCCGTCTCCAGGAGCAAGCGGCAGATACGCACCCGTTGTCAACCGTTATTCTATAGGTTCGATTATGCCTTGTCGATCAGTTCAGGCGAAAAGCGCAGTTGCTCAAAAGGGGAATCGAGCCGAACAAGCCGATGCCGTTCGCTACAACTCGGCTTCCGTTCGCTATTTATCGTTTAATGATTAATGTAGTATGATACATTACCCCAGCAACGCTATCGAGGCGACTCGTTGTCGCACCGCGACAGCGCGTTCGGCCTCCCGCATCGGAAAGGGGCGATCAAAATGAGATCATGCAAAGAACCCCCCCCCCCCCCGCACCCGGCCGGGTCCTCGGCTCGCTAACCTGCGAGCCCTTGTGTCCAACCACGTTATGGAAAGAGAAGCCACCATCATGCCCGTTCAGACGAATCCCGAGATCGGCGCCGCCGACTTGACCGCCTTCGGCGAAGCCGCAAAAGCGCTGTTCTCCACGGCGGACACTCCCGAAGAAGTAGCCGCTATGCGCGACGAGGTGCTGCGCCGGATAGCCGAATGCGCCGCTGCCACCCGCCAGAGCATCGCAGAATCCGAGCGCACATCGCACGAAGGTTAAGCTCGACACCGCATGCGGAAGGGCCCGCTAAGGCAGCGGCCCTTCCCCTTTTTCCAGCCGAGGCTTCGTGCTTGCCTGCTGCAGCGTTGCACACCGATCCGGATCAGCCTTCCAGCAGGGGGCCTTTGGCCTATACTGGGAGCATGAGCTTCGAGGAAACATCCGACCCCATCCCCTTGGAGGAATTCGTCCAAACGACGGGTCCCGACGAGCGAGGAATGACAACGGAGCTGTTCTACGCGTTCAACACCGTCGTCACCCTGCAGGCATTCGGCACTCCCGAGCAGTGTCGCACGGCATACGCTGCCGCACGCGCCGCATGTCGCTCGTTCGAGCGGCGCCTCTCGCGCACGCTGCCGCACTCCGATATCGCCCGGCTGAACGCCGCGAAGGGGCGTCCCGTGCCCATCGCGACCGACACGGCCGCACTGCTGCGCGCGGCCCAAGGCTATTGCGCGGACAGCGAGGGACGGTTCGACATCACCATGGGTGCCGTCGTGCGGCTCTGGAACTTCCACGAAGGAACGGTTCCCGAACGCAAGCGTATCGACGAGGCGCTTGCGCACGTCGACTGGCGCACGCTGCGGGTGTGGGACGAGCCGACCGCGACGGCCGCGGAGGGCGGGAAAACACATAGAGTCACCGGATCAGGCGGACAGGCGTTCGCGCAGCTGGAAGACCCTTTGGCTGCGGTGGATGTGGGAGGCATCGCGAAAGGATGGATCGCCGACGCCGTGGCCGACCTGCTGGCCGATCACGGGCTGGAGGCGTTCATCGTGAACCTCGGCGGCAACGTGGTGGCGCATGGCGAGAAGCCGGGCGGGATGCCCTGGCGCATAGGGCTGCAGGACCCGCGCGACAAGGAGGGCGTGGTGGGCACCGTGGCGGTGCGCGACGCCTCGGCCGTCACGAGCGGGGTGTACGAACGCTGCTTCGAGCGCGACGGCGCCTTCTACCACCATATACTCTGCCCCGAAACCGGCTTGCCGGTAGAAACGGATGCCGCGGGAGCCACCGTGATCGCGCGCCGCTCGCTGGACGCCGAGGGGTACTCCACCACGCTGCTGGCGCTGGGCATCGAACGCGGGCGGGCATTCGCGCAGTCGCATCCGGCCATCATGGAGGCGCACTTCGTAGACGCGGCGGGCAAGGTGCATTCAGCGTAGGGAAGGTCCCCCACCGGCCTCGCCCCCTCTTCCCGTCAGCGAGTTGCGGGCACCGCATGCAAGACGGGCACCGCGCAATGCGGCGCCCGTCTTGAGAGCAGCTTGCGACGCCTTCCGAAAGGCGTCTTTCGTGAGAGGAGCGCTAGGAGAGCACCGTCTCCTCTTCACGCTCGTCGACTGCCGTCGAGGCGTCGGCCAGCGGGTTCTCCGGGACGAAGGGCTCGAACAGCGGCTCGCCGTTCTGGGAGAGCTCCACCATGCCGGTGAGGACGTCCACGTACTGGTAGGACTGCCGTGCCGTGCGCCCGCGCTTGCGGTCGACCTCCAAGATGAACAGCTGGGGATGCACCTGCATGAGCACGCCTTCGCTCTCGACGATCTTCGAGCGACCCATATTGGCGCGCACTTTCAGGCGTTGACCGACGAAGTCATGTAACGTATCATGAATGGAGTCGACGATTTTGGCCTGTTTAGCTAAATCCATGCTCACTCTTTCTCGCGTGTGCCGTTATGCAGAAATCACAAAGCGAGATTATACCACCTTGGTCAATACTCTACAGAATCTGCACGGATATGTTACTTTTCGCAAACCATAAGTTGACGGCCGGCCGTTCAGGAACTATTTTCGGCTGAATCGGCTATGAGCTTTTCGGCTCCATTCGGTATTCAGGCGCCTTCGGCACACGGGGAGCCTTTCTACGTCTCCCGCGCCCCTTATGCGCCCAATGCCTCCAGCGCCGTTCCCAGGCGAATGAAATCCTCCAAAGCCAATGCCTCTCCGCGAATTTTCGGATCGACGGCAGCTTGCTCGAGGAGCTGCGGGAGGGCGGCGGCGATGCGTGCCCCTTGCGCCCCGCGGGAGGCGAAGTAGGTTTTGCAGGAGTTCGAGAGGGTCTTGCGGCGGTTCGCGAAGGCGGCGTCGGCCATAGTAGCGGCAGCCTTGAGCGTGGACGCGGCAAGCGGTTCCCCGCCAGCGCCGCACAGCGGACGGCGATCCAGGCGCAGCACGGCGCTCTCCACGCGCGGCGGCGGGAAGAAGTTGCCCGGACCCACGCCGAAGCGTCCGGCCGGCTCGGCGTACAGGCGCAGCTTCACGGTGTAGGCGCCGTAGTTCTTCGTGCCGGGAACCGCGGCCATGCGGTCGGCCACCTCTTTCTGCACCATGACGGTGGCGCTTCCCAGCGAGGGGAACCGCTCGAAGTAGTCGAGCACGACGGTGGCGGCCACCGCGTAGGGCAGGTTCGCCACGAGCTTGCCGGGGGCGGTCTCGGGAGGGTCGAGCCGACCGAGCGCGTCGCGCAGGTCGTCAACGGTCAAGTCGAGGGCGTCCTTCTGCACGAGGGCGAAGCGGTCGGCCCAGGGCGCGAGCGTCTCGGCGAGCACAGCGGACAGGTCGGGGTCGCGCTCCACGGACACCACGCGGCCCGCATGCTGCAGGAGAGCCATGGTGAGCGTACCGATGCCGGGGCCCACCTCCAGCACCGTGTCGACGGGCGCAACCTCGGCCAGCGCGACGATCTTCTGCAGGATGGCGTCGTTCACGAGGAAGTTCTGCCCGAGCGAGTACTTCGCGGTCAGGCCGTGGGCCTCCAGCACGGCGCGCGTGGCGGAAGCGCTTGCGAGCGGCGATAGCTTACCCACGGCGCTTGCCGCCCTGCTTCGGGCGGCCGGCCTGCTTGCCGGGGCCCTGCTTGCCGGCGGCTGGCTTGCGGGAGCCTTGCTTGCCCGATCCCTGCCTGGGGCGCTTCGTGCCCTGCGGGGCGGTGCCGGAGGCGTGCTGCTTGCCGCGGGAGGCGTTCTTCGCAGGCGGGTTGCCGGCCGCTGGGGAGGATTCGCCTTCCGGCGAGAGGCGCAGCGCGGGACGGGACGGGGCGTCGGACACGGGGGCGGGAGCGTAACCCTTGCCGTCATCGGCCGGCCCCGCCGATTCGGCATCGCCGAGCGGCGTGGACGCTGCGGGGGCGGATGCGGAACGCCCTGGCAGGGGCGCCAGCGGATGCTCGACGGCCTCGGCCGTGATCTCGCCTTCCTCGTCGATCCTGCCCACCCAGTCCAATACGCGCTCGAGGGCGAAGCCGGCGCACGACAGCGACGAGCGCACCACGCCGACCAGCGGCTCGAAACCGTGCGGGTCGCCGCCCTCGCCCACCACGTGCAGCGTGGCCGGACGCTTCTCCCGATGGCGCTCGTCGGTCCAGAAGTAGGGCTGCAGGCGGTCGAGCAGGGCTTTCAGCTGGGCGGGGGCGCCGGCGAAGTACACGGGCGACACCACGACCAGCTCGTCGGCGGCGTCGATCAGCTCGTACACCTCCGCCATGTCGTCGTCGATGACGCAGCGGCGGGGCGCCTCGTCCGCCTGCCCGTCCTCAGCCTCCTCGCCGCCTGCAGCAAGCGCGGCGAGCGCCTTGCACGCATCGCACCCCTGACAGGGCTCGATGGCAAGCGTCGACACCGGTGCGAGCGCCAGCTCGTCGTCGGAGCACTCGTCGATGCACGACTCGAACAGCAGGTCGGCAAGGTGCGCGCTACGGCCGTCGATGCGGGGCGAACCTACGATGATCAGGCGGTTCATAGGGCAGCTCCTCATTGTCCGTCGGCGGCGGCCGGGGCCGCTCCGCCCAGCGTTGCGAAGGCGTCGGCGTAGAACTGGCGGGCGGCCTGCTGCTGCCAAACCGTCGGCTCGCGGTCGAGCAGGCTGCGGGCGTTCTCCAAAAGCCGGCGCAGCAGCGCCGCGCGTTCCTCGCCGGGCGCGCAGCCGCGCACTTCGGCCAGGCGCTCGGCCGTGAAGATGACGTGCTCGGGCCCGCAGACGGTTCCGCGCAGGGGCTCGGGCGTCATGTAGGGCGCGTCCGTTTCGGTGAGCAGGCGGTCTGCCGGCACACGGGTGGCAGCCTCGCGGGTGTCGTCGCTCTTCTTGAACGTGAGCGGTCCGCCGAACGCCACGTAGCAACCTGCCTCGACCCATGGCTCGAGCACGTCCCAATCCAAGTTGAAGCAGTGCAGCAGCGTTCCCGCCTCGGGGAAGCCCTCGTCGCGCATGATGGCCAGCGCCTCGTCGTGCGCCTCGCGCACATGCAGGATGACGGGCAGTCCGCACTCCTTCGCCACGCGCAGCTGGCGGCGGAACGCCGAGCGCTGGTCGTCGCGCGGCGAGAAATCGTAGTGGAAGTCCAGGCCGATCTCCCCCACCGCAGCCGTGCGCGGGTCGGCCAGCCGTTCGCGCAGGACGGCCTCCAGCGCGTCGTCGTAGTGCTTCGCGTTATGGGGATGGCAGCCGGTTGCGATGCGCACCCGCGGCACGCGCGGGCAAGGGTCGCCTCAACATCGGTGGACGAGCTTGGCCACGTCGACCGCCGCCTCGTGCCTCCAGGCATCGAGGCGGTCGTACGTGACGGGGCCGTCCTCGTACACATCGGTTATGGTGCAGAGGAAACCG
Source organism: Gordonibacter sp. RACS_AR49 (assembly GCF_030418435.1). Lineage (NCBI taxonomy): Bacteria > Bacillati > Actinomycetota > Coriobacteriia > Eggerthellales > Eggerthellaceae > Gordonibacter > Gordonibacter sp. RACS_AR49. The sequence continues at coordinate 427,452 of NZ_JAIUDM010000002.1, read as the reverse complement.
ACGCCGTGCGCGGCACAGCGCGCCAAGGCAAGCGCCGGGTCGTCCAACAGCTGCAGGTGCGCATGCGTGTCGGCCACAAGGCCCTCCAGCTGGGGCGCGTCGACGGTGTCCCACTTGCCGTGCTTGCGCTTGCGGTGGAACAGCGTATCGAAGAACACGGGGTCGGTTTGCGTTTCGTCGGCCACGGAAGGCTACTCCATGTCCAGGTCGACGGCGTCCATGTCCAGGCGCGGGAACAGGGGGTCGCCGATCTCCACCGCGTTGCCGGCGGGCAGCTGGCCCCAAGCGGTCGCCGCCTCGATGTCGGTCACGGCGGTGACGTCGCCAAGGCTCAGGCGGCGGAAGACCTCGGCCGACGTGTTCGGCATGAACGGCGCCAGGTACAGCGCGATAATGCGGATGGCCTCCAGCGCGTTGTAGATGACGGCCGCCAGCTGGTCGGCGGTCTCCTCGCTCTTCGCCAGGTTCCACGGGGCGGACTCCTCCACGTACAGGTTCACGCGACCCGCGAGCTTCTGCACCGCGGCGGCCGCGGCCGTGAAGTCCACGTCGCCGAGGGCGCGGTCGTACTCGGCGTAGAGCTCGTCCGATATCTCGCGCAGCGGGTTGGCCTCCACGAGCGCCGCGGCGGATGCCGGCACCTCCGGCACCTGACCGTCGAAGTACTTCTTCGTCATATTGAACACGCGGCTGCAGAGGTTGCCCCAGGTGTTCGCCAGATCGGCGTTGTACACCTGCACCATGCGCTCGAGCGAGATGGAGCCGTCGGCGCCGAACTGCACGTCGCTCATGAAGTAGTAGCGGTACGCGTCCACGCCGAACACGCGGCACAGGTCGGCCGGCATGAGCCCGTTGCCCTTCGACTTGGACATCTTCTCGCCCTTCGTGAGCAAGAAGCCGTGGCCGAACACCGTGTGGGTGATGGGCATCCCGGCCGCCATGAGCATGGCCGGCCAGATGACGCAGTGGAAGCGCGTGATGTCCTTGCCCACGAAGTGGTACTGCATGGGCCAGCGCTCGTCGAACTCGCCGGCGCGCTCGCCCTCGTCGCCGTAGCCGATGCCGGTGAGGTAGGCCAGGAGCGCATCGGCCCACACGTAGGCCACATGCCCCTCGTCGAAGGGCAGCGGCACGCCCCAGTCGAACGTGGAGCGGCTGATGGAGAGGTCCTTCAGGCCGCTCTTCACGAACGAGACGATCTCGTTCTTGCGCGTCTCGGGACGGATGAAGTCGGGGTTCTCCTCGTAGAACGCGAGCAGCTTGTCGCCGAACTCGGACAGCTTGAAGAACCAGTTCTCCTCGCCGCCCGCCTTCTGCACGGGGCGCTTGCAGTCGGGGCACACGAGCTGCCCCTCCTCGTTCTTCTCGAGGTCGCTCTCGGCGTAGTACGTCTCCTCGTGCACGCAGTACCAGCCCTCGTAGCTGCCCTTGTAGCACCAGCCCTTGTCGTAAAGGTCCTGCCAGAACTTCTGCACGCTCTTCGCGTGACGGGGCTCGGTGGTGCGCACGAAGTCGGTGTAGGTGATGCCCAGCAGGTCCCACGCCTCGCGGAACGCAGGCTCCATGGAGTCGCACCAGGCCTGCGGGGTCATGCCCTTGGCGGCGGCCGTGTCGGCCACCTTCTGGCCGTGCTCGTCCATGCCCGTGACGAACGCGACGTCGTAGCCGTTCATGCGCTGGTAGCGCGCCACGGTGTCGGCGGCGATGGTGGTGTACGCCGTGCCGAGGTGCGGGGCCGCGTTGACGTAGTAGATGGGGGTGGTGAACGAGTAGGTTCCCTTTGACATGGTGCTTTCCTCTTCCTTCGGTCTGCGTGCGACTCATGATGCCGCATCGTCCAGTTATTCTAGCACGAGGGCCCCGCGCGAAGAACCGCATCTCGCCCCGTGCACACGAAACGGGAACGCCTGCGGGCGAATCCAGGAGGCGGAAGCGCCCTATGCGCGGGCGCCTTCGGCGGGCAACGGTTCGGGCAGGCGCAGGTATTGGGCGAGGTCGTAGCCGATCACCTCCCCCGAGGGAGTTTCGAGCCAGGCGCGTTCCTCGTGCGAGTACGCGGACAGCTCCGCGGTGGTGGCGAAGCCGTTCGCGAAGGCGGCCACAGCGTCGAGGCGGGCGACTTCCTGGGGGGAGAAGGCGGAGAGGTCGGCGCCTCGGCGCGCGACGATAACGCGCCCGTCGCCCTGCTCGCGGTACGCAAGCGTCGCCCCGTCCACGAGCGCGGCCATGACGAGGTCGTACTGATCGGGGACCGGGCCATAGTCGGCACGGGCGTAGCGCAGCCCCGTGAAGCCGGCGCCCTCGTCGCGGTAGGCCGAGAAGTCCAGGTAGAACAACACCTTGTTGAGCTTCGTCACGAACAGGTTCCCCACGTGCGCCGCGAGGTAGACCACCGCCTCTCGCAGACGTTCGGCGTCGAAGGCACGCAAGCCCGTTTCCGGCGTGGCCGTGCGCGGCAGGCAATCCAGCAGGTCGAGGCGCACCACGGCATAGTCTATCCTGCTGGCCGCCTGCTGCTCGACGGCCCGCAGCGCGCGCTCCCGGTCCCGCTCGCCGAGGCGCGGGGCGCCGCCGCGCAGGCGCTCGCGCAGTATCTGGGGGTCGCGCGCCTGGCGGAGCAGCTCGGCATGCGACTCCGAGGGAAGGGCACCGCCCTCGTAGCGCTGCACGCTGGCCACCCCGATGCCGAGGATAGCTGCGAGAACGCGCTGCGAGAACCCGTAGCGCCGCCGCAAGGCCACGATCTCGTCGGGCCGGGGGACGTCCCGGGCCTCGCGGTAGGCCGCATACATCTTCTCGAAATTGCGATCCATGGTTGCCGCATGACCGATGCGGTTGCCGCACAAGGGACAAATAGGATACCAGAACTCGTCGGTTACGGAGACGCCCCTGACATCGACCGTCTCGCGAACCGCAACCACCGGGGCATCGACCTCGTTGTAGCAGGCATCGCAGACGGTTCTCACGGTTTCAGACAAGTTCGGGACCCTCCCTTCGGTACGGATACGACAATCGGTGCTCGGCTTCATGAAACGAGACGCACACCGCTTGCACGCATCCCGACGAGAAGAAAGCAGCCAGCTTAACGTACACCTCGTACACGGGCACATAGGTGCCGAACACCCACACGTCGTGAGGACGTCCCTTATCGTCGGGAAGAGAATAATTGGAAACGCGCAAGTCGCAAACGGTCTCATGAACCTGCCGACCGTTGAATCCGACAAGCTGCATGAACCGCCTCGTTTTTCCTTGCGGGTTCCCCAATCCGGCGATGACGAATCGTTCATAAGGTACAGCCCGCACCAAGGCCAGCACGGCTTCGACCTTCCATCTTTCGGCTACTTTGCCCGGCATCGACCCTCGCTTGAATTCACCTCAATTGATGTGACTACTATATATGATAAACAGGTCGATGTCTAGGAAAATCACCTCAATTGAGGTGATTACTCGAAATAGAACAGGTCCTCGAACTTCTTGTCGAGCGCGATGCACAGGACGAGCGCCAGCTTGGCAGTAGGGTTGAACAGGCCCGTTTCAATGGAAGAGATGGTCTGGCGCGACACGCCGACGAGACGTGCGAGGTCGGTCTGGGACAGCCCCGCTTCGGCGCGCGCCGCTTTCAGGCGATTGCGCAGCTCCAGTTCGCCGTCGTTGTCATGCACCTTATCTATTCCGAAGGAAGGCAGCTTTATCATAGCAACCTGCGCCTACATCGTCAGCATGATGTGCTTTGCTGCGAACGAGACGACGCCGAACGCTGCCAGCAAACCGCACACGAGGCTGAGTTTCATGCGCATCTGGTAGAACTGGAAGAAGCCCATGGCCGCAACGCCTGACAGCATGATGGCGGCAGGCGCGCTCGTATCCTGCCCGTGAGCGAAATCCCACAGGAACAGCGCTGCCCACACCGCAAGCATGGCGCCGACCATGACCGAGCTTTGACGCTGGTTCAGGATGCGGAACCGCTCGTCAGCCCCACGGTTGTCCTCGCGGTTCTTCTCCAAGATCTCCTCTTTGTCCATGCCGCACCTCCCGAGCCATCTCGTTCGACCCTCCGAATGTTTCACTTGAAACATTCGTTTGTGCTAGTGACAAGTTTTATTATCACTGTGCCAAGTATACTTGTCACATTCAAGAAACGCAAGGAATGCGGGGCGTCGACGGCGTGGCATGGAAGCGAACCCGAAGAGGCGCACGCGGCGGGAACCTGCTATCATCAGGGGCATGGAACGCAACGAGAACAACTTCGAGGGCCGAAAGGCCGTCGCCGAATCCAGCGCCTCGGACGCGGCGGGAAATGCAGCTGCGGCTTCGACGACCGGCGCCGCCGCGCCGCGCCGACGTTGGCCGCGGCGGGTGGCCATCGTGCTCGTGGCGCTCGTCGTAGCGGCGGTGCTGGCGGTGGCGGCGTTCCTCGTGTATGCGAGCGACTACTACCGCGACGCAGACGCCGGGCACGAGAACCTTGCGTCCACAGCGCAGCTTCCCGTCGAGCAGGGAGCACACTACGTGGCCTTCGGCGACCCTGCGGCCGAGACGGGGCTGGTGTTTTACCCGGGCGCGAAGGTGGAGTACACGGCATACGCCCCGCTCATGCGCGATTTGGCCGAACGCGGCTACCTGGCTGTGGTCGTTGAGATGCCCTTCAACTTCGCATTCTTCGGCATCGATGCGGCCGACGAGGTGCGTGCAGCTTTTCCCCAGGTGAGCGAGTGGTGGGTCGGCGGGCATTCGCTCGGCGGCTCCATGGCGGCTCATTACGCGGCCGACCACGCCGAAGACGGCGCACTCGCGGGCCTCGTGCTGCTGGGCGCGTACACCGCGAGCGACCTTTCCGCCAGCGACCTGGGCGCCCTCGTCGTGTACGGCTCGGAGGACCAGGTGCTCAACCGCGGGAAACTCGCCGACAGCGCCGCGCTCATGCCAGAGGGCGCGCGGACGATCGAGATCGTCGGCGGCAACCACGCGGGCTTCGGCGCCTACGGCCCCCAGGAAGGCGACGGCACGGCCACGGTCTCGGCCGAAGAGCAGCAGGGGCAGACCGCCGACGCCATCGACGCGTACGTCAAGGCGCGCCGCCAAGCGACCGCCGCGCTGCCCGAGGCCGCCTGAGCACCTGGTTTGCCGATCAAGCGTGCGCCCTGCTTCTCCTTCGTCGCGCATTCGACTTCGTCCCCGCCCGACGCTCGCCCAGCTCTTCCCGACGCCGTCCGATGTCACCCTATGCTCCTCCCGCCAGAGGGACGTCTGCAACGCACCGTCCGGTACTTGTCCGCCCTCCACACCTTCGGCACGCAAGCTTCAGCTTTGTTTCGCTTTGTCAACGAATAGGTATCGTCCGGGTGCCCGTTCCTATACTGATTCGAACGTACCCGAGCCGACCGTCCGAAGGAATCCCATGGCGAGGCCGCGCCGCCCCATCGCATCCGTCATCAACGCATCGCTCACCGCGCTGGCGCTGGTCGGCCTGTTCGTCGTCCAAGCCTACTTCGTGGGCGGGGCCGTGGGCCTGATGCCCGCCGCGCATGCGGAGATGCCGGCCTTCGCGGCGGCGGACGTGCCTGACGGCCCGATCATGGTGGACTACTGCAGCGAGGCCGTGGCCGCGCACGATCCGGGCAACCCGTCGGGCCGCACGTCCACGAGCGTCGAGCTGGACGACGCCTGGTTCGCCGGCGATTCCCGCCGCTACCACCACGGCATTGCCACGAACTGCGCGGTGCTCAGCGCCGTATGCAACTCCGAATCGCACTTCTATTCCGGCAGCGGCGACCGCATCCCCTATGCCGAGCGGGCCCTGAGCGCGCTCGGGTTCTCCCAGGTGCGCACCGATTCCTACGAGTTGCGCAGCGCCGTGCTCGACCAGTTGGCCGCGCTTGTCAACGGCTCGCACGACGTGGCCGCCTACACGTTCGCCAACCGCAGGATCGAGACCGCCCGCCACGGCGACGCCGCTGCGGGCGGCTCCTCCTCAAGCAGCCCGGTGACGGGCAGCTCGCCTGAAACCCTCGTGTTCGTGGGCATACGCGGAAGCTACGGCGCGGAATGGGTCAGCAACTTCAACCTGCCGGATGCGGCATCGCCCGACGCCGACCATCGCGGTTTCAAGACGGCCGAACAGGAGGTCGCGCAGGCGCTCGAGCGCTACCTGGATGAAATCGGCGCAGACCCGGCACGTACGCGCATCCTCGTGACCGGCCACAGCCGCGGCGGTGCCATCGCCAACCTGCTGGCTGCCGACCTCATCGACCGGGCGGACGGACCCGGTGCCCTGGCGTCGGCCGACGCCATCTACGCCTACACGTTCGCCGCACCGTGCCCCACGAAGTCCGCAAACCAGGGCGACGACGCGTACGCGGGCATCTTCAACATCGTGAACCCCTCGGACCTCGTGCCGCAACTGCCGCTCCCCGCCTGGGGCTACGGGCGCTACGGCACCACCGTTGAGCTGCCGGGCTATGCCAGCACCCGCTTCGCGTCGTCGCTCGCCCTCATGCAGCAGGCGTACCAGGCGAACACGGGACTGCTGGACTCCTACAGCCCCGACGCGCTGGAACGGCTCGACTCGTTCGACGCCCAGGCTTCGCAAAGCCTCCCCACGTTGGAGAGCCTGCTGAACCCCTTCGGCATTTTCACGGCCGTGCGGGAGCTGCTGGAGGTGGACCTGGGGCTGGCGTTCACGTCCCATTGCCCCGACACGTACATCGCCTGGATGCAGGCGGTCGATGCACGGGCGCTCTCGTTCACGCAGCGGGCCTAGCGCAGCTTCGCGCGGCGCTCGCGCCAATCGGGCATATAGGTGTCCATGAGATCCTTGAAACGCTGGCCGTGGCCGCGCTCCCGCAGGTGACACAGCTCGTGAACCACCACGTACTCCAGGCACTCGGGCGGGTAGAGCGCCAGACGGACATTGATGCAGATGCGCCCGGTAGCCGGCTGGCAGCTGCCCCAGCGGCTGGTCATGTTGCGGTAGGCGAGCCGCCCCGCCCTCACGCCCATGATGGGCTCCCAAGCGGCCACGAGCGGCGGCACGCATGCCTCCACCACGGCGCGCCATGCGGCCACCTCCTCGGGCGATGCCGCCGCGGCCTCCGCCCGCGGCGAGGCGGCCATCTCGGCACGCTTCGCCTCGATCCAGGGGCGCTTCTCGCGCACGAACGACGCCACGAACGCGTCGGTGGCATGCAGCGGGGCCGATACCTCCACCTGGCCGTCGGCCTTCACGCGCAGGTTCACGTTCTTGATGCGCTTGCGCGCGAGCCGCACGGGCAGCCCGTCCACCACAAGGACCGTCGGCGCCGGCGCCGCGGTCGCACCCCGGCGCTTGGCCGCCGCCCGTCCCGAACGCGCGGGAGCCTGCGCCCCCGTGCGGCCCGCACCGCGCCCTGCCATGCCGCTCACGCCTTGAGAGCCAGGTCATACGCCGCGTTGCGCGCGATGCCGAACTCGTCGGCCAGCGCGCGGGCGATGTCCTTGTTGCGGGCGCCTGCCGCCTTCAGCTCGGCGGCGCGCACGGCGGCGGCCTGCTGGGCACCCTCGGCGGCAGCCGCGCCCTCGGCGGCGTTCGGGCCATCCACCACGATGACGATCTCGCCCTTCACGCCGCGCCCTCCCGCGCCCGTTCGTTCCGCGAACTCGTCGCGCAAATCGGGCAGCGGCCCGCGCACCACCTCCTCGTGCAGCTTCGTGAGCTCGCGGCACACGGCGGCCTCGCGCTGCGGCAGCGCGGCGGCCAGCGCGGCGAGCGCCGAGGCAAGGCGGTTCGGGCTCTCGTAGAACACGAGCGCCGCATCGAGCGCGCGCAGGCCGTCCAGCAGCGCGGCCCTCTCGGCGTCCTTGCGCGGGAAGAAGCCGCCGAAGTAGAAGCGGGGATTGTCGCAGCCACTGGCCACGTAGGCCGTCGCGGCGGCCGTGGGACCCGGCAGCACCTCCACGGCAGCGCCCGCCTCGCGGGCCGCGCGCACGAGGCGCAGCCCCGGGTCCGACACGCCGGGCATGCCCGCGTCAGAGCAGTAAGCGACGGTCTCGCCGTCTAGCACGCGCTGCACGATGCCCGCGCCGCGCCCGCCGATCAGGGCCTCGTCCAAACGCTCCAGCCGCTTTTCTATGCCGTACGCCGCCAGCAACCGCCCCGTCACGCGCGTGTCCTCGGCGCACACGACGTCGGCCGCGCGCAGCGCCGCCAGCGCGCGCTCGGTCATGTCGCCAAGGTTCCCAAGCGGTGTGGGGCAGATGACCAGCTTCCCGTCCATGGTTGCTCCCCGCCCCCGCTAGCGGTTGCGCCGCATGAGCACGAACGCCACCACCAGCACCGCCGCCGCCACCAGCACCACGCCGGCCACGATGAACGGCAGCGGGCCGTCCCCTGTGCAGGCCAAGCTCCCCATGCATCCCATGCCGTCCGCTCCTTTCCGCCGCGTCGTCCGCGCAGCTGCGCCGCTGTGTGCTTTCATAATCGCACACTTCGGTCCGCGCGCCCAGCATGCGTCCGCCGCCCAGCGGCCACGTCCGCCAAACCACCACGACCACGGCCGCGCAGGCGGCCCGAAACGGTGGGGCACGGGGGCCGCTGGGCTGCAAGCCCCGCATGTCCGCTCGCCGCGCGATCGCGCTCGCCCGCGTGCCCGCGCGCCCTCCCTAATCCCCTGCGGCAACAGCCGGCACGCCGTACCCCGCCGTCACGGCCCGCTCGCCAGGCCCTGCGACCACGCAAGCATAACCTCTCTCACCGGTGATCACCGGTTTTCCGCCAATCAACCGTTCGCCGCAGATAGATGCCTCCTGCTCGCAGGCTCCTATACTGAACGGATTGGCCTGCGCGCGACGGCACAACCCGATCCCGCCGCGCTCCGAGAACAGGAGAACGCCATGGCACCTTCCCCGAACGCATCGTCCCCCGCAATCCCCCAGCCCTACGATGGCCTCGACCGGCTCTACATAGCCGGAGCCTGGCGCGACGGCGCGAGCGGCGAGTCCGCCCAAGACGTGAACCCCTACAGCCAGGAGATCCTCTCCACCCACGTGCTGGCGAACCGCGCCGACGTGGACGAGGCCTACGCCGCCGCCGAGCGCGCCCAACGCGAATGGGCCGCCGCCTTGCCCGCCGAGCGCGCCGCCGTGCTGCGCCGCGCCGTGGACATCTTCGACGCGCGCCACGACGAGCTGATCGGCTGGGTCCAGCGCGAGTCCGGCAGCATCCGCGCCAAGGCGGAGTTCGAGGTGGGCGCCGCGCGCAACATTACCGAAGAGGCCGCGAGCTTCCCCTACCGCATGCACGGCGATATCTTCCCCTCCGACACGCCGCGCAAGGAGAACCGCGTATACCGCCAGCCGCTGGGCGTGGTAGGCGTCATCAGCCCGTGGAACTTCCCCATGAACCTGTCGAACCGCTCCGTCGCCACGGCACTGGCCTGCGGGAACGCCGTCGTTTTGAAACCGGCCAGCGACACGCCCGTCACGGGCGGCATCCTGCTGGCGAAGATCTACGAGGAGGCGGGGCTGCCCGAGGGCCTGCTGTCGGTGCTCATCGGGCGCGGCAGCGAGATAGGCGACTACTTCGTGGAGCACCCCGTGCCGAAGCTCATCTCGTTCACCGGCTCCACCGCCGTGGGGCGCGGCATCGGCGCGAAGACGGCCGGCGGCAAGCTGCTCAAGCGCGTGGCGCTGGAGCTGGGCGGCAACTGCCCGCTCGTCGTGCTGGACGACGCCGACGTGCAGCAGGCCGTGGACATAGCCATCATCGGCCGCTTCCTGCACCAGGGGCAGATCTGCATGAGCACGAACCGCATCATCGTGGACGCCTCCCTCGTCGACGAGTTCACCGAGCGCTTCGTCGACCGCGCGCGCAAGCTCGTGTGCGGCGACCCTTTGGACCCGGCCACCGATATCGGCCCCATTATCAACCAGTCCCAGCTTGCGGGCTTGGTGAGGAAGGTGCAGCACGCCAAGGACCAGGGCGCCCGCGTGCTGCTTGACGGCGAGCCCGAAGGCCTGGTCATGCCGCCCGTCGTGTTCGGGGATGTCGATCCCACCTGGGACATCGCGATGCAGGAGAGCTTCGGGCCGCTGGCGCCCATCATCGTGGCGCACGGCGAGGACGAGGCGCTCCGGTTCGCCAACATGAGCGACTACGGCCTGTCGTCCGCCGTCGTCGGTCGCGACGTGGAGCGCGCCACCGCGTTCGCCCTGAAGATCGACGCGGGCATGACGCACGTGAACGACATGACCGTGGCCGACGAGCAGCACGTGCCCTTCGGCGGCGAGAAGAACTCCGGCCTGGGCCGCTTCAACGGCCGCTGGATCTTGGAGGAGATGACGAGGACCCACTGGACGAGCGTTCAGCACGCCCCGCATCCCTACCCGTTCTGATCCAATCCTCCCAGCCCGGCCACCTTGCAGGGTGACCGGGCTTTTCCAGTATTCCGGGCGTTATTTCGCCATCGCCGTTGGTTAATCCTAGCACCCCTTTACATCGCATGCTAAGCTGCAAGAACACGTATCCACCCAACGGAATGGCACTTGGACCACTTAACCGACAAAGAGTTCGATCGAGTTTGCACGTACCTGTCCTGCACCATCGGACTGAACATGCGATCAAAACGGGTGCTGCTCGATTGCCGGCTCTCGCGCGAGCGGGAGCGTTTTGGGTTTTCCACGTTCTCCTCGTACCTCGACGCAGTGGAAGCGGGAACCGACAACGAAGTCAACGCCCGCTTCATCGACCTCGTCACGACCCACTACACCTACTTCCTGCGCGAGAGCAGGCAGTTCGACTTCCTGCGCACCACGGCGTTTCCCGAGCTGGAAGCCTCGCGACCGCGCCGCACCTGGAACATCCTATGCGCGGGCTGCTCCACCGGCGAGGAATGCTACACCACCTCCATGATCGCGGAGGACTACGGCCGCGGACGCAACCTGCCCCCTGTGCGCATAACCGGCATCGACATCTCCGGGAAAGCCATCGAGAAGGCGAGTCGGGCAACCTACCAACCTGCCCACGTGGAGAAAGTTCCACCACGCTGGCTGTCGTCCTACTTCACGCACAACGACGGCAACTACACGGTAACCGGCCCTGTACGCCGTCGCGTGACGTTCGCCCAGGCGAATCTCAACGACCCCGACGCGCTGCGACGCCGTTACGACCTCATCATGTGCCGCAACGTCATCATCTACTTCGACAGGGAAACGCGCGAGAAGGTGCTCGACAACCTGCACCGCCACCTCGCCGTTTCAGGCTACCTCATCCTCGGCCATTCGGAAATCATCCGCAGCCGAGCCAAGTTCGTCTATCAAAAAGACTCCGTATACCAAAAGCAACCGGAAGCGATCATCTCATGAAGCAGTCCTTCAAAAACGCGAGCATCGGCCGCATCCTCATGATGTCGTACGTCACCATCATCGCGCTGTTCGCGGTCTCCATCTGCGTGTCGATCTTCGGTGTCCACCAGAACTCGGCAATGACCACCGCATTCTACGAGCAACCCTATCAGGTGTCCAAGAGCGCCATATCGCTGCGCAACACCATCGAGCAGATATCGATCTACCTCAAACAGTGCCTCATCTCGGAGGATCCCATGGAAAGGGAGCAACTGATCGCCGACATCGAGCAGCTGGCCATCGAGCGCGAGGCCGAGTACAACGCCGTCGCGACGAACTTCAAAACGGATCTGGACGTGCTCAACCAGTTCGCCATGGCAAGCGAGAGCCTCTTGTCCGTGCGCAACAAGGTGGTGGACGAGATACGTGCGGGCGACATCGACCAGGCCAACACGCTCTTCCAGCAGAGCTACCTGCCCCAGAAGAATGCCACCCTCGGCCTGGCCGACGATATCGTCGACGCCGCCGAGCAGAAGTCGGTCGACTATTCCCAGGAAACCACCTATGTGGAAATCGCAACTTCGGCCATCATCGTGCTGATCGGCCTTATCACAATCGGACTGGTCGTCGTTCTCTGGCGCCGCATCTCCCATGCCATCGCCGTGCCGGTGGAAGAGATCGAGGGCATGGCGAAGCGCGTGGCCGAGGGCGACCTCTCGGTGCACGTCAACCCGAGCTCCAACAACGAGCTGGGGGCGCTCGCCGCGTCCATGAACAAGACGGTGGCGGCGCTGCGCCTGATGGTCGAGCAGTTGAAGGAAACGGTGGAGCAGGTGGAGCGCTCGTCGTCCCAGATGTCCGACGGCTCGCAAACGGTCGCGCAGGGATCGGCCGAGCAGGCTATGAGCATTGAGGAGCTGGCCACCAGCGTGCAGGACATCACCCAGGTGGTGGAGGAGAACAACGAGAGCGTGCTCATAGCCAACGAGAACACGGCAGACGTACTGTCCGCCGTCGAGCACAGCAACGACCAGATATCCCGAGCCGTGGAAGTCATCGCCGACATCAAAGTGAGCACCCGCAGCATCTCGCAACTGGCGAACACCATTGAAGACATCTCGTTCCAGACGAACATCCTCGCCCTCAACGCCTCGGTAGAGGCGGCGCGCGCAGGCGAAGCCGGCCGCGGGTTCTCCATCGTGGCCGAGGAGATCCGTCGCTTGGCCACCCAGGTAAGCGAGGTGGCGCGCGCAGCCGACGAGCTGGCCGTGCGCGCCACCTCGAGCGTGGAAAACGGCAGCGCGCTCATCAGGGTGACCTCGACGAGCATGGAGAGCGCCGTAGCCGCCACGGAAGGCGTCAAAGAGATGATGTCCGCTATCGCGCGGGCATCCGCACAGCAGCTGGAAGCCGTATCCCAGATACAGGAGAGCATGGACAGCCTGTCCGACGTGGTACAGGAGAACTCTGCGGCCTCGGAGGAGAGCGCCGTCATCGGCGAGGAACTGGCCGAGCAAGCCCGCAACCTCAAGCACCTCATCAACCGCTTCACGCTCGAGGAAACCGCAAACAGGGAAGACGGCGATGCGCGGTGACCAACCAAGCCGCCAAAAGCCCCTTGCCGAGTTTTTTCGCGGAACCGGAGCGCGCCGAGTTCCTGAGCCTGCGTGCGGCGAACGCTGCGCTGCGGGAGCAGCTGGACACCATGCGCGGCCTGGCCTTCCGCGATCAGCTGACCGGCCTGTTCAGCCGCCATTACCTCACGGACTATCTTGAGCAGAAGATGCGGGAAACCGGGGACGAGTCCCATATCGTGCTCGCCCTCTGCGACATCGACGACTTCAAAGCCATCAACGACGTGCGCGGCCACCAGTCGGGCGACATCGCCATCGTGTGCATCGCCGACATCCTCGACGACCTGGCCGGCAACCACCCCGTCATCCGCTGGGGCGGTGAGGAGCTGCTCATCGTCCTGTCCTCGATGCCCGAGCACGAAGCGCTGCGCCTATGCAACCGCATGCGCGAGGAAGTGGCCGCATACCGCATCGACGACGGTGCAGGCGAATTCTCCTGCACGCTCACGTTCGGCCTGAGCTCTTTCGATCCGGATCTCACGTTCGCCGAGAACTTCGTGCTCGTCGACCGCGCGCTATACCACGGCAAGGAAACCGGGAAGAACCGCTGCACATTCGCGCAGCCCGAAGCGTCAAGCGAGCAGAGATGAAGGCGGTTAGGCACGAGGAGCTCACGGTGCGGGTCGTTCTCAAGCCCAATTGCGGGCTTGAGAACACGCGCGCGTCGCTGGTTATGCGCCGCATCGCGCCGCTCTGCGACAATCTCTCCTGCCATCCGCATTCCGTGAAAAGCGACCGGTCTACCATTGCTTTCCTGCGAGACCATGGGCTGTACCTGCGCTTCAGCTCGCCCACCCCGGAGCAGGTGCTGCTGACCATAAAAAGCTCGTTCTTCGTGGATCACTGCACCCTTGTCGAGGACCACGCTTCCCTGCCGGCTTACGAGAAGGAGGACCTGGAAGCCGACGGAATAGAGGATTCCGCGTTCGCATCGCCTTCCACCTTTGCCGACGAAGGCAAGCTGGACGGAGGAGGCGGCGATCTCACGAACCTCCTCGCAAAGTTCGAGGAAGTGCACCGCAAGCTGCACGAACATGCCGAGAACCAGCCGCAAGACCGCGAGCTGAGCAGCGTTGTCTTCTCGCATGCCCAGGTAGTGGACGAACTGAGAACAGCCGTCGCGCGTTCCCGCATCGAGCCCTTCGATCGTATGGCCCCGTCGCTCAAAACCCTCGTTGCCGACTACGGCCGCCGTTTCGGCGTGCTTGTCGACCTCGATATCGTAGACGGCCATATAGCGCTCGATCGATCGGTACTGGCCTCGATGAAGGAGATTATCAAGCGCGTCATACGGTCGTGCCTCCGTGACGGCATCGAGCAGCCCGAGCACCGCATGGCGACAGGCAAGCCCCCGCGTGCAACGCTGCGCCTGCGCTTGGAAAGCGATGGCTCGGAAGTGGTCTGCCGGATCGAGCACGACGGAAGGCCGTTCGACTCTCGCATCATCGGCAAGCAGGCTTTGGAGCGTGGGCTGCTGACGCGACCGCTCGAAACCTACACCGAGGAGGAGATAGGCGCCCTTCTGTTGCTCCCCGGCTTCGTCGCGGCTGTCGAAAACCCTGTTTCGAGTATGTTTTCCCAGTTCAATGAAATCGGTTCTATCCTGCAGCACATAGGCGGCCGCGGCGAGGTGCGCAACACCGACCACGGCACGCTGGAGATAGCGCTTCACTTCCCCGTGCCGTTCACCATCATGGAGGCGGCCCTTCTGCGCACAGGGTCGATGCGCTTCGCCTTGCCCGCCCAGCAGATCGGGCACTTCGAAGCATATCGCGCCGAGCGGATCGGGAGGGACGAGGACGGGCGGGAGGCTCGATCTGAAAGCCGTATGCGAGCAAGCTCCGTCTTCTATACAGGCGAAGACGGCAGACGCGCGAATTTGCTGAACGGGCCCGATTCAGGTTCGCCGTTGGAGGCGGAAAGTCCCGCATTCGCCTTGTTCCTCGAAGCACTGGGAGAGCTGCGCTGTCTTGCCGTGGACGCCGTGGACGGCTACGAGCGCATCTCCGTAAGCAAGCTGCCCCCGCTGCTCGACCACGGCACCCTGCGCAGGGCGGGCTGCTTCGGCTACTCGCGCCTCAAAGACGGCGCACCCTGCGCCGTGATAAGCATTCGCCACCTGTTGAACGCGGTTTTTAAGGAGGAGGGTTCCCGTGCGCGATCGTGAGCAGCGCCTGCGATGGATAGAGAAGCTCATCAGCGGGAACGAGCAGGATCTCCGACGTTCAAACGCGCTCGTCATTCTCACGGAGAGCGGCAACATGGCCATCGCGTTCACCTCAATCGAAGAGGTGGTGCCAGCCAGCGAGATCAGATCCCTGGCCTTCCTTCCCCATGAGTTCAGCGGCGTGCTCCCACGCGGCTACGAGCTTGTGCCGGTGCTCGACACCGGTGGCGCCGCCGACGAGGAATCGTCCTACATCGTGATCGTGCGGAGCGGCGATAACCTGCTCGGGCTGAGGTTCGTCGGCACGCCGTACGTGGTGAACCTGGACGAGACGAAGCACGCGCCGCTGAAGACGCGCTTCCCGCAGGGCTTCGATGCCGAGACTTTGCCAGTGCTCGACATTGACGCCATCGTGGGCACGCTGCTCGCCGCCCGCTGACGGCGGCATTGCGGCGTCTGCCGACCGCACCTTACGACCGCCCGTCCAAGACCTCGCCGAACGCCGCAAGGAAGTCGCGCGGCCGGCCCTTTTCAAGTCGGTATCCATCGTGCCCCTAAATAATACCGTTTTGCTAACGTTTTGCGAAACGGTCATAGAACCGTTGCCGGTACCAGAGCGCGGCCGGACGCCGGCGCGCACTTGGCCCATCGGGCACCGCGGCGTTTCTGGCGCCATCGAGCGCTGCAGTCAAAATGGGGCTTGCTGCGCCCGCAGCCGCGCAGAGGCGCATGCGGAAGGTTCGCTTTCCTATTGGTGGCAGGTGTGGCACTGGTAGTCGTTCGTATGGTGGCAGCTGATGCAGAACTCGGGCGCCGTATCCTGCACGGGCTCGCCGGAGTGCAGCGCGTGGCAGTCGGCGCACGTCTGGCCGGCATGGCCCTCGCCTACAGGGCGGGCGTGCGGGTTCACGACGGTACCCTTGGCGTCGGTCAGCACGGCCGAGTCGGCCGTCTTGGCCGCCAGTTCCTCGTAGCTGCCGTGGCAGGCGAAGCATGCCTGCTCGTCGATGGCGGTGTCGCGCAGCCTCGTGGCGCGCTCCTTCGCGCGGTCGGGCGTGGCGCCCTCGTGGGCCTTCTCCAAGCCGACCTCGTCGGCATGGCACACGGAGCAGGTGTTCCCTCCGGCGGCGGACAGGGCCCCGTAGCACGGCATGCCCTCCAGCGACCCGTCCTCCGTCGCATGGCAGGTCGCGCAGTTGGCGTCGGCCGACCACGTGAAGTCGACGGTTATGGAGGCATCCTTCGCCAGCGAGCCCTCGTGGGCCTTCGGCGCACAGCCCGCCCCGGCCGCAACGGCCGCCAGAAGGCACACGGCGCACACGGCCGACGCGATGCCGGCCTTCACGTTTCTCATGGGCTTATCTCCCTCGATGGTGAGCCAGCCACGCGGCGGGGAATGGGGAGGGAGGGTATCCCCGCCGGTGGCATGGATCCGGTACGGATGTCCGGCGCCAAGCGGCGCCGGGCGGGCGCTGGCACGGCCCGCCCGCAGGCCGACCCGCCGCGCCGCGGGCGCTTCAGGCTATTTCGCGTCCCAAGCCGTTTCGGCCGCCGCGTTCTCTCCGGCAATACGGCCGCACACGATGCACTCGGTCACGTTGCCGCCGCCCTGGTACACGAACTTGAAGCACGAGGAAATCTCGCCAGCCGTGTACAGGCGCGGGATGGGCTCGTTGTTCCAGTCGATGACGCGCCGGTCGCCGTCGGCCTGCAGGCCGCCCTTCGTGTTCGGGCCGCCCGCCACGAGCGGCATGGCGTAGAACGGCGGTGTGCTGATGGCCTGGAAGCCGGGGTCGACCACCTCGCCGGTGAGCGCGTTCTTCGTGGCGCTCGTGCGGCCGAACTCCTCGTCGGCGCCCGTGTCCACCATCTTCTGGTACTGCTCCATGGTGGCGGCGAGCACGGCCGGATCCATGCGGCCCTCGTTCAGCTCGTGCGTGTCGCGAATCTTCTGCGCCAGCTCCTCGATGGAATCCGCCTTGATGAGCCAGCCGTTGTCGATGGCGTTCTGATTGTCCTTATCCCAATCGATGATGCCGAATCCGCAGGTGGAGAGCGTGGTGTTCACCAGCGGGCCCGCCTTGCGCTTCGTCTCGTCGATGATCATGTAGGCCGGCGTGTTCGGGAACTCCAGCGTGACGATGTCCATGTGCACGGCGTTCTTGTACGAGAAGTAGCGGCTCGGGTCCTTCGTGATGAGCGTCTCGTCCATGAAGCGCCTGCCCTCGGAGTTCACGACGATGGTGCCGGCTCCGCCCACGGAGTCGGTGATCGAGCCCACGTTCATGGGGCCCACCTGCACGTCCGGGCACGACCAGATCAGGCGCGACGCGGCCTTGCCCACCTTCGCCAGCTGAGCGCCCGCCTCGCAGCCCATGCGGATGCCGTCGCCCGTGTTCGACAGCGTGCCGTAGAACGCCCAGCCCGTGATGCCCTGGCCCTCTAAAAATGCGCGGCGCATCTCCTCGTTGTACTCGTAGCCGCCGGTGGTCAGGATAACGCCCTTGCCGGCCTTCACGCGGATGTCCTTGTCGCCCTGCGTGGCAACCACGCCGATGACGGCGCCCTCGTCGTCCATGATCAGGCTCTTGCCCGGCGTCTCGTAGGCTATGGTGATGTTGTCGGCGCGGGCGGCGATGCCGGTCTTCAGGCAGTTGAAGAATGCCAGGCCGGCGGCCGTGTCCTCCTTGGGCAGGTCGAGCGTGGGATAGTCCGGCCCGGTGGCCGACTTGCCGTACGTGGAGTTGTAGCTCTTGTAGCCGCTCTCCTTCGCGCCGGGGAAGTCGGGGAACGCCGCGCCGCCGCGCTCGATGACCTTGTAGTCGGGGTCGAGGCTCTGCATGAACTCGACGTTCTTCGGCGAGTACTCGGCGAACTTCTCCACGATGTCGTCGACGAACAGGGGCGACTGCTCGCCCTCGGCCTTCGTGTCCAGGTTCTCGCCGCTGAACATGGCCTTGAGGTACTGCTTCAGGGCCTCCTTGTCGCCGTCGGGGTCCGGAGAGTGGTAGATGCCGCCCGACATGACGGTGTTGCACAGGTGCTTGTCCTCGGCGTTCTTCTCCAGCACGAGCACCTTGGCGCCCGCGTCGGCCGCCGCGATGGCCGCGCACGCACCCGCTCCGCCGTAGCCGACGATGACGACCTCTGCCTCCTGGTCCCACTGCTCCGCGTCGGCCGATGCTCCCCCGCCGCCCGCGCACCCCGCGAGGCCCAAGCCCGCCGTCGCCATGGCGGCCCCCGCCGCGGCGACACTGGCCCCCTTGAAGAAGTCCCGACGTGAAACGCCCTTTTCCTGCGCCATGATGCTCCCCTTCCTCCGTTTCGTCTCGAGCATGCGACTCCCCGTGAAGTTGCGCGCTATGCTCCGCAAAAGGAGTCTGCGATTGCAGTATACGAGGGCTGACCTGCATAGATAAAATGCGAGTATCGGATGGGGCCATGCGCTTCGGCCCACATGCGGGCAAAACCTGCATACCGGTATGCGGAAAACGCAAGGGCACGGGCGGGGCTTCGGCGGCCAGATGGCCGGGCGGCGGCCTTCCCCTCCGGCAAAGCATGTTCGCCTTCGGAATGCCCGCTATAAGCGTCAATTCGTGGTAGGATGGAAAGGACGAGTGGAACCCCGTGCCACAGGAGGGGAGCATGGACATCAACGTCTTTCGCGAGTTCGCCGAAGTCGTGCTGCAAGGCAGCTACTCTGCCGCGGCCAAGGCCCTCAACCTGTCACAGCCCACGCTAAGCCGCCACGTGGGTGCGCTGGAGAAGGAGCTGAACGTGAAGCTGGTGGCCGACATCCTGCCCGTGAGGCTGACGCCGGCGGGCGACACGGTGCTCCAAACCGCCCTGCGCATGGACGACCTCTACACCGGCATGCAGGACGAGCTGGCAGAATTGCGCCGTGTGGCGCCCGCGCGCATCCGCATCCATGACACGCCCGCGCTCAGGCCGCTGTCCGCGCGACTCGCGGCCGCAGCGGACGGAACGGTACGCGCACATCCGCGCACCATCGTGGAGTACGTGGCACCGCCCGCGGGAAAGACGCCGGGAGAGGCGGTGGCCGAGGACCTTTGCGACGTGGCGTTCGTGCAGTTGGTGAAAGAGGCTCGTCCTTGCGGGGCGGGAAGCGTCAGCGAGGACGGGCAGGACGGCCGGGTCGCCACGCCGGAAGCAGGTGCCCCGGCCTTCAAGCCCCCTGCCGGCGTGGGAATGGCGGCGATCTCGCGACCGGGGAGCCGGTTGGTGTTCGGCCTGCCGCGAGAGGCGGCGGGACTGCCGGAGGCGGAGCTCGCATCCCTGCGCCACGAGACGTTCCTCCTGTTCGCGCACAAGGCCTGCAAGCCGTTGAGGGACACGTTCGCCGCCGCCTGCCGAAGCCGCGGCTTCCGGCCGGCCGTCAAGCTGCTGCCCTGCTCCCGCTACGAGGAGCTCTACCTGATGGGCCACGGCGACGGCATCCACCTATTGTCCGAGGACGACCTTGCGTCGGACGACTCCCTCGCGCACCGGCTGGAAGAGCGCATGGCCCTCGTGCCCTCGGCTGCCGCCGACGGGCTGCAGCTGAGCTGGCACGCGCTCTACCGGGACGAAGGCCCCATTCGCGACCCCGCGCAGGCGCGCGTCGCAGGCCGACGCCCGGATGCCGGCGCGCGGCCCGCCGGTGCCGGAAGCGGCGGAGCCTCGCATGCCACCGCCCTCGCCTGCTTCCTCGAACTGCTGTCGGAACCGGGCGCTTGCCCCGCGTAGCCTCGCGCCCACAGGCACCCGCCACGCGGCGCCGTTCGATCAGTTATTTCCGGCCACTCTGTCCATGGCCTCCACAAACGCCTCTGGGTGATCGTAGTGGATGTCGTGGCCCGACTCGACGACGATCGTCTCGCAGGCGCCGACGAGCTCTTGCACGCGCGCGGCGTCCTCGTCGGAGTTGGCTGCCAGCAAAAGGCCGTCCTCGCCGTACTTCGTCTTCGCCTTGAGGTAGACGGCAGGACAGGCGATGCGGGAGAGCAGGTCGGCCTGGTCGACGCCTGCGAACCACGAGCCGTCGTGGAACGTCTCGGCGAACCGCACGTCGAAGTCGTCGTAGAAGTACAGGCCGCGCACCCAGTCGTGCGGCACCCAGGCCAGCGTGAGGTGCGCGTCGGGGGTCGCGGCGCGCTCGGCCGCCGTCCACTCCGCGATCTTGGGCTGCAAGCCGCCGAACAGGCCGAACAGGTAGGAGTGCTGCGCGTAGTACACGGCCGGGTCGGCCACCTTGTCCTGGCCCAGGTACGCGTGGACGACCTCGAAGGCGTCCTTCCACACGAAGCAGCCAGGCGGAGCCTGCATCTCCTCGGGCGTGACGCGGAAGAAGGGCGGGTCCTCCAACAGGCAGGCCGTCACATGCTCGGCGTCGTTCGCGGCAAGCCAGGCGGCCACGACGCCGCCCGACGAATGGCCGGACACGAGGTAGGGCCCGCCGATCTCCTGAGCGGCGAAGTCCTTGAGCTCCTGGCCGATGGCCTGGCACGAGTAGAGCGCGGAGTCGTGGGCGGACTCGCCGTGGCCGAAGCAGTCGACGGCGAACACGTGGTAGCGCTTCGCCAGCTCGGGCAGCACGCGCGCGTAGTCCTCCCACTGCATCCCCTGGCCGTGCACGAGCACAAGCGCCGGCCCGTTGTCGGGCCCCTCGGCGTAATTGAGGGTCGTGGGAGACAGGGCTGGGACAGGGGGACGGTTCTCTTGTCCCCAGAGTTCGGGGACAAGAGAACCGTCCCCCTGTCCCAGCCGCCCCTGTCCCAGCCCTGTCCTAGCCAACTCCACCTGCTTCTCCACGAAGCAGGCCGCAGACGCCTTCGCGAGGTCGCGCGCCTCGCCGTGGCGGTTGTTGTCCACGTACGCGGCGAGGGCAATGCCCGCCGCGAGCGCGATAGCTGCAATGACGAAGACTGCGATCATGCCCGCCTTCTTTCCGATGCGCGCCATGGCGCCCCTCTTTCTCGCCCGCCGCCTTCGGGGCAGGCGAGGCTACCGTTCGATCATCCTGCGGAGCGTCGACACGCGGTCCATGAACTCGTCGGCCTTCAGGATGGCGAGGCCCTGCTCCTCGTCGCCGAACACCAGAAGCGCGTCGCCGGCCTCGATGCCGAACAGCTCGCGCGCCTGCTTCGGGATGACGATCTGCCCGCGCTCGCCCACCGTGACGGTGCCGAACAGGTGCTTGCCACGCGGCGGCATGGGCAGCATCGTGCCCTGCGGGTCAAAGCCCACGAGCGCGTCGAGCGACACGTCGAGCGCCTCGGCCAGCGCGCCCGCGTGCGCGAGATCGGGAACGGAATCGCCCGCCTCCCACTTCGCCACGGTCTGCCGCGCCACGCCCAAGCGCTCGGCCAGCTGCTCCTGCGTGAGGCCCATCATCTTGCGTCCGCTCTGAATGTTCGAACCGATCATGTTTTTCCTACTCCTCGCCATGACACGATACGCCTGATGCCGCCGCCGTTCCACCACCCGATGATGGCAGATCGCACGCGGTTTGTCGCGAAGAGGTTGCAGGGGCCGCATCGAGCCTCGATGTTTCGCGTGAACCATCCGTTCCGACTCCCCCTTTGGCGCGCAATCGCCCGATTCGGAAGGCGCCGCGCGCGAATCGGGCGCCCGGACGGGCGGGCCGTGCGCCAAAGGGGAGGGGCCCTTCGGGTTTCTGCCCCTCCGAGTCACAGTTTTGACCGCTCTGAAGCCTTCTGACGCCCTGCGGGCCGCCTGGACGCCCGAGCGGCGGCCGGCCGAGGCCGTTCGCCCAGGTGGCGCGAAGCGGGCTCCCGCCAGGCCGCCCGCGCGGGCTTCAGAGCGGTCAAAACTGTGACTCGGAGGAGCAGAAAACGCGAAGAGGGGCGCCGGCGGCCGACCGGGCAGCGGGCCGCATGCGGATCCGGGCCGATCGACGCGGAAGCCTCCATCGGCAAGCTGCCGAGCTGTGCGTCAAAGGGGGAGTTAGAATATTCGTTCGGATAAAAACTGCCGCATCGAATGCGATGCGGCAGCGAAGTTGGCGCAGGCGTTGGAGGCGGAGGCTACAGCAGCTCCTCCACGGAGGGGGCCACGACGTCGGGGATGGAGGCCGTGGGCTCGAAGCGGCGGACGACGTTGCCCTCGCGATCGACGAGGAACTTCGTGAAGTTCCACTTGATGTCGGGCTTGGAGGCGTAGTCGGGGTCGGCCTTTGCCAACAGGTCCTCGAGGATCGGGGTGAGCTCGTGGCCCTCGTCGAAGCCCTCGAAGGCCTTCTGCCCTTGCAGGTAGGCGAACAGCGGGTCGGCGTCCTGGCCGTTGACCTCGATCTTCGAGAACTGCGGGAACGTCACGCCGAAGCGCGAGGTGCAGAACTGCGCGATCTCCTCGTCCGTCCCCGGCGCCTGGTGGCCGAACTGGTCGCACGGGAAGTCGAGGATGTCGAGGCCGCGCTCGTGCAGGCTGCGGTACAGCTCCTCGAGCTGGGCGTAGGTGGGCGTGAACCCGCATTCCGTGGCGGTGTTCACGATGAGCAGCACGCGCCCCTGGTAGTCGGCGAGCGAGACGTCCTCGCCCTGCTGGTTCTTGACGGTGAAATCGTAGAGGGAGGCCATGGTTCCTTCTTTCAGACGGCGGCTTTTGTTCGGGCCTCATGCTACCGCAAAATGATACTTTTTTGATAACAATTTACGGAACGGACACGGAACCGCCGCATGCGGCACGCTCTCACAGGAAGCGCACGTCCGCAGCCTCCTTCGGAGCGGTGCGGCGGTACGTCACGACGGGGTGGCCCACTACGAGCGCCGTGACCACCTTCCGTCCGCGCGCGAGTCCGAGCTCGCGGCGCAGCGCGGGCGAGAGCTTGGCCGCCAAGGCGAAAAAGCCGCTGTAGAGCACGCCAAGGCCGTGCGCCTGGGCCGCAAGCTCCATGTTAGAAGCGGCGAGCGCGCCGTTCACCTGGTCCTTCGCCACCACCACGATCACGGCCGGCGCGCCTTTGAAGAAGAAATGCTCGTCGACCTCCGTGCGGCGCGCCGTAGCGTCCACGAGGCGGGCGAAGGGCAGGATGCGGCGGAACAGGCGCACGGCCAGCTGCTCGCAACGATCGAGGCGCTCGCGCAGCACGATGTAGGAGACGTCCTGGGCGTTCTTGCCCGTGGGCGTGAGGCGGCCGGCCTCCACGATGTCGGCGATCGCCTCGTCGGACACGGGCCCTTCGGCGAAGCGCCTCATGCTGCGACGCGCGCCGATGGCAGCGAGCAGCCGGGCAGGCTCGAGCGTCTCCGCGCCGTCGAGCGGGCGCGGCTCCTCGTCGAAGCCGCTGATGGAAACCGCGCTCGTCGGACAGACGGCCACGCAGTGCGCGCACATGATGCAGGCCTGCGTGAGCGGCGCCACCTTCTTGCCCTCCACGGCGAGGTTGCTCGCCGGGCAGTCGTCGCGGCACAGCCCGCAGCCGATGCAGCGTGCGGCGTCGATCGTTATCTCGTGGCGGAAGCGCATGGAAACTCCTCTCTGAGCACCGCCCGTAGGGCATGGGCTCTGCCCTTGCCGTCGACCGGAAACGTCTTAGCTGTTGAACGGCAAGGGCAGACTCTTGCCCTACGAGGCGACCGCGCCCTCTTCCAGGTAGTAGCGGCGGCGGCCCTTCGACTTCTCGCCGTACTCGATGGCCTCGGTCGGGCAGCCGCCGATGCAGGCCATGCAGTGCGTGCACTCGCCCTTCCAGGCGGGCCGGCCCCCTTCGAGCACGATGCTGTTCAGCGGGCAGCGCGCGGCGCACAGGCCGCACGACGTGCACGCGTCCGAGGCGGCGAACGCCTTGTCGTGCACGAGCACCGGGTAGAACGCGGCGTTCACCGGGCCGCTGCGGAAGCGCGCCTTCATGGTCGGGGGCGCCTCGGGAAACGGCACGCCCGCCTGCACGAGGGCCGCGAGCTGGTCGAGGCGCTCCCCCGCCCGCGCCATCAGCTTGCGGCATTCCTCCTCGTCGGGCACGTCGTAGAGCGCGACGTAGTTCTCCGGCATGACCACCTCGGCCAAGCCGCGAAAGCGCAGGCCCGCCACCCGGCAGAGCCTTCGCGCGTACTTCGCCGCGTTGCCCACGGCGCCGCCGCAGGTCAACACGAAGTAGACGTCGCGGTTGCCCTCGAAGCTCACGCGGCGCAGCCACGCGTCCACCACGCGCGGCAGGCGCCACGCGTACGTCGGCGCCACCACCGCTATCGGCCGCTCCGAGCGCAGCGTGGGCGCCTCGTCCGCTTTCAAGGCATCGTTGATGGACACGACCTCGGCGTCGCCCAAGGCGTCGGCGAGCCGCCGCGCCGCCCACCGGCTGTTGCCCGTGCCGCTGAAGTACAGGATCATGGCGTCTTCCCCTTCTTTGACCGGTTCTTCGCATGCGCCTCGCTAAGCCCTGTTGTCGCCCGAAAAGCACGATTTTGAAGCGAAAGCCGCGTTTTTCGGGCGACAACGCGCATCGGGAAGAACCGTTGCCCTGCTCTACCTGATATGATACATTTTGTATCATGTTGCGCGATGCCGTCAACTGCCGCGACGGGACAAAACGGGGGGATGTGTCTCATGGACAAGAGGAAGCTCGCGAATCGGCAGGTGAAAGACCGGCTGCTGGCCGCGCTCGTGGAGTTCGCCGGCCGCAAGGACTGGTCGAAGGTGACGGTCACCGAGCTCGTGGAGCAGGCCGGCGTGGCGCGCGCGTCGTTCTACCGCAACTTCGCCTCGGTGGAGGAGCTGGTGGACTACGGCATCCGCCAGGTCACCGAGCGCTACCATGCGGGCAAGCCGGAGGGCCGCGAGGGCTTCCGCGACCGCGCGCTCGTGGAGTACAAGTTTCGCTTCTACCGGGAGAACGCGAAGCTCGTGCTGGCCTTCCACCGCGCGAAGGCCGCCACGTCGCTGCTCGACCTCGTCACCGACTGCGAGATAGCCGCGTGGGGCGACATGCCCCTGAGCTCGCCCGCGCGCTACGAGGTGTACTTCTACGCGGGCGCGTTCTACAACGTGTTGCTCTGCTGGCTCGAGAGCGGCGCGAGGGAGTCGCCCGAGGCGATGGCCGACGCGTTCATGGGACTAGTAGACGGAGTTGTTCGCCACAGCTGACTAAGTCGCTACGCGAAAAGCAGGGCTCGAAGTCACCGTTTTAACCGCTCTGAAGTCTTTTCGTTCGCTTGGAGCTCGATTTCGGCAGCCAGGCAGTCATCTTCTCCGCGTTTACGCAGGTCGTGAAGAGCGCCAAACGCCTGTTTCCCGCCGAAAAGCTTCACAGCTGTCAAAACGGTGACTGGAAGCCTGCGAATCCGCGAAGTCCCTCCGCACCGGCTGCGCGCCCGCACGGCGACAATAGTGACGCTTTGCGCCGACGGTCCTCTTCCCTGAGAACAGTTGACCGTGTCGTCCGCAGCTGACGGTCAGCCCACCATGACGAGAATGTCGTAGTCCATGCTCCAGCCGCCGCTCTTCGCATCTTCGTAGCAATAGGGATCGTAGGGCGGAAGCGAGTCGAACAGCGCCGCGACCTCGTCCACCTCCGCGCGATGCTCCTCGTGGTGATACGAAACCCGGTTCCCGGTCTGATAATACGAGGCGTTGCCAGTCGTGACGTGCTCGAAGCCGAGCGCCTCGATTTTCTCGGCAGCCTTGCGCGCCGCTCCCTCCGCGCTGCTCGCGTTGAGCACGAGCACGGTAACT
This sequence comes from Gordonibacter sp. RACS_AR49, assembly GCF_030418435.1. Classification (NCBI taxonomy): domain Bacteria; kingdom Bacillati; phylum Actinomycetota; class Coriobacteriia; order Eggerthellales; family Eggerthellaceae; genus Gordonibacter; species Gordonibacter sp. RACS_AR49. The sequence continues at coordinate 401,643 of NZ_JAIUDM010000002.1, read as the reverse complement.
TCCTCCTTGCCCTCGCGCAGCCGAGGGTCGCCGGACGCGGACTCCTTGAAATCGGGGGTCGGCTGAACGGCCGCCTGCGGAGCCGGATCCGCCTCCTCCTGGGCCGCAGGCTCCTTCACGGCGCATCCAGAAAGTGCCGCGCACAGGCATGCGCATGCCGCCATGGCCGCCAACGCTTCGATCCTCCGCATATGCGCCGCCTTCCCCGCGAAGCTTTTCTCCCGAGTATACAGGATACGGCGCATGAAGCCCCCCCCCCCCCCGAATTCGGCGAATGGGCCGCGGCGTTTCGGCGGCGGCCCCTCGGCATTACGCTTTCTCGGTCTCGATCTCCAGCTCGCCGGCGTCCTCTTGGGTTGCGTGCGGGCGGGCGGCGTCCACGAACCGGTCGCGCGCCGCCTCCGCCTCGGCCTCCTTCTCGGCCAGGTTCGCCTTCGCCACGCTGATCATCAGCTTGATGCGGTTGAGCTGGTTCACCTCCGACGCGCCGGGATCGTAGTCCACGGCCACGATGTTGCTGTCCGGGTAGCGGCGGCGCAGCTCCTTGATGACGGCCTTGCCCACCACGTGGTTCGGCAGGCACGCGAACGGCTGCGTGCACACCACGTTGGGCGCGCCGGTGCGGATGAGCTCCACCATCTCGGCCGTGAGCAGCCAGCCCTCGCCCATCGAGTTGCACAAGCTGAGGATCTCGCTCGCATACTCGGCCAGCTCGTAGATGTCGGCCGGCGGCTCGAAGCGGCTCGAAGCCTTGAGCGCGCGCGTCACGGGCGCGCGCAGCTTCGCGATGGCCCAGAGCCCGATACGGCTGCCCAGCGCCCCCTTCGCCGAACGCCCGAGCGGGTCTTTCTGGAAGATGCCGCCCGCGATGCCGAACAGGAAGAACTCGGCCAGGCCCGGCACCACGGCCTCGCAACCCTCGCGCTCGATAACGTCCACGATCTGGTTGTTCGCCGTAGGGTGGAACTTCACGAGGATCTCGCCCACCACGCCCACGCGCGGCTTCGTGCCCTCGCCGACCAGCGGCAACGTGTCGAAGTCCTCCACGATGCGGCGCACCGTGTCCTTGAACTCGCGGCGCTTGAGCCCGCGCATGAGCTGGTCCTGGCACACGGACATCCAGTGGTCGAACAGGCGGTTCGCGCTGCCCGGCTCCGCCTCGTAGGGGCGCGTGCGGTACAGCGCCATCATGAGCAGGTCGCCGTAGAAGATGGAGTACGCGGCCTGCAGGAGCATGCTCGGCGTCACCTTGAAGCCCGGGTTGCTCTCGCCCAGGTCCTTGAACGACAGCGCGATCACCGGAATGTGCGGCAGGCCCACGGCTGCGAGCGCCTTGCGGATGAGCGAGATGTAGTTCGTGGCGCGGCAACCGCCGCCCGTCTGCGTGATGATGACGGCCAGCTTGTCGGTGTCGTAGCGTCCCGACATGACGGCCTCCATGATCTGGCCGGTGACCAGGATGGACGGGTAGCATATGTCGTTGTTCACGTACTTGAGGCCCGCGTCCACCGCGCCGTGGTCCACCGACGGCAGCAGCTCCAGGTTGTAGCCGTTGCGGTGGAAGATCTTCACCAGCAGCTCGAAGTGGATGGGCGCCATCTGCGGGCACAGGATGGTGTAGCCGGCCTCCTTCATCTCCTCGGTGAACACCGCGCGCGGGAACTCGGTAGTGGCGCCCTCGCGCTGCTTGAAGCGCGCGATGACCTCGGGCGCCGCCTTTTGGGTGAACGTCTCGGGGGTTGCGCCGGTCAGCTCGCGTGCGATTACGGCCTCGGCCTGGCCGGACTTTGCCTGGACGGCAGCTTCGGGCGTGGCGGCAAACTTCTCGGGGTCGATGCTGAGCGCCGGGCAGCCGCGCGGCATGCGCTCGGCGTCGGCCTGCTCGTCGGCCTGGTCCTTGAGCGCCGCCAAGAGCGAGCGCACGCGGATGCGCGCCGCTCCCAGGTTCGACACCTCGTCGATCTTCAGCACGGTGTACACCTTGCCCGCGCGCTCGAGGATCTCCTGCACCTGGTCGGTGGTGAGCGCGTCGAGGCCGCAGCCGAAGCTGTTCAGCTGCACGAGGTCGAGGTCGCGCCGCTCGGTGGCTACCTTCGCCGCCGCGTACAGCCGCGTATGGTACATCCACTGGTCCACGAGGCGGATGGGACGCTCCAACGTGCCGAGGTGCGCGATGGAGTCCTCGGTGAGCACCGCCAGGCCGAAGCTGGTCAAGAGCTCGGGGATAGCGTGGTTGATCTCCGGGTCGTTGTGGTAGGGGCGGCCCGCCAGCACGATGCCGTGCGTGCCCGTGGCCTCCATCCAGACGAGCGCCTCCTCGCCCTTCGCACGGATGTCGCGCTTGAAGGCCTCGTCCTCGGCCCACGCGGCGTCCACGGCGGCGTCCACCTCGGCCTGCGTGGGCGCGCCCGCCGTGCCCATGAGCTCGGGGTGCGCCTCCACCAGCTCCACGAACAGGCGCTTCTTGAGGTGCTCCTTCTGGTCGTAGGGCAGCCACGGGGTGAGCAGCTTCACGTCGGACGTGCGCAGCTCGTCGATGTTGAGGCGCAGCGCCTCGGGGTAGCTGGCCACGATGGGGCAGTTGAAGTGGTTGCCCGCGCCCTCGTCCTCCTGGCGCTCCCACTTGCTGCACGGGAACCAGATGAAGTCGGGATGCTTGTCCAGCAGGTTCATGATGTGGCCGTGGGAAAGCTTGGCCGGGTAGCACACGCTCTCGGACGGCATGGACTCGATGCCCGCCTCGTAGGTCTTCTTCGTGGACGGGTCGGACAGCACCACGCGGAAGCCCAGCTTCGTGAAGAACGTGAACCAGAACGGGTAGTTCTCGTACTGGTTGAGCGCGCGCGGGATGCCCACGCTGCCGCGCGTCGCCCGGTCGGCGGGCAGCGGCTCGTAGCCGAACAGGCGCTGGCTCTTGTACTCGTAAAGGTTCGGCACGGCGGCCTTGGCCTCGTCGAACGTGCCCGCGCCCTTCTCGCAGCGGTTGCCCGTGATGAAGCGGCGGTGCTTGCCGGTGACGTCGTCCACGCCGAAGTCGTTGACGGTGAGCAGGCAGTGGTTCGAGCACGCCTTGCAGCGCACGGTCTTGTGCGTGGGAGAGAGGGCCGCCAGCTGCTCGAGCGAGAGCAGGGTCGAGCACACCGCGGCGGGCGCGGCCAGCTCGTCGTTCTCGGAGCTCCACGCCGCCCCCGCCTTGGCCTTGCGCGCCTCGAGCGCCATGGCCTCGTGGCAGCGGTCGCGAGCGAGCAACGCGGCGCCGAACGCGCCCATGTTGCCGGCGATGTCGGGGCGCACGGCCTGGACCTCGGACAGCTGCTCGAACGCGCGCAGCACGGCGTCGTTCAGGAACGTGCCGCCCTGCACGATGACCTTCGTGCCCACGTCGTGCGGGTCGCGGATCTTTATGACCTTGAACAGCGCGTTCTTGATGACTGAGATGGCAAGGCCCGCGGCGATGTCGCCCACGGTGGCGCCTTCCTTCTGCGCCTGCTTCACGCGGCTGTTCATGAACACGGTGCAGCGGCTGCCCAGGTCGACGGGGCGCTCGGCGCTCACGGCCGTCTGCGCGAACTCGGCCACGTCCAGGTTGAGGCCCGTGGCGAAGCTCTCGATGAAGCTGCCGCAGCCCGAGCTGCACGCCTCGTTGAGCATGATGTGGTCGATGACGCCGTCCTTCACGCGCAGGCACTTCATGTCCTGGCCGCCGATGTCCAGGATGAACTCCACGCCCGGCAGCATCTCCTGCGCACCGCGCAGGTGCGCCACCGTCTCGATCTCGCCGGAGTCCACGCGCAGCGCCTCCAGCAGCAGGTGCTCGCCGTAGCCCGTCACCGTGGCGTGGCCGATGCGAACAAGCGGCTCGCCGGTGTCGGCGTTCACCGGCATGGCGTTGTACAGGTTCGTGAGCGCCGTGCGGGCGCAGCCCAGCACGTCGCCCTTGTTGCTGGCGTAATGCGACCACAGAAGCGCGCCGTCCTCGCCGATGAGCGCGGCCTTGAACGTGGTGGAGCCGGCGTCGATGCCAAGGTAGGCCGTGCCCTCGTAGTCCATGAGCTCGCCGCGGCGCACGCGTTCGCCGTCATGGCGGCTCTTGAACTGGGCGTACTCGTCCTCGCTGGCGAACAGCGGGGGCAGGCGCACCACCTCGGAGCCTTGGATGTCGCCGAGGCTCTTCAGGCGGTCGAGCACGTCGCCCAGAAGCTCGGCACGCGTCGTCTCGCTGGCCGCGCCGGCGATGGCGCAGCCGCTGGCCACGAACAGGTGGGCGTTGTCGGGCACGACGATGTGCTCGTCGTCCAGCTCCAGCGTCTCGTAGAAGCGCTTGCGCAGCTCGGGGAGGTACTGCAGCGGGCCGCCGAGAAACGCCACGTGGCCGCGGATGGGGCGGCCGCACGCCAGGCCGCTGATGGTCTGCGTCACCACCGACTGGAAGATGGACGCGGCGATGTCCTCCTTGCGCGCGCCCTCGTTGATGAGCGGCTGCACGTCGGTCTTGGCGAACACGCCGCAGCGGCTGGCGATGGGGTACAGCGTGGTCGCGCCCTGCGCCAGCACGTTCAGGCCGCCGGCATCGGTGTTCAAGAGCGCGGCCATCTGGTCGATGAAGGCGCCCGTGCCGCCGGCGCACGTGCCGTTCATGCGCTGTTCGATGCCCTGGTCGAAGTAGATGATCTTCGCGTCCTCGCCGCCCAGCTCGATGGCCACGTCGGTGGCGGGGATGAAGGTTTCCACCGCCGTCTTGGACGCGATGACCTCCTGCACGAACTCGATGCCCAGCCACTGGGCGAGCAGCAGGCCGCCCGAGCCCGTGATGGCGATGGTCATGCGCTTGTCGCCGAAGTCGGCTGCGGCCTCCGAGAGCACTTCCACGATGGTGGCACGCACGTCGGCGTGGTGGCGGCGATAGACGGAGAACTTCACGTCGTTCGCTGCATCGAGGATGGCCAGCTTCACCGTGGTGGACCCCACGTCGATGCCGATATGCAGCGGGACGGGCTCCACGGCAGCGCCTTCAGCCGCCGTCTCAGCCGGCCCTTCCGCGCCGTCTCCACCCGCCAACCCTTGGCCGGCAGCCTCGTTCCGGGCCTCCACGCGCCCTGCCTGCTCTTCGTTGGTGTCCATGGGCTCGTTCGCCATGACGCTCTCCTTCATAGGTTCCTTCACAGAGTCCGCCTCCTCGGCTTGCGCTTCGAGGCGCTACAGTTTGATCGATTCGCCCGGCTTGATGAAGAACAGCCGCATGGCGATCAACGCCATCTCCTCCGAGCTCTCCTGCATACCCGTCTCGATCCACCGCTCGATCACGCCCAGGTACGCCGAGGCGAAGAACGCCACGTAGTAGCCGACGAACGGCGTGGGATCGTTGCGGTAGCGCTCGTGCAGGATGGACTGCACGAGGTTGGCGCACACCGAGTCGCGCAGGCGCGGGCCGAAGCGCACATCGCCACCGGGGCCGAGCACCGCGTGCAGGAAGTCGCCCTGCTCGCGCAGGTAGTCGAACAGCTCCACGAGAAACGGCAGTGGCTTCTTGCGCGCACGGTACGTCATAAGGCTGCGCACCGTAAGGTCCTGCATCTGGACTTGGAAGCGCTCGAGGTCGTGCATGATCTCGCCTTCGAACGCGGCGAGCAGCGCCTCCTTGTCGTGGTAATGGTTGTAGAACGTCCCGCGGTTCAGGTCGGCCCGGACGCACAGGTCGTTCACCGTGAAGCCGTCGAAGCCGCGCTCCTCCATGAGCTCGATGAGCGCGTCGCGCAGCGCCCGCTTCGACCGCGTGATCCGCCGGTCCTCGCAGCACGCGGGAACGGAACGGGAGCCATCGTCCGGCTTCGCAGCAGCGGGAACGGGCGCGACCGCGACCGGCGCGACCGATTTCGCGGTGCCCCGAGCCATTTTTCCAGCAACAGCCGTCGTCATGCGGCTCCCTTCGTTTCAACCGATACCGGCAGGTCGAACAGGCGAATTACACGCTTTTGAACATTTCGGCCAATAATAGACAACTTGTTCAATAGCGCCCATTGTACGAGGATAACCGCAGAATTTCAACGCCGCTCCCCGATTCCCGGACTTTCCCCACCCAAATCCGACCGTAACCGGAGACCCCAAGCCGGCAGACGAAAAATCAACCGGAAAAAGCCGCTGGAAAAGACCGCCGGCGAAGCCGATGCGCAGAGCCCCCTCCCCCTTCTGCATCTGCTTCTGCTTCTGCTTTTTCGGGACATGGATTTTTCATTCCGCATAAACGCTTCATCCCACGAATTGAAGGCCGGACCGGACTCCGCGCGAATCTTTCATTGCGCAGAGCATAAGCCTGATGTTTCACGTGAAACATTCGTTCCATTTTTCGATTCGTATCTCATAAAAGAGCGGTTGCGCACTTCTCATTGTCACCTTTCTTTATCATACACGTTGACAGCGTGGGAACCGCACTTCTAGGATGGAAGCGGACGAACGAGGGAGGCGCGCGATGGGAACCAAAGAGCTCGTACTGCGGATGCTGGAGTGCCAGCGGGACCGGCATGTGTCGGGAGCATGGCTGGCAGAGGAGCTGGGGGTGACCCGCAACGCGGTATGGAAGGCCGTTGAGGCGCTGCGGGCGGAAGGGTACGTTGTTGAGGCGGCCACGAACCGGGGATATCGCTTGGCGCAGGAGAACGACCTGCTGTCGCCGGCCAGCATCGAGCGATTCCTTCCGGACGGGCATCCGTTCGATATAACGGTGCGCAAGAGTGTGGACTCCACAAACGCCGAAGCGCGGCGCCGGGCGCTCGAGGGCGCGCCCGAGGGCGTGGTCGTGGTGGCCGAGGAACAGACGGCCGGAAGGGGGCGGCTGGGCAAGACGTTCTACTCCCCCGCCGGCGCGGGCGTGTACCTGAGCGTGGTGCTGCGCCCCCGGCTGCAGGCCGACGCCGCCCAGTACCTCACCTGCGCGGCTGCCGTGGCGTGCGCGCAGGCCATCGAGGCCGTCACCGACGAGGAGGCCCTCATCAAGTGGGTGAACGACATCTTCTGCCGTGGCCGCAAGGTGGCAGGCATCCTCACCGAGGGCATAGTGGACATGGAGTCGGGACGCTTCGAGCACGCCGTGCTCGGCATGGGCGTGAACGTGCGGGTGCCTGCCTCCGGTTTCCCCAGCGAGATCGCCGACGTGGCCGGTGCCGTGTGCGACGAGGCCGTCGGCGCGCTGCGCAGCCAGCTGGCCGCCGAGATGCTGGCGCGCTTTTGGAGCCTCTACGAGAGCCTTCCCCACCGCTCGTTCTACGACGAGTACCGCCGTCGGTGCTTCCTGCTGGGCCAGCCCATCGTCGTGGCGCGCAACGGCTCGCGCGTGCGTGCCCGCGCCGTCGACCTGACCGAGGACTTCAAGCTGGTGGTGGAGCTGCCCGACAAGACGCGCCGCGAGCTGCCCTACGGCGAGGTGAGCACCGGCCCCGCCTAGCCTCCTTCCGCCCAGCCTTCCCCTCTTTTCGCACCCGCCCCCGACCCCCTCTCTCGCGTCGAGCCGACGTGCGCCCGTTGCGCCTTCGCCGCCCCATCACCGGCTCCTGCAATCTCGCTGCGATGTTCCATATGAGACGTCCGTTCTTTTTTCGCATTCCTCGTGAGAAGAAACCTCGGAATCGAACGAACGGTGCCGCCGCCGCACGCGCGGTTTGCTAGACTGGTTCGGCACGCATTCCGAGCACGCCAGAGAGAAAGACGGGGCCATGCAGATCACGCCTGCCGAAATCGCCGAAACGCTTGCCATGGTGAGCAAGCAGCACCTCGACATCCGCACCATCACGCTGGGGCTGAACCTGAGAGGCTGCACGGACGCCGACATCGACGTCATGGCGCGCAAGGTGTACGACCGCATGACCTCGGCCGCCGAGCAACTGGTGCCCACGGCCGAGCAGCTGGAGCGCGAGTACGGCATCCCCATCGTGAACAAGCGCATCTCCGTCACGCCCATCGCCGAGATCTGCGCCGCCACCGACGCGACCGACCTCACGCCTATCGCCGTGGCTATGGACCGCGCCGGGAAGGAGGTGGGCGTGGACTTCGTGGGCGGCTTCAGCGCGCTCGTGCACAAAGGTGCGTCAGCCGCCGACCACAAGCTCATGGACTCCATCCCTCACGCGCTCTCCGTCACCGACAACGTGTGCTCGAGTGTGAACGTGGGCTCCACGCGCGCGGGCATCAACATGGACGCCGTGCTCAAGATGGCCGGCATCGTGAAGGCGACGGCCGAGGCCACGGCCGACCGCCAGTGCATCGGCGCCGGCAAGCTCGTGGTGTTCTGCAACGCCGTGGAGGACAACCCCTTCATGGCCGGCGCGTTCCACGGCTCGGGCGAGGCCGACGCCGTGGTGAACGTGGGCGTGTCGGGGCCCGGCGTGGTGCGCGCCGTGCTGGCCGACCTGCCCAAGGACGCCGATCTGACGAGCGTGGCCGAAGCCATCAAGGCCACGGCGTTCAAGATCACGCGCGCCGGCGAGCTCATGGCCCGCGAGGCGTCGAAGCGCCTGGGCGTGCAGCAGGGCATCCTCGACTTGTCGCTGGCCCCCACCCCGGCCGAGGGCGACTCGGTGGCCGAGATCCTCGAGGCCATCGGCGTGGGCCAGTGCGGCGGACCCGGCACCACGGCGGCGCTCGCCATGCTCAACGACGCGGTGAAGAAGGGCGGCGTCATGGCGTCGTCGTCCGTCGGCGGCCTGTCGGGCGCGTTCATTCCCGTGTCCGAGGACGCCGGCATGATTCGCGCAGCCGAGGACGGCGCGCTGTCGCTCGAGAAGCTGGAGGCCATGACCTGCGTGTGCTCGGTGGGCCTGGACATGATCGCCGTGCCCGGCGACACGTCCGTGGAGACCATCTTCGGCATCATCGCCGACGAGTGCGCCATCGGCATGATCAACTGCAAGACCACCGCCGTGCGCCTCATCCCCGCCATCGGCAAGACCGTGGGCGACCGCCTCGACTTCGGCGGCCTGCTGGGCTACGCGCCGGTCATGCCGGTCAACCAATACGCCGGCAGCGTGTTCGCCCACCGCGGCGGCCGCATGCCCGCGCCGCTCAACTCGCTGAAGAACTAGGGCGTAACCGGTTCCCTGTTTCTTGGGAGGCGACAACCGCGGATCGCCTCCCAGCATTGCACCATGACCATTGCGGTATGACAACCCTTAGGTGCACGGCCCAGGAGCGGAGCCTTCAGAACGGTATTTCTTCGTAGACGAGCCCTTTCTCTTCCGCTAGGTAATCGAACAGCTCCTCGCAATCTAATACCCTGATGGATGATTTCTCGAAGTCTTTCCGATTGCGCGTGATGATGGCGTCCGCCTTCAGCTTGAGCGCGCACTGGTAAACGCACGCATCCTCGAAGTCGTTCCACGTCGAGTCGAGCGCAGCATCGACATCGGCCTCGTTGAGAGAACAAACTCGGATGAATTGTCGGGCGCGTTGCATGGTTCTCTTTACTTCCGTTGCCTCGGAAGCTCGACCTCCGTTTGTGAGCAAATAGAACAGATCCGTTGTTTGGGAGGCGCTCATCCACAGATCGAACTCATGCAAGAAGCCCAGAATCATGAGCTTGCGGGCGGGCCCGACGTATCCGGGGCGTTCGTCGAGGTAGTCTAAGATAATGTTCGTGTCGACGAAAAGCCTCATCGATCGCCACCTGGCTGCATGAGCCCCTTGGCAATCAAGCGCTCCCGTTTTGCCTCCTTAACGGTCATATCTGAAAAGCGTCCCGTGGTCCTTTTCTGGGAAAGGCCGTCGACCCAGGCGATCGCTTCGGCGATTTCCTCCTGCGTATAGCGCCTCCTTTCTTCCCGATCGAAAAACGGCAGCTCGCGCTTCTCTATCACGTAGTCGTACAGACGGTTCACCGCTTGCGAGGCGTTCGTGCCCATCTGCTCGAGTATGCGGTTGCCCGCCTCTTTTTTCTCCGACGACATGCGCGCCGTCACCATTGCGTCGGCCATGCTACCTCCTTTGTTGTACGTACAACATTATAACGGACGGCAGGAATGCAGGCAAGACAATTTCGGAATCAATGCGGCAGCGCAAGAAGCCGGCGGAAAGAAAGCAGGGAGCGGACGGCAGAGAGCAAAGACGCAGTGCCAAAAAGCAAGAGGGGAAGAGGAGCGGGGACGATGAGCGGGCGCGCTACTTTCCCCGCACGACGGCGCCGAAGGGCAGCAGCGCGAGCTTCGCCTGCTTGAAGCATTGGAGGCCGAAGGGGATGCCGATGATGGTGATGCAGAGCAGCACGCCGTTGATCAGGGCCTCGAGGGCGAGGAAGACGCCGCCGAAAACGAACCAGAGCACGTTGAGGATGGCGGAGCCGGCTCCGCCGCCGTACTCGACCTCCTTGCCGAACGGGAAGAACGCGAGCCCGGCCATCTTGAAGCACTGCGTGCCCACCGGGATACCCACGATGGTGATGCACCACAGTGCGCCGACGAGGATCCAGCTCACACCCTGCCAAAGCCCCGCGAAGACGAACCACAGTATATTGCCGAGCACGCTCATATCTTGTCCTTTCCCCCTGTCGTCCAGCGAGTATGGCACACCAGGGCGCCCGAAGGGGAAACCGTTACCGCATCATAAGCAATGAGCACGAGGGTGCGGGGTGCGGGGTGCGGGGTGCGGGGTGCGGGGTGCGGGGTGCGGGGTGCGGGGTGCGGGGTGCGGGGTGCGGGGTGCGGGGTGCGGGGCGGTCAGGCGCTCCTCTTGTACACTGCGCGCACAAGGTACTCCACGTTGCCCTCGGGGCCGGTGATGGGCGACTCCACCACGCCGGTCGTGTGGAAACCGGCGTCCTCCAGGGCCGCGCGCACCTCCTCGACCACGCGCCCGCGCACGGCCTCGTCGCGCACCACGCCGCCCTCCGTCTCGCCGGGGCGCGACTCGAACTGCGGCTTCACCAGTCCCAGGAACACGCTCCCCTCCCGGGAGAGCCGCGCGAACACGGGCGCGAGCTGCGCCAGGCCGATGAAGCTCAAGTCGGCCACGAGCACGTCGAACGGCGCGCCGAGCGCGGCGGGGTCGGCCAGCTTGATGTTCGTGCGCTCGAACACGGTCACGCGCGCATCCTGCCTAAGCGACCACGCCAGCTGTCCGTAGTTAACGTCGACGCAGGCCACGCTGGCCGCCCCGGCCTGCAGCAGGCAGTCGGTGAAGCCGCCCGTGGACGAGCCGATGTCGATGCAGCGCAAGCCGGACACATCCTGCCCGTACGCGTCGAGCGCGCCCTGCAGCTTGTGGCCGCCACGCGACACGAACCGCCGCCGCCCGCGCACCACGATCTCGGCATCGGGCGCCACCTTCAGGGCAGCGCTCGAGGCGTACACGTCGTCCACCTTCACCTCGTGCGCCAGCACAGCGCGCAGCGCGGCATCCGCATCGGGGAAATAGCCCTGCTCAACGAGCAGCGTATCGAGTCTCGTCTTCTTCATGGGCATCAGTATAGCGCATGCGGCCGCCCCGTCGCGGACAGGCGCGCAGCGCTCCTTAACGCGATCTTAATCGCCGGCGCCAGCTTCTTCAACGCGCCTTAACGCCCCCTTGGCTAAGCTGTACGCGCGCACTGGGGAAAGGAGTTCGCGATGTCGGCACTGGATCTGCTCTTCGCGCTGCTGGGCATTGCAGCGCTTGCGGGAGCGGGAGCGTTCGTCTCGTTCCTGCTGTTGGTCGAGCGCGCCGGCCGCACATGGCGCATCAGGCTTCCCTGGTAGCGGGCGGCGTGCTGCAGCAGAGCGGCGCGCCGCCCGAAGCGCGCTACCGCACGATCTTCATGCTTTCTTAATGCCAGAACCATGACCTTAATGCCGCGCTCATAGGCACTGGCGTATGATGGGCCCGCTATGGAGACATCCTCGACAGAACCGATTCGGCCGAACCCCGACAAGCTGCTGCGGGCTATTTCGGCAGATGCGGGCGCATGTGCATGCGATAACGAGCAGCGCGGTCGCCTCAAGATATTCTTCGGCTATGCAGCCGGCGTGGGCAAGACCTACGCCATGTTGGAGGCGGCCCATGTGGCGAAGGACCACGGACGCGACGTGGTGGTGGGCTACATCGAGCCGCATACGCGCCCCGATACGCTCGCCCTGCTGGACGGCCTCGAGCAACTGCCCGTACGCGAGATGCCGTACAAGGGCATCTCGCTGCGCGAGTTCGACGTGGACGCGGCGCTCGCGCGCAAGCCCGGCCTCATCCTCGTGGACGAGCTGGCCCACACGAACGCCCCCGGCAGCCGCCACGCCAAACGCTACCGCGACGTTGAGGAGCTGTTGCACGCGGGCATCGACGTGTTCACCACCGTGAACGTGCAGCACCTGGAAAGCCTGAACGACAAGGTGTCCGCCACCACCGAGGTGGTGGTACAGGAGCGCATCCCCGACCGCATCTTCGATTATGCCTCATCGGTTGAGCTGGTGGACCTGGACCCCGACAACCTCCTTGAGCGTCTGGAGGGCGGCAAGATCTACGGCGCCGAGCGCGCCGAGACGGCGCTCGCGAACTTCTTCTCAAAGAAGAACCTCGCCTACCTGCGCGAACTGGCGCTGCGCCGCACGGCCGACCGCCTGAACCGCAACCTCGAGCGCGGTCTGGGGCGCGCAGCGGGCGACGCCGGCGATGACGTGCTCGTGCACGTGAGCCCCTCCGCCGGCAACGCCACCGTCATTCGCGCCGCGGCGCGCCTGGCCGCCGCCTACCGCGGCACGCTCACGGCGCTGGTGATGGAGCCCGTCGACGACCAGAAGCTCTCCGAGGAAGACGCCCGGGCGCTGCACGCGAACGTGGAGCTGGCCGAGGAGCTGGGCGCGCACGTCGTGACCGTTTACGGCGGCGATCTGGCTCTCCAGATCGCCCAGTACGCGCTCTCGGGCACCATCTCGAAAATCGTCATCGGCTCGTCCGAGAACCAGCGCAAGCGCGCACTGCCCAACCTGTTCCCGCGTGAGTCCGTGGGAAGTCGCCTGGCGAAGCTGTCCTGCACGGCCGACGTCGTGGTCATCGCCGACCGCCACGAGGCCCGCCCCACGTCCGGCCCGCGCCTGGCCACGCGCTTCAAGCCCACGCGCACCGACTTCGCCGCCGCGTTCTTGGCTCTGCTGGGCGCCACGGTGCTCGGGCTCGCGTTCCACGAGGCCGGGCTCGCCGGCAGCACCATCCTGGCCGTCTACCTCGTGGCGGTGCTGCTAGGTTCGCTCAAGGCCGACAGCTTCTTCTACAGCATCGTGGCCTCGCCGCTGGCCGTCATCCTGTTCAACTACTTCTTCCAAACGCCGCGCTTCACCTTGACGGCCTACGGACTGAACTACCCGTTCACGTTCGCGTTTTTGTTCGTCACGTCCGCCGTGGTGTCGTCGCTCACCATCCGCACGCGCCGCGAGGCCCAGATGAACGCCCGCAAGGCCTATCGTACCGAGGTGCTGCTGGAAACGGAACACCGCCTGCAGGAGGCCAACGGCGTGGACAGCATCCTGTCCACCACGGCCGAGCAGGTCATCAAGCTGCTGCGCACCACCGTCGTCATCTACCAGGTATCCCCCAGCGGCCGGCTGCTCGACCCCAGCCTGTTCTCCTCGGGCAACCCTGACGAGGACGTGACCATGACGTCGCTGGTGAGCGACGACGAACGCGCCGTGGCCGCCTGGGTGGCCGGCAACAACAAGCGCGCCGGCACGGGAACGGGCACGCTCATGAACGCACGGTGCCTCTACCTGCCCATACGCGGCAAGGACACCGTGGTGGGCGTGGCCGGCATCGTGCTGGCCGACGAGGACCTGGACGCGTTCGAGAAGAACCTGCTGCTGGTCATGCTGGACGAGTGCGGCCAGGCCGTGGAGCGCGAGCGGTCGGCCGAGGACGCGCACCGCATCCGCCTGAAAGCCGAGCAGGAAAGCCTGCGCGCGAATTTGCTGCGCAGCATCTCGCACGACCTGCGCACGCCGCTCACCAGCATCTCCGGCGACGCGTCGATCCTGCTCTCGAGCGCCGACGCGCTCTCCGACGACAAGAAGCGCGCCATCTACACCGACATCTACGAGGACGCGCTGTGGCTCGTGAACCTCGTGGAGAACCTGCTGGTGGTCACGCGGCTGGACAACGGCACCATGGCGCTCAAAACGGAGCCGGAGCTGGTGGAAGACGTGGTCCGCGAGGCCCTCCACCACCTGAACCGCAAGGCCGCGCTGCACGAATTGCGCGTGCAGGTGGACGACCCGCTGCTCATGGCCCAGATGGACGGGCGCCTTATCATGCAGGTCATCATCAACCTGGTGAACAACGCCGTCACCTACACGCCGGAAGGCTCGCGCATTACCGTATCGGCGCGGCGCGCAGGCCGCGGGCAGCGCCCGGGCACTGCGGGGCTCGTGGCCGTGTCCGTGGCCGACGACGGCCCCGGCATCGCGCCGGCCGACCGCACCGAGATATTCACGATGTTCTACAAGGGGAAGAACGTGGGCAGCGATGCGCGACGCGGCATGGGCCTCGGACTGGCCCTGTGCAAGTCCATCGTGGAGATACACGGGGGCACCATCGCCGTCGACGCGCTCCCCGAGAGCGAGCGCACCTCTCCCGACCGTCCAGGCACCGTCATCACGTTCACGCTGCCTGCGGTAGAATACGAGGCGAACCACGCGGAGGCCGAGCAACGTGCGACGGCCGCGACAGAGGGCCGTCCCGCAGCGGATGCCGCGAGGCCGCCCGAGACAACCCGCACCCCGGACGACGAAGGAGGAGGCGCATGACCGATGCAGCCGAAGGCCGCGGAGCCTTCACCATCCTCATAGTGGAGGATGACAGCGCCGTGAAGAGCCTCATCGCCACGGCGCTCAAGGTGCAGGGCTACCGCCTGCTCGAAGCGAGCACGGGAGGAGCGGCCCTGCTGGAGGCCACCACGAAGAACCCCGACGTGATCATCCTCGACCTGGGGCTGCCAGACGCCGACGGCATCGACCTCATCCGCCAGGTGCGCACGTGGTCGCACACCCCCATCATCGTGGTGTCCGCACGCACCGAGGACGCCGACAAGGTGGCCGCGCTGGACGCCGGCGCCGACGACTACCTCATCAAGCCGTTCTCGGTGGAGGAGCTGCTGGCGCGGCTGCGCGTGGCCACGCGGCGCTTGGCGGCGGATGCCGGCGCCGACCGGGACGGCCCCATCTACGAGAACGGCGACCTGCGCATCGACTACGCCGCCCGCACCGTCACCCTCGCCGGCGAAGAGGTTCATCTCACCCCCCATCGAGTACAAGCTGCTGGCGCTTTTGGCCCGCAACACCGGCAAGGTGCTCACGCACAACGCCATTCTGAAGGAGGTGTGGGGCAACGCCCTGGCCAGCGACCTGCCGTCGCTGCGCGTGTTCATGGCCACCCTGCGCAAGAAGATAGAGCGCGACCCGGCCCACCCCGCCTACCTCCAAACCCATGTGGGCATCGGCTACCGCATGCTGCGGAAGTAGCACCCTTTCACCGCCGAAGAGCACGGGGAAGCTTGTCGACGGTCAGTCTCGGGGCGCACCCTCGTCCGGTGCGACCGTGTCCAGCAGCCGGTAGAACTCCTCGGGGGGCACGGGGCGCGAGAACACGAAGCCCTGCACCATGTCGCACGCCGTCGTGCGCAGGAACGCCAGCTGCTTCGGCGTTTCCACGCCCTCCATGACCGTGTCCATGCGCAGCTCCTTGGCCATGGTGATGACCGTGCGCACCACCGTTTCCTCCGTGCCGGGAAGCGACCCCTCCAGCAGGAAGTCGCGATCGAGCTTCAGCACGTCGGCGGGCAGGTCCTTCAGCACGTTGAGCGACGACTGGCCCGAGCCGAAGTCGTCGATGGCGCAGCGGAACCCGGCGCGGCGCATGCCGTCCATGATGTCGAACATGCCGTGCAGGTCCTCGATGACGATGCTCTCCGTCAGCTCCAGCTCGCACAGCCCGTCGGGGATGCCGTGCTCGTCCTTGATGCGCACGTACGTGGAAAGGAAGTCGGGGCGGTGCAGGTGCAGGCGGGACACGTTCACCGAGATCGGCACCACGGGCAGCCCGGCGTCCAGGCGTGCGCGCAGGTCGCGGCACACGCTCTCGAACACGAACTCGTCGAGCCGCAGGATGAACCCGTTCTGCTCGAACAGCGGGATGAACTCGCCAGGGCCCACGATACCCTCGTCGGGACGGTCCCAGCGCACGAGCGCCTCTCCGCCCAGCACGCGCGTGCCCGTCACGTCGTACTTCGGCTGCACGAGGTGGAAGAACTCGCCGTGCTCCAGCGCGCCCTCCATCGTGCGCTCCAGGTCGGCCCGGCGCAACAGCGCGTCGCGCATGGGCTTGCTGTAGGCACACGGCGTCTCGCCGCGCTTGCGCGATTCGACCTGGGCGATGCGCGCGCGGTCGGTGAGCTCGTTCGCGTCGCGCGCCTCGGGCGCGTCCTCCGAGCAGCACAGGCCGATGTGCAGGGCAAGCGGCTTCCCGTTGCCTGCGATGCCGCGCGCCCGTTCGGCTATGCGCTTGCAGGCCTCCAGTGCATCCTCGCGGCGCGCGTACGGAACCAGCAGCTGGAAGTAGTCGGCCGACAGGCGCGCCGCGATGCCGTCCTTCCCCGCCTCCTCGCACAGGATGGCGGCGAGCTCCCGCAGCACCTCGTCGCCCCGCGCGTACCCGTCCACATCGTTGATGAGCTTGAAGTTGTCTATGTCGATGCACGCCGCGGCCATGCCGCCTCCTGCGCTCCCGCCAACCCTGTCGGCCCTCGCGCGCTCCGCCAGCCGCACGTCGCCCTCCAGCGCGAACTTGTCGGCGCTGAGCAGCCCAGTGAGGCCGTCGTAAAACGCCATGCGCTCGATCTCCCTGCGGTGCGCGCGGCTGCCGCGCCAGTACACCGCCAGCACGATGCCCAGCCCCACGATGATGACCAGGCACAAAAGAAGTGTGGCGTTGATGATGGCGTTAGCCTGCTCCATGACCACGTCGTTCGGTATGATGGACACCACGTCCCAACCGTCCGTACCCTCAAGCGGCGTGTAGCAGAACACGTACTCCTCGCCCAAATACGAGAACAGCGCCACACCGCTGACGTTCTGCTCGAGCGCGGTGCGGAACGAGGCGACATCCGCTTCGGCGTTGCCCTCGAAGCCCACGATGTCGTAGATGCTGGAGAACGTGCGGTTGCTGTCGCGGTGCTGCGAGCGCATGACCACCTCGCCCTCGTCGTTGACCACATACGAGAAGCCGCTGTCGTTGTAGAACGACAGCGAGAACCGTTCCTGCACGTCGCCGAGCGGGCGCGCCTTGCGCACAATGCCCGGCGTGCCGTCAGAGAACATGAAGCGCTCGTACACGCCTATCATGTTGCCGCCCGTGCGCTCGTCCAGGAACGGTTCCAGCACGCCCCGATCGGCGGCCGCGTCGGTCGAGGCCATCTGCTCATCCGTGAGTCTCGACGCGTTGGCGTTGTCCGTGCGGTACACCGCGCCCGTGCTCAAGTCGACGCACACGTACACCGTGCCGTCGTCGTTCATCCCGAACAGGGCCAGCTTCTCGAATAACCGGTCCTCGTCGTCGTGACGCTGCACGGAAAGCTCGGCCGCGAGCAGGTCGAGCGTGTCCAGGTCCTTCTCGAAGTAGGTGTCCAGCGCATGCTGGCCCTGCGCCGTAACCTCCAGCACGTCCGTCACGGACTTCTCCCACAACGAGTCCTGCACGAAGCGCGCGAACAGCATCGTGCCGGCGATCACGGCCACGGACACCGCCGCCACGAGGATCGAGATGAGCGTCTTGCGCGACTTCATCAGGACGCATCCGCCCCCTCGGCCAGCAGGCTTCGCAGCTGGCCCTCGGCCTGGGCGACCGTCGCGCCCTCAAGCAGGGACACCACGCTCTGGCGCAGCGCGCCCCAGACGGGCAGGAGGATGTTATCGTCCGAGCCCACGACTGCGCCCGCGGCGAACGCCCCGGCCAACGGCTGCAGCGAGGCGTCGTCGGGGGCGGCGTTGCCCTCCAACGGGCTGAACGAGCACTGGCTGTTCGCGAAGCGCTCGATGGCGGACGGCTGGGTGAGGAAGGCCGCAAACTCCTTGGCCTCTTCGACGTGGGCGCCGTTCGCGTTCACGCTCACCCGCGTGTCGACGTTGACCACGAGCACGGGCCGGTCTTCGAGGACCGGATAGGGATGCACCTCGTACGCCATATCCGGCGCCATATCGTGCATGCGCACCGAGGCCCAGGCGCCCGTGAGCATGAACGGGTAGCTGCCGGTGGCGAACTGGTCCAGGTCGTCGGAGGTCTTCTCCGTTTCAAGGGCCGTTCCCGCGTCCACGTAGCCGCGCTCCACGATGCGCTCCACCAGCTCCAAGCCGGGGCGTAGCTGCGCGGCCAGCGCATCGGGATCGGCGCCCAGAGCGACAACGCGCTCGCGCACGTTGTCGGCGGCGTACACCTCCGCCATGCCCCGCGCGATGGCGAGCGTCTTGAGCGAGATGTCGTTGTTCGCCACGAGCGGCGTGACGCCGTCGGCGAGGAACGCGTCGCAGGCGCGCTCGAACTCCGCCAGCGTGCGCGGCACCTCGATGCCGTGCGCAGCCAGCAGGTCGGTGTTGCAGTACAGGCCGAACGCGGAGATGGACGTCGGCACGTACAGGATGGCGCCCTCGGCCTCCATCTGGTCAAAGGCCAGCCTGCTGAACGTGGGGATGGTGGGCAGGTCGGTCAAGTCGGCCAGGTAGCCCTTCTTCTCGAACGACAGCGCCGTGTCGTGGTCGATCATGAACACGTCGTCGCCGGTGCCGGAATCCAGGCGCTTCACAAGCGCCTCGTAGTACGGCCTGCTTTTGATGCCCTCGTAGGACACGGACACGTTCGGATGAACATCCATGAAGTCGCGCAGGATGTCCTCGATGGCCATGACGTTGATCGACTCGTACTTGAAGCCGAAGAACGTGAGCCGGGTGTCGACCTCCACGTCGGCCGTCTCGCCGACGACGATGTTCTTGCTGGTGGAGCAGCCGGAAAGCGCGAAAGAGGCGAAGGCCGTCGCCAAGCCGATAGCAGAGACGGCCAGGAAGCGGCGGCGCGTGAGCGGCGAGGCAGGCCCGGCCGCAGTGGGCGCTTCCGCACGGAGAGCGGCGCCCCGCGAGGGCAAGGTTCCCCAGTCGTTGCTCGGTGTATGCGTCAAATCCCCGTCTTTCGCCAAACGGCATCTACCTGATATGGTAGCGCAAAATTGCCCGCCGCGCACGCAGAACACGACTGCGCGCGATCGACATGCGTGCGATTCGAGCCTAAGTTGAACGTCGCCGCCCCGCGCGATGCCTTCGGGAGCGGTGACAGCGCCTCCGGGGCGCGAAGGTTCCGCGAAGAACGGAGCCGGGCCGCATGGCGGGCCGGCTCCGCTGGGCGGACGCAGGCGGGCGCCGCTCTACGGCAGCAGCAGCTGGGCGATCTGCACGGCGTTGAGCGCGGCGCCCTTGCGGATCTGGTCGGCCACCACCCACATGGCCAGCCCGTGCTCCACCGTGTCGTCGCGGCGCAGGCGGCCGACGTAGGTGTCGTCGGTGCCGGCCAGGATGCCCGGCATGGGATAGGTGTTCGTGGCGCAGTCGTCCATGACCGTGATGCCGTCGGTCGCCGCGAGGGCGGCTCGCGCGGCCTCCACGCCCACGTCGCCGGCGAACTCCACGTTCACCGACTCCGCATGGCAGCGCAGCACGGGCACGCGCACGCAGGTGGCGGCCACCTTGATGCCCTGGTCGCCCATGATCTTCTTCGTCTCCACGACCATCTTCCACTCTTCCTTGGTGGAATCGTCGTCCAGGAACACGTCGATATGCGGGATGCAGTTGAACGCGATGCGGTGCTGGAACACCTTCACCTCCAGCTCGTCCTCCGGCGTGCCGTCGAGGAACGCCTTGGTCTGGTCGTACAGCTCGGCCATGGCCGGCGCGCCGCCGCCGCTGGCCGCCTGGTAGGTGGACACCACCACGCGCGTGATGGGAGAGAGGTCGTAGAGCGGCTTCAGCGCCACCACCATCTGGATGGTGGAGCAGTTCGGGTTCGCGATGACGCCGTTGTGCCAGGCCACGTCGCCCGGGTTCACCTCGGGCACCACCAGCGGCACGTCCTCGTCCATGCGGAACGCGCTCGAGTTGTCGATCATGACCGCGCCGGCGGCCGTCACGGCCTCGCGCAGCTCCTTCGACACGCCCGCGCCGCAGCTGAACAGCGCGATGTCAACGCCCTCGAACGACTCCGGGCACATCTCCTGCACCGTGAGCTCGCCCGCCGGCACCTGCCCGCAGCCCGCGAACGGCAACTTCCTGCCCGCCGAACGCGCCGACGCCAGCGCCCGCACCTCGCTCGCCGGAAAGTCCAGGTCGTGCAGCACCTTCAGGAACTCGCTGCCCACGGCTCCTGTAGCTCCCGCCACCGCCACCACCGGATTCGCCGGCATTTCCTTCGTCCAAACCATTTTTTGCTCCTTTGCTGCACAAGCCCCGAACCGTTTGCAAAAACACCCTCGTTGCGGTTATACTGCAGAAGTCAGCGGACTGCCTGAGGTAGGAACCAGGCGGCACCGCTAAGGGAGCATGACCGCTAGTTCCTGCTAGCGGTCATCTTTTTGGTGCGCCATCAGCGCCTTGGCGAGCGCCATCGCCTCCCGCAGCAGGCCGACGACCGCAGTCGCCAGCGCAACAGCCGAAGCTGCAAGCTGTAGGAATGCAAGCGTGACACCCAAGCGAATCACCTCCTTTCTAAAAGAAGGTGCCGCCCGACGCTCAGGACTTACGTCCGCTGACCCTTTCCATCATAGCATGATATACAATGCCTTTACGGATGCATCGCCCATTCCCCTACCTCCCCTTGTTCATCTTCGCGGCGATCTCCTCGGCGGAAAGCTGCGTCTCCTCGAACACGCTGTCGCTGTCCAGGTCGAACGCCGTGTGCAGGCAGCGCACGGCCTCGGCGGCCTGCGAGCCGTCCACCACCACGGACAGGCGGATGGGCGACGTGGAGATGGCCAGGATGTTGATCTGGTTCTCCCCCAGCGTAGTGAACGCGCGCGCCGCCACGCCGGGCGACGACTTCATGCCCGTGCCCACGAGGCTCACCTTCGCGATGTCCTCGTCCACGTCGAACTCGCGGGCGCTGATGTCGGGCAGGATGCGCTCGATGGTCTCGCGCGCAAGCGCCAGGTCGGCGCCGGCGCACGTGAAGCTGATGTCCGTGAAGCCGTCTTCCGAGATGTTCTGGATGATCATGTCCACGCGCACGTTGTTCCCGGCCAGCGCGCTGAACACCTTCGCCGCCACGCCCGTCATGTCGGGCACGCCGCGGATGGTCACCTTCACCTCGGACGTGTCGTGCGCGATGCCGGTGATGACGGCTTCTTCCATCATGTCGGTTTCCTCCTTGATGTAGGTGCCCTCGGCCTCGGAGAACGCCGAGCGGGAATGGATGACCACGTCGTACTTGCGGGCGAACTCCACGGCGCGCATCTGCAGCACGCCCGCGCCCGAGCCGGACAGCTCCAGCATGTCATCGTAGGACACGGCGTCGAGCTTCTTGGCGCGCGGGCACACGCGCGGGTCGGCCGTGTACACGCCGTCCACGTCGGAGTAGATCTCGCACACGTCCGCGCCGATGCCCCAGGCAACGGCCACGGCCGTCGTGTCGGAGCCCCCGCGGCCGAGCGTGGTGATGTCGCCGTTCGCATCGATGCCTTGGAAGCCGGCCACCACGGGGATGGCGCCGGCGGCGATGGCCTCCATGATGCGCTCGTTGTGCACCTTCACGATCTTGGCCTTCGCGTGCATGCCGTCGGTCTCGATGCCGGCCTGGCGGCCCGTGAAGCTCATGGACTTGTAGCCGCGCGCTTCGATGGCCATGGCCAGAAGCGTCATGGACACCTGCTCGCCGGTGGACAGCAGCCGGTCCATCTCGCGGGCGGGCGGATCTTGGTTGAGCGCGCGGGCGAGGCCCACCAGCTCGTCGGTGGTCTTGCCCATGGCGGACACCACGGCCACCACGTCGTGGCCGGCCTGCTTCTTCGCGATGACCTTCTTCGCCACCATCTGGATGCGCTCGGGCGAGGCAACTGAGGTTCCCCCGAATTTTGCTACGATTAGCGACATGGCGTTCTTTCTCGTCATTGGCCCAGTTGGCTCTCCACTATACCAAAGAGCCGGCCTCCACGCGCACCGAACACCCGCGAGCAGGCGTTTTTTCACGGGGAAAGCGAAAGGGGGAACTGGAACGAAGATACTATCCGGTGGGGATGCGTGCGCCCGACCTGTCGGGCGTCAGCGCCCGAGCAGCGGATTCGTGCGGTCGAGGAAGATAAGGCCCAGCAGGAAGGCGAACTCGCGGTCCGGGGCGTCGGGCATGCCGAGCACCGCCTTCGCCCTGCGCAGGCGGTAGCGCACGGTGTTGGGATGCTGGTGCAGCTGCTCGGCGGCCGCGCGCACGTCGCCGTAGGCGCGGGCGAGGGCTTCGGCCGTGGGGGCCAGCTCGGCGTCGTTTTCCGCGTCGTATTCCTCCAGCAGAGCGCGATGAAACGCGGCGGTGCGACCGAACAGGCGGCTGGCGGCCGCCGCGGCGCGGAAGGCGTCGTGATGCAGGTCGGCCCAGCACATCACCGCATCGGCCTCGATGCGAGCGGTCTTGAGCGCGGCCAGGGCCTCGCGCACGCTCAGGTCGCCGTCGGACAAGGGACCCTCCTCCCCCACCCCGAGCCACAGAGGGCCGATGCCCTGGATGCGCGCCACCAAGTCGGCCTCGGAGGCCGCGCGAACGGAGGCTGGAGGCTGCGCATAGGACACGAACGCAAGCAGGAGGTCGTGGTAGCGGCAGGCGAACACCGTGTCCACGCTGGCCCAATCGGCCTTGAACGCGCGCAGCACCTCCGCAAGCGCATCGAGCGCGGCGTACAGCGAGCATTCGTCGGCGTTGCGCGGCGCCACGGCGAGGCACTGCAGCGTGGCGCCCATGGCTCCGGTGAGCTGATAGAGCTTGGCGCGCGTGCCCTGGCTATCGCGAGCTGCCAGAAGCGCATCCACCATGCGCCCTTTGTCCGACTCCTCGCCGTCGCGGCGAATGAGGTCGAGCGCCTGATAAGCCAGCACCTCGTGGTAGGCACCGTCGTAGAGGTACAGCGGCACGCCGGCCGACGTGCTGGCCGTGCGCACCGCCTCGCTCAGATGAGGGTGGTGCACGTTCTTCACGGCCACCGCCGCCACGTTTCTCTTTATGAGCGCGAGGAGCGAAGCCTCGGCAAGCGCCGCGTCGTCGCGTGCGAAACCGAGGTTCGACGCAATGAACTCACCTGGCAGGTAATCGGCATACGCCTGCTCGTCTGGTGCGAGATCCAGAATGCCCACGTTGCGCACCTCGCGCGTGCCCGCCCCCGCGCACGGAGCCGCCAGCTCGATGCGCTCGAACGCCGGCAACGCGATGATGTCCGCAACGGTTATCACACCTGAACCCCTCTCGACGATGGGCCCATACTACACCAAATGCGTCGCTGCCGTCGGGGTGCGCCGTCCTACGGGCAGGGCGATGCACCCCGACGGCAGCGGGACCGCGCGCCACCCCTGCGCGCCAGCGGGCACCGTTGCTGGCCGGCATCCTGCGGGCCGGTCTGCGCTTTACCGGGGAAAGCATTGCCTATCCAGCCTGGTAAAGATCTTCCAAGTTGCCGTTATCCACCAGCGTGCAGAGCGCGTTGCTGGCATGCTGGGGGCTCACGCCCATTTGCTCGAAGCGCTTCGTCAGCTTCAGGCAGTACGCCAAGTCTCCGGAATCCAGCGAGAGCAGGGCCGACGTGGCCTGCTCGTCCAACTTCTCCAACATGGGATGCTCCTCTCGGTCGAATTCTCGTACCAAGAGGATATCCTGCACGCCCCCGCCCTCTTTTGGACAAGCGGGACAATCGCAAGCCCCCGTTTTGTGCCATTGGACAAAACGGGGGCAAAAGGCCTTGCTTTCCCGGTTGACGATAACGGAGCTGACGACCGGCGGCAGTCGCGTCTCTCCCCTGCCGACCGACGGTGCGCCCGCGCCGCAGCCTCCCTATTCCCTCTCCGGCATCCGCCACAGCAACACGAAGCCCACCACGAACAGCACGGCAATGGACAGCACGCCCATGGACGAGTTGCCGGTGAGCTGCGTGAACACGCTCACCAGAAACGTGCCCATGACGGCGGCGTACTTGCCGAAGATGTCGAAGAAGCCGTAGTACTCGTTGGCATGCTCCTTGGGAATGAGCTTGCCGAACTCGCTGCGCGAGAGCGCCTGGATGCCGCCCTGGAACAGGCCCACGCAGATGGCGAGGATCCAGAACTCGAACGCCTCGCGCAGGAAGAACGCCGCGAACAGCGTGATGCAGAAGTACGCGCCGATGGCCACGAGCAGCATGCGCTTCGTGCCGAACCTGCCGGACAATCGCCCGTAGGCGATGGCCGACGGGAACGCCACGAACTGCGTCACCAGCAGCGCCAGCACGAGCTGCGTCGCATCGATCCCCAGATCGGTGCCATAGCTCGTGGACATCTTGATGATGGTGTGCACGCCGTCGATGTAGCAGAAGAACGCCAGCATGAACAAGCGCAGCCGCCGATCCTTGAAGATACGCTTCACCGTCTTCCACAGGCCGCCGAACGTGTCGCGGATCAGGTGCTCGGCACGCTCCTTGTAGTGCGTCTGGTGCACGTCGCGAATGAGCGGGATGCTAAACGCCACCCACCACGCAGCCGTGATGAGAAACGCTATCTTCATGCCGATATCCATGGGGATGCCGATAGACGGCCCACCCAACACCACGGCCAAGCATGCGATGAACGGCACGCACGAGCCGATGTAACCCCATGCGTAGCCCTGCGACGACACCTCGTCGTAGCGCTCGTCACAGGTGGCGTCCACGAGGAACGCGTCGTAGAACACCATGGAGCCGTTCAGCATGATGGACGCGATCACATACAGCACGAGGAACGCCATGGCAGCCGTGGGAATGCCAAGGGCCGCCAGCGCGATGGCGCCCGTGCCCACCGTGCCGACGAAGAACTTCTTCTTGTTGCCCTTGAGATCGGCGAGGCTGCCCAGGACGGGCATGAGCAGGGCCAGGATGAGCGACGCCACCGTCTCGGCGTAGCCCCAGGCCACCACCACCGACGAGCCTTCCTCGGCGATCGAGGCGAAGTACACCGGAATAAGGGCCGTGGCCAGCAGCACGAACGCCGAGTTTCCCACGTCGTACAGAACCCAGCTGCGTTCCTGCCTCGTCAACTTCGCTCGCGCCATGGTGCGCCTTCCTCTCGTCCCGCGCGCCCCCGCGCGCCTCGCCACCGCCGTTCAGCTGGAAACGTTCTTCACAACTGGGAAACCGACGGTTAACAAGCACCGCCTCATTGTATATGATAGCGCTAAGCGACACGGGTAAATTTCACGTCAGAAACGGGGTACCGCGCCATGCCCGCTCTCATCACGCACGACTTCTTCGGCCAAGACGTCTACGACCATATCTTCCGCAACGTCGGCGGAACCCGCGACGAGGCCGAGGCGTTCCTGCTGGGCAACCAAGGTCCGGACCCCCTGTTCTACGCGGTTGCCGACCCGCGCCTGCACGAGCACAACCGCTTGGGCAACGTCATGCACGGCGAGAAGCCGAGCGAGCTCATCAAGGCATTCAAAGACTCCCTCGGCATCCTCGATGACGACGAACTGCCCGTCGGGCGCGCCTACGCGTTCGGCTTCCTGTGCCACTACACGCTGGATTCCACCATGCACCCGCTCGTGTTCTTCCACGAGTACCTGCTCACCGATGCCGGCGAACCGGGCCTCTCGCGCGACGACGCCCATGAGGTGCACGCCGTCATCGAAAGCGAGCTGGACGAGCTCGTGCTGTTCGAGAAGCGCGGCGAGACGGTGGCAACGTTCCAGCCGTGGCGCGAGATCCTGCAGGCCAGCGACTTCGTGCTGGGCGTGGTGTCGAAGATGTACTCCTACGCAGCGCTCACGGTGTACGGGCGCATCGTGCCGCGCGACCTGTTCGCGCGGTCCGTACGCAACTTCCGCCGCGTGCAGCGGCTGTTCTACTCCAGGACCGGCGCCAAGCGTGCGCTGCTGGGACGCATCGAGGGATTCGTGCGCCCTTACTCGTTCTACCAGTCCATGAGCCATCGTCCCGTGGCGCTCACCGAGAGCATCTACGACAACCGCGCCCACGAGGCCTGGGAGAACCCGTACACGGGCGAGGTGAGCACGGCGAGCTTCTGGGACCTGTACGGCCGGGCGCTCGAGAAGGCCGAGGAGAACATCGACGCCTTCGACCGCGACGACTTCGACCTGGGGGCCGCGCGCGCCCTGACCGGCGAGCTGGACTTCTCGGGCCGACCCGTGGTGGCCACGCTCGTGTCGGTGGAGGACGGCGGCACGGCGCACGGCGCAGAGGGCGAGACGGCGAACGCAACGGAGCCCTCTGGCCGCAACGCGGCCGCCCCGAACACCCCCGCCCCCCGCGGCGCCTAGCGCGCCATGCTGGAAGTCGTCCTCACCATCCCGTTCTGGCTGGAGCTGGCCGCCGCGCTGACGGGCGGCCTGTCGGGCGCCATGAGCGCCGTGCGCGCCCGCTACGACATCTTCGGCGTGGTGTGCATCGCGCTCACCGCCGGCCTGGCGGGCGGCATCATGCGCGATCTGCTCATGCAGAACTACGGCATCTACGCATTCCAGAAACCCGAGCTGCTGCTGGCTTGCGCGGGCGCAGGCGTCATCGTGTTCTACTTCGGCAAGCTGGCCACGTACCTGGACCCGGTGGTGGCGCTGCTGGACAACCTCTCGGTAGCGCTGTGGGCCGTGATCAGCGTGGGCAAGGGCCTGTCGGCCGGGCTCGACGTCGTGCCCTCCATCATCCTGGGCACCGTGACCGCCGTGGGCGGCGGCATCCTGCGCGACGTTTTCATGAACCGCGAGCCGGAAGCGTTCCAGGCCGGCGCCATGTACGGCTCGGCCGCGCTCATCGGCTCCACGGTGTACGCGCTCATGGCGCAGAACCACGTGCTGGACCAGTACGCGCCCTACGCCTGCGTGGCCATCGTGCTGGGGCTGCGCTACGCGTCGCTGTTCTTCGGCTGGAAGACCACGCCGCCCAAGGACTACACGGACGTGGTGACGAGCGCCGTGGCCCGCCCCGTGAAGTCGGTGGCGCGGCGCGTGCGCCCGCCCAAGGGCAAGGTGGAGCGCGAGCGCGAGCGCCGCCGCGCCTACGAGCGACTGCGCTGGCTGTGGCGCTCGCCCGGCAGCACGTCGCCCCTGCCGCCGGTCGAGATGCGCGGGACCGAGGCGGCCGCGCAGCACGACGCGCCCGCAACCCCGCAGGCCGCCCCGGCCGACGCCGCGCCCAGCGACCCGAGCGACCGCATCCACGTGGACCGCGAGGAGCTGCGCCGCATCATGGGCGGCGAGGACGACGAGCCCCGCGACCCGTTCGAGCCGCACTCGTAAGGGGCGGTCAGCCGAGGAGCCTCCGCGCAGGAGCGAAGCGACCTGCGCCTCGCGCGAAGCGCGAGAACAACCGCCCAGGTTGGCGGGCGGAAGCGAAGCGACCCGCCCATGCGCCCGGAGGGCGCATAACAGCCGCCCAGGTTGGCGTAGTAAGTCAGCGAGGAGCCCCCTGGCACCCGAGATTGGCAGGATCGCGGAGGTGAAGCGTACTGCGGTACGCGAACCTACGGGATCGTGACAAGCTCGGGTGCCAGGGGGCTCCGCAGCGTCGGCAGGGGTTTCGCGGGCCGGAAGGCCCGCGAAACGCTATACGTTCTTCAGCAGGATGGTGCTCATGGTGTCGGCCACGTGCTCGCAGGCGTCGCAGCACTTCTCCATGCGGTCGAAGATCTGCGACCACACCAGCACGCGCATGGGGTTGTCGTTGTCCTCGGTGTGCAGCTTGCGGATGACCTTGAGGTACAGCCGGTCGGCCTCTTCCTCGTAGGTGTTCACGTCCACGATGAGCTGCTTGAACGTCTTCGACTTCTTGAAGTTGCGGAAGTCCACCATGGCCTTGTCGAGCGCCTCGCAGCTCTTCTTGATAAGGCAGGCGAACTCTTCGGCATCGTGGTGCATGAAGTGGACGTCGTACATGTAGAAGCGCTGCATGACGTCCTCGATGTAGTCGATGATGTTGTCGAGGTACTGCGACAGCTCGATGATGTCCTCGCGCTCGATGGGCGTGATGAAGTCGGTGGCCACCGTCTTGAAGATGGCGTGGTTGACCTCGTCGCCCTCGTGCTCGAGCTCGTGCGCACGCTCCATGATACCGCGCAGGTCCTCGGCCTCGGTGAAGTTCTCGATAGCCTCGATAAGCAGCTCGGCCTCCTTCACGGCCATCGCGGACTGCTTTTCAAAGGCGTCGAAGTAATCGAACTTGTGCTTCTTGGACATTGAACTCTCCTTTTACGAGAAGAACAGGAACAAGTGGGCGAATGCGAACCCGAGCAGGCCGCATCCGGGGAACGTGAGCACCCACGTCTTCACCATGTCGACGGCGATGCCCCATTTCACGGCGCTCTTGCGCTTGGCGGCGCCCACGCCCATGATGGCCGTGGTGTTCGTGTGCGTCGTGGAAACCGGCAAGCCGGCGAACGTGGACAGCATGAGGCAGAAGAACGTGGCGGCGCTGGCCGCGAACCCTTGGAACGGCTCCAGCTTCACCATGTCGAGGCCGACGCTCTTGATGATGCGCTCGCCTCCCACAGCCGTGCCGATGCCCATGTTCAGCGCGCAGAAGAACATGAGCCAAATGGGCAGGACCATCTGGTCGGCCTGGCCCACGCCCGTGGCCAGCGTGATGGCCAGCACGAAGATGCTCATGAACTTCTGCCCGTCCTGGGCGCCGTGCATGAACGCCACGCCCGCGCCCGAGGCCACCTGGGCCCAGCGGAACACCTTCGTCGTGCGCTTGCGGTCCATGTTGCGGCACACGCGGCCGACGATCTTGGAATTGGCCCAACCCAGGAAGAACCCCAGCAGCGTGGACAGCAGGATGCCGTACACCACCTTCATCCACTCGCCGCCGTTGATGGCGCCGAAGCCGCCCTGCAGCGCGATGGCCGCACCCGTGAGGCCGGCGATGAGCGAATGCGACTGGCTCGTGGGAATGCCGAACCACCAGGCCGCCGCGCCCCACACGATGATGGCGATCATGGCGGCCGTAAGCGCGATGAGCGCCTGTTGGGAGTTGCCGCCGAAATCCACCATGTTGAAGATGGTGTGCGCGACGGCGGACGTGACGAGCGAGACGAGCAGCAGGCCCAGGAAGTTGCAGACCGCCGCCATGAGGATGGCCAGCTTGGGCTTCATGGCCCGCGTGGAGACGACCGTGGCGATGGCGTTGGGGGCGTCGGTGGCGCCGTTGACGACGATGACGCCGATATTGAGCAGCGTCACGGCCACCAGCACCGGGTTGGAGGCGAGCTCGGCAATGAACGTAGCCCACTCTATGGTCACAGGTTCCCTCTCGACAAAACAGCAAAAAGGCCAGCAGCTCACCAGTTTAACGTAAATCTAACAAAGAGCTAGGGGAGCAACCTGCTTTTTACGTCGGCGGACGAACCGTTTGGTAAAATTCGCGTAAAGGGGCCCATACGAAAAGAAAATACCGGGCATTCGGCAAAGGGCCGCGTGCGCCGACTGCTAATATATAAGCATGTCGCTATGGATTGGAGGCGAGGGCCGCGCAGGGAGGCCGATGCCTCCGGCGGCACGAGGGGGACATCTTTGCTCGAGGGGAGCAAACGCATGAAGAAGAGCATACAGCTGCCGCTGCAGACGGGCGACCTCATCGTGGGCTTCATGGTGTGGGTGATCATGTCGTCGCTGCTGCCGTACATCTTGCAGGACATTGCCATTCCGCCTGATCGGGTGGCGCTCGTCACGGCCGTCCCCGTGATCCTGGGCTCGGTGCTGCGCGTGCCGTTGGGCTACCTGACGAACCGGCTGGGTGCACGCACGGTGTTCCTGGCCAGCTTCGTCTGCCTGCTCCTCCCCGTGTGGCTCATCAGCGAGGCCACCACGTACGAGGCGCTCATCACCGGCGGGGTGTTCCTGGGCATAGGCGGCTCCGTGTTCTCCGTGGGCGTGACGTCGCTGCCGAAATACTACCCGCGCGAGCGTCACGGTTTCGTGAACGGAGTGTACGGGTTCGGCAACATGGGCACGGCGCTTACCACGTGGCTCGCACCCCTCGCGGCGGCGGCCTGGGACTGGCGTGTGGCCGTGAAGCTGTACCTGGTGCTGCTCGTGGCGGCCATAGCGGTGAACCTCGTGCTGGGCGACCGCGCCGAGCCGCGCGTGAGGACGCCCATCGTGGCCCAGATCAAAACCGTGTGGCGCGATGGGCGCCTGTGGGCCCTGTCGCTGTTCTACTTCGTGACGTTCGGAGCGTTCGTGGCGCTCACCGTGTACCTGCCGAACTTCCTTGTGATGCACTATGGGCTGGACGGCGTGACGGCAGGCATGCTCACCAGCGCATTCATCGTGGCGGCCGCAACCTTGCGCGTCTTGGGCGGCTGGCTGGCCGACCGGTATGACTGCTTACGGCTTCTGGCGGTCGTGTTCGCTGCGCTCGCGGTGGGCGCCGCGGTGCTGGCGCTGGCACCTGGCCTGCCCGTGTACCTGGCAGGCATCTATCTGATCAGCGCGGCATGCGGCATCGGCAACGGCGCGGTGTTCAAGCTGGTGCCCACGTACTTCCTGGGACAAGCCGGCCCGGTGAACGGCCTGGTGTCCATGTGGGGAGGCCTGGGCGGCTTCTTTCCTCCACTCGTGCTGGCCGCGAGCACGGCCGTCTTCGGCTCGAACCTGCCGGGGCTGTCCTTGTTCGGCGCGTTCTGCGCGGTATGTCTGGTCGTGGCGGCGTGGATGGGGAGGCGCCGGTAAGAGGGAGCTGATTCGCAAACCCAACGCTGCGTGCCAATGGGGCGGAGCAGGCACGCAGCGCTGCGCGAGGCACGAACACGGGATGCGGACATGCGCAGCGCGGCCACATGGGCACAGACAGGTCGGTGCTGGCGGCGCAACGGGCCAGAGCGTGCGGCGGCGCCGATAGGGCGAAGCAGGTAGCGGGCACCGCAAGGCTTGGGGAACGCACTCTTGGACGAGATTTGAGGCTTGGCATGCTTGGACGAGCTTCTGTCGGCGCGAAACCGGGAAACCCCTGATGGCGAAAAGCCGTCCCAAGGATTCCCCGTCGAAAACATGCCATAGCCTCCGATTTCGTCCCGCCCCTTCTGCCGCACGCCTCGAATCGTGCCGGAAGGAGAGCGCTCCGAGAGGCATGACCCCTCCCAGAGCGCAAGGAAGAGCTATGCGTACAGCTTGAACACGCGGCCTCGCTCGGCGCCGATGGTGGTGAGGGCGTTGTGGCCGGGAAGGACGACCGTATCGTCGGGCAGCTGGGCCAGGCGCTTCAGGGAGCGGCGCATGTCGTCCATGCTGCCGCCGATGAAATCGGTGCGGCCGACCGTGCCGCAGAACAGCGTGTCGCCCGACACGAGCACGGGAGCGGCGGCCGGGTTCCCGGTGCAATCCGGGTCGAGGTACAGGCAGATGCCCCCCTTCGTATGGCCGGGCGTCGCGATGACCTTCCACGCCATGCCGCCCACCTGGACCTTGTCGCCATCCTTCACGGTATGGTCGACCGGGCATGTCTCGAAAGGCCGGTCGTCCCGCGGCAGCTCCTCGTCGCCCGAGATCACCGGGGCGTCGACGGCGGAGGCGATGACGGGTGCGCCCGTCCTCTCGCGCAGGGCACGCGCCGCGCCCACGTGGTCGAAATGCCGGTGCGTGAGCACGATGGCGTCCACCTTGCGGCCGTCGAGCGCCTCCAAGATGGCATCCGCCTTGCAGGAGGGGTCGACCACCAAGGTGGACTCGCCGTCCGAGATGAGGTACACGTTGTTCTCAAGCATGCCGAGCACGAGGTACTCCACCGACACGCACGTTCCTTTTGCCTGGTAAGCCATGGGGGTGTTCCTTCCCTATTTCTTCTTCTTGCCGCTCTCGCCGGGGAGCATGCGGCGGGCATCGAACACGCCCTCGATGCCGCGCAGCTTGCTCAGGATGAGGTCGATGTGCTTGATGTCCGAAACCTGGAACAAAAAGCGCATCTCGGCCATGCCGTCGCGATGCGACGTGGTGGACGACGACAGCACGTTCGCACCCACCTCGGACAGCGTCACGGCCACGTCGCGCAGCAGGTTCATGCGGTCGAGCGCCTCCACGAACACCTCGATCTGGTACGACGTGCTCTTCGACGGCTCGTTCTCCCACGATACCTCGATGATGCGCTCGGGTTCCGTCATGAGGTCCTGCGCGTTCGGGCAGTCGGCGCGGTGCACCGACACGCCACGGCCGCGCGTGACGAACCCGAGGATCTCGTCGCCCGGCACCGGGTTGCAGCACCGGGACAGGCGTACCAGCACGTCGTCGATGCCCTTCACCACCACGCCGTTGGAGCTGTGGGCCTCGTGCTTCTTCGGGCGCTTCACGCTGGTGAGCATGGGCGGCAGCTTGCCCGTGGACATGTCGCCCGCACCCAGGCCCACCGTCTCGGCCGCCTCGTTGCCCTTGTCCACCAGTATCTTGAGCAGGCGGTTCGCCACGTGCTGGGCACTCTCCTTGCCCGTGCCGATGTTCACGAGCATGTCGTCGGGATCGTTGTAGCCCAGATGCTCCGACACCGACTTCACCGCGCGCATGGACTGCGCGCTGGAGATACCCAGGCCATGCTTGCGCATCTCGCGCGTGAGCTTGTCGCGGCCGTTCTGCAGATCGTCGCCGCGGCTCACCTTGCTGAAGTACGAGCGTATCTTGCTGCGTGCGCTCGGCGTCTTCACCAGGTTCAGCCAGTCGCGCGAAGGGCTCGCGCTCTTCTGCGTGAGGATCTCCACGCGGTCGCCCAGCTGCAGCTCGTAGGTAAGCGGCACGATGGCGCCGTTCACCTTCGCGCCCACGCAGTGGTTGCCCACCTCGGTGTGGATGGCGTAGGCGAAATCAACCGGCGTTGAGCCGGCGCGCAGGCTCATGGCCTCGCCCTTCGGCGTGAACACGAACACCTCGGACGGCGCCAGATCCACTTTCAGGTCTTTCAGGAACTCGCGCGAGTCCTGCGTCTCGTCCTGCCAGTCGACCATCTGGCGGAGCCACGCCAGCTGCTGGTCGATGGCATCGCCGCTCTTGCCGCCCTTCTCCTTGTAGCGCCAGTGCGCGGCCACGCCGTACTCGCTCTGGCGGTGCATGTCCTCGGTGCGGATCTGCACCTCGAGCGGGCGTCCCGCCGGGCCGATGACCGTGGTGTGCAGGCTCTGGTACATGTTGTACTTCGGCATGGCGATGTAGTCTTTGAAACGGCCGGGCATGGGGTGCCACAGCGTATGGACCGCGCCGAGCGCCGAGTAGCAGTCCTTCACCGACGGCACGATGATGCGCACGGCAATGAGGTCGTAGATCTCGGAGAAGCCCTTGCCCTTCTGCGTCATCTTCTGGTAGATGGAGTAGAGGTGCTTCGGGCGGCCCATGATCTGGGCCTGGATGCCCACCTTCTCCATCTCGTCGTGCAGGATGCCGATGATCTGGTCCAGGTAGCCCTCGCGCTCGGCGCGGCTCTCCGTGACCATGCGGCTGACCTGCTTGTACTTGTTCGGCTCCAGGTAGTAGAACGACAGGTCCTCAAGCTCCCACTTGATGTTGTTGATGCCCAGCCGGTGCGCGATGGGCGCGTAGATCTCCAGTGTCTCGCGCGCCTTGAAGATGCGGCGGTCCTCGCGCAGGGCGCCCAGGGTGCGCATGTTGTGCAGGCGGTCGGCCAGCTTGATGACGATGACGCGGATGTCCTTGCTCATGGCCACGAACATCTTGCGGATGGTGGCGGCCTGCTCGTCGGAGAGGCTCTCCACCTCGATGCGCGTGATCTTCGTCACGCCCTCCACCAGCTGGGCCACCTGCTCGTTGAACTCGACAGCAACCTGCTCGGCGGTGACGCACGTGTCCTCGACGGTGTCGTGCAGAAGCGCCGCGCAGAGCGTTTCCACGTCCATGCGCAGGTCGGCCAGGATGATGGCCACCTCCACGGGGTGCGCCACGAACGGCTCGCCGCTCTTGCGGCACTGGCCCTCGTGCGCCTCGCTGGCGAACTGGAACGCCTTGGCGAGCAGCGCCTGGTCGGGCTCGGAGAGGTACGCGGACGTGAGCCGCTGCAGCTCGGCGAAACGCTCCTCGGGCGTCTCCGTGCGGTGCGGGTTGCGCGCGTCGGCGCGCCCCTCGGAGGCGAACGCCTTCTGGGCCACGTGAGGGCGGCCCAGAAGGTCGTCCTCGACCGTCTGCTTATGCGACGCCTGCTCGAGCGGCTCGCCCAGCAGCTCTTCGCGCTTGTGATCGGCTTTACCCATTGCGGTGCGCCTCCTTTCCCTTGGCCTAGCGTATCCTGCGGGGCGCGGAACCCGGCAGGATGGGACGCGACACGCGCACGTGCAAGCTGGCCGCATCGGTGCCCATCGCCCAGTCGCGGAACGCGCTGAATATGGCACGCTCTCCCAAGCCCTCGCGGTAGCGCACGCTGTCGGTGAGCTCCACCTTGCTGGCGGTGTCCACCACGCGGATGGAGCGGGTGATCTCGCCCGACGCGTAGGCCGTGTGCGTCTCGATGAGGCCCAGCTCGCGGAACACGGCCACGCCGCATGCCGCCGATTGGGGGCTCACCGCATGCCCGCCCTCGCTGGCGAGCTTGGCCAAATCCACGTTGCCCAACGTGAAGAACCCGTCGCCATGGTCGCGCTGCAGGGCGCGCAGGCGGCGGTACACCTGGGCAAGGCAGTCGTGGTCGGGCGTCATGTCGCGCAGCACCTGCTCGTTTATTCCCGCGTCGCCGCGGCCGAACAGCAGGTGCACCTGCGCGGCGGCGCCGTCACGTCCCGCGCGGCCGCTCATCTGGTTGAACTCCACCTCGTTGTAAGGCAGATGGTACAGCACCACGTGCCGGATGTTCGGGATGTTCACGCCCTCGCCGAACGCGGACGTGGCCACGAGCACCTTGAGCGCGTCGGTGCGGAACAGCCGCTCCACCCGCGCGCGCTCGGTGCGCGTGAGGCCCGCGTTGTAGAAGCCGATGAGCGGCGCCATCTGCGGAACCCGCTTGCGAAGCGTGCGCGCCACCGCCACCGACTGCTCGCGCGAGTTCACGTACACGACTGTCTTCTCGCCGCCGGCCACGAGGTTCGCCAGGTAGTCGTCGCGGTTCTTCAGGTTGCGCCGGTCGTCCACGCCCAGGTTCGCGCGCTCCGTCTCGTCGAGCACGAGCTCGTCCAGCGGCAGGGCGCCCCGGATGGCGTCGGCGATGCCGTCGTCGGCCGTGGCGGTGAGCGCGAGCACCGTGGGCGCGGGACGGCCGGCCTCGCGGGCGCCGG
Source organism: Gordonibacter sp. RACS_AR49 (assembly GCF_030418435.1). NCBI lineage: Bacteria > Bacillati > Actinomycetota > Coriobacteriia > Eggerthellales > Eggerthellaceae > Gordonibacter > Gordonibacter sp. RACS_AR49. The sequence continues at coordinate 366,211 of NZ_JAIUDM010000002.1, read as the reverse complement.
CGGCCAGGCGCTCCACAGCCTGCCCGATGGCGGCGTAGGCGGGGCGCTGGCCCGCGCGGGCCAGGCCGATGTGGTGCGCCTCGTCCACCACCACGAAGCCCACACGGCCCGGGCGCGCGAACTCGTCGGCGTGGTAGCCCAGGAACTCGGGCGTGGTCAGCACGATGTCCACCGAGCCGTCCGCGAGCCCCGCGAACGTCTGGCGGCGCTCCTCGGGCGTGCTCTCGCCCGTGAGCACCGCCACGGCGATGCCGAAGGGCTCCAGCGCCTCGTTCAAGTGGAACGCCTGGTCGGCGATGAGCGCGCGCAGCGGATACACGAACAGGCTGGCCGTGCGGTCGCGCAGCGCGCGCTCGGCCGCATGCACCTGGAACATGAGCGACTTGCCGCGTCCCGTGGCCATGACGGCCAGCACGGAACGGCCTGCGTCCAGGTGGTCGAGCACGGTGCGCTGCGAAGCGTGGAGCGAGCCGTCGCCGATGATGGCCCGCACGATGTCGGCCTCGAGGCCCACCGGGTCCTCCTGCGCGCGGCGCTCCCAGCACGCACGGTTCGCCGCACGGGCCGCCTCGTAGGCCTCGATGTCCTCGGGGTTGTGCGCCACGTCGGCGCAGAGCTCCGCATCGCTCGTGGCGTACAGGTCGGCCACGAACGAGCGCTCCACCGGGTCGAGGCACGCCTCCAGCGCGCAGCACGTGCGCGCGGGCGCGAGCGACTGCAGCATGGCCTTCACCGAGCGGCGACCGCGCCATTCGTCTATCTGCACCTCGAACGCGGCGTTCACCACGCTGTCGGTGTGCATGAGCGCCTCGATGTCGGTGCAGTGGAACATGATGCCGGCCACCGTGTTGCGCCCGTCGGAAAGCGTGCACGAGAAGTGGTTCTTCTCCGCGCCCACCGCACGGCAGTTCGTGAGCGTGACGTCGCGCGCGAGGAAGCACGGCACGGGGTTCTCCTGGCCGAAGGGCGCCAGCGCGTCCAGCCTTTCCACGTTCTCCAGCGTGAGCTCGCCAAGTGCGACGCACGCATCGATCTCGATGAGCGGGTGGAACGCGCCCTCGGGCAGCTCGTCCATGTAGGCGCACAGGCGACGCTCGAACTCCGGCAGGTTGGACGTGGGCAGGGTGACGCCCACGGCGGCCTCGTGCCCGCCGAAGCGGGTGAGCAGGTCGGATGCGGCCTCCACGGCCTTGAAGAGATTCACCTGGCCCACGCTACGGCCCGAGCCGCGCGCCTCGTCGCCGGTTATGGTGAACAGCAGGCTGGGCACGCCGTAGGTGTTCACCAAGCGGCTGGCCACGATGCCCTTCACACCCTCGTGCCAGCCGTCGCCCGACACCACGAGCGCGCGCTGGCCGCGGTAGACGTCGGCGGCCTGGGCCTTCGCGATCTCGGAGAGCTCGGCCTCGATGGTGCGGCGCTGGTCGTTCACGGCCTCCAGCTCGGCCGCCAGGCGACAGGCGGCGTCGAAGTCATCGGTCATGAGCAGGTCGAGCGCCAGCTGCGCGTCGCCCATGCGGCCGGCGGCGTTCAGGCGCGGGATGAGCGAGAAGCTGAGGTTCGTGGCGGAGACGGGCTTGTCGGCGGCGCCGCTCGAGCCCAGAAGCGCCGCGATACAGGGGCGCGGCGCATCGTTCATGCGACGGATGCCGTCGGCCACAAGCGCACGGTTCTCGCCGCGCATGGGCATGAGGTCGGCCACCGTGCCAAGCGTGGCCAGGTCGGTGTAGCTGCGCCACAGATGCGGGTAGCCGAAACGGCCACCCAGCACCTGCACGAGCTTCAGGGCCACGCCCACGCCGGCCAGGATGGCGCTCTCGCAGCTCTCGTCGCACTTCGGGTCGGCCACCGGCACGCCCTCGGGCACGAGGTCGACCGGCTCGTGGTGGTCGGTGACGGCCAGGCCCACGCCGGCGGCCACGATGGCGGCCGCCTCCGCCTTGCAGGCGATACCGCAGTCCACCGTGACGATGAAGTCGGGGTTGAGCATACGGGCGCGCTCGAAGGCGGCCTCGGTCAGGCCGTAGCCCTCCTCGAAGCGCCGCGGGATGAACGGGTCGGCGTGCGCACCGAGCGCCCGCAGGCCGCGCGTGAGCACGGAGGTGGCCGAGATGCCGTCGAGGTCGAAGTCGCCGAACACGAGGATACGGCCGTCGACGCGCATGACCTGCTCCAACGCGTCAGCCACCTCGGACAGCCCGGGTATGGTGTAGGGGTCGAGCCAATCGCGGTCGAGCGAGGGCTCCAGGAAGCTGCGGACCTCGGCGGGCTCCGATATGCCGCGCGCGACGAGCGTCGCGGCCACGAAACGTGGCAGACCGAGTCCGCGCTCGATGCGCGCGACGGCGGCAGGGTCGGCCGCCTTGATGTTGAACTGGGCAGACATGGGCGCTCATACCTCACATGCGAAGAGTAATATTTCACGCCCCATTGTCCCACAATCGGCGGGCCCTGTCACCGCAGGGAACGAACCGTGCATGAGAAGAAAACGGAGAGCGTGCAGAAACGCTCGCGTCCGCTGGGCGCCGGGCTATTCTCGGCAAGCGCAAAAGGCGGCCGCTCTTCTGCAGGCCGCATCCGCATGATCGGCATCTGCTTGCAGAGGGCGCGCCGGAACGTTTTCCGTGACCGCGAACAATCGCGGCGCTTCGTTCGTGTTATGGTCGAGGAGGTGAAATCCATGCCCGAACATATCCCCCGCAACCACGACTCGGCGGGCGCCGACGACCTGCGGCCCGACGCGTTCCTCGAAGATGCCATGCACCGCTGGGGCGACACGGTGCTGCGGCTGGCGCTAAGCCAGCTGCGCGACGCCTCCGACGCCGAGGACGTGTTCCAAGACGTATTCGTCCGCCTGCTCAAGGACCGCACGGCATTCAACGACGACGAGCACCTGAAGGCGTGGCTGTTGCGCGTGACCATCAACCGTTGCCGCGACATCGGGCGCTCGGGATGGAAACGCCGCAACGAGCCGCTTGCAGAACGCCATACGGCCCTGGCCATCGAGGCGCCCGACCTGCTGGAATCAGACATCTGGAACGCCATCGGCGCCCTCCCGCCCGACCTGCGCGCCGTGGTGCATCTGCACTACGTGGAGGGCTATTCCACCGACGAGGCGGCGGCCCTCGTGGGATGCCGCCCCTCCACGGCGCGCACGCGCCTTCACCGCGCCCGCAAGCACCTGAAGGCCGCCCTCGAGACCGCGAACCTCGCAGGCCGCCCTGCGCCCTGCCAACCTGCAGGCGTTTCGCCCGCAAAGGACGGCTCCGCTTTTTCGCGCCCCGCCCGCAGCGCGTTCGCGAGCACCCGGCCCCCAGACGATCGGCGCTCACCAGCGCGCCCCGCAACCACCGATTCCCCGTCTTCCGGAAAGGAGGCCGACTATGAGCCACGACCCCTTCAACGATTATGCTGCGAAGATGCAGGAGGTGAGAACCTCCGACCGCCTGCGTGACGAAGTGCTGAAGAAGGCGGCGGCCGAACGACGGACCGCAGACGCAACCGGGAAGATGCCCGCAGGCAGCGGCGCAGCTTGCAACGAGGCACGGCCGTGCGCGGGCCCGGGCGCATCTTCGCACAGCGGATCCGCCCGCAAGCCCAGCGCTCGTCCGCGCGCCAAACGGCCCGCGATCCGCAGGCTCGCCCTGGCCGCCTGCCTGGCCGCACTCGCGGCGGTCGTGGGCATCTCGCTCGCGTGGCCGCAGGGAAGCGGTTCCCTGCCTGCAGGGATATCCCCCACCGCGTTCGCCGTGAAGGCCTACGGCGCGGTTGACGACACCCTGTTCCCCACCGGCTCGAACGGCACCATCGTCTTCAACTGCGAGACGGAGACGCAGCGCATGATCCCGCCCGAAGGCGACGAGTACGCCAACGAGGGCTTCTACACCGGCTGCGTGTTCAGCGTGGAGGGCGACAACATCGCCCGCGTCCAGGCGAACGTGTCGCGCGGCGAGCTGTACCGGGTGACGAGCAAGGTATGGTCGCGCGAGAGCGACCCGGAGTTTGTAAAGGAAGTCAGCAGTTGGAAACCCTATAAGATCGGGCAGGGAGAGCTGCTGGGAAAGTACGACTACGTGGCCGGCGTTCTGTATTACGGCACCATCGAACCCGGCGACGAAAACGTGGGGAAGGACCGCAATGACCCCAGCAGAACGGGCAAGTCCAACCTTTACCAGCGGCTCGGGTCCACGGTCGACACCTCCGCCATGGACGCGCCCGAAGCGAGCGCAAGCGAGTACCGGTTCGGGCTGTGGACGAACGAGCCGTTCGATGCCGTTGAGAACGATCGCGGGGAACTTGACGGGCTGGCCAGCATGAACGCCGCCCTCGACACGCTCGACGGCGCACAGCTCACCATCACCGTCACGTTCACGGACGGCCGCACGGCCACGCAGGTGGTGGACCTGCACGCCGCCGACTTCAAGGCCAACATCGTCGAGACCGCCGACGGAGTGAACCACGTGCTGGAGCTGGTGCCACAGATCACCACCGAGGCGAAGAAGACCACAGACGAGTTCTGGGAGGCCTACAACCAGGGCATCGCCTCCATCCACACGCTGTACGGCACGGTCGCGAGCGAGACGGACGAGCCGTTCCCCTGCGGCGAGGCGTCGTACCCCTTCCTCACCGAACCGCTCACGCAGCCGCGGGAGCTCGAACCGCCACCCGAGACCTCGCCCGATGGCAATGCATCCAACAGCAAGTCCAACGTGCCGCCGGGCCCGACCATCGAGAAGGGCAACGTCGCCGACCTCGCGTCCATGCAGCCGTACCACGAGGCGGACACCACGACCACGTTCGAGCGCGTCGAACGCCTGAACGGGTTGCCCGAGGGCGTGGCGGTGGAGGACCTCATCCTGTACTACGAAGGCAGCGGCGGCCAACGCGACGAGGAGACCGGCAGCATCGACGTGCGCGGCGAGTTTTCCATCGCGGCCGACGGAACGCTGTCGCCCGGCTTCTCGTACGTGCAGCTCACAAAGACGGTGACGAACAACTCCAGCGAGCAGGCCGACGTGTTCCTGACCCAAGGGTTCTTCGTCACGCTCCAGCCGGACGGCGACAATCGGTACACTTCCGGGAGAGACATGCTCTCCGAGGCGATCTGGCGCAGCGGCCACGATGGACCCGCCTGGGAATCGCACTACTACTTCCAGATGATGGAACCTGGCGAGACGCGCGAGGTATCGGTGCTGTATGTGATCAGCGATGAGATGCTGGCCAACCCCGGATTCTCATTCGTGTACTACGGCCACGAAGACATGCCCGGCGTGCTGGCCTTCCGCATCGGAACACTCGGATAGGCGCCGGTCGTTCTCAATGGGGAGGGGCCTCGCCCCTCCCCATTGAGAACGTTCAGCACCGAGCGCCTTGCCCGCGGCTCACACGCAAAGCGTGAACACCGCGGCGGCCACGACGGTGTAGCGCAGGCAGAAGCCTCCCACCAGCACGCCGGCGTCGGCGAGGTAGCCCAGCACTGCACGGGGGGCCTTCAGCCGCGACTGCACCAGCTCGATCACGAACGGCGCCAGCAGGCCCAGCACCACCACCCCGCCCACGAACGCCAGCGCTTGTTCTCCGCTGACGAGCGAGGCAACCGAGGCCGCGCCATCGGCAGAACCCGTCGCCACCGACACGAGCATGCAGAACAGGACGAACGCCTCCACCAGCGGCAGCACGACGCCGAAACGGCCGAGTTCGCGCATACGGGCAACCTGGCCGGCGTTCACGATGCGCCCTACGATGAGCACCGCGGCCAAGCCCGCCGAAGCGCCCGACACCACGAACAGCACCGGTAGCGCCGCGTTGCTCCACAGCGGGTACGGCGTGGCGGCGCCCAGCAGAAAGCCGGTATAGGCCGCCAGGCACAGCGCCAGCACGCATCCCACCGCCGCCAGAGCACGCGGCTGGGCTTTCTTCATCGCATCGAACACGATCGAGACGACCAGCACCACCATATACAGGCAGATGATGTACACGCCGATGGTCATGACCGATGCCGGGTTGCCGAACAGCAGGAAGAAGCGCCCCGGATCGGACAGGCCCGCCTCTGCGTCCACCATGAGGAATACGAGGCCGACGCACAAGGCCGCGAGCGCGACGATACGCCCGAGGAAGCAGATCCTGCGCGCTTGAGGATATTTACGCCCAATATAGGCCGTTGCCGCGAACGCACCCGCCGACAAACCGGCAAGGAACAGATACCAGGCAATCAAGGGACCCCAGATCATTCCAATCACCTCACATAGTAGATCGTGGCTTGAGGGTCGCCCGTAAGGGTGCGGGCGTTCAGGCTGACGACAGCCTGCGCGATGTCGCTCTCGGGGTCGTCGAGATCGCCCACCATGCGGCAGCCGGTGAGACAGGCCGACACGCAGCTGCAGTTGGGCGTGCCTTGCGTGGAGAGTTCCGCTGCGCACAGGCGGCACTTGTCAACCGTGCCCGTGGTCTCGTTGATCACGCGCGCCTGGTAGGGGCACACGGCCATGCAGTACTTGCAGCCAATGCATTTTTCTTGGTCAACTCGTACGATGCCCTCATCGGTAACGTACGTTGCGCTCGTGGGGCACGCCTTCGCGCAGGGCGCGTCGTCGCAGTGCATGCACTGGACGGGCACAACCTCCGTCTTCACGTGCGGGTACGTGCCGCTTTCGGAATCGAGAAAATGGATGAAAGCCTCCGTGGGAACGAGGCCGTTCTGCCGCTGGCACGACACGCGGCAGGTGTAGCATCCGATGCAGTCCAGGGTGTTGATGAGCATTCCGTAGCGAGTCATTTACGCACCTACCTTCCTGACCTTCACCAGAGCCTCCTGGCTCATGGTGGCGCCGTAATACGGGTCCCGTTGGAACGGCACGAAGCTCATGAAGCTCAAGCCCACGCCGTAGGCGTTGGTGAGGTCGGGCGAGTTGCAGCCGTAGCCGCTCGGCATCCAGATGCAGGTGGGATTCAGGCGCTCCGTGACCTTCACGCGCACCTTGCCGCTGTTCAGATCGTTGTACACCTCCACCTCGTCGCCGTCGGCTATGCCCAGCTCGGCCGCCTTCGCAGCGTTCATCCAGATGCGCGTGAGATCGTAGTCGTGGGTGATCTGGATGAGCTCGGGAATGTCGGTCGTCCAAGACTGGGAATGGATGGGTTGCTTGCCGCCGATGAGCCGGAACTCGTCGCCGGACGGCATGACCAAGGGCTCGATCCAATTGACGTCGGGCGTCAGCCCCACCTTTGCCATGTCCTCATTGGCGAACTGGAACTTACCGGATGCGGTCCCCCACTTAATGGGGGCGTCGAAGTCCACGCCCTTCTCGGGATACGAGATAGAGCCCTTCTCGCGCATCTCGGCCAAGGTCAGGCCGAGCGTGTTCAGCTGCGCCTCCGCCAGCTCGTCGAGTGTGAAGTCGAAGTACTGGCCCACGCCGCACGCCTGGGCCAGCTCCTTGGCAATCTGGTGGACGGGGCGCGTGTTGGGATGGATCACGTCGATGACCTGGCTGCGCAGCGTGAGGCACGGCACGGTGTACGAGAAGCTCCACGGAAGGTCGTCGCGCTCGAGGAAGCTCGTGTCGGGCAGGACATACTTGCAGCAGCGCGCCGTGTCGGTCATCTGCACGTCGATATCCACGCTCAACTCGGCGCCGGTCAGTATCTCCTCGAGGATCTTGGGGTTCGAGTAGCCGCCCACCATGTTGGACTGGCAGAACATGATGCCGCGCACGTTGCCGTCCCGCACCTGCTCCATCAGGAAGTTCGCCGACACCATGCTGTAGAGGGACACCGGGTACTCCTTGGTTCCCAGCTTCTTCTCCTTCACCGCCGGCGGATTGGCGAAACGCGGGTCGTCCAGCTTGCCGAACGCGGGAGCGGAGGGGAACAGGAGGGCGCCGCCCGGCTTGTTCCAGCATCCCAAAAGACCGTTGAACGCCGCGATGGCACGGGCGGTCTCGCCGGAGTTGACGTACGAGCAGCCCGTCACCGCACGCCACCCGGAGTCGATGGACGCGGCGGGGGCGTTCTCGGCGAGCAGCTTGGCCAAACGCTCGATGTCAGCGGCGGCGATGCCCGTGATCTTCTCCGCCCACTCGGGCGTGTACTGCTTGAGGCTTTCAGCCCAGGTGTCGAACCCGACGGTCTCCGAAGCGATGAACGCCTTGTCCTCCAGGCCGTCGCGCACCACCACATGCGCCATGGCCAAGATGAATGCCAAGTCGGTGCCGGGATTGATGGGCACCCACTCGTCGCAGAACCCCATGGACGAGTTGTAGCGCGGATCCACCATCACCAGGTAGGCGCCGTTGTCGCGTGCCGCCTTGACCTCGTCCACGAACACGGGCCGGATGCCGTCGGCGAAGCTGCGGCCGATGAACATGACCGCCTTGGCATTGCCGTAGTCGGCGCCGAAGTCGCCCGTGCCGATGGTCTGTAGCAAACCCGAGTTGCGTGCGAGGTTGCACGCCACGCCGTGGCGGTACATGTTCGCGCACCCGAGCGCCGTGAACAGCCGCTGCACGTAGAAGTCCATGGACACCGAGCCCGTTTCCACAAGCGCGAGCGCCTGGGGGCCCGACGTGGCGATGATCTCCTTGATCTTGTCGCCTATCTCCTGGTAGGCCTGGTCCCAGCTGATGGCTTCGAAGCTGCCGTCGTCCCTACGCTTCAGCGGGTCGGTCAGGCGGTTGGCGGAATACGCCAGCTGCGACCAACCGTAGCCGCGGGCGCACGGCTTGCCCACGCCGAAGGCATGCTCCTTGTCGCCCACGATCTTGTCCAAGCGGCCGTTCCTCACGTAGGCGGAATAAGCGCATTTCGAATAGCACCCTCCGCACGCGCTGTGTCCGGCGAACTGGGGCTCGGCTTCCGCTTCGGCCGCATGGGCCTTCTCCCACGCACCGTAGCTCAGATAGCCCGAAGCGCCCAGCGCCGCCGCGGCCCCCGCCGCACCGGCAAGAAAGCCGCGCCTTGAAAGCTTAGCGTCCAACATAGCCACGCTCCTCCCTTTTCTCCCTTTCCCGCTTTCCTTGCTTACCGATCCTTGCACCACGCATCGATGACGCACTGGAGCACCTCTATGGCAGCAACGTAAAACGATGCGTTGGCGTTAAGGGATTTCAACCGGGCGGCGTAGTCGGCCAGCCACCCGAAGCGCTGCGCCGCGAAATCGCGCGCATAGTCGGAATTCGCAGCGCACAGGAATGCGGCCATGTCCAACTCGATGGAGAGATGGTCGGGATACGCCGCGAAGGCGGCAGGTATCTCAAGGCCGAGCGACGCAGCCAGGTCGCGCATATACCAAGCCGGCTCCCGACAGTATTCCCCGCACGCCTGCCCGGCTAACGACGGAACGTACAGCGATTCCACTGGAAGCGCCGATGCGGGCAGGCCGCCGGTGAAGTGGCGCGCCGCGAAGCGCGTCTTCTCCTCGTAGGTCGGGGGGACGGCAAGATGGCCGAGAGCGGCATCCCGTTGCGCGGAAGGGTCGGTCTCGCTTCCCAGGAACGTCAGGAACTCCGTCCACGTCTGGGCGTTCGTCGCAGCTTCCCACTCCTCGCGGCCTATCGGCGCGAAGCACCACGACAGCACGGTAAAGGCTTCTGCTCGCATCATGGCTCCCCCGAACAAGATGACGATGGCCCGCCTGGCGCACCTTCTTCCCCTCGGTGCTACCTGGCTCTGTATCGAGCATAGTATCACATAATCATATTGTCTTACAACTGTAAGATTCTAAGATGATTGCGAAGGTCATTTAAGTGCTGTAGTAAAAGCAAAGGACGGATGCGCGCGAACATCCGTCCTTTCGACAACGAACCTTGCGGCCGTAGCGGGCTCCTCGCTACTTAGCCAAACGCGCCAGCTTCTCGATGACCGCCGTGCTTTCGGCGAACGATGAGGGCACGATCACCAGGCCGCCGTGATCCTTCACTCCCTCGTACAGCAGGTTGGCCATACGCAGCTGAAGCGCCACCTCGCTCTCCTCGTAGGTTTCGGCGGCCTCCACGAACATGCACGCCGCCTCCTTCTCCGCCTCGGCCAGGATGATGCGCGCGTCGCGTTCGCGCTCGGCCTGCGCCGCCTTCGACATGGCGCCCTGCAGGTCGTCGGGCAGCACGATGTCGCGGATCTCCACGGAGATGATGCTGATGCCCCAATCGGCCACCTTCCGATCGAGCCGTTCCTGGACCTCGTGGTCGATCTGGAGGCGCTTTACCGGCATGTCGGTCAGGCTGATGCGTCCGATGGCGTCGCGCAAAGCCGTTTGCGCCGACCACGACACGGCGCTGGGATAGTCGGCAACCTGCGTGTACGCCTGCTTGGCATCCCACACCATCCAGAACACCACCGCGTCCACGTCTACCGGGGCGAGGTCGGACGTGAGCGCCCGCTCGTTCAGAAACGAGGTTGCGTTGATACGCTGGTCGACATGGAGGGCGATCTGCTCGACGATGGGAATGGTGAAGTACAGGCCGGGCTCCGCGATGCGGGAGAAATTGCCGAACCGCAAGATAACCGCCCTCTCCCATACGAAGGCGATATGCACGGCATTCGCCGCAAATGCACCGAGCACCAACGCGAAGGGGATGGCCCAGGGACCGAAGGCGAGCATGCCTGCGCCGCCGAGCAGCAGCGCCACCACGGCGAAAACAGCCAGGTTGAATACGAGGGCACCCCGGCGCTTGAGCCATGTGGGCTTCTTGCGGGCGGGAGTCTTCTCCTCTTCGAGCTCGTCTTTCCGCTGGATGACGGGTTCGAGATTCTCGGAAGCGGTCATTACCCCACCTCCTGCATGCTCTCCTGCACTTCCTCGACGGCCTTCGCGCTTATCCTGCCCTCGGACCTTAGGCGCCCGACGAGGCGCATAGCCAGCTCCTCGCCGGTCATGCCCTTCGCCGTGGCCTTTTCTATAAGTTCCTGAATGAGAAAATCCACGTCGCTTTCGATGGCGAAGAAGCCCTCGCGCGCTTTGTCGGTCACGTAGCTTCCCTTGCCTCGCGTGGTGAGCACGTAGCCGTCGCGCTCGAGGTCCTGATAGGCCTTGTTGACCGTGTTGTAGTTGATGTTCAGCTCGACAGCCAGGTCGCGGACCGTGGGGAGCTTGTCGCCCTCCTGGTAGCGGCCGCTCAAGATAAGGTAGAGCAACCTGCTTTTGGTTTGGGCCCATACCGGAACCGGGCTTTTGGGGTCGATGCGAAACTCGTCCATGTGCGCTGCCCTTCTCTGTCGCCGCGTGCGCTTGCGGCGCTTGCTGCAATCATACTATATTATGATACTAAGATGGATACACAGAACCGAGCACACGGTTCTTTTTAGTGCGGCTTTTCCTTTCTCTGAAACATTCACTCCCCCTTGATCGTATGCTTCTTCAAGGAGGTGAAACCATGCCGAACCATGAACGAGCGGAAGACGGGGCGTTGCGAGAGCCCGCGGCGCTGCGGCAAAGCGGGGCGAACCCGCATCCCGAGGCGTTACTCGGGCAGGCCATGGCCGATTGGGGCGATGCGGTATACCGGCTGGCGCTCGGCCAGACCAGATCGCGCGCCGACGCGGAGGACGTGTACCAAGACGTGTTCCTGCGGCTGCTGGACAGCGGCACGGCTTTCGAGAGCCCCGAGCATCTGAAGGCATGGCTGCTGCGCGTGACCGTGAACCGGTGCCGCGACCTGGCACGGTCGGGCTGGAAGCGCCGCACAGTCGCACTCGACCCCGAATGGGACGCGCCCGACTCCCCCGCGCGCGACGACGAGGACGCCGCCGTCTGGGACGCCGTGGGCCAGCTGCCCGAGCAGCAGCGCACGGCCGTGCACCTGCACTACGTGGAGGGCTACTCGACCGAGGAGATAGCGAGCGCACTGGATTGCCGGCCCGCGACGGCGCGTACCTGGCTGTTCCGCGCCCGGGCGCGCATCAGGGAGCTGATGGAGGCCGACGTTGCCGAAGGCGCGCCCGCAACGCTCCCGAGCAGCGGAAACGCGTCCGCGACCAGCGGCACGCCGACCCTGCCGCGGCCGCCCAACGCCGCAGCCCTGACCGCCGAATAGCCCCCCCCCCCGATTGACCACCTCCATCCTCCCCTTGAAAGGAGGCACCCTATGAGTACTGACCCCTTGGACCGCTACCAGTCCATGATGCACGACACCCATGTGCCTGCCCATCTGTCCGACCAGGTGCTCGAACAGGCCCGCGTCCGGCTGGCTGCCGATAAGGTCGAATCAGCCGCAGCGGCAAGCTGCAGCGCCCGTGAAACCGGCGCAACCCGTTCGCCGCTGCCGAGCATTCCCGCCCCGGCACGCGAGGCAACCGCAAGTCCCGTGTTCTCCGTGAAGCGCAGCCGCATGAAGGGCTTCGCCCTAGCCGCCTGCACCGTGCTGGCCCTGGGCTTGGGCGGCACGGCCATCGCGCTGGGACTGCCCGGCTTGGTTGGGAACGGAGAAGCAGAAATGGCAGCAACACCCTCCTTTGCAGATTTGTTCGGCCTCAAAGTAGCTGAAGCGGCTGAAATCGGGCAAAGCGTGGAGCTGTCTGCCGACGAATCGGGAATTACTTTTGCGGGCACCGGCGGATACAACATGCGCTTCAGCATGAACCTCACCTGCAACGGAGAAGGTATCAAGCACCTCGCCTACACCATCAATGGCGGTGATGTGAGCTTCATGAGCCTCGACATGTCTCAAGACGCATTACACCCCGACATGGAATCACCCGAACGGTTCGAGGTAGACTACGACAACCAAAACCCCGAGGGGCTTCATCGCGAGATACTCGTCAATATGGCCGATCCAGCTATGATGGAGCTTTCGCAACAGATGGCAGAGCTGAGTGAGCAACGCAGCGCAACCGAGGACCCCGACAAACGCGCTGCCATCGAAGCACAATGGCGCGAGTTAAACGCCCGGGATATCGAGCTCAACAACGCCTACTACAAAGAAGTCATGGATAACCCCGAGAACAACAATGCCTGGATTACGTCCAAGGTGACCGCGGCTGCTCAAAAACTCGCAAACGCAACGCTGTCCATCACCGCCACGTTCACCGACGGAACCACGACAACCAAGAACTACCGCATCGCTCCCGTTGATGGTTTCGAAGAAAAGTTTCTTGCCTATCAAACCATAATGATGATGCCTGACCACGACGAAGCCGACCCGGCCCTCACCACGCCGCTTTTCACCATTACCGAAGTTGCATAGCAAATTTGCGGAATGCAGCCGCGCGTCCTATGATGTCGGGAGCCCGATCGGTATTCGGGCCCCCGTTCTCTTGTCCAAGGAGCCGACCCATGAGAATAGCCGGATTGCAGAAGCTAACGTTGCTGGACTTCCCCGAGCACACGGCGGCCACCGTGTTCCTTCCGGGCTGCAACTTCCGCTGCTCCTTCTGCCACAACGCCGCGCTCGTGCTGGACCCGAGCGATGCAACCGGCGATACACCGGTCGAGGAGTTCTTCGCGTTCCTGGACAAGCGGCACGGCCTGCTCGACGGCGTGTGCATCACCGGCGGCGAGCCGCTGCTCCAGCCTGATTTGGCCGACTTCTGCGCGCGCATCAAGCGTGCGGGCTTCGCGGTGAAGCTGGACACGAACGGCAGCTTTCCCGACCGACTGCGCGAGCTCGTCGAAAGCGGGCTCGTGGACTTCGTGGCCATGGACGTCAAGAATGCGCCCGGTCGCTACGCGGAAACCATCGGCGTGCCCGGCTTCGACGTGGCTCCCGTCGCCACATCGATCGACTACCTGCACTCCGACGCCGTGCCCTACGAGTTCCGCACCACCGTCGTGCGCGAGCTTCACGAGCCCGCCGATCTCATCGCGCTCTCCTGCTGGATCGCCGGCGCCCGCGCCTGGCACCTGCAGAGTTTCGCCGATGCCGACACCGTACTTGCCGGCCCCGGCGCTTTGCATGCCTGGGATCCCGCCGACCTCGAGGCCCTCCTTCCCGAACTGCGCAAAGCCATCCCCAACACCCAGCTGCGCGGCATTTGACGTCTCCGTACCGTATAATCGAGCCTTTTCCCCATTCTCGGAACATCGAACCCCCATGCTTCATGTTACTAGGCGAAGGGGGTGGTGAGGAAATGAGCGTAGACCGAAGAACCGCCGAGCTTGTCGAGCACGCTATGGACGCTTGGGGCGCCTTGGTGTATCGGCTTGCCCTGAGCCAAACGCGCTCTCCACATGATGCGGACGATGTGGCACAGGACGTGTTCATGCGCCTTATAGGCGTCTCTGTGGCATTTCGCGATGACGAGCATTTGAAAGCCTGGCTGATCCGCTGCACCGTCAACCGCTGCAGAGAGCTGCGCCGATCAGCCTGGAAGCGACGCGTCAGCGCTACCGATATCGCGGCACCCGAACTCGCGAACCTCGAGGCGCCCGTGCAAGAGCTGGTGAAAAGCGACGTATGGGAAGCTGTCAGCCGCCTTCCCAAGCAGCTGCGGCTCATCGTGCACCTACGCTATTACGAAGGTTACTCGGTTGACGAGATCGCCAGCCTAGCACGTTGCAAGCCCGCAACCGTTCGCACCCGCCTCTTTCGGGCCCGCAAGAGGCTCAAACTCGATCTGGAACAGGAGGTCGAACATGAAACGGACGAACTTGGACGATTACCGCTCGCTGATGGACAACGTTGAGCTCCCCAAGCACGTAAAAGATTGCGTGACGCACGCCGTCGCACAAGCATCGGAAGCACCTCAGGACAAGGCAGCCTCCTGCGATTTCCCGGACTTCCCGGCACGGCCCGAAGCAAGGCATCGCCGACCTTGGGCGCGAGTCGCCCTTGCCGGTGCCTGCGCAACCGTCATTGCAGCAGCTCTCCTATTCGCCGGCAGTGCAATCCCCTTGCCTGGCCAGACACCCACCGGAAACACGGTAAACGCCTCGCTTCCGAAAACCGGCAACTTCTTCACGTTGGCCGCTTACGCCGCCGAGCAGGGAGAGGGAGCGTCAGGACAGTCGGCCACGCTGGAGTTCAAAAACTTCGGCTCCTTAGGTGGCTGGGGGTGCGGAACCTACGACGTTGAAACCGGCTTGTCGCACGAAGAAGGAGACTCGCCCTCCTCGGTCGGCCGCGACGGCACCTACTACGCCCAGGTACGTTACGCCTTGGATCTCACCTGCACCGGAAACAACATCCAAACCGTCACTTATGCAATAGACGGTGAGAGAGTGCACTTCACCAGCGAAAACCGCACCTATGGGCCGTTCGGAGACGAGAATGTCAACTTCGAGCAACAGGACAGCTTCACCATAGCCTACGACGACCAAGCTTCCGACAAGGCGAAAATGCAGCGCAACCTGGTTGCCTATTTCCCCGTGAACGAGCGGGCCTGCGAGATCCAGGAGATCCTCGATGAGGATGCTGCAAGGCAGCAAGCCATCTACGAGCAGCTGGCCCACGACGGTGAAAGCCTGCGCATCCCGCGCAGTGAGCACCCCGAGCTGCTCTCAGACGAAGCGCACAAAGAACTCATGGACGAACTGGGGCGGATAATCCTGCGCAGCTACGGCGACATGTTGTCCCAGTCACCCTTCACGCTGACCGTAACGTTCGACGATGGCTCTACCGAGACCAAGGCATACCGCATTGCCCCGGTCGAAGACTTCGACCAGCGCCTCGCCGCCTTCCAGGCCGAGATGACCGTCAACCCGACGGCAAATCGGCCCACGCTTTACACTATCACCGAGATCGTCGGGGGATGAGCGAAATGAGGTGGACCGACGAGCCCGAGTCCCCCGTTTCGAAAACGACGTGCCGGGGGACTCGATCGGCCCGCCTCTTGCAGCATGCTCTCGATTCGAGGATAGCTTGCCTCTTCATCCTTAAGCTAAGCCATCGGGTTCTTACTGAAAGCAACTGAACGGCCAGCGCGTGGAGCAATTATTTGCCTTTCTTCGGAACAATCGGGACGCCTCTCCCGTATTGTCTGCAGAGAGGTGAATGCATGCACATTCCGTTTAAGCGCAAAACGGGCCGTACCGATGCGGCCGACAACCCTTGCCCGCTTCGTTCGGACGCGTTCCTGAAACGCGCCATGGATGCGTTGGGCGACACGGTGTATCGAGTGGCGCTCGCGCAGACGGGTTCGCCGAGCGACGCCGACGACGTGTACCAAGACGTGTTCATGCGCCTGCTGGAGCACACGGCCGCCTTCGAGAGCGACGAACACCTGAAGGCGTGGCTGCTGCGCGTCACCATCAACCGCTGCCACGATATCGCGCGGCTGAGCTGGAACCGCCGCACCGGCGGGTTGGAGCAGGAGCACATCGACATTCCCGCGCCCGATGCCTTCCGGGCGGATATCTGGGAAGTTGTCGGCGCGTTGCCGCCCGACCTGCGCACCACCGTGCACCTGCACTACGCAGAAGGCTATTCGACCGAGGAGATCGCCCGCATTGCAGGCTGCAAGCCGAGCACCGTCCGCACCCGCCTCCACCGGGCGCGCGAGCGCCTCCGGACAACGTTGCTGGACGAGCAGCTTGAGCAAGCTGGCAGCATCGAGTCGAGAAAGGAGCCGGACCATGGCCGAACAGCATAACCGTCCTCAACCTCCCACCCTCGACGACTACCAAGCCATGATGAGCGATTTGCGTGCTCCCAAGCAGTTGAGAGAGGCCGTCCTCAAGGAAGCCCACGCGCGTCGTGGCGGTGCGAGCACCGCAGCAACGGGAAAGGGCCCCAGCCGCCCGTCTGTGTTTTTCAGGCATCATCGGGCCAGGATCCTCGTCATAGCCGCCTGCGCTGCCTTGCTGCTCGGTGCGGGCACGACCGCGCTCGCCCTCAACTCGCCGGGCGGGTTCGGCATCGTCAACGACCTCATGGCAGAGCCCCCGTCGCCGGACGAGAACGCTGCAAAAGAACCTGTAGCGAAAGAGAACTCATTGGAGCTCGATACGAGTCAATTCAAAGGCGGCGGAGGCTACAGCGGGCCGTGGTACAACCCCGCCGACGACTCGTTCTGGAGCTACGAATGGGCCGGGTACAAGTATCATTTCAACATACGCTGCACCGGAAACAACATCGAGACCATAACCTACGAGATCGAGGGAGAACGCAGCTATTTCGAGATCATCGACACAACCGTCACGCAGGAGCAGCGAGCGGAGGGCGTCCATGTATACCATTATCCTAAGACCGCCACGTTCGACTTCAGCCACCAAGAATCGATCGACAACACGCGCATCGTTGAAATATATGTTGGGTTCCCCCTTTCGGAATCGGGCCTCGAGGCGTATCGCCACCTGATGGCCGAGGGTCACTCATACGAGGCTGCCGCACAACTGGATGCCGCCGTCGAAGAAGGGGCCGCACGCGAGCTGACAGGCTCGGTACTCAGCGCGACGGCCACGTTCGCCGACGGCTCGACCCAAACCAAGTCGTATCTCATAGAAGCCCCCGACCTGGGCAACCCGACCAGCTTTACCTTCACCGAAATAACCGGCAACTAGACAGCCGAAGCGAAGGCGCCGGGCGCAGGAGCAGGCCGTTCATACCGTCTCCCGCACCCTACTCGAGGAACAACGCGCTTGTGGGCTCGAGGGCACGCGCTAGCTCCTCCTCGGTGGTGAGGCACAGCGTGTAGCGCGCCGCGAACAGGCCTTTGTCATCGGCGAGGGCCGAGTAGCGTGCCACGGTTGCGTCCTTCGTCGCGCAGAGGATGATGCCGATAGTGGGGTTGTCGTCCGGTTGCGTGCAGCGGTCGTCGTACAGGCGCACGTAGAAGTCCATCTGACCGACGTCCTGCGGCGTGATCTTGCCCGTCTTGAGGTCTATGAGGACGTAGCATTTCAGGATGCAGTGGTAGAACACGAGGTCGACGTAGTAGCTCTCCGTCTCCGCGGCGATGCGCTGCTGGCGCGCGACAAATGCGAAGCCCCTGCCGAGCTCTAGGAGGAACTCCTGCAGCCGGTTCATGAGCGCCTGCTCCAAATCGTCCTCGCGGTAGTCGGTGCGGCCGCCCATGTCGAGGAAATCGAGCACGTAGGGGTCCTTGAGCAGGCCATCAGCCTTGGTGGGCGGCTCGAGCACTTTGACCTCCTGCCGGACGGACTCGCGCCTCTCCTCGCGCGTCGCCAAGAGGCGTTCGTAATAGAAGGAGTGGATCTCGCGATCGAGCTGGCGCACCGTCCAGCGCTGATCGACCGCTTCGCGCATGTAGAACGGGCGCTTCTTCTCGTCCTCCACGCGCATGAGCAGGCGGTAGTGAGACCAGCTCAATTGTGAACACAGTGTGTTCACAATTGGAAACGCCAAGTAAAACTGCCGCATGTAGTGAAGGTTCCGCTTGGTGTACGCCCGTCCGAACTCCTTCGTCAGCCGTTCGGACAGGTACTCCATGTGATGCTTGCCGTACTCGGCACGGTCGCCCTGCGCCTCCACGATCTGGCGGCCGATCTCCCAGTACGCCTCCACCATGGCATCGTTCACGGCGACCGCGGCCTTCTTCCGCGCCGCCTCGAGCGCGCCGCGCACCGAGTCGTACACTGCCGCGTCTTTCCTCGCCATCGGATCGTCCATGCCTCGCTCCTCTCGTCCCCTTCCGGCGCGCGCCGCGCATGCGCGCGCAAGCGCGGCGGCGCGAAGGGCATTCCGTTGGCTTCGAGGATCTTGCAAGCGTGGTACGGGCGGCGCGGAACCCACCGCCATCTATGGGCATCCCGACGACGAGCGGATTCGGAATGCGCTTGCACTGGCTCGTTTCTGAAGCTATTCTACCACATAAAAAGAACGTTTGTACGTTAATTTTGTTCATTTAGAATTCGGCCCTCGCTGAGTGCCGAATTCGGTACACAACATGCGAAGAACCCTCTCCTCGAGTTTGAGAATTGTGCGCGCGCTGTACGCACAATTCGGAACTCAGCGTGTTCCGAGTTCGCTACACACAGTGTAGCGAACATCGCCCTCCATCAAAAAGGGCCGGATCGCATCGACCCGGCCCTCAACCTGCTTGCTTGCTCGGCGCCTTACGCCACCACTTGGGCGCGCATCGCGTTGACCTTCTGGAACACCGCCGCCGCGCCAGCCGTCACCTCCACGGTACCGTCCGCACCCACCTCGAGCAGCGTCGGCGCCTGCATGATGCGATAGCGCTGCGCCAGCTCCACGTTCTCCTCGGCCAACAGCTCCTCGTAGGCGATGCCGGCGGCATCCATCTCGGCCGCCGCGAACTTGCAGTTCGGGCACGTGCGCGTTGCCACCAGGTACAAACCAGCAGGCAGCGCACTGTGCTCGGGCGCGGTCGCCGGCTCTTCGATGCCCGAAACCGTCACGTGCGAGCCTGCCTGGCCGGCGGTCTCGGCTGCCGCCGTCACGGCCACGGCGCCTTCGCGCGTCAGATGCGAATGCCCCAGGTCGTACTCCACGCGGTCGGCAAACTCCTGAGACTTGCCGTCGTTCCAGTTCTTCACCGGGCGGTAGTAGCCGGTGATGCGCGAGTACACCTCGGTCTCCTCGTGGCAGCACGGGCACTCGTACACCTCGCCGGCGATGTAGCCGTGGTTCTTGCACACGGAGTACGTGGGCGACATGGTGTAATACGGCAGCTTGTAGTTCTCGGCGATCTTGCGCACGAGCGTGGCGGCCGCCTTCCAATCGGGCAGCTTCTCGCCCAAGAACGCGTGGAACACGGTGCCGGACGTGTAGAGCGTCTGCAGCTCGTCCTGCACGTCGAGCGCGCTGAAGATGTCGTCGGTGAAGCCCACCGGCAGATGCGACGAGTTCGTGTAGTACGGCTTGCCGTTCTCGTTGGCCGTGACGATATTCGGGAACTGCTCCTTGTCGTGCTTGGCGAAGCGGTACGTGGTGCTCTCGGCCGGCGTGGCCTCGAGGTTGTACAGGTCGCCGTACTCCTCCTGGTAGTCGGCCAGGCGGGCGCGCATGTGGTTGAGCACGTCCTTCGTGAACGCCTGCGCCGCCTCCTGCGTCATGTCGGCGCGCAGCCAGCTGGCGTTCAGGCACGCCTCGTTCATGCCCACGAGGCCGATGGTGCTGAAGTGGTTCTCGAACGTGCCCAGGTAGCGCTTCGTGTACGGGTAGAGGCCCGCGTCGAGCAGCTTCGTGATGACCTCGCGCTTCGTGTGCAGCGAGCGCGCGGACACGTCCATGAGATGGTCGAGGCGTCGGTAGAAGTCGGCCTCGTCCACCGCCTGGTAGGCGATGCGCGGCATGTTGATGGTCACGACGCCGATGGAGCCCGTGGACTCGCCGCTGCCGAAGAACCCGCCCGACTTCTTGCGCAGCTCGCGCAGGTCGAGGCGCAGGCGGCAGCACATGGAGCGCACGTCGGAGGGCTCCATGTCGGAGTTGATGTAGTTGGAGAAGTAGGGGGTGCCGTACTTGCTGGTCATCTCGAACAGCAGGCGGTTGTTCTCCGTATCGCTCCAGTCGAAGTCGCGCGTGATGGAATAGGTGGGGATGGGGTACTGAAAGCCGCGGCCGTTCGCATCGCCCTCGATCATGATCTCGATGAACGCCTTGTTCACCATGTCCATCTCGGCCTGGCAGTCGCCGTAGGTGAAGCCCTGCTCGCGCCCGCCCACGATGGCTGGCTGGTCGCGCAGGTCGGCCGGGCACACCCAGTCGAGCGTGATGTTGCTGAACGGCGCCTGCGTGCCCCAGCGCGACGGCGTGTTCACGCCGAACACGAACGACTCGACGCACTGCTTCGTCTCCTCGTAGGACAGGCCGTCCGCCTTCACGAACGGCGCGAGGTAGGTGTCGAAGCTGCTGAACGCCTGCGCGCCGGCCCACTCGTTCTGCATGATGCCGAGGAAGTTCACCATCTGGTTGCACAGGCTGGACAGGTGGCTCGCCGGCTTCGATGTGATCTTGCCAGGCACGCCGCCGAGGCCCTCCTGGATGAGCTGCTTGAGCGACCAGCCCGCGCAGTAGCCCGTGAGCATGGACAGGTCGTGCAGGTGGATGTCGGCGTCGCGGTGCGCCTTCGCCACCTCGTCGTCGTAGATCTCGGAGAGCCAGTAGTTCGCCGTGATGGCGCCGGAGTTCGACAGGATGAGGCCGCCCACGGAGTACGTGACCGTGGAGTTCTCCTTCACGCGCCAGTCCTCCACTTTGACGTACTGGTCCACGAGGTCCTTGTAGTCGAGCAGCGTGGCGTTGGCGTTGCGCACCTTCTCGCGCTGCTTGCGGTACAGGATGTAGGACTTCGCCACATCGGCGTAGCCGGCTGTGGAGAGCACCTCCTCCACGCTGTCCTGCACGTCCTCCACGCTGACAATACCGTCCTTGATCTTCGGTTCGAAATGGGCGGTCACGTTGAGGGCCAGAAGGTCGATGGTCGACGGATGGTACTGCTTGCCCAAGGCGTCGAACGCCTTGGCGATGGCGCTTGAAATCTTGGCGATGTCGAATTCCGCGATCTTGCCGTCGCGCTTCTGAACCTCGTACATGGTCGCTCCTTTTTCGCTTGCTTCCGCGTTGCTTCTACGATTGGTCGACCGCGTGCAGCATGGCGCCGGCAGGCGCAGATGGGGTTTGCGATCGGTCGGGAATCGGTAGCTCACACCCTACCAGCGTCGCGCCTCCTCGTCAACTTCTGTCACCCATATGTTGAAGTTCTAAAGAGTCGAACCAACTAGATATGGTATGTTTTGCCATCTGGGGTTTTATACGAGCATCCCGGTAAGCTCTATGAAAGACGACCTGCGGCAACAGAACAAACCTCCCTCCGCACCCCGTGAGCAAGGTGCGGAAAAGGCCACCTGCGGCTATCTGTTTCTCGTGGAATTCGGCGGGCGGAAGCCGGCGGAATGGCGCGGAAGCAGGCGCATCTCAACCGGCGAATGCGCGGCGCACATCGTCCTGCAGACGTTCTTCTTCGCGGACGTCGTCGACGCGCTCGTGCTGTTCTTCCGCGGTCGCGCGCTCGAACGGCGTCCCGGCGCCTTCGCCATCCCCCACAACGTCCCCGCCGTCCCCGCTCCGTGCCAGCGAAAGGACCCGCCATGACCCATCACCCCCTGAGCCGAGCTGCGAGGCGTGGAATGACGCGGACGCCGAAGAAGCGGCTCTACTTGCGCGCCTCCACGAGACACGCCGAGCCTTCGACGCGCCGCCACGCCACGGAGGAGAACCACCGCCCGAGGATGCGCTCGTACTCGCCCTTCGAGTAGATGTGCACGTCGCCCTCGGACGAGAAGCGCAGCGATGCGTTCATGACGGCCCGCACCGGCGCGGGCAGGGTGCAGTCGCCCACCACGAGCAGGCCCCCGGGGCGCATCACCCGCCAGATCTCGAACACCGCCTTCCCGGGATCCGGGTAGTGGTGGAATGAGTCGTTGCAGTACGCTGCGTCGAACGACTCCTCGTGGAACGGCAGCCGCTCGCTGTCGGCTTCCGCGATGCGCGCGCGATCGCCGAAAGCGGCCAAGCTCGCGCGAGCATGCGCCACCATGCCGGGCGCGAGGTCGACACCGGTCACCCGGCGCTTCGGCCCCTGCTCCAGCACGAGCCGCGCGAGCGCGCCCGTGCCGCACCCCACGTCGAGCAGCCCGCCCTCCCGCACGCCTTCGAGCGCCGCGAGCACATGCGGGTAGAGCCGGCGCGCATGGGCTCCCTTTTCGGTGCGGTCGTAGTCTGCCGCCTGCGCGTCGAAGGCCTTCCGCGACTTCTCTTTGAGCTGGTCCATGGCGCCCCATCCTTTCATTGAACAAAATTCAATCCCAATGTCGAAAGAAGCCCGGCTCTGCACCGGGCTTGATCGGGTTGCGTCGCACGGGCGACGGCCCCGATGTTCACCTGAAACATTCGTACGGTTTTCAGGCTTCCGGGCGCTCCGTCTGCGAGTCGATCAGCACGTGCGCGTACTCCCGCAGGCGGGCGACCGTCTGCGCGTCCGCGTCCCCGTGCGCGGAGAGGATGCCGATGTGGCCGTGCAGAAGGAAGCTCGCCAACGTCTCGGGGTCGCGCACGATGAGGCCCTCGCTGCGGCGCGCCTGCTCGAGAGCCGCCGCCATGTGCGGTTGCACGTGCTCGCACAGCCGCAGGGACAGCTGGCGATGGAAGCCCTCGTTGCCCTGCCGGTGGAAGAAATCGCTGTGGCGTTGGAGCCGCTCGTCGCCGATGTCGTCGTAGAGCGCGTCCACCTTCTCGCGGAATCCCAGGTCGGTGGAGCGCAAGAGGTTCACGAGCCCTTCGGTGCACTCCTCCACGTACCGCTCCATGGCCTCGTCGAGCAGCTTCCGCTTCGAGTCGAAGTAGTGGTACACGAGCCCCGGCGCGGTGCCCATGCGCCGGGCGATGTCCCGCATGGACGCGCCCTCGAACCCCTTCTCCGCGAACAGGTCCATGGCCGTGTCCAGAATCTCGCGCCTGCGATCGTCCGGTGCCTTCACGATACGCGCCATACGCGCCCCTCCTTCCGCTCGCCTCCCCGCCATCGTACCGCTTTATTGAACAAGCGTCAATGAATATCGTTCAATCATCCAGCCTGTTGCAGATTCCGCGTGGCCTTTCGCGAGGCCAAGGTTGCGAGGCGTTGACGAACCGGCCTCGTCGCGCGATACTTTGCGGCTACCGAAGAGAACAGGAGCGCATCATGGCCAACTGCCTCGTCGCGCAATCCGGCGGGCCCACCGCCGTCATCAACTCCAGCCTTGCCGGAGTCGTGCGCGCCAACCAGCTGAATCCCCTGTACGACCGCGTGTTCGGCGGCCTCTACGGCATCGAGGGCACGCTGGACGGGAAGCTCTACGACCTCACCGGCCTCACGGGCCGCGACATCGAGCTCTTGCAGCAGACGCCGTCGTCGGCGCTCGGCACGTGCCGCTACAAGCTCAAGCGCGGCAACGACGCCGACTACCATCGCCTCGTGGAGGTGATGGACGCCCACGACATAAGCACGATGTTCTACATCGGCGGCAACGACTCCATGGACACCGTGGACGCGCTGGCCGAGTGGGCGCGCGGTAACGCGCCGGGCAAGCGCTTCATCGGCATCCCCAAGACCGTGGACAACGACCTCGTGCCCGTGGACCACTGCCCCGGCTTTCCGAGCGCGGCGAAGGTGGCCTGCGAGATCACCCACGCCACGCGGCTGGACTACGACGCGTACACGCGCCCCGAGGTGTTCGTGCTCGAGGTGATGGGCCGCGACGCGGGCTGGCTCGCCGCGAGCTGCTGCGTCACCGGCGACGTGGATTTGCTCGTGCTGCCGGAGGTGGACTTCGACCGCGAGGCGTTCCTGGCAGAGGTGCGCCGAAAGTTCGACGAGACGGGCAAGTGCTACATCGTCACGTCCGAGGGCGCTCACTACGCGGACGGTGCGTACCTCTCCGCCGGCAACGCGGCCGACGACGGGTTCGCGCACGCCGTGCTGGGCGGTGCCGCAGCCACCATCAAGCAGATGATCGTGGACGCGGGCATCGTGCCGCGCGGCATCGTGCAGGACCTCTCGCGCGCGGCGCGCTCCAGCAACTTCGCGCAGAGCATCGTCGACCGCACCGAGGCATGGGAGCTGGGGCTGAGCGCCCACATGCGCAGCGCCGACCCTGCGTTCACCGGCCAGGTGGTGGGCGTGCGCCGCGACGAGGCGGCGGCTGCGGAGGGGCTCTACAACGCGAAGTTCTTCGCCGCGCCGGCGTCCGAGTTCGCCAACTTCGTGCGGCGCTTCCCCGCCGAGTGGATCCTGCCGGACTACCAGGGCATCGCGCCGGAGGCGCTGGACTACTTCCGCCCGCTCATCAAGGGCGAGCCGCGCGTGGTGATGGACGGCGGCATCCCCGCCACCATCGTGCCGTTCAACCGGCGCTAGGCGGCGGTTGGCGCAACGAAGGAGCCGGGGTCTCGGAGATCGGACGCTCAACTTTCACGTGAAGCGGAGGGGCCTGCGCAAGCAGGCCCCTCCGCGCGCCTATACTGGTTCGCGCTCTCGCCGATTACGAAGGAGGGGCGTGATGAGCCTGATGGAACGAGGAACCATACAGAAGAAGGCAGCCACCGCGGCGCTTGCCTTGATGATGCTCTGCTGCGCCGCCGGGTGCTCCGCGCCCGCGGCGACCGGCGCGCCGGAGTCGCCGGAAAGCGAGTTCGGCGGCGTGCGCGACGAGCGCGAGTCGCAGCCCGCCGCGCCTGCGCCCGCGACGTCCGCGCCCAAGCCCGCAGCCGTCCCCACGCTCGACGAGCGCGCCGCCGAGAAGGCGGCTACCCTCACGCTCGAGCAGAAGGTCGCGCAGCTGTTCGTGGTCACGCCCGAGGCCATCACCGGGGTGGACACCGCCACGCAGGCCG
Source organism: Gordonibacter sp. RACS_AR49 (assembly GCF_030418435.1). Classification (NCBI taxonomy): domain Bacteria; kingdom Bacillati; phylum Actinomycetota; class Coriobacteriia; order Eggerthellales; family Eggerthellaceae; genus Gordonibacter; species Gordonibacter sp. RACS_AR49. The sequence continues at coordinate 340,982 of NZ_JAIUDM010000002.1, read as the reverse complement.
GATCTTCCACGCAGCAGGCGCTCGCCGCCTACCCCGTGGGCGGCCTCGTGTACTTCCAGAAGAACCTGCTCTCAGCCGACCAGACGCGCGAGATGATCGCGAACTCCCAGGCCTTCGCGCAGGGCGCGTGCGGGCTGCCGCTGTTCGTCGGCGTGGACGAGGAGGGCGGCACCGTGAGCCGCATCGGCGGCAACACCGGCTTCGACATCCCCAACGAGGGGAACATGGCCGACGTGGGCGCGGCGGGCGACACGGCGCAGGCCAAGGCCGTTGCCGCGCGCATCGGCGGCTACCTGAGCGACCTCGGCTTCAACTTGGACTTCGCACCCGATTCCGACGTCTGCGGCGACCCCTCCACGGACGTCATGGCGCTGCGCTCGTTCGGGACCGACCCCGCGATCGTTGGCAGCATGGTGTCCGCACAGGTGGAGGGCTTCGTGGAAGCGGGCGTGCTCTGCAGCGCCAAGCACTTCCCTGGCATCGGCGGCGTGATGGGAGACAGCCACGAGGGCGCCATCGTCAGCGAGAAGACGCTCGACGAGCTGCGCGATTGGGAGCTCGCGCCCTTCAAGGCCGCCATCGACGCCGGCGTGCCGATGGTCATGGTGGGCCACCTCACCGCCCCGAACGCGTTCGGCAGCGACGTGCCCGCCTCGCTCAACCCCGCGGCCGTCACCGACCTCCTGCGCGGGGAGCTGGGCTTTCAAGGCCTCGTCATCACCGACTCGCTCTCCATGGGCGCGGTCGGCGACTTCTGCACGCCCGACCAGGCGGGCGTCGCTGCGCTCGAGGCCGGCGCGGACCTCGTGCTCATGCCGGAGGACTTCGCCGCCGCCTACCAGGGCGTGCTCGACGCTGTGAGCGAGGGAGCCCTCTCCGAGGAGCGCATCGACCAGTCGGTTTTGCGCATTGTGAAGGCGAAGCTCGCGCTGGCCGGCGAGTGAGGCAAGGGGAACGTGCGATGATTCTCTCGTTCTCGCACGCTCCGGGGGTCGCAGCCCGCTGAGAAATGAGACAATAATCCCGTCCGTCTCACCCACCTGAAAGGAAGCACCATGATCGTCACCACTACCCCCGCCGTCGACGGCTACCGCGTGAGCGGCTACTACGGCATCGTGTTCGGCGAGGTCATCACCGGCGTCAACTTCCTGCGCGACTTCGGCGCGGGCATCCGCAACATCGTGGGCGGCCGTAGCGAGGGCTACGAGCAGGAGCTCACCCAGGCGCGCTCCGAGGCGCTCGCCGAGCTGGAGCAGCGTGCCGCCGCCCTGGGCGCGCACGCCGTGGTGGGCGTGGACATCGACTACGAGGTGCTCGGCCAGGGCAACATGCTCATGGTGACGGCGTCCGGCACCGCCGTCACGCTCGAGCAGGCCTAGGCGCCCGATTCGGGAGCCTCCAAGGCTGACGCAGGGGCGGGAGCTCCGCTTGCCGCCCTCGCCTCCGCCGGCAAGCCGCGCTTGAGCACGCGGCTCGTGAGCGCCGCGATGACGAGCGCAGCCGCGACCGTGCCCAGCGCCACCGGCACCAGGTTGCCCCGAAGCGCGTCGAACAGGCCTCCGTACACCAGCTGCCCCACCGGCTGCGCGCAGTTCGCCAAGGACATGGCCAGCGCGATCACCTTCCCCACCAGGTGCGCGGGCGTTTCCAGCTGGATGAACGAGATGCCTTGGATGCTGAACATGGTGGCGCAGGCCATGCAGACGAACAGGCTTGCCACCAGCACCCCGTAGGCGACGAGCGGGTCCAACGGAGCGCCCAGCACCACGGCGATGGGCAGAAGCGCAACGGCCGCCACGAACAGGAACACGGGCGCTTGGCGCAAGGTCAAGCGCTTCGCCAGCGCGCCCACCAGAATGCCGCCGGTCAGGCCGCCAAGCGCGAGCGCGCCTTCCGCGAAGCCCATGAACTGGTTCGGCAGCCCGAGTATCTGCGTCACCGTGACCGGCGCGCCGATGATGATGAACGCCGACAGCGTCAGGTTGATGCCCGCCACCAGCAGGATGGTCTTGAGGATGACCGGCCGCTCGCCGCGCAGGAAGGCGAAGCTCTCGGCGATGTCGCCCGCCACCATGCGCAGGACGCCCTGGCTGCGCTCGGCGCGCTGGAAGGGGATGCGCACCACGCACGCGATGAGCACAGCCGACACGGCGAAGGCCGCTCCCGCCACCGCCACCACCGGCTCGATGCCGAACAGCCCGAACACGAGCCCGCCTATCACGGGGCCCACCAAACCCGACAGCGCGCTGATCTGGCTCACGATGGCCGTGGCGCGCACGATACCCTCACGCGGCGCCACGAAGGGAACCGCCGCCTGCACCGTGGGCTGGTACACGCTCTGCGCGGCGTACAGCACGATGAGTGCGCAAATGCACAGGCCCACGAGGTCCACGGTGCCGTCGAACGCGAGGAACGCCGCACACGTGAGCGCCAGCAGCGTGTCGAGCGCGGCCATGATGCGCCGCTTGTTCACGCGGTCGGCCGCCACGCCCCCGATGGGCGTGAGCACGAGGTACGGCAGCCACGCCGCCGCCGACACCGCCCCCATGAGCGCCGCGGAGCCCGTCACGTTCAACACGTAGAGCGGCAGCGCGAACCGCAGCACCGCGTCGCCGAACAGCGAGGCTATCTGCACGATCACGATCGAGACGAACGACCGGTTCAAGAGCTTGTCCACGGGTTCTTCCTTTCTTTTTTCATACCTTCGGTTGGTATGTATCTTGGTTAAAAAAGATGCTGCGTCGAGGCAGCGATCCAACGATGACGAGAAACGCGCGGCAGCGTACCACGGTATGCAGCGGCGCGCAGCGGCCGCGGGGAGCCTTTCCATTCTTCACCTGATTTTTCAGTACAAATGTTTCACGTGAAACATCGAGCAGCGGACGAGGTGCAACCGCAGTCGGGCGACGAGGCGCTACCCCAGCAGAGACGCACGACGCAACCGTAGCCGAAAAAACAGAGCACCGCAACCACCACGGGCGATCCAGCACTCAAACAATCATGCGCGCTCCCCCTTCTCCTGCAGATTGCGCTCGTAGCCGTCGCGGAACTCCTCGAGCATGCCGGCAATGCGGCCGGGCTGTACGTCGAGGCCCATGAGGTGCAGCAGTTCCACGTAGTAGTCCATGCGGCGGCGCATCTGCTCGGCGTCGGTCAGGCGGAACGCGGGGCTCACCCACAGGTTCGCCAGCATGAGGATGACCTCAGCCATCTCCTGCGGACACTCCGTGCGAATGGTGCCGTCGGCCATGCCCTCGCGGATGATAGGCTCCACGAACTGCGGAGCAACCTCGTTGATGATCGACTGGTACTGCATGCCCAAAAAGCGGCTGTTGCGCACCGGGTCGGGCGCGATGGCCACCTCGGCGCTCAGGGGCAGCTGCGGGCCTTCCATCGAGGCCTCGAACAGCGCCTGCATCTTCTCGAGGCCGGTCATGCGCGGATCGTCGCGGATCTCCACCAGCAGCCGCATGAGCGGCTCGCTCTCGCGGTCGATGGCGGCGTTGAGGATGTCCTCCTTCGATTTGAAGTGGTGGTACACCGCCCCCTTCGTCACGTCGAGCTGATCAACGATGTCTTGGATGGTGGTGCGCTCGAAGCCCTTCTCGCGGAACAGGCACATGGCTGCATCGAGGATGCGACCCACCGTCTCCTCAGGGTACTTGTTGCGCGCCATGAACATCTCCTTTTCGATAGAGCGAACGGATACTTTATATGCAGCATCCGAGCGAAACCCGCGCTGCATCGCTCCCTTCGTGCCGAAAACCGATGCGTCGTTTTTCTAAAACATACCGACGGTATGTATCTTACGACACTGGAGCCTAGGGAGCAAGGGCGAACTTCGCAGCGATGTGAGATACTGGGAGGCGGCTTTGGACAAGCGACGAAGAAAGGCAGGGGGCGTGACGGCAAAGCGAAGCGAACGGAAGCGTCAGTGGGGAGCGAAGGCGTTTACCATCGTGCTGTTCATGGCGGCCGGCGCCGCGGGCGGCTACCTCATCGGGTACGCCATGAGCGGCGGCGCAGACGACCCGCTCGACACCGTCGCCTGGCTCGTCGCGGCCGTCGTGCTCTTGGTCGTTGCCTGCATTTTGCAGGTCGTCGTCCACGAGGCGGGGCACCTGGTGCTCGGGCTGGCGACCGGCTACCGGTTCCGCTCGTTTCGCGTAGGCAGCCTCATGCTCGTCGAGCAGGACGGACGGCTGAGCCTCAAGCAGCTCTCCATTCAAGGGACAGGTGGGCAATGCCTCATGGGGCCGCCCGACCTCGTGGACGGGCACATCCCCTACCGGCTCTACAACCTGGGGGGAGTGCTGGCGAACACCCTGGTCTCCCTGGTAGCGGCAGCCCTCGCCTTCACGCTGCCGCAGAGGCTCGCGGCGATCTTCTTCGCGTTCCTCGCCCTCGTGGGCCTTGCGTTCGCGCTGGCGAACGGCCTTCCGCTCACCGTCGGGGGCGTGAACAACGACGGCAAGAACCTGCGCTCGGCCAGCGAGTCTCCGGAAGCGCTGCGGGCGTTCTGGACCATCCTCAAGGTAGGCGAGGCCCAGGCGGACGACCTGCGCGTGAAGGACATGCCCGCCGCTTGGTTCGCCGTGCCAGCCGATGCCGAGCGCCTGCGCAACCCCCTCATCGCGTCCGTGGCGGTGCTCGCCTGCAACCGGCTGCTGGACGAGGGCCACACCTCCGAGGCAGCAGACGCCATTCGCGACCTGCTGGAACGCGAGACCGGCATGCTCGGCCTGCATCGCTCGCTGTTGAAGGCGGACCTCGCGTACTGCGAGCTCATGGGCGAGAACCGCGCAGAGGAAGTCGAGCGCGTCCTCGACGCCGACGCCCGCAAGTTCATGAAGGCCATGAGCAGCTTCCCCTCCGTGCTGCGCACGCGCTACGCTCAAGCGTTCCTCGTCAACTGCGACGAGGAAGCGGCGCAGCGAATCCGCGAGAAGTTCGACCGCGCAGCGGCGCGCTACCCCTACCCGAGCGAGATCGAGGGCGAGCGCGAGCTGATGGACGCGGCCGACGCCCGCTTTCGCGAGCGAGCCGCGCACGCAACCGACGTAACCGAGGAAGGAGCGCAACGATGACTGCGCACGAATGGCTGGACGCCTACCTGCTGGGCATGCCCGGCGCGACGACGGACTACAAGGTGGAATGGGAATGGCAGCGCTATCAGGTGGGCGGCAAGATGTTCGCCGCCACCATGCAGCCGGGCCCGCAGTACCATGAGTACGCCGGCCGCCGCCTCGTGTCGCTCAAGTGCGACCCCGCCTGGGCCGAGCAGCTGCGCGCCGAGCATCCCGACGACATCCTCCCCGGCTTCTACGCCGACAAGCGCCATTGGATCTCCATCGACCTCGACGGCGACGTGCCCGAAGACCTGCTGCGCGAGCTATGCGGCCACTCCTACAACCTCGTGTTCGCCAAGCTGACGAAGAAGATGCAGCACAGGATTTCGGGAGAATAGGATGAAAAACAACAACTGTATGATTAGCAAAGATAAGTATGACAGATTAACTACTTCTCTCGATGAAAATGTCAATAAGCATTTATCTTACGACGAGCTTGGTAGTCTTTGGGACGATTACTGCGATGTCGCGAGCTTGACGCAAGAGGAAATATCAGCAGAAAAGTCAGATTTTGTTACTATCGCTCATTACTATTCAATCGCTTGGGGACTTTGCTCTTTATCAATAACACAGAATAGCTCTGACAAAAAAGTCAATTCCCTTGCTTATGCGATTCAAACGATGACTGCCGCCATAGCAAACAATACGCAATCGATTTTGTTATTACTTCACAGAGGGCTGCACTATCAAGCATCGATTCTCGCGAGAAATCAATACGAACTTTGTTTTTCGCTTCTCAACATCTTGATTGATCCAGTAAAGCGGGACGCATTTTTGAGTAGCTGCAAAAACAACAATGCAACAAATATATGGAGAAAATACTTCTCTATCAAACAGCTCAATAGAACTCTTTCAGAATTCGAATCGAACCTTACCCAAAATGGAGAGTTGAGTTTTCTCGGACAATGGCGTCGAGAGGGATACGTTCATCACTCGTCAGCGGTGCACAATTCCTACCTTGCACTTATAGCTAGCCATTTCGTCCCCATAGAATCATTTGAAGACGATCAACTCTTTTTGGGCTTATGGGGACCATATCGGTCTTTCATTGAAAATCAGCGGGCTCATAACCTAGACGACCTTTTGCTCTACACAGATAAGGTTTTTCATTGGGTCTTCTCATGCGATCATGGTCATATCAACATTTATAATTTTTTTGCAGAGGACGGATATGACAATTGGAGTCTCTCGCTGTCACTTTTTCAATTGATCGAAGCTTATTTTCTTGAATCCAAGATGATTGAAGAAAGTACATCCACTAGTAAATGTACGCTGCATTAGGCTATCAAACTAACGCCAGCTCCACGACCAGCACCTTTCCGTCTAGGTGCGCGGACAGGCGCATGCCCATGGCGGCGGCGAGGCTGGCGGACACGGCCAGGCCGAGGCCGCTCCCAACCTCGCTGCGGGCGGTATCGACCTGATAGAAACGCTCGAACAGGCGCTCGGGATCGAGGGCGGCAGGGTCGGGCACCTCGTTCGCGAACGCCACGCAGGCTCCGTGCTGCTCCACCGCAAGCGGCCCCGAACCGTGGCGCAGAGCGTTCGCCACGAGGTTCTCGAAGATGCGGGCGAGGGCCTCGGCATCGGCTTCCGCCAAAAGCCCCTCGTCCTCGAAGTCCACGCGCGGCTCCCACCCGCGCCGCTCGAACGCGGGGAACTGCCCCACCAGCACATCGACCAGCGCCGGTAGCACGGCCACAGGAGCGAGGTCGAGCGCGAGGTCGGGGTCGTTAGCCTGCGCGTAGGCGAACAGCTGGTCGAGGAACGCGCCCATGTCGTCAAGCCGCGCTTCGGCGGCGGCCAGCCGGCGGACGCGCCCGGCCTCGTCGCCCTCGTCCTGCGCGAGGCGCAGGTACCCCTTCGCACCCATGAGCGGCGTGCGGATGTCGTGCGAGAGGCTGGACAGGTCGCGCTGGAACTCCTGCTGGCGGCGCTGCCCCTCGAGCCGCTCCCGCTGCGCGGCGTCCAGCTGGGCGTTCACCGCCTCGGCCAGCTCGGCGAACGCCCGCCCGGGCAACTCCACCGTCATGCGCACGTTGCTGCGCACATCGCGCCCGCGCAGGAAGCGCGCCATGCGGCATAGCTCCCGACGGAAGAGGAGCGTTGTCGTGCCCGCCCCGACGGCCAAGCACGCGAACCCCACCAGCACATACATCATCCGCACGCCCTCCTTGCCCTACACGTCCCTGCGCCGGCACGCCGTGAGCGACAGCGCCGCGCACGCGGCTGCGATCGCTCCGAACACGATAAGCGCCTGCGCCGCCGCGGGAAGCCCGGCCACGGCGGACGCGCCCGCCTCGAACAGGCCCGTGCCTCCCGCCGCCAGCCGCTGCTGCACGGACAACGGCAGCCATTGCACCGCGTCGCCCACCAGCGGCATGGCCGGCGCGAGCACCGCGGCCGCCCCCAGCACCATCGATTCGAGGAAGCCCGTGGGCACGAGCGCCGCGAACACGACGCCGACCGTCTTGCTGCGCGTCGCCCACGCGATGAGCGCGCCGAGGAACGCGTACGCCGTCAGAACGAGCCACGACAGCACCGCCCAGCTCCCATACTCGCCCACCGTCTCCGTACGCTCGTAAGAGAACCCGAGGACCGCGTACACCGCATCCGACAGAAGCATGCCCGCCAACAGGAAAACCCCGCACAAGACCGCAATCAGCACGAGCTTCTCCGCGAAGTACGCCCGGCGGTCGCCGCGCCCCGCGAGCACGTTCTTCGCGAATCCCGTGTCAAAGTCGGACGAGGCCAACAGCGCCGCCAGCACCGCGAGGATCAGCCCGAGGAATCCCACCATGAACGTGTTGCCGTACGAGTAGGTACGACTGCTGATGACCTTCTCGTTGAGCGCCTGCACCTCCTCGGCGTCGAGGCCGGCGCCGTTGGGCGACGTGATGGTGACGGTCGCGCCGCTCTGGCGCGCCTCTTCCTGCGCCTGCTCGTTCACCATCTGGGCGAACTCGGGCGTGGTGGCAAACCAGACGAGCCCGGCCGCCCCCACCACCACGAGCGCGAGGAAAGCCAGGCCCACCCACAGCATCTTGCCGTGTACCAGCCGATAGACATCGGATTTCAACAGGTTAAACATGGCGCGCACCGCCTTCCTCGTCCGACACGGCGCGCGCAGCCACCTGCGTGCCGCCTTCCATGAGCTCCACGAAGTAGTCCTCGATATCCCGGCGCACCGGGCTCAGCTCCAGCACCGTCTGGTCGGCATCGTGGAGAAAGCGCGACACGGCCGTCGTGTCGTAGTCGCCCGCAACGGAGAGGGACCCGTCGGGCAATGCGCTCAACCTAACCTGGGGAAACGCCTCCTCCACCAGCGCGAGCGTGCGAGCCGGGTCGGTGGTGCGCACGCGCAGGCTGTCGCCGCACTCGGCCTGCATCTGCACGGCGGTCATCTCGCGCACCATACGGCCTTCGGCGATGACGCCGAAGCGCGTGGCCACGCGGTCGAGCTGGTCCAGCACGTGCGAGCTGATGACCACGGTCACGCCGAGCGTCTGGTTCAGCCGCACGATGAGGTTCCGCATGGCGCGCGTACCCTCGGGGTCCAGGCCGTTGAACGGCTCGTCGAGCAGCAGCAGGTCGGGCGAGCCCACGAGCGCGAGCGCCAAGCCCAGCCGCTGTTTCATGCCGAGCGAGAAGCCCTTGGCCTTCTTCCCGCCCACGCCCTCGAGGCCCACGAGCGCAAGCGCCTCGCGGCAGCGCGTCGATGCGTCGACCACGCCCAAGGCCAGGGCCTTCGCCATGAGGTTCTCGTAGGCCGTCAAGTTGGGGACGATGCCCGGTGCCTCGATGAGCGCGCCCACGCGCGACATTCCTGCGGACGGCGCGGCTTCGCCGCGGACGTTGGCGCCGGCGCGCCCGCCGAACAGCTCGATCTCGCCCTCGGTGGGCGCGACAAGCCCGCACACCATCTTCATGACGGTGGACTTCCCCGCCCCGTTCTTCCCGACGAACCCGTAGATGTCCCCCTGCGCCACGTGCAGGTCGAGCCGGTCGACAGCGCGCTTGCCGCGGTAGGACTTCGTGAGCCCCCGCGTCTCAACGACGTTCATGAACGCCCCTTTCCCTTCGCCTTTTCAACATGCTTCCAGCTTACGGAACAGGGTTTCAGGAAGGATGAACCAACCTTTAAGAAAGCTTGAAGATGCGGGACGCTCCTTTCCGCGCAGGTCATGCGCCCTCGTCGACCGCCAGCTTGAACCCGAGGCCCCAGACGGTGCGGAGGTAGCCGTCGGTGCCGCTGGGCTTCAGCTTGCTGCGAATGTTGGACACGTGCACGCTCACCGTGCTGTCCTCGACGGCGTAGGGTTCGCCCCACGCCAACTCGAACAACTCCTGCTTGGTATAGACCTTCTTCGGGTGAGCCGCCAACAGCTCCACAATGTTGAACTCCGTGCGCGTGAGCGGCACGTCTGCGCCACCCGCCGTCAGGGTACGAGCGGCGCGGTCAATTTCCCACGCACCCACACACAGCACGTCGTCATCGAGTCGCGGCGCTTCGACGCACGCGCGGTGGCGCAGTTGCGCTTCGATACGCGCAAGCAGTTCATCCAGGTCAAACGGCTTCGCCAGGTAGTCATCCGCGCCGAGTTTCAGCAGGTCAATCTTGTCCGCAGGAGTCGTGCGAGCGGAGGTGATAATAACAGGTGTGGCCGCACTTTTGGCACGGATAAGTTTCACAATTTCCTCGCCCGGCAGCCCCGGCAACATGAGGTCGCACACCACCACGTCGAACGCTTCACCCCGCGCCTGCACCCCCTCCAGCACGAGCCGCGCCTCGGTACCCGAAAACGCCGACGTACACGCATAGCCCGCCCGCTCCAAATGCGTGGCAACAATACCGCTGATGTGCGCATCGTCTTCCACGATAAGCACGCTCGCTTTGCTTGTCCGCTCGCCCATGCTCCACCCTCTCGCCCTCTCATGCATTCGCCGTCCTCGACGGCATTGTAACCGACCGGCCTGTTGCACGCATTCGGCAGGCGCAGCTCCGCCACAGGGGAATTGCCGCGCAAGCCTCCGGTGGCAAAGAAGCTATACTGAGGAATGACCACCACACCCCTCTTGCTGAGGAGCTGTCCATGAGTATGCGAATCAAAAGCGGAAAGCCGTCAACCCGAGCACCGCACCTTACACGCTGTCTGCTTGCGCTGCTCATCACGCTGCTGCTCGTTCCCACCGTACCGTCTGACCAGGCTTGGGCGGACGAACCAAGCGCAATCGATACCCTCGTTCAGCACGGGCAACGCATGGCCAGCGTCTATCAGGCTGCCATCGATGCCGGGGAAGACCCCGCCTACGCGCTGTCGGGAGTGGCGCAGGAAGCCCGCGACAGCAACGAAACTGGTATCGCAACGTTATCGAACGCCATCCTGCCCTCTGAATACTACTTGACGAATGCAGGCGCCGTCACCGACGTCAAATTTCAGAACCCATGGGGCTCGTGCTGGTCGTTTGCAGGTGTGGCGGCACTCGAGAGTTCCTATCTGAAAGCAAGCGGCGCAGCAACGGGCAGCGGCGCAGCCTCAGATCCGCTTCTGAGCAGCTTGACGCGTTCCCCCGATTTATCCGAGCACACTCTCGCTTGGTTCAACCACGAAGCACAAACCGAACAGTCGGCCGGGTCACAAGCGGGCGAAGGAACGTTCTACAATGAAGGCGAAAACACAAAGGGCAAGCAGGTTTTGGGAGGCATGCCCTACCAGGTTGAATCGGCTTGGGTTGCGTGGCAATGTCTTCTGAACGAAAGCACGGCACCCTACACGTACTATGACGAGAACGGGTTCCACACGCAGGACGGGTCATGGTGGGCGATGGATTTTAATCATCCCGTTGAACCCGCCGCAGGCGACATGAGTGACACCCGCAACAAGGATTGGTCACTTGATCCCTCGTTGCGCACCGCCGAAGATACCGGCATCCGCGTCAGCGAAACCATCGAGTTGCCAAGCCCCGCCACCACCGACCAAGACGAAGACACCGGAACAAAAACCTATAGGGGATACAACGGCGCAGCCACCGAAGCCATCAAGCAGACGCTCATGGATACCGGAGCCGTAAGCATTACCTACCTATCCGACAATTCCATGCCCAAGGAATCGGGCGAACAATTCAACAGTGATTATTTCTCATACGACGAGTGGTGCCAGTACAACAACAGTCTCGAACCCACAATCGACCACTCGGTTACCATCGTGGGCTGGGACGACAACTACTCTGCGGCAAACTTCACCGGCACGATAGGCGGTAGCCCCAGCGAAGGCGACCCCACGTACGGAGCCTACCCCAACAACGGCAACGGCGCTTGGCTCGTCAAGAACAGTTGGGGCTCCGATTCGTTCTGCGACGACCGTGGATATACCCGCAATGACCTGCTAAGATGGGGCATCCCTGACGAGAATGGTTACTCCGGTTTCTTCTGGTTGTCGTACTACGATCACACCATCGACAATCCCGTCGCATACCGCGTGGCGAGCGCCGAGCAAACCTATGACAACAACTACCAGTACGACTATTTGGGCGTGGCACAACAGCCCGTCACGCCCATCATGTTTGGCGACATAGCAGTGGCAAACGTATTCACAACCGATAGCACCGAGGTGCTGGAAGCGGTATCGACTTGGACATTTTCGCAAAACGCTACCGTGCACACCAAGGTGTACCTTCTGGACGATAACGCGACAAGCCCAACGGAAGGAAAACTCGTAGCCGAACAAAACCAAGCGTTCCCCTTCGCAGGCTTCCACACTATACCGCTTGATACGCCCATCCAATTGAGCAAGGGGCAGCGCTTCGCGGTGGTCGAGAGCATACCGACCACCGACACCGATCCCGTCACCGGCGAACCTGTGCAAGCAGGCTATCTCAATCTGGAATCCGCGTACAACACCATCCTCACGCAATCGTATGAAACAAGCTCACGAGCGATCGCCAACGATGGCGAGAGCTACTGCACCCTGGACGGCGGCGAAACATGGGATACCGTCTCCGACGTAAACGAAGACCTAGCGGAAGCTTCCGGCGGCGAAGCCGATATCATCTACGGCAGCGCCCTCATCAAGGCGTTCACCAACGAAGCTCCTCCGGCAACACTCGACATCCAGCAAGGCACCTCCACGGTCCCGCTTATCGCGAAAACTTACGACGGACAAGCCCTGACCGTTCGCGATGTGATAGCGAACGCCGCCTACGGTTCCCAACCCGCCGACGAGGCCGATCTATCGTTCAGCTACGTCCCGCACACCGACGCCCGCGCCCTGCCCCAGCCTACAGCCGGCCTGCCCACCGACGCGGGTACCTACGACGTAACAGTCACACTCGCCGAGAAGACGGTAGACGGGGTGCTCTATGCCGAAGCCAGCGCTACAACAACCCTGACCATTGCCCCCGCCGCCTTCTCCTTCACCGTGGGCGATCAGAACGCGACCATCGGCAGCGGCCTTGCGTCCCTTACCGTGGACTCTGCCGCGCGCGGCGTGAACGGGCAAACCGTACGCGGCACGCTCGCTTGGTTCGGCGACGCTGCGCATGCCCAAGCACTACCCGCCACTTACACCTTCGCTGGCGAGCCAGGAGCTACCACCACCCTCTACTGGACGTTCACCCCTGACGCATCCGAGACGAACTACGTAGCCGAACCCGCCACCGGCGATGCCCGCTTTACGTTGGTCGCCGCGCAGGCATCGGGCGAGCACCCTGCTGCCTCCGGTCATTCGCCAACAGGCAGCGATGCGCCTTCCCCCTTGGTGAGAACGGGTGACCGCATCGCTGCGTTGCCCTGGGTCGCCGCTATCGTCGCAGCAACCGCGGCAGCGACGGCCTGTGTGCTGCGCCGCAGAAAAAGACAGCGCTAAACGGTGCGGAGGGTTCGCAGCCTGGCGGGTACTGTCGAATACGCCAGGCTGCGCCCGTCAAGCCGTGCGAGAGCGCTGCACGCCTATCACCCCACGTGAGCGCGACCAATGGCGCGCGTACAAGCCGCCGATGATCGCGGGGATCACGGGCGAGGTCGCCTGCGCCAAAAAGATGCCCACGTAGCCCACTCCCAGCGTACCGGAGAGCAGAAACGCCAGGCCAAAGCGCACAATGAATGCATCGATGAGCGAGTTCGCCAGCACGAGTCGCGGCGAGCCGGCGCCGAGCGCGAACGAATCGAAGCTGTACATGGCCGCGTAGAACAGCCCATTCACACTGCACGTGATGCGCAGGTAGAGCACGGCGATGTCGAACGGAGCGCCCTGCGTGAGGCCGTAGAGCCCCACGATGGCCGGCGCGAGCAGCTGGATGAGCACCTGGATGCCCAGCGTGACGCCGATGTTGAGGCGCGCTCCCAGCCGCGCGACGTCGCGGGCGCGCGCGAGCTCGCCGGCGCCGACGCACTGCGCGGCCGCCGTGGTGATTGCCTGGCCGATGGCCCAGCAGGGCAGCCCTGCGATGGTGCTTATTTGCAGCCCCACGCCCGCCGCTGCGGCAACGTCCACGCCATAGCGGTTGAGCATGCCGGTGACCAGCGCGTACGACAGGTTCACCACCGCCATCTGCACGGCGGAGGGCACGCCGACCGAAAGCACCGCGCGCACATCGGCAGAGAAGCCGCCCGCGAGCACGTTGCTCCCGAGCACACGCCCCGCCGCGAAGCGCCGCCGCACCAGCGCGAGCGCGAGCAGCGCCGAGAGCCCCTGCGCCGCCACGGTGGCCACCGCAGCGCCCGGCACTCCCAGGCCGGCCGGGCCCACGAGCACCAGATCGAGCGCCACGTTCACGAACGTCGCCGCACCCACCAGCAGAAGCGGCGTCCATGCGTCGCCCTGCGCCTTGAGGAACGCAGCTGCGGCGTTCATGAGGAACGGCCCCGCCGCGCTGCAGCAGAGCACGGTCGTGTAGGCCACGGCCCCGTCGAGCGCCGCCGCGGGCACCGCGTTCGCCGTGAACGCGGGCCGCGCGAGCAGCGTGCCGGCAAGCGCGATGCCGGCCGCCGCCAGCAGCGCCACCACAAGCGTGGCCGCATAGGCCCGACGCTGGGCGGCCACGTCGCGCGCGCCCACCGCCCGTGCCACCACCACGCCGCCTCCGGCCGAAAGGCCGATGACGAACGCGTTCACCAGAAACACGGCGTTCACCGCGTTGCTCATGGACACGAGCCCCACGTCGCCCACCACTTGGCCCACCACCGCCATGTCGACGGCCTGGTACACGTACTGCAGGATGTTCACCGCCATGAGCGGCAACGCGAACGAGAGCAGCTGCCGGAACAGCGGCCCCTCGGAAAAGGAAATAGTCGATGCAGAAGAAGCCATAGGTCACCTCGGAGGATCGGGATGCGGAAACGAAAGGAGGCAGGGGCTCGCGACGGCCGCAGCCACGCGATGCGCCCAGCGCATGAAAAAGCGCCGCGGACGAAGCCATCCGCGGCGCTCAAGGTTTCCGGCATCCCGGCATCGAAGACGAGGCGTGCCCTTAGGCGGCGCGCCTCCCGATGCCGATGACTATGTCCGTCCCTGCTCCGTGCGATGCTTCATCGGCGATCACGCACAGAGCGGCAGCCCTGCAAAGTATCATTGGTTCCTCCAGCGAGGTGGTTGCAACGCCGGCCAGCATACCGCGCCAGCCGGGTCGCGTCAACCGTGTGCGACCCCCACCCCGCGATGGAGGCTGCCCAGGCGAAGACCGTGCTGCGTGATATATGAAGTATGACGAAAACAGCACGATGATTGAGCGAGTTTGCAGTATGTCGGCAAGCTCCTGCTGTGTCATGCTCTTGGTGGCGCGAACCACCCGCTCGATTTATCGCGAACTATTCATTCATTTTTTGTCATAGATACCTAGCTTCGTCCACCACATGGAAGGAGAGCGCCGTCTCCGAGCTTGCAAAGCTAACGATCGTTTGCTAAACTGCTTCCATTGGCTAACGTTCGTTAGCTTTACGAGAGAAAGAGAGCCCCATGACGACGGCTCGGCAGGAACGAAGGCCGCATCCCCTCGCAAGGGTCTCGCGCGGGTTCGCGCTGTTCATGAACTGGTTCGACGGCGCGTGCTCCGTCGTGTGCGGCGGGTTCATGGCGCTGAGCGGGCTCGTCGCCCTGCCCGTCAGCTGGAACGACGTCATGCCCATCGAGCTCCTGGGCGTCCTGCCCTTGCCCGAGCCGCTCATCGCCACGTGGTTGTGGCCGGGAGTGGCGCTCGCGCTGGTGAACGGCGCGCCGAATATCGTCGCGCTCGCGTTGCGCTTCCGCGGGAAGCGGGCGGCGTCGTATAGGTGGGGAATCGCGGCAGGCGTCCTGCTCATCGCCTGGACCGCGTTCGAGCTCGCCTTCATGCCGAACGGCATCTCCGCATTCTACCTGGCGCTCGGCGTGCTGCAGACGGCCGCGAGCTGGCACGCGCTCCGCACCTGGGAGGACATCGCATGACGCCCCGCCGCAACACCAAGGAGGACATCCTGCAGGCATCGCTGCGCCTGTTCGCCCGCGCCGGGTTCGAGGCGACCGGGATGCGCGAGATCGCAGCCGCCGTCGGCATCCAGCCGGCGTCGGTCTACAAGCACTTCGCCTGCAAGCAGGCCATACTGGACGCGCTCGTCAGGCGCATGGACGAGCGATACGAGCTGGCATCCGCCGCCATCGGGCTCCCGGAGGGCAGCGTCGACGAGCAGGTGCGCGACTACGCGGTTACCCCGGTCGCGCAGATGGCGGACCTCGGCGAGGGGATGTTTCGCTACTGGACCGAGGACGAGTTCGCCACGTTGTTCCGGCAGATGCTCACCGTGGAGCAGTATCGCACGCCCGAGCTGGGCGCACTGTACCGCCGCTACTTCATCGAGGCGCCGCTCGCGTGGCAGGAGACGTTGTTCGCATCCATGGTGGAATCGGGCGCTTTCCTGCGCGACGACCCGAAAATGCTGGCGCTGGAGTTCTTCGCGCCGCTCATGATGCTCATCCAAGCTGCCGACGGCGCGACCGACGCGGCCGCCCGCGAGCACCTGGTCGATCTCGCTCGACAGCATGTGATCCGCTTCGGCGAACGCCACGCGTGCGCCCCGAACGCGGAAGGGCCCGAATAGGCGGGGAGCAATCGGTTCGGCAACGGTCGCGAGACGGTTGCCGGCGGAGGGCAGGACGGCTTCGCGCGCGCGGCATACTGGAGGGCGCTGCCGTCCAGAAAGCTGATCGCCCATGCCGCTCGAAACCCTGCTTCCCGTCCTCGCCGTCCTGGCCGTGTTCGCCGTCCTGCTGGGGGCGCTCTGGCTGATGAAGCGGCGCGGCATCGGCTTCACGCCGCGGGTGTTCACGGCGCTGGGACTGGGCATCCTGTTAGGGGCGGGCATCCAGCTGGCGCTCGGTCGCGGCAGCGACGCCGCCTCCATGGCGCTCGACTGGATGGCCGTGGTGGGCCAAGGCTACATCGCGCTTTTGAAGATGCTCGTGATGCCGCTCGTGTTCGTGGCCATCGTGGGCGCGTTCACCCGCACCAAGGTGACGGAGAACCTCGGCCGCATCAGCGCCGTCGTGGTGACAGTGCTGCTGGGCACCGTGGCCGTGGCGGCGCTCACGGGCTGGGCCGCCGTCGTGCTCTCCGGCCTGGCGGGCGCGAGCTTCACCGACGCAGGCGCCGGCTCGAGCGCCGCGAGCCTCGAGGCCCTGCAAGCCGACCAGCAGCAGGTGGCGAACCTCACGCTGCCGCAGATGATCCTGTCGTTCATCCCCGTGAACGTGTTCGCCGACCTGGCCGGAAGCCGCGCCACGTCCACCATCGCCGTGGTCATCTTCGCCGCCATCACAGGGATCGCCTACCTCAAGCTGCGCGCCCGGGGCGAGGGCGCAGCCGACGTCCCCCCTGCCGCCACCGCCGCCGCGTGCGAGCAGGCCGCGTTCTTCCGCCAGCTCGTCGACAGCCTGTACGGCATCGTCATGCGCATCGTGTCCATGGTGCTCGCGCTCACGCCCTACGGCGTGTTGGCGCTCATCGCGCACGTCATGGCCACGAGCGACTACGCGGCCATCCTCGACCTGGGCAAGTTCGTGGCCGTGTCCTACGGGGCGCTCGCGTTCATGTTCCTGGTGCACTGCCTCATCCTGCTGGCGAACCGTGTGAGCCCGCTCGCCTACATGCGAAAGGCGTTCCCCGTGCTCAGCTTCGCGTTCGTGGCGCGGTCGAGCGCAGGCGCCGTGCCGCTGAACATCGAGACGCAGACGCGCGCCCTGGGCGTGGACGAGGCCACGGCAAACTTCGCCGCCAGCTTCGGCATGTCCATCGGGCAGAACGGGTGCGCGGGCATCTACCCCGCCATGCTGGCCACCATCATCGCGCCCACGGTGGGCATCGACGTGTTCTCGCCCACGTTCGTCGCGGGGCTCGTGGCCGTGGTGGTGATCAGCTCGCTGGGCGTGGCGGGCGTGGGCGGCGGCGCGACGTTCGCCTCGCTCATCGTGCTGGGCACCATGGGGCTGCCCATCGAGATCGTGGGGCTGCTGGCCTCGGTGGAGCCGCTCATCGACATGGGGCGCACCGCGCTCAACGTGAGCGACTCCATGGTGGCGGGCGTCGCCGCGTCGAACGCGGTGGGCGGCCTCGACCGCGCGGTGCTGCGCGACCCCGAGGCGCGCGTGAGCGGCGAGGGGCATGCGGGGATGTAGGGGATTGCCCCCGCTTTCCTCCAGACTGCAGAATTTGGCAAGAATATCGAGGTAGGGCACGACGAAGTTCTCGTCGAAAAATCCGAACTGGGATTATGGCGGCAAAGGAACCCCTGGCCTCATCCAAACCGTCTGAATCTCTGCCCTAAGTCAAATTTTCTGCCACATTCAATCGAACGGGATACGGCTTGCGGCACCGGCCGTCCAACCTGGCAGCCTAGCCCAGCCCCTCCAACATCCTCCGCAATTCGTCCTGCACGCCGTGGTCCACGTTCGTGCCGATGACCTTATCGGCTATCTGCTTGATGGCGTAGCGCGCGTTGCCCATGGCCACGCTCGTGCCGGCCATGCGCAGGATCTCGTAGTCATTCATGGAGTCACCGAACGCCATCATCTCATCGGCCCGGATGCCGTGGGCGTCCAGCACCTGGCTCACACCGGTGGCCTTGCTCACGCCGCGCTGCATGACGTCGATCCACTTGCGGCCAGACGGCGCGAACACGAAGTCGTCGTCCAGCTCGCGCGTGAGGATGTAGGCCATGTCCATGACGTCCTCGTCGCAGTACACCGACGCCTTCAAGATGCTCACCTGGGGCGACGGCACCGCATACACGCGCACAGGATTCGGCAGGTTCTTGTCCACCTCGCGCTCGAAGCGCGCCTCGTCGTCCAGGAGGTAGCTGCGCGTCTCGTCGAACAGCGCCAGGTGCATGGTGTCGAACATATTCACCACCCGCGCCAGCCGCTTCACGGCCGCATGCGAGAACACCTCGAGGTCAACCAGCTCGCCCTCCACGATGACCTGCGCGCCGTTCGACGCCACGAAGTCCATGCGGTCCACGATGGGCTCGAACAGCTCGCACAGCGTGTCGAAGCGCCGCCCCGACGTGGCAGCGAACCGCACGCCCCTCTCCCGCAGGCGCAGGATGAGCTCGTACGTGCCGTCGGGCACGCACTCGTTCGCGTCGAGCATGGTGCCGTCCATGTCGCTGGCGATGAGCTTGAGCATGGGAACCTCCTTTGTTGAGGTGCGGCCGTGCGAAGGGCGAAGGGTTGTCGCCGCCTGAGTCGGCAATCGCCAAAACGAGCCATCGCAGGAATTCGCCGTCGGAATCCCACGCTGCCCGCTGCACACCCCGCCACCATCCAATGAACGCCGCGCCGCTTCCGCTTTCTCGGCCATTGTACGGCCCACTTCCGCTTGGCACCGTGTCTCCACCGAGACTTTGCAGGAATTTGAACAAGCCGACAACTAGAAAGGCAAAAGCCCCTCTGCAACATGAGGCACCGCAACGAAGATCGCTCAAGCATCCTTCCGCGGTGCCGTTCTTATGAAAGAGCAGCTGCGCTTGCTATCCGCCGTAAACGAGACTCCCCTTTCAAATGAACGGCCGGGGGTTACCCCTCGAACGCCGTGAGCTCCAGACCGCGGAAGGCGGCGTACTGCTCGGCGAGGGCGCGCACCTTCCGGCCGTCGACGGCGTCGGTCCACCAGTTCGCCTGCACCTCAAGGCCAGCGCCCCTCTTCTTGCCGGTCCACGTTCCCACCACCTCGCCGCGGTACACGAGGGCGCCCGGGTTGGCCACCGTGCGCCATATCCGACGCTGCAGCGCCTTGTCCGGTTGCAGTACGACGCGGTCGCGCTGGTCGAGGTAGGGGTCGTGCGCGGCTAACAACAGCAGCTCGCGCTCGAGCGACTGCGGCGCGAGCAGCCGCTCCCGGTCGGCGGACAGCACAAAAGCCTTCTTGCCCAGAAACGTCACCGGCTCCATTTCGTCGGCCGCAGCCTTCCACAGGCGGCGCGCCTGAGCACCGGAGCATCCCAACCACGCGGCCAGCCGGTCGGCCGTGGTCGGCCCGTAGCAGTGGATGAACTTCCGCACGAGTTTGCGGGACGCGTCCGCGTCGGGCGCCAAGGGGCGGCCGAGCCAGGAGCGGTACGATGTGAACGTGGGGCTTGCGCTCTCGCGCGCACCGAACACCACCAGACCCTTGAAGGAGCAGGGTCGCAGCAGGAACGACACCGCTGCGCCGCCCACCGTCTGCTTGTCGGGGCTGCCGTACATCGACGGCTCGTTCCACAAGGAGCGTTTCTGCACGGGCAGAAGAGGCTCCATCCACGCGGCCAGCGTTTGGTCGAGCGATGTCTTGCCGGTCACCGTCCGCCCGTCCAGCTGTGGCATGACCTGCTCCAGCAAGACCAGCAGCTCGTCGAACCCCACGCCCAGAAAGTCGAGCACCAGCCCGATGCCCCGCGTGTAGATCCAGGGTTCTCCGCCCTCCGCCGCAAGCGCCGACAGGAACGCGGCGCTGTCGGCCGTCGGAAACACGACGGGAGTGCCGCGGAAGCTCCACGCCTGCACGAGCGAGCGCTCCTCCAGCAGCAGGCGATCGCGGTCGGCCGCCTTGCACGCGGGCACGCGGTTGAAGAGCGCAGCTTCCCACGCACCGGGCGGCGTGTTCTGCATGCCGCAGACGCCGACCGCCGCGAGCACATCGGCCTTATCGTAGAACGTGTCCAGATGGTGCGCGTGAAGCCTGAAGTTCCGCACCTGCTCCACGTTCAACTCCATGCTCGGCTCCGACTTTGCCATGCGACCATCCCTTTCGCGGCTCTCTTTCGCCACCCGTTTTTCGCACCGTTTTCTGCACCATACCAAATAGGGTGCCTCCTGTGGCGGCAGAATGCGTCGCCGAGCGCTTGCCGCCGGATGAAAGCGCCACGACAAAGCTTAGTAAAACCCCAGCTCATAGCTTCCGCAACCTCAGCGTGCGCGAAAAAAAGCAAAACGCACCATCAAAGTGGTGGAGCGGGCGGCCCTGCAACCGCATGATAGAAGCACCGAAAGGGAGTGCATGCGGAACGCAGGCCAGCCCGCTCCACCACGGAGGGCTGGCACACTCGCCCGCCACGGAAAGGCAGCGTGCGAACGACGAATCCAATCGGGCCCGTCGTTCGCGCCCTGCCCGAAGCGGCGAGATCGCACACCACAACTTCGCTGCCGCACCGTTCGGGTATGATACCTACCAACAACGAAAGGAACCTACCATGAGCTTCGCCGACAACCTCGTCTACCTGCGCCAGCATTACGGCGTGACGCAGGAGGGCCTTGCCGAGCAGCTGGGCGTGTCGCGCCAAACCGTCAGCAAATGGGAAGCCGGTACGAATTATCCCGAGATGGATAAGCTGCTGGCGCTCTGTGACCTGTTCCACACGAACCTCGACGACCTCATGCGCGGAAGCGTGCACGTGGCGAAGGAGAACGACACCGAGCGCTACGACCACCATATGAACCGCTTCGACCTATCGATAGCGCTCGGGGTGGCGTGCATCCTCATGGGCGTGGGCGTGCAGGTGCTCCTAGACGCCCTCGGATGGCCGAGCAACATCCAGACTGTCGCGCTCTTGTCGTTCGTGGTGGTGGGCGTGGTCGCCCTCATCGTGGGCAGCCTTAACCATGGCGAGTTCAAGCGCCGCAACCCCGCCATCGAGCCGCGCTACGCCGCCGATGTTCTCGAGCGGTTCAGCCGTCGCTTCCCCCTGCTCATCGCCGGCGGCGTGGGACTTATCCTGCTCGACGTGATCATGCTCATCGGTCTCTCGCCTGACGACAGCTCGCTCGATCTCGTGCGTGGCATCCGTTTGGACGAACTGATCGTCGCACCGTTCATGTTCGTCCTCGCCGTCGCCGTGGGCACGCTCATCTGGGCTACCATGCAGAAGTCGAAGTACGAGCTGTCCGAGCTCACCTACATCGCCCACCGCCAGAACCTCGGCGCTGATCTGCCGCCTACCGCCGTGGTGAAGTCGCCCGAGCGGGTGCGCGCCGAGCGCGTCATGGGCGTGATCTGCGGCTGTATCATGTTGCTCGCCCTGATCGTGTTCCTGGTTTGGGGCCTCGTGCCGCTGTTCGACCAGGTGGGCGGCTGGGATGGTCTCGACAAGCACGCCCTGAAGGACGCCATCCGCGCCGGTCAGGGTGGGTTCGCCGTCAGCTGGATCGCGTTCATGGTGGGTGGCATCCTGTGCGGCATCGTGTGGATGGTCGGCAGCGTGTTGGGCAAGTCGCAGGACGACTGGATCGCCGAAGCGAAGCAGGAGGACGCCTGGCTGAAGTACGCGCAGGCCGACGCCAAGGAAGACCCCTGGGCGCGCGGTCCCGAGCAGCCGGAAGGCTCCCCCGACCAGCCCGCATGGAAGTAGCGCCGCTCTAGAGGGCAAGCGCCGTTTCGGACGGAAGGAATGCGGCGCCGTCCCGCAGCACCGCCTGCGCCCTTCCGTCCCCCCTAGAGCGGCAGGTGCTTGCGATAGGCCACGCGCTTGTCCATGATGCGCTGGACAAGGCCGATCGATCGGCCCATGAGCAAGGCGGACACGACCGTGCCCACGTTGATGCCGAACAGCGCACCGCCGCCGACAAGGCCGATAGCGCAGGTTGCGAGCAGCGTCACGACGTCGAACCATACCTTCACGCGGGCGTAAGACTGGCCGATGGCCGCGCACAGATCGCGCGGAAACGTGTCGATGGGCATGACGGGCAGCTGGCAGCGCGTGCAGAAGTACACGGTCACGGCCACGACGGCGAAACCGCCGACGAACCACAGGCACGACAGCGCAAGCGACTCTACTGGGAACAGGTCGTTCATCCACGACCCGTTGAAGTCGATGAGCACCCCGCCCACAGCGCAGACCAGAAACGACACGAGGTAGCGCCAGTCGAGCGTCCGCCGAACAGCGCACAGGACGGCGATGAGCCCGATCTGGAACACGACGTACCACACGCCGTAGCTCACCTGGGGCGCTATGGCGTTGAGCGCGAACGGCAGCGCGGCGGCCGGCACGAGGCCCACGTCGGCATGCGCCATGGCAGCCACGCCCAAGGGGATGAGCAGGAAGTAGACCGCCCACGCCAGCTCGGCCGGAAGCACGAGCGACGGCGAAGCGGCCGCTTCACCGCAGGCTTGCCAGCCGGCTCGTCGGCGGCGCGCACGGCTTCCGAGGGCATGCTACTCGCCTAGCTTCTCGGCGGCTTCGAGCCACTCTTCCTCAAGGGCGCCCACTTGGGATTGCAAGTCGTTGATCTGCGCTTGGAAATCGCCGAGAGCAGTGAAGTCACTCGGATCGGCGGCGGCCATCTGGGCGCGCACGTCCTCTATCTTGCCGTTGAGCGTCTCCGTCTTGCGCTCGTTCGACTGCATGAGCTTGCGCAGCGTGCGAATCTCGCCGCCGGTGAGACGGGGTCCGGAGGCGCCTTCGACTTCGGAGTCACCCTGATCGGCGGCGCGCTGGGGTCTTTGGCCTACGACGCGATCGGCCGTCCGAGAGGAAAGGTCACCGGATGCGCGGCCGCTTTGGGCACCCTGGGAGGCACCGGTCGCGCGTTCCGTCAGCCGCAGGTACTCGTCCACGCCACCAGGGAGGTGGCGCAGCTTGCCGTCAAGCAGGGCGAACTGGTGGTCGGTCACACGTTCCATAAGGTAGCGGTCGTGCGTGACCAGCAGCAGCGTGCCCGGCCAGCCGTCCAGCAGGTCCTCCACCGAGGCCAGCATGTCGGTGTCCAGGTCGTTGCCCGGCTCGTCGAGGATGAGCACGTTCGGCTCGTCCAGCAGGATGAGCATGAGCGCCAGCCGGCGCTTCTGGCCGCCCGACAGATCGCTCACGGGCTCGTTCAGGTCGGCGCGCGTGAAGCCCAGCTTCTCCAGCAGCTGGCCCGGCGTCATCTCCTTGCCGTCGAGCATGGTGCGGCGGCTGTAGCGGCCCACCACCTGCCGCACGCGGTCGTCGCCGAAGCGCGCCAGGTCGTCCAAATGCTGCGACAGTACGGCGAAGCGCACCGTTTTACCTATCTTCACCAGGCCGGCGCTGGGCTTCTGCAAACCTTGGACCACCCGCAGAAGCGTTGTTTTGCCCGCGCCGTTCTCGCCGACGATGCCGTAGCGGTCGCCGGGGCCGATGATCCAGTCCACGTCGTCCAGCACGGCGCGGCCGGAGCCGTCCCCGCCGTTGAAGCGCACGGTCACGTGCTCCAAGTCCACCACCTGCTTGCCCAGGCGCGCCATGGCCATGCGCTTGAGCTCCAGCTCGTTGCGCAGCGGCGGAACGTCGGCGATGAGCTCCTGGGCCAGGGCCACGTGGAACTTCGGCTTTGTCGCGCGCGCCCGCGCCCCGCGCGAGAGCCAGGCCAGCTCGCGGCGCAGGTCGTTCTGACGCTTCTGCTCGGCCAGCGCCGCCAAACGGTCGCGCTCCACGCGCTGCATGATGTAGGCCGAGAAGCCGCCCTCGAACGGGTCGACCACGCGGTCGTGCACCTCCCACATGCGCGTGCACACCTCGTCGAGGAACCAGCGGTCGTGAGTCACCACCAAAAGCGCACCTGCGCCCTGCCTCCAACGCGTCTTCAAATGTTCCGCCAGCCAGGTGATGGCACGCACGTCCAAGTGGTTCGTTGGCTCGTCGAGCGCCAGCACGTCCCAGTCGCCGATGAGCAGCCGCGCAAGGTCCACCCGGCGGCGCTGCCCGCCGGACAGCGTGCCCACGCGCGCGTCCCACGGTATGTCCGAGGCCAGCCCCGCGATGATGTCGCGGATGCGCGCGTCGCCCGCCCACTGATACTCCGGCAGGTCGCCCACCACGGCGCGCTCGACGGTGTCGTCGTCGGACAGCGCGTCGGCCTGGCCCAGCACCCCCACGTGCACCGTGCCGTTCTTCAGCACGCGCCCGTCGTCGGGGTCCAACGTGCCGGCCAGCAGGTTCAGCAGCGTGGACTTCCCGTCGCCGTTGCGGCCCACGATGCCAATGCGGTCGCCCTCCTCCACGCCCAGAGACACGCTGTCGAACACCGTCTTCGTGGGGAATTCCACCCGCACCTTCTCGCAACCCAGCAGAAACGCCATGTATCCATCCTTCGCATTCGCACGTTCGCTCCCATGATAGCGAAACTGTGCGGGTACGGCGTTCCCATTCGCAAAACTGCACGTACGCCGGCGGCGTCAACGAACGGTTACGTTACAATAAAAACGAGCCCGAACATTTCCGAAGGAGGCGTTTCAGTGGAACTCCTCGAACTCTCCCTGCTGATGCTGGCAGCGGTGCTGCTCTCGTCCGTCATCGACCAGCTCGTGCCCAAGGTGTCGTCGCCCCTCATCCAGATCGGGCTGGGCCTGGCCATCGCCGTGGTGATGGGCACGCAGATCAACATCGATCTCGATCCGAACCTGTTCTTGGTTCTGCTCATAGCCCCACTTCTGTACGACGAGGCCAAGAACCTCGACAAGCAGGCCCTCTGGGAAAACAAGCGCCCCGTGCTGTCGCTGGCCGTGGGGCTGGTCATCGCCTCGGCGCTCATCGTGGGATTCGCCGTCAAATGGCTGGTGCCCTCAATCCCGTTGGCCGCGGCGTTCGCCTTGGGCGCGGCGCTCGGGCCGACTGACGCCGTTTCCGTCGCCTCCCTGGCCAAGCAGGTGAAGATTCCCGCGCGATCCCGCAACATCCTGGAAAGCGAGTCCATCATAAACGACGCCTCGGGCATCGTGTCGTTCCAGTTCGCCATCGCCGCCGCCGTCACGGGCACGTTCTCGCTCGTCGGTGCCACGGCGAACTTCTTCTTCGCCTTCCTAGGCGGCATCCTCGTGGGCGTGGCGCTGGGCTACCTGGGCAACTTCATCGTGCGACGCGTGCGTTCGTGGGGGCTCGAGAACACGACGTTCCATGTGCTGTTCGAGGTGTTCGTGCCGTTCATCGTGTACCTCGTGGCCAACGCCCTTGGCACGAGCGGCATCATCGCCGTGGTGGCTGCCGGCATTCTGAACGTCGTGTCGCCGCGCACCATCGGACCTTCCGTGTCGCGCATGAACATCGTGTCGACAAGCGTCTGGCGCGTGCTGGCCTTCGCCCTCAACGGCATCGTCTTCGTGCTCCTGGGCACACAGCTCCCCCGCGCCATGCAGCGCACCTGGGAGAACGTCACCATCGACAACGGCGTGCTCATTGGCTACATCCTGGGTATCACGGCGCTCATGCTCGCCGTCCGCTTCGTATGGGTGTTCGCCATGGAACGGCTCCACCGGCAGCGCACCGGCCGCATGACCATCGACGAGCTGCGGTCAACGGCCATCATGACCTTGGCCGGGCCGAAGGGCACCATCACGCTGGCCGTGGCGTTCACCATACCGTTCTCCATCCCCCAACGTGAGCTGCTGCTGTTCCTGGCATGCGGCGTAATCGTGGTAACCATGCTGCTGGCAACGTTCGTGGTGCCGCTGATAGCCCCGAAGAAAGAATCCGACGACGAAGAGCGATTCGACGAAGAGCAGGCCAGCATCGAGATGCTCCGCTCGGTAGTGGAAGAGCTGACTGCGCGCCAGACCAGCGAGAACCGTGCCGCCACCCAGATGGTCATCCGCGCCTACAACGAGCGCATCGCGCATTTGAAGAACAAGAGCGACCTAACGAACGAGTCCATGACCCCGCTGCGTCTTCGGGCAAACCGATGGGAGCACGACTTCGTGCTCGGTCTTCTAGAACGCGAAGAAGTCGACGAGCTGGCAGGATACCGATACCTCAAGCGCCTCTCGCGCACGGAGAACTTGTTGAAGCACCATGCCGACCGCATATCGCTGCAGATCGTCTACCTGCGCCTGCGCACGCTCGCGCATGCGGGCTGGCACCGGCTCGTTGAGGCACTGCCCGGGGACGACCTTGCCGAGCGCGTCCAGGCCGAGCGCGACCTCCGCGTTCACAGCAACGAGCATGTCATAGAGAAGCTGAAGGCGGAACTGGCCTCCCCGACGTCCGAGGAACCTGCCGAGCACTTAAGCGCGCTCTTGCTGGAATACCAGCGCCTCGTGCAGACGGCACGTGCAGCGAACCCTTCCATCACCGCAATCGCCACCTCCGTGGACAAAGCGGCGGATATCAAGCGCGAGGGCCTGCGGCTCGAACTCGAGGCCATCCAGTCGAGGTACGAGGACGGATCGCTACCCCGCGCCTCGTACAAGCGCTTGCGCGAGAACGTGGCCCTCATGCAGATGGACCTGGAAGACAACCTGTAGGAATACCAGGCGGGGAACGCCGTCGTCGGCGATGAGGGCTTTCGGCGCTTTTCGAGCCAAGGCGCCCGGTTCCCGCATTCGACGCATTGCCGCCCTCAAGAGCGAGGTTCAACCCGTCCGAAAGGACCTTCCTCTTCCAACCGACCTTCCGTGCCTCCTTACATCAGCATCATCACGACCACCACGAAAGCCACCGTGAGCACGAGACCGGCAAGCATGATAGCCCAGACAGCAGGACGGGCCCAGTTCATGGTCCAACCGATGCCGAAGCGCTCGGGCAGAAACAGGCTGGCGTCGTCGGGATTGTAGTAGAACACGCCCAGCTTCCAGTGTTCGTCGTCGTCGGCCAGCAGCCTTTCGGAAGCGGCCATGCGCGAGAACACGCGAGAGCCTCCCTGGCCGTAAACCAGGCTGATAACGATGGAGCCCACCACTATCACCAGCGCCAAGGCCACCACGAACACGCCTGCCTGCTCCAACCCTATCACGCCGATGAACGAAAGCTCCATGACGGGGCCCAGCAGGCTGAGAGCCAGGCCGCCTGCCACCAGCAAGATGCTCTGGGCGCGCGCGAACATGCCGTAGGCCAGCGCCGAGGTGGCAGGTGCGGACGGGTTCGACGGCCTCTTCGAGCGCAGGATGGTCCAGTGCGCAAACGCCATGCAGGCCGCCACGAACGCCACAATGAGCGCAGGAACCAGTATGGTGAACGGGGTTTTCTCCATGTACTCCGTCACCTCGCCCTGAAAGTTCATGTGCTGCGGGATCAAGTCGGGCATCTGCGCGTACCCGACGGCGCCGATGGCCAGCGTCACGGCAATGACGGGCAGGTACAGCAGGTTCCACTTGAGCGAGACCGCGCGCGGCACGGGCGCGTCGCCCACCACGGCCACCGACTCACGTGCGCTGGCCTGCCAGCCCTGCTCCTTCTTGTAGGACTGCACCTTCGCCCGGAAATACAGCATGAGGCCATAGCTTCCGACGCACAGCAGCAGCATGCCCACGCACAGTACGGCCAACGCCAAACCGGCATCGCCCGTGAACGCCCCGAAAGCGCCTACCGCGGTGAGCACGGCGGTAAGAGCGGACATGATCAGGGCGTAGCACCGCTTGAGCCGACGCAGGTAGGGGTCGTGCGCCGCCGTGTCGGGCACGGTGACGGCGAACACCTCGCCACGCCTCATGAGGAACGGCGTTACGATGGTCATGATGCCCGTCAAGGGCACGAGCGCGACGGTGAAGGCAAGCATCGTCGCAGCGAACTCGGTTGCGTTTCCCTCCATGGGCGCGTCACGCGTCCTTTCCGCAAGCAGGGGCGAAACCGGCCTCGATGGGAAGCCTGCCGGCTCCGGCCGCCCGCGCAGCCTGGGTGGATAGCACGGGGTCGGCATCGGCGCGCTCGAGGGCGGCGTAGGCGCGGGCAGCCTGGGCGCTCGCGCATTCCAGAAACTCGCCGCGCGTGCCGCCGCGCGCCCGGTGTGCGAGCGCGAGCTCGAACAGGCTGTCCTCCATCTTCGCCAGCTCGATCTGCGCACGATCGGCCCGATCGTCCTCGCAGGGGTCGGCGATGTAGGCGCCGCTGCGGCCGCGCATGAGCACGTAGCCCTCGTCGCGCAGCACCGCGTAAGCCTTGTTCACCGTGTGCAGGTTGATTCCCAAGTCGCTGGCGAGCGACCGCACGGATGGCAGCGCGGCGCCGGGAACCAGCTCGCCGCGCGCGATGGCCGCGATGATCTGGCTGCGAATCTGCAGGTACAGCGGCTCCTCCGCCTTCTGGTCAATGCGGATGATCATTACGGCTCCCTCCTTCGCTACATCAGCAACCCGTTCACCGCGAGGTCGATGACCCCGATCAGCAAGCCGATGCCGGCCAACAGCAGCCCCAGCTTCTCGCGCGAAACGCCCAGCCACACCGAGCCGAACAGCCCCAGGCCCGCTGAAAGCAGGACGGGGAACCACTTCGGCGACCAACCGTTCACGTCTCCCGTGATGCCGAAGTGCGTCGCCACCTGTTCAGGCAGCAGCACCCACTGGGCTACGGCCAACGCGACTGCCGCGATTCCCAGCGCGATTGCCGCCACGAGCCCGCTGCGTCCTTCGAGCACCGTGCCCCGATTGCGCGTCCCGTTTTCCCTTGCTCCCATGATACCGCCTTTCGCCCTCTCTTCGATGATGCTTCCGCCTCCTGCGCCGATTCACGCGGAAAGCCCGCGTTTCGCCGTGCTGCGGTAGAGCGCGGCCGACACCGCAGCCACCGCGCACGCCGCCAGCAGCGATCCCGCCTGGCCCAGGAACAACGCCGCCGCCATGCCCACCGCCACGAGGCCCATGCCGGCGAAGACAACCACGAACACCGGCATGCCGCGCTTCACCGGCTCGTACACGGTGGTCCAGTCGTAGCGCGGCCGACGGGCATCCATAGCCAGACCCAAGCTCGTGGCCAGCAGGCACGATGCCGACGGCACCGCGAACAGCGCGGCGACGGACAGCGCGTCGAGCGGCAGCGAAACTGCCACGAGCACGGCCGAGACCAGCAAAAACGACAGGCCGATCGCCAGGTTCACCGCCGCTTTCGACCACAGCACGGTCGACGGCGGCACGGGCGCCGTCAGCATGAGCCAGCGCGAAGAGCCCTCGAGCGACACCGACGCGGCCGTGGTGGACGAGATGCTGCAGAAGAACGCCAGGCCCCACGGGAGCACGAGCCCGATGGCAGGGGCCAGCTCGGGCGGCAGCAGGTCGAGCGAAAGCGCGCCCGTGAGCGTCCCCGCCGCCACGGCGATGGCCGCCACCAGCACGAGCACATAGCCGATGCAGGCGTTCATGAAGTAGATGGGCGTGGCCACGAGAAGGCGCACCTCCTTCGCCATGAGGGCCCGCAGCGGGGAGCCCGCCTTCGCCGCCGCAGCACCCTTGCCGTCGAAAGAGAACGTCCCACGAGGGCGCGATGACATGAGCATCGAGTTTACCGGCACGAACAGGCGCACGACGAGCGCAAGCACCGCGCACGCCGCCACGAGGTTCACGGCGGCGAACGCCAGGAACTGCCCGAGATCGCCCTCCACGATGCCGGCCGTCGCCCATGCCGCCGGGGGAAATGCGGCAGCAAGCTGGGCCACGAGCTCGGTGCCGAGCGCCGTCATGGCCGCCATGTCGTCGGCCTGCGACGAGAACGCCAGTGATCCGAACACCGCGATGAGCGTGGCCGCCAGAGTAAGCACGATCACCACGACGTTCGCATGCTTGAAGCGCGCCGACACCGCGGCGATGAGCACCGCCAGCACGATGGCCACGGCCAGCGGAAGCAGTGGCGCCAGCACCACCGAAAGCGCCATGCACGCGACGCCCGCCGCGGTCACGCTTGCGTTCGCCGCGTACACGGCGAACGCCGGAACCATCGCCAGCAGACCGAACGCCAAGCTCATGGCGTACAGCGACGCGATGCGCGAGAGCACCACCGACGAGGTGGGCACCGGCAGCGACATCACCAGATCGTAGTCCTTGAAGCTGAACAGCACGCCGTTCGTCTTGAGGAACGCCGCCACCGCGCCGGCAACGGCGCCCACGAGCACCGCGACAAGCGGGATGGCCTCGGGCAGCCCCATCTGCACGAGCGCCTGCGCGACGCCCGACGAGTACGCCGCGGCGAATAGCACGATGGCCGCCACGGCCAACGCATCGAGCGCCAAGGTGCGCCTCGCCTTAGCCGGGTCGGCGTGCAGCGTCTTGTTGATGCCGAAAAGCCCCAACAGCTGGATTTTCAGCAGAAGGATGAACGAGCGCATGCTTACCGCCCCCTACCGCGCGCCGGCGGCCGAAGCGGCCGCGCTGCGGTCGATCATGTCGAGGAACACGTCTTCCAGGCTCTCGTCGCCCACAACCTCGGCCGTGCGACCGCACGCCCGCAACTGCCCCTGCTTGATGATGGCCACCTTGTCGCAGAGCTTCTCCACCACTTCCAGCACGTGGCTCGAGAAGAACACGGCCGCGCCTCCGTCGGCCAGCTCGCGGAGCATCTCCTTCACCTGGAAGGACGCCTCGGGATCGAGGCCGACGAAGGGTTCGTCCAGCACAAGCAGCGTTGGCTCGTGCACGAGCGCGCCGATGAGCACGAGCTTCTGACGCATGCCATGAGAGTACGAGGACACGAGGTCGCCCAATGCGGAGGTGAGGTCCAAGCGATCGGCACACTGCCGAATGCGGGCCTCGCGCACGTCGGCGGGCACCTGGAAGATGTCCGAGATATAGTTCAGGTACTGGATGCCCGTGAGGAACTCGTAGATGTCGGGGTTGTCGGGCACATAGGCCGTGACGCGCTTGCAAGCGAGCGCGTCGGTGCGCACCGATTGCCCGGCAATGCGGATGTCGCCTTCGTCGAAGCCCGTGACGCCCACGATGGCGCGGATGAGCGTGGTTTTGCCTGCGCCGTTGTGACCGACGAAGCCGAAGATGTCCCCCGGCATGACGTCGAGGGTCACGTCATCCACTGCGCGCTTCGCACCGAACTTCTTCACCACATGGTTGACTGACAATACCGGAGATGCCATGCCGATTTTCCTTTACTTGCCTGTTTGTTATATTTATGCTATAACAGATGGAACAAAGATGCAAGGGGCGTATTTGCGATCGATTGCTCGGAAGCATACGCTCGCACGCCGGGGTGCTTCACGCGAAACATCCGTTTGCACGAACTGACACTTCGCGTGAAGCACCCCGGCGATGAAGAGAGAAGGGGAGCACGACCATGAGGCGCATAGCGATTTTTTTGGCGGTCACCTTCGCCTTGACATGGGCGTACGAGTTCGGGGTGGTGTACCCGGCGTCGTCGGGGGCGCTCACCGGCATCCCGCCGGTCGCGGCGCAGTTCGTCACCGGGGCGGCCATGTTCTTCCCCACCATCGGCGTGATCGTAACGCGCCTCGTCACACGGGAGGGGTTCAAGAACAGCGTCGTCAAACCGCGCGGGTTCAAGAAGTCGCTTCCGTGGTTCGCCGTCGCCTGGTTCGGGCCGGCCGTCCTGTCCGTCATCGGCGCAGCCGTGTACTTCCTCGTGTTCCCGCAGGACTTCGACCCTTCCATGAGCGCCTTCGTCGCCTCGACGCAGCAACAGGCAGCGGCGACCGGCGCCGAGCTGCCCGCCGATACCATCACCATGATGCTGCTCGCTCAGCTACCGTTCGCCATCTTCCTAGCGCCCGTGCTCAACATCTTCACGACGTTCGGCGAGGAATGGGGATGGCGCGGCTACCTCGTGCCGAAGGTGTCAACGCATCTGCGCATCGTCCCCACGCTGCTGGTCACGGGCGTCATCTGGGGGCTCTGGCACGCACCGCTCACCATCATCGGGCATAACTACGGCACCGGCTATCCCACCTGGCCCATCGGCGGCATAGCGGCCATGTGCCTGTTCTGCATCGTCGTCGGCATCTTCCTCACGTACGTCACCGTGCGCACGGGCAGCTGTCTGGCGGCGGCCATCGGCCACGGAGCGATCAACGGCTTCGTGAGCGCGGCGCTGTTGTTCTCGGTGACGGGCGGCAACCCCTTCGTCGGCCCCCTGCCCGTCGGCATCATCGGCGGCAGCGCCTTCGTCGTCGTGGCGGCCTTCATGCTGCGCGACCTGCATCGTCGCGAAAAGGAGGGCACGCTCGACATGCCGAAGGCGGGACTGCCCGATGACGTGACGAAGGCCGACCTGGCTCGCGCTCCTAAGGCGTAGCCCAACGGCTAGCACACGAACGGATGTTTTACGTGAAACATCCGACCCTGGCATAACGAAAAACGGGGCCCGATCTGCCGCCAGATCGGGCCCCGCCCTGTCCATGCCTGCTGCACCGCCAGACCTGCCGATCTGCCGGGCCGCGTTCCGTCTACAGGCGCTCCACCACGAGGTCGCCCATGGCGGCGGTGCCGACCACCTTGTCGGCCGGTGTGCCCGGCCCCTTGATGTCGCCGGTGCGCCAGCCCTCGTCGAGCACGGCGGTCACGGCACGGCGGATGTCGTCGGCGGCCTCGCCCAGGTCGAAGCTGTAGCGCAGCATCATCTCGACGGACAGGATCTGCGCGAGCGGGTTCGCGATGCCCTTCCCCGCGATGTCGGGCGCGCTGCCGTGGCTGGGCTCGTAGAGCGCGGTGCCGTCGCCGAGGCTGGCGCTGGCCAGCATGCCGAGCGAGCCGGTGATCTGCGCGGCTTCGTCGGAGAGGATGTCGCCGAACATGTTCTCGGTCACCACCACGTCGAAGTCGGCCGGGCGGTTGATGAGCTGCATGGCCGTGTTGTCGACGAGCAGGTCCTCGAGCTCCACATCGGGGTACTCCTCGTCGTGGATGCGGTGCACGATCTCGCGCCACATGCGGCTCGTCTCCAGCACGTTCGCCTTGTCGACGCTCGTCACCTTGTTGCGGCGCTTGCGCGCGGCCCCGAAGGCTTGGCGCGCGATGCGCTCCACCTCGTACTCGCGGTACTCGAGCGTGTCGTAGGCGCGCTGGCCCGCCGCGCCGTCCGTGCCGCAGCCCTCTTCGTCGTAGAAACGCTCGCGGCGGCCGAAGTACAACCCGCCGGTCAGCTCGCGCACGATCATCATGTCCACGCCGTCCACGATCTCGGGCTTGAGCGTGGATGCGTCGGCTAGCGCGGCGAATATCTGCACGGGGCGCAGGTTCGTGTACAGGCCCAGCGCCTTGCGGATGCCCAGCAAGCCCTGCTCCGGACGCGGCTTCGACGGATCGGTGGTGTCCCACTTCGGGCCGCCGACGGCCGCCAGCAGCACGGCGTCGGAGGCTTCGGCCGCGCGCAGCGTCTCGTCCGGCAGCGCAGTGCCCGTCGCATCGATGGCGCACCCGCCCAGCAGCGCCTCGGTGTAGGCGAACGCCGTGTCGTACTTCGCGCCCACCGCGTCCAGCACCTTGACGCCCTCGGCGATGATCTCGGGGCCGATGCCGTCGCCGGGAAGCAGGCATATTTGGTAGTTCTTGGTCATGACATCTTCTTTCGGATATAGGTTTTCAGCAAAAGCACCTCGGTGACCCCTTGGGGCATGGCAAAGGGGCCGCGATTGCACAAAAATCACCAGTTTGTTGCAGCTTCGAGAGCATCTCGCACAATCAGCTTGTAGCGACCTGCGAAAATGCTCTCATCTTTGGCGAGTGGCTGAGAAGAAACACCGTCAGATGCAAAAATGTGCAACAATCTGGTGATTTCTGCTCAAATATCCGCCATTCTCCTTACGCAAAGCAAAGCGAACGGGCATTGCGTGCGAATCTACTTCCCCAGCTTCGCCTTCGTGCGGTTGATCAGGCCGCCGGCTTCGATGATCTCGCGGATGAACGGGGGGAACGGCTGGGCCTCGAAGGTCTGGCCCGTCGTCTCGTTCACGATGACGCCCGCGTCGGCGTCCACGTTCACCACATCGCCCTGGCTGATGGCGTCCACCGCTTCGGGGCATTCCATGATGGCGAGGCCCGTGTTGATGGAGTTGCGGTAGAAGATACGCGCGAAGCTCTTGGCGATGACCACGTCGACGCCGGCCGCCTTGATGGCGATGGGCGCGTGCTCGCGCGACGAGCCGCAGCCGAAGTTCTCGTCGGCCACGATGATGTCGCCGGGTTGCACGCGTTCGATGAACGACGTGTCGAGGTCCTCGAGGCAGTGCTTCGCCAGCTCGGCCGGATCGGACGTGGTAAGATAACGGGCCGGGATGATGACGTCGGTATCGATGTCGCGCCCGTACCGGTGCGCGGTTCCTTTGAATTGCATGGTCGCAGTCCCTCCTAGTCCAAGTCTTCCGGCAGGCCGATGTGGCCGAGCACCGCGCTCGCCGCGGCGATGGCCGGCGAGGACAGGTAGACCTCGCTCGTGGGGTCGCCCATGCGGCCGACGAAGTTGCGGTTCGTCGTGGCGATGGCGCGCTCGCCGGCGGCGAGGATGCCCATGTAGCCGCCCAGGCAGGGACCGCACGTGGGCGTGGACACGGCGCAGTTCGCGTCGAGGAACACGTCCATGAGGCCTTCCTCCATGCACTGGCGGTACACGGCCTGCGTGGCGGGGATCACGATGCAGCGCACGTCGGGATGGACAGTGCGCCCGCGCAGCACATCGGCGGCCTGGCGCATGTCGACGATGCGGCCGTTCGTGCAGCTACCGATGACGGCCTGGTCGATCTTGACGTCGCGCGCCTCGGCGGCCGGGCGCGTGTTCGACGGCAGGTGCGGGAACGACACGGTGGGCACGATGGAGGCGGCGTCGATCTCGTACACCTTCGCGTACGTCGCATCGGCGTCGGAGTGGTACTCGGTGTAGGGGCGCTCGGTGCGGCCGTCCATATAGGCGCGCGTCACGTCGTCGACCTCGATGAGGCCGGCTTTGCCGCCCGCTTCGATGGCCATGTTCGAGATGCTCATGCGCTCGTCCATGCCCATGGTCCGAATAGCGCTGCCGGTGAACTCCATGGCCTGGTAGAGCGCGCCGTCCACGCCGATCATGCCGATGATGTGCAGGATGACGTCCTTGCCGGTGACGCCGGGGGCAAGCTCGCCCTCGATCTTGAACAACAGCGACTCGGGCACCTTGAACCACGCCTTGCCGGTGGCGTAGCCCACGCCGGCGTCGGTGGAGCCCACGCCCGTGGCGAACGCGCCCAGCGCGCCGTACGTGCAGGTGTGGCTGTCCGCGCCGATGATGAGGTCGCCCGCGCCGACGACGCCCTGCTCGGGAAGCAACGCGTGCTCGACGCCCATGCAGCCCACCTCGTAGTAATGGGTGATGCCCTGCTCGCGCGCGAAGTCGCGCACGATCTTGGCCTGCTCGGCGCTCTTGATGTCCTTGTTGGGAACGTAGTGGTCGGGCACGAGGGCGATCTTCGTAGGATCGAACACCTTCTCGACGCCGATCTTGCGGAATTCTTTGACGGCGATGGGGGCGGTGACGTCGTTGGACAGCACGAGGTCGAGATCGCATTCGATCAGCTGACCCGGCTCCACTTCGTCGAGCCCCGCATGGGCGGCGAGGATTTTCTCCGCCATGGTCATGGGACGTGGCATGGGTTGCTCCTTGGTTTGCGGTGGGCCGTGCGAGCCCGCGCGGGGCGGGCAGGTGGAAAACGCCCACCATTGTAGCACTCGCTTTAGCGTGCAAAAGAGAAGAGCCCCGAAGGGCCCTTCGTTGTGAAGCGATTTTCCATGTTTCGCCGGAACGGCGCCTATCAGGCCGGCTTACCAGGAGCCGTGGTAGCCGTAGTCGTAGCCGTAGGAACCGGCCGAGCCCATGGCCCCCGCAACCAGCGCCGTGATCATGCCGCCGATCGCCAAGCTGATGAGGATGCCCAGCACGATCCACACCACGAAGCCGATGATGGTCCACTTCAGGGCCTCGCTCTTTACCTGCGGCAGCTTGTCCACGTTCACGAGCCACGAGATGACGATGCCCGGGATGCCCATGAGGGCGCCCACCACGAACCAGCCGAACTTCATGCCGCCGGTAAGCTGCATGAGTGGCGCCGGCATGTACAGGGGCTGCGGCTGATATCCGGGTTGCGGAGCCTGGTAGGGCTGCTGCGGCGGCATCTGCTGGCCCGCCGGCGGCTGCTGCGGCTGCGTGGGTGGAACGGGTTGGGACGGGGCATCCGGGGCGTCGCACGAGGGAGGCGTGGGGATGCCCTGCTCGGTGTTGTTCGTATCGTCGGCCATAATGAACCTGCTTTCATCGAAGTTGCTTGCCAGCAAGTATAAAAGGCCCCTAGCGCACCCCCGCTTCGACCGGCAAATCCGTCATCGAACTGACACGTTGGCTACTCCATCCGGTGTAGGAGCGCGCGAAAGCGCTACCGAGCCGGTCGAGGAGTTCCGGCGGCCGACAGGCCGACGGAACCTACGAGAGCGCGGAGCAGAGGGCGTCGAGCAGGGTGATGGCGAAGTGCTGGGCGGAACGGCCCTCGCCGGCGTCCTCCCACATGGTGCCGGGCAGCTCCACGGCGATGCGCGACGGGGCGGCGGCGTCGGCCACGCCGATGGCCGTTTCCAGGCGCAGGGGCAGCGTGGCCTCGTCGTCGAAGCTCACGCGCGGCACGGCCTCGGCCGTGGCCTCCTCGGCCAGCACGATGTGCACGAGCAGCATCTCCTGATCGGGCTTCACCAGCAGCGAGTCGGCGCTCACGATCTTGGACGCGGGGCTGGTGGCCAGCGCGAGGTTCGACATGCGCGACGCCACGCTGCGCGTGAACTCGTGCGTGCCGAACAGGCACAGCGCGTTGCCCTCCAGCACGTCGGCCGCGCGCGCGAAGCCCAGGTGCACGGCCTCGTGCACGGCTTCCTTGCCCTCCCAGGAATGGTGGAGGTTGCGTATGGCCGCGTACGTGTACGCGCCGGCGATGCCGTCGGACGGCAAGCCCAGGTTCAGCTGGAACTTGCGCAGCGCGAGCTCCGTGTACGCGCCGAAGATGCCGTCGTTCGCCCCGCAAGCGAACCCGAGCGCGCCGAGCGCCTGCTGCAGCTCCTCCACGTCGTGGCCGTGGAAGTGGGGCATGCGCAGGTACAGCGTTCGGTCGCCCAGGAAGTACGAGGCGTCCACGAGCGTCGACCACACCTTGCCGGTCACGTCCTCGCCCGCGGGCAGGCCCGCCTGGATGCAGAACGCCCGCACGGCGGCGGCGGTCTGCTCGCCGAACGAGCCGTCGACGGCGGCCTGGTCGAGCAGGCCGATGGTGGCCAGGCGCTGCTGCACGTCCTCGACGGCAGCACCGGTGTCATGTCGCTTGATGGTTTCCATGGAGGCCATGGTACCGCAGGCCGCCCGCCCCCCGGCATCCACTCCAGGGGTTTCACCAAAGGAACAGAGCGGCCAGCAGGTTGAAGCGGCAACGTCCTGGTTGGCGCAGTAAGTCAGCAAGGCCTGCCGTAGTGCCCGAGATCGTGGGGAGAGCGGAGGTGGCGAACAAGCCCCCCGGCTTGTTCGCCACCTGCCTGTGCGCCCGAGCGGGCGCATCCTACACGGCAAAGCCGGGTAGGATTACGCGAGTCTCCGGCATCGCCGCGAGATCGGGCACCACGGCCAGCCGCAGCGTCGGCGATCGCGGTGGCCGTCAGGCCAGTGCGATTCGATAGATCTCGCGAGCGTCATCCATGGTGAGCTTCTTGAAGCTGCCGAAGGGCTCGCCCTTGTTCTCCTTGAGCGTGGGGATCATGCGCTCGATGTCGTCCTCGCCCACGCCCAGCTCGTCGAGCGTCACCGGCATGCCGAGCGAGGCGAAGAAGCCGCGCGTCTCGTCGATGGCCGACAGCGCGTCGGCCTCCAGGTCGCCCGTGGGCGCCAGGCCGAACACCTCGCGGCCGTAATAGGCGAAGCGCGCCGGGTTCGCGTCGTAGACGAACTCCATCCACGCCGGGAACATCACGGCCAGGCCCGCGCCGTGCGTGATGCCCGGGTTCAGGGCGGACAGCTCGTGCTCCAGGCCGTGCGTGGCCCAGTCCTCGTGGCGGCCGACGCCCGCGAGGCCCTGGTGGCACAGCATGCCCGCCCACATGACGTTCGCGCGCGCATCGTAGTTATCGGGCTCCACCATGACGCGCGGCGCCTCGGCGCGCACCGTCTTCATGAGCGAGAGGCACAGGTTGTCCGTCACGGGCACGGCGCCCACATCGTCGAAGAACCGCTCCAGCAGGTGGCAGAACATGTCGGTGAGGCCGGCCGCCGTCTGGTACTCCGGCAAGGTGAACGTGAGCTCGGGGTTCATGAACGCGAGTTTCGGGCGCTGCGCGTTGTTCGGATAGCCCGACTTCAGGCCCAGCTCGTCGTTGCTCATCACCGTGTTCTTCGACGCCTCGCTGCCGGCGGCCGGGATGGTGAGCACCACCGCGATGGGCAGCACGTCGTCCGTCTGCTGCTTCGTCTCGAAGAAGTCCCACACGTCGCCGTCGTAGTGCGCGCCCACGGCGATGGCCTTCGCCGAGTCGATGACCGAGCCGCCGCCCACGGCCAGCACCCAGTCGATACCGTGCTCCTTGCAAAGCGCAATGCCCTCGCGCGACAGGCCGATCTCCGGGTTCGGCCGCACGCCGCCCAGCTCCACGTGCTCGATGCCGGCCGCGTCGAGCGACGCCTTCACGCGGTCGATGAGGCCGCTGGCAACCGCGCTCTGCCCGCCGAAGTGCACGAGCGCCTTGCGCGCGCCGCGCCCGGCCAGCTTCGGGCCCACCTGCTCTTCCGCCCCGCGGCCGAACACGAAATGCGTGGGCGATACGAACTCGAAATCCTCCATGGCAGCAGTCCTTTCCGCAAGCCTTCGTCGTTGGCCAACCAGTATACCGCTCCCCCGCCCCGGCATGCGCCGCGTTCGCCGGAAGCAGGGCCGGACGACGGCAGGCAAGCGGAAACGGTGAAAATACGATGGGAGCGTGCTGAAACGTCGTAAGATCCCCGCAAGGTTCGCACGGCCGGAATGCGATGAACGCGCAAGGTCGGCGCGGTTCCGCAACGGTCGAATTACGGTCGGGCGGCAAGGTTGCGGAGCTAAGATGGCCACACGGATTCGTCCAGGCGGGGAGGACCGACACCCCTCACACCCATTTCCGATTTTGGAAGGGGGGTGACCCTCTATGGATGATATGCTGCTTGCCCTTACCGGAGTGATCTTGCAGGTTCTCGGGCTGCACGTTGCGCTGTTGAACGTGCTGCTCGGGGCGGCCGGGCTTGTCGTCAAGCTCGTGTCGAAAGATTTGCCCCGGTCGTCCGACAAGGACGATCCGGGGCACAGCACATAGCATCCGAACCGCCAAGGCGATCCGAGAGCCGTGGGGAGTTAGCAGCTCCCTGCGGCTCGCCTGCATTATAGCAAACGAAAACGCTGCGCGGAAGGAGCCGATGCCGCTTATAGCGGTTCTCCACAAGAGCGCCGACGAGGTGTTGCCGAGAGCCGCCGGAACACCGCCGGGGCTTTCGCCGAAATGCGCCGGGGTCGGCTGCACCTCCCCGCCGGAGTGCAGTCAAGCGGCAGGCCCGCCTACCCCAGCGCCACGTCCAGCACCATCATGACCAAAAACCCCGCCATGACGCCCAGCGTGCCCACGTTCGAATGCTCGCCCAGGTGCGCCTCGGGGATCAGCTCCTCCACCACCACGTACATCATGGCGCCGGCCGAGAACGCCAGCATCCACGGCATGTACGGCGATATGAGGCCTGCGAACAGCACCACCAGGATGCCGAACACAGGCTCGGCCAGGCCCGACAACGCCCCCAGCCCGAACGCTTTCGGCGCGCTCATACCCTCCTGCAGCATGGGCAGCGCCACGGCGGCGCCCTCGGGGATATTCTGGATGCCGATGCCGATGGCCAGCGCCACCGCCATGCCGAACATGGCCGGGTCGCCGCCGTTCTGCGCTGCCATGGCGAACAGCAGGCCCACGCTCATGCCCTCGGGAATGTTGTGCAGCGTCACGGCCGTGAACAGCAGCGTGGGCCGGTCCCACTTGCTCGGCAGGCCCTCGGGCTTGCTCTCGCCCGGATGCAGGTGAGGCAGCAGCTGATGCAGCACCATGAGGAACGCCACGCCGATGACGAACCCGCCCGCCGCGGGAATCCAACCCACCTGGCCCGCCTCCTCGGCCCGCTCGATGGCGGGGATGAGCAGCGACCACACCGATGCCGCGATCATGACGCCGGCCGCGAACCCCAGAAACGCCCGCTGGATAGCCATGCTGTTGCGCTTGCGGAACAGGAACACCGAGGCCGCGCCCAGCGTGGTCATCAGGAACGTGAACCCGGTGCCCGACGCAGCCCAGAGAAGCGCGGTTTGCATGAGCGCCCTCCTATCGTATCGCTCGCCCGCCGCAGGAGCGCAGCAGCAGGCGCCTTCATCTTCGAGGCATCAAGTGTAAGCCTTTTCGTCGGCTTAAGCGTCCGCATTTTCCCAGCGTTACCGAGCTGCCCCGCACGTTGTGCACCTCTTGGGGGGGGCGGGGCTGGGTCCTTGAGGCCTTCGCGGGCATCGCGAATGAATTGGCCGCGGCGAGTTCGAGCGCCGCAGGTGAGCAGCCCGACGCAAACGCAGGCGCCGCGAGCGGCTGGCCGCCGGTGAGCACAATGAGGCCGGGGGAACCCCGGCCTCATCGAAAGGAATGCCGACAGCGTGCTTGGCGTATCCTCAACGTAGCTCACCCACAAGCCCTGCCGCTCTGCGGCGCCGCAATCATCACGAGACTGTACTTGGCGAAGATAGTCTTTTCCGCTTACCATTGCGTTTGGTTCTACTGTCGGACAAGCCGGATTATAGGCTCTTTTCCCTGCAAACTGAACCCTTTCGGCTTCTTTTGTGCACGTGAGCAATGAAACCGTTACGATCGTCAACCGCCCGTTTAGTCCCCCCGCGACCCGCCTTTCGCCCCGCCCGGCCGAGGGCGCTTCGCCCCGCCTCCCTTCGGCGCCCAATCGCGCAGGCCGGGAACGGCGCCGCCGGCGATCTCCCACAGGTAGAGGCTCGCCACGGAGCCGTACGGCGAGTAGCGGCGGCGGTACTTCGCGAACAGCTCAGGCGTGATACGGCGATGGTGGTGCAGCATGCGCAGGCCGCGCAGAATGGCCAGGTCGCCGTAGCTCATGATGTCGGGCCGTTGCATCGAGAACGTCATGAGCATCTCGGCCGTCCACACGCCGATGCCCGGAAGCGCCGACAGCCGGCGGCACACCTCTTCGTCCGGCAGGTCGGCCAGCCCCTTCAGATCCAGCTCGCCGGCTACCACGCGCT
This sequence comes from Gordonibacter sp. RACS_AR49, assembly GCF_030418435.1. NCBI lineage: Bacteria > Bacillati > Actinomycetota > Coriobacteriia > Eggerthellales > Eggerthellaceae > Gordonibacter > Gordonibacter sp. RACS_AR49. The sequence continues at coordinate 299,425 of NZ_JAIUDM010000002.1, read as the reverse complement.
CGGCCGCGCCCTTGATGTAGCCCACCTTCCGAAACGACAGGCCGAACCGCTGCAACTCGTCGTCAGGGCAGGCGGCCATGGCCTCGGGCGTGATGTCGCCGAACGCACCGGTCAGGCGCCTCCAGATGGTGACCTGCGCCTTCGTGGATATCTGCTGGCCCACGATGCAGTTGACCAGCGCCGCGAACAAGTCGGGCGTCACCTCGCGGCGCACCGGCCCGATAACGTCGATGGCCTCGGCCAGCCGCTCGTCGCGCGCCTTCAGGTAGGCGATCGCCTGCTCGTCGTACTCGAAATAGCGCTGCTCTCCCATGGGGGCTCCTCTCCGCCGGGAACGGCGCACCGGCGCCGAGGACGCGCGGGCCCCGCACGGCCCCGCCTTCGGCACCAGTATAACCGGCCCTGGCGCGCAAGGCGCCCGCGAAGGCGGACGCAGGACGTTGGCAGGACCCGACCGATGCGCAGGGGCAACGGTCGCCGGACAAAACGCCGCACCGGCCATAGCCAGACGGCGCCGAAAGGGGTACCATCGGACACGCAGCGCAGCAGGCCCGCAAGGCCGCTGCGCCGACAGCAGCAAAGGCAGAGAGGTGTATGAGGGGGAAACCATGAAGGACCATCCGGTTCGCAACTCGATCTACAACGTGTACTTCAGCCCGACGAAGGCGACTCAGAAAATCGCCTACGAGGTGGCCGACGCCATCGCGGCCGACCGCGACCTCACGAGCATCGCCATCAACCTGACGAAGCCGAAGAGCCGTCCCGTGCGCGCCGGCGGCCAGGAGAACGACGTGTTCCTGTTCGCCTTCCCCGTGTACAGCGGGCGCGTCCCCGCCGTGCTCATGGATTGCATCGACCAGTTCGAGGGCGACGGAGCGAAGGCCGTGGTCGTGGGCGTGTACGGCAACCGCCACTACGATGACGCGCTGCTGGAGGCCGCCGACCTGCTGGCCGAGCGCGGCTTCAAGGTCATCGCCGCCGGCGCGTTCATCGGCGAGCACTCCATGGCGCCGCGCGTGGGCGCCGGCCGTCCCGATGCCGACGACCTGGCCGTAGCCGCGCAGTTCGGTCACGACGTGGCCGCCCTCATCGAGCAGGGCGCAACCGAAACGCCCGCCATCAAGGGCAACCGCCCCTACCGCGACGGCATGCCCGACACGGGCGCGCGCCCCGCCACCACGGACGCCTGCACGAAGTGCGGCATCTGCGTGAAGCTGTGCCCCATGGGCATCATCGACGCCGACGACCCTGCCAAAGTCGCGGATGGCTGCCTGCAGTGCAACGCCTGCGTCAAGGGCTGCCCGCAGGGCGCGAAGCGCTTCGAGGGCGAGCAGGCGGCGGCCATCGTGGCCATGCTCGAGGGCAACTGCATGGAGCGCAAGGAGCCGGAGCTGTTCCTGTAGGGAAGCTAGGTGGACAGGAGGGACGGGGACGGGGCAAGGCAACCGTCCCCTCGTCCCTCCTGTCCCTGCCCGCTAGTCCAGGATGGCCTCGCCCAGCACGGAGTCGAAGCGCACGGACGTGCCGTCGGCGTAGGCAACGTTCCAGATGCGGTAGTCGAGCGAGCGGGGCACGTCCTCGTCGGAGAGCGCGCAGCCCTCGCCTGACGTGTCCACCTCGGTATCGTCGCCGCCTTGCCTGCTGGAGACCGCGTCGCCACCGTGCGCGGGCTCGTGGGTGACGACCGAGGCCGGCGGCGCGCTCTCCTCGGCATCCACCGCCGCATCCTCGGCCGATGCGTCGGCCGGGTCGTCGCCACGGCGCAGCGCCGCCTCGGCCTCGGCCAGGGCGTCGTCCAGCTCGGCGCGCGTAGGCTCCTCGGTCTCGCGCGCAGAACCCTCCCACGCGTTCTCGCCATCGGGGTCGGCAGCGGTCCAGCCGCTTTGCGCCTCGTCATCGATGCCGGCGGCCTCCGTCACGGCCGCGATGATGTCCGAGGCCGAGGACGAGCCACGCTCCTCCTTGCCGATTGCGCGCACGGCCGCCGTCGTGCCCGCACCGTCGGCAGCGGCACCCGCCCCTGCGTCGCCCTGCGCCGCGCCGGCGCCCTGCCGCTGGGCCGCGATGCTCGCGCAGGCGGGAATGCGGATCACCTCGATGGGATCCGCGCCCAGGGCACCCGCGCGCAGCAGGGTGCGTGCCCGCCCCACGTAGCCGGCGGCCGCCTCCGGTATGGACGATTCCACCATGCGCACGGCGATGGCCGGGCCCGTGCCGAAGCGCACCTCGGCCCACGAGAAGGGCAGCACGGGGTCGCCGTTGTTGCGGCGGGCATCGTTCTCGCGCGCCACCAGAGCCGACGTCTCGGCGAACTCCTCGTCGAGCCACGTGGTGAGCGCGCCTTCCCACAGCGGGTCCTCCGCATCCTCGTCCACCGCGTTCATCCCTACGTCGAACTCAATGACGTTCGCACGCTGCGAGCCCTTCTCGGCCCGAACGACCTCCGTAGGTGCGACGGCCGTGAAGCGACGCTCGATCTCGGCGTCGGCGTCGCCCTGGAAGCTCTCCTCGTCGAGCACGATGTTCAGTTTCAGTTCGGGGTGGATCGATGCGGGCATGGCGGTTCCTTTCGTCGACCGCGGACGGGCGCGCCCGCGGGATGGTTCGGTATCCGCTGCATTGTCGCCCCGGCCGTAGGCCGCCGAGCGGTTGGATCGCGAGCGTGACGCAATCGTTGCACTCCCATCACCCGCAGGCAAACCGTCGAACGGGGTGCGCGGCAGACAGCCGCTATAAGCGTCAACGTATTCAGTAGGTTACATATCGGCTATACTGGAACGGTTGGCACACTACGGCGTCGGCGATCCTTGGGGAGCGTCGGCGAGGGACGGGGGATTCCCATGCACGACGGCGAGGAGAACATCACCATCGGAGCGCTCATGGAGGGCGTGTACGCCCTCTTTCGCTCGCGCGACGACTACGAGTCCGTGTCGGAGACGGAGCACGACCTCGTCGCCCGCATACAGTACGCCTCCGCCGTGGTGCAGGCCGAGAAGGTCACGCCCCCGGGCGGGTGGGACCCGTACGGGCGCTAGGTCGTGCAAAAAAGGGCCGCCTATCTGGAGGGAGAAGATCGGCGGCCCGGGAAGGGAGCGGCGAGCGGGCACGACGCCCGCTCGCCTGCCCCATGGCTAGAGGTCGAGGCTCGGGATCTCCTCGTCGGCGTTGCCGCCTGCGGCGTTGATGCCCGCGATGCGGCCGAACGTCACGCAGCGTCCGTGGCCGATACCCGGCACGTAGGTGGGGTAGTCTCCCGCGCCGAAGAACTCGCCGGCGGCAGAGCCGCACACGTACAGGCCCTCGATGGGCTGGTCCTCGGCGTCGAGCACCTGGGCGTCCAGGTTCGTGCGCAGGCCGCCGCACATGGTGAGCATGCTGGCCACCAGCTTGCCGGCGTAGAACGGCGGGTCGACGACCTTGCCCATGACCTCGGGGCGCTTGCCGAAGTCCAAGTCCTTGCCCAGATCGCACAGCTCGTTGTAGCGGTCGACCGTGGCCACGAGGTTCTCAGGCGGCACGCCCATCTTCTCCGCCAGCTCCTCGAGCGTGTTCGCCTCGACCGTCTGGCCGCTCTCCAGCTCGCCTTCCAGCACCTTCTTCTGCGCCTCCAGGTTGTACTCGCCGCCCACGGGCTGGGTGAGCTGGCCCCACTGCAAACCGCCGCCCAAGCCGGCGTCCATCTGGGCCTTCACCTGCTCCAGGCCGTGGGAGTCGTAGATGGTCCAAGCGTCCTTCTTCGTCTGCAGGGCCTTCGTCACACTCTTGGACTGGGTGTTCACATCCTCGTTCTTGAAGCGCTTGCCCTCCCAGTTCACATGGAGGAAGCCGTAGCTGGCCGCGCCGAAGTCCAGGTGCATGACCGCCGCGTGCGGCTCGGACTTCTGCATGGCGCCGCCGGCCCAGATGGCCTGCTTGTGCATGTCGCCGGTGTCGCAGTCGGGCGGGTTGTAGAAGCGGCCGTCCATGGCATAGGCCGTCATGGGCGAGTAGTACTGGAACATCTCGTTGTCGGCCGCGTAGTCGCCGGAGGCGATGATGACCGACTTGGCGTTGATCTGCGTGTACTCGTCCTTGCCGGTGGAAACGACAGCGCCCGTCACGGGGCCGTCGCCGTCGCGCACGAGCTGCTCGCTCTTCGTCTCCCAACGGATCTCGCCGCCCATGTCGGCGATGGTCTCGTACAGCGCCGGCACCAGCACCGCGTTGCCGTACACATCGCCCACGCCCGAGCCCTGGTAGAACGTGAAGTTCACGGTCTCCTCGTACTTGTCGGCCTGGTAGAAGATGTGCGTGACCGGGTACTCGGTGTAGTCGGGGCCCTTGTAGTAGCCGTCCCACAGAAGCGCCTCGAGGCCCTTCTTCGTGGCCAGGTCATACAGCCAGTCGAAGCACGCGCCGCTCTTGTGCGCGAACTCCCACAGCAGCGGCTCCTTCACGCGGCCCTGCGCCCAGTTGATCCAGCGGCGCACGACGTTGTGGTAGTCAGGCTCCTCCACGAGGCCCTCGCCGGCCAGCTTCTGCTGGACCTTGGTGTGGAAGCCGGCGATGTGCACGCCGCGCGCTACCACGGTCTCGGGGTTCTTGTCGATGGTGATGACCTTCGCGCCCTTCTCGAGCGCCGAGATGGAGGCGCAGCAGCCCGCGAGGCCCGCGCCTATGACGAGCACGTCGCACTCCTCCGTGCCCTTGATCTTGTCCTTGGCGATGGGCTCGGGTGCTATCTCCCAGGTGTGCTTGCCGGCCACGTCGGGGCCGGCCGAGGCGCCGCTCTCGGCCACCGGGATGCCGCCCTCGCCGCCCGCGGCGGCGTCTGCCTTGGCGTCGGACTTCGACTGGGGCGCGCAGCCGGCCACGCCGGCCATGGCCGCACCGGCGAGCGCCGTGCCGCCCAGGCCCAAGAACGCGCGACGCGACAGGCCCTTCTTCCCCATGCCCTTCTCTTCCTCCATGAGAATCCCTCCTTGATTCGACTCGCGAACCCGGCGCACCCCTTTTGCGCACCGGAGCGCAGCGTTGCCGCTGCCCGTTGGCTCACCTTAAAGCCGACACTTCCCGTCATCAACCCGCAGGCAGGGGGAAATGCCTCCCCACGTGCATTTCCCCCTGCCGGGGGGATGCCCGTACGCGTCCGGTCAGGCTACCCTGCGCGCGGCGGGCGCTGCGCGCTCGCGAGGCCCGGAACAACGCCACGAGCCAGAGGCATACAAGCCGGACGGTCAGCCTGCGAGCAGGGCGCGACACGCGACCTAGGCGCTATAATGAGCATGGGGAGATCAGCCGCGCCGCGCTCCGGCGCTTCGCGGCCCGCTACGGGAGGGAGCGGCGATGCCGTCGTTCAAGGACGAGCTGTGGCGCACGCCCGATCTGCTGGGGTTCGCGGCGCATTGGATCTGGATATGGTGCGTGTTCTGGAGCTCGCTGTTCTACGGCGAGGGAACGCTGCTCGACGTCTTCAGCGGCCTGGCCGGCCCGCTCGCGCTCGAGCCGCTGTGGGTGATCTCGCTGCTGGCGAACGTCGTGACCATCGCGTTTCTGCTCATGCTGTCGTACTTCCGCAACCCGCTGGCCGATGTGCGCTGGCTGCCCCATGCGGGTGGCACGCTCACCGCCATCGGCACGCTCGCCCTCTCGCACCCGGTGCTCGTAGCAGCCGGCGGGGCCGCCGCGCCGGTCTATCTGGCAGGCGCGCTGGTCACGGGAGTGGGCAGCGCCATCGTGGTGATGCTGTGGGCCGAGCTGTTCGCCTCGCTCGGATCGAAGCGCACCGTGAACTACTCCGTGGTCGCCCTGCTCATCGCCGCCGTCGCGTACTTCGCCATCCGGCTGCTGCCCGTCGACGCGGCGCAGCTGGCCGTGGCCTTGCTGCCGGCGGCGAGCATGGGTTGCTTCCTGCACTACAAGCGCAGCGTGCCCCGCCTGCCGCGGCGCGAGCGCAACGTGCGGGTGAAGGCGCGCCCACCGCTGCGGCTCGTGGCCGTGGCGCTGTTTTTCGGCGTGTCGTTCGGTGCGATGAAAGGCCTCATGGCGCCGGTGGAGAGCGATTGGCTGGCCGTGCGCGACCTGCTGAACATCGCGGCCATCGTTGGCGGGTCCGTGGCCATCTTCGCAACCATGAGCTGGGCGAAGATGGACTTCGACCATCTGACGTACCAGGTGGCCCTGCCGCTCATGGCGGCGGGTTTCCTGTTCCTGCCGCTGCACGAACCGTGGAACGTCATCGGCACGGCGGTGCACCAGGCGGGCTACCAGTACTTCTACATCGTGCTGTGGGCGCTCTGGCCCGTACTGGCCTCGCGTGGCGTGCCGGCGGGCTGGATAGCGGGTTGGGGCCTTCTTTCCATCCAGCTCGGCCAGTTCGCCGGGTCGATCGCCGCGGCGCTGGCCGTGAGCGTGGTGGACACCGACCTGGGGATGGCCATGCTCTCGGCGGGAATCATCTTCGCCATCCTCATCATCGCGCTGTTCGCGCTGGGCAGCGGGCAGGCCAGCACGGGCTGGGGCTACGTGAAGCCCATGGAGGAGGCCGATGCCGCCACCGACTTCGAGAAAGCCGGCACGCGCATCGCCCGGCGCTGCCGCCTGTCGCCGCGCGAGATAGAGGTGCTCTTCCTGCTGGCGAAGGGCCGTAACCGCGCCTACATCAGCGAGGAGCTGGTCATCGGCGACGAGACGGTGAAGAGCCACGTGAAGAGCATTTACCGCAAGGTGGATGTGCACTCGCAGCAGAGCCTCATCGACCTGATAGAGGCCGAAGCGCGCAACGCCTGAGCGACGCCGCACCGGCACCTGCCGGACACGACCACCTCGACCTGCACGCTCATGGGCGCGCGATGCGCATCATCCGCCCCGTAACCGTCCGCCCATCGGGTTATGGTATCGTGGGTGCCTGCAAGCTGGACACGGCCGGCGCGGCGCGCGCCGGCATGGGCACGAGAGGTACCGATGATGCACAACCACCGCGACGAGCGAAGCAACGCCGAGACGGATGCCGAGCTCGAAGCCGAGATAGAGGCGCTGACGTCCCAGGAAGCCGAGGCGGCGGCAACGCTCAAGAAGAAGATTCCCCTGCCGCTCAAAGTGTTCGCCATCCTGTGCATCGTGGCGGGCGTCGCCATCCTGCCCATGATCGGGTTCGTCATCGTGGCCATGGTGATCGCGTTCCGCGAGGGCGCGCTCGCAGACGACTCGACGGCGTCCACGGTGCTGTTCTTCGCGCTGCTAGCCATCCTGGCCCTGCTCACCGTGGCGTTCATCGTGTTCGGCATCCGCCTGCTGCGCGACAAGCGGCGCTTTGCGGCGCAGACCGCCGAGCTGCTCACCGGCCTCATGGTGGCCGGCATCCTGTGCGACATCATGCTGTTCGGCCTGGACGGCACCGTGCTGTTCTTCGTGGCCTTCATCGTGTTCCTCGTGGTGCTGACCAGCTACCTGGACCCGTCGCTCGCCGAAGAGCGCGAGCTGCAGCGCAAGCTGCGCGACATGGAGACGCGCGAGGACGCCGAGGACGGCACGCTCGGGCGCGACGAGACGGGCAAGGGGTTCATCGCGCTCAACTTCTTCAACCTGTTCTGGATATTCACGGTGTGCTGCGTGCTGGGCCTCATCATCGAGACGGTGTACCACTTCGCCGTGGTCGATCCCGGCCACTACCAGGACCGCGCCGGCCTGCTGTTCGGGCCGTTCTCGCCCATCTACGGGTTCGGCGCCGTGCTCATGACCGTGGCGCTGAACCGCTTCCACGACAAGAACGTCATCCTCATCTTTCTGGTGAGCGCCGTCATTGGCGGGGCGTTCGAGTATCTGACCAGCTGGTTCATGCAGTTCGCGTTCGGCATCGTGGCCTGGGACTACTCGGGAACGTTCCTGTCCATCGACGGGCGCACCAACGGCATGTTCATGGCCATGTGGGGCGTGCTGGGCGTGGTGTGGATCAAGCTGTGCCTGCCCTGGATGCTGAAGCTGGTGAACCTCATACCCTGGAACTGGCGCTACGCCCTCACCACGGTGTGCGCGGCACTCATGATCGTGGACGGCGCCATGACCTTGCTGTCGCTGGACTGCTGGTACCAGCGCATGGCCGGCAAGCCCTCCGAGACCGCCATGGCCCAGTTCTTCGACCGCAACTTCGACAACGAGTACATGCAGGAGCGCTTCCAGAGCATGTCGATAGACCCCTCCAACGCCACGCGCGCGAACTAGGCCGGATCTCTCGGGAAGGGGGCGTGATTCCGCCCCCTTCCCCTCCCCTACGAGCCCAGCATGATCCTGATGATCTCGTCGTTGGTGGCACGCATGCCGTCGCGGCCGAGGCGGGCGATGCTGTCGATGGTGTTCTCCACGCCCTTCTTCACGATGCCGTCGCCGCCGTAGAACTGCTGGCCGTCGCGGTACATCACGTAGCCGAGGATGCCGGCGTTCACCGAGAAGGCTATCTTGCCGGCGCACGAGGGCTTCGCGCCGTCGCACACCATGCCCGCCACGATGGACAGCGCGTTCACCACGGCGTGGCAGGCCTCCTTGTAGCCGCCGCCGTCCAGATACGCGATGCCGGCGCCCGCCGCCGCGCCCGCGCACACCGCGCCGCAGAACGCCGACAGCCGGCCGATGCCCGTCTTCTGATGGATGGCCACGAGGTTCGAGAGCACCAGCGCACGGTAGAGCTGCTCGTCGCTCGACCCCAGCTCGCGCGCGTACACGATGAGCGGCACCGACACGGTGATGCCCTGGTTGCCGCTGCCGGAGTTGATGACCACGGGCAGCTCGCAGCCGCTCATGCGCGCGTCGGACGCCGCTGCGGCGCACGCGCACGCGCGCGACTTCACGTCGTCGCCGTAGGCGCCCAGCATGACGCTGCCGATGTTCGCGCCCCAGTCGCCGGCCAGCCCCTCGTCAGCCACGGCGCCGTTGCAGGCGATCTGCCGGTCGAGCAGCTCGCGCACGTCGTCCACGTCCACGGTCATGGCGAAGTCCCAGATACCGGCCATCGACAGCAGGCCGCGGTCGGTCATGCCCTCGGCCGCGCCGCCCTCTGATGTGGGTGCGGCGTCGCGCAGCACCTCGCCGTCGCGCTCCTCGCGCACGATGTTCGTGTGGAAGTCGGCGATGCGCACGAGCGCGCTGCGCGCTGGACCGCCCGCCGCGGCCCCGACGCTCTCGACGTCCTCCGCGGCGAACACTCGCACGACAATATCGAAGTCGAGGCCCGAATCGGCGCGCTCCACCATGATGGGCGTGCGCCCCAGGTAGGCGACGACCTCCTCCACGTCGGCCGGCGACACGTCGGCGATCACCTCCAGGCTGCGGCCGGCCTCCCCCGCCACGATACCGGCTGCCGCCGCAGCCTCGATGCCCTTCAAGCCGCCCGTATGGGGCACCACCACGCTCTTCGCGTTCTTGATGATGCTGCCGCTAGCCGCCACGTACACGCGGGTCGGCTCGGCTCCCAGCAGCTCGCGCGCCCTCGCCGCCGCCAGAGCGATGGCGATAGGCTCCGTGCATCCCATCGCCGCGATAAGCTCTTCTTCCAAAATGGAAACGTAGGCGCCGTAGCGCTCGTCGGTCCGCTTCATGCTCCGCCTTCCCGCCGGTTACAATTCCCCCATGATAGCACGCGACCCCGTTGGCGCTTAAAGCCAAAATATTGCTGGCAACACAGGGAGCCGTCGCTATAATATGATGCAATTGCGCTTGCGCGCTGAACAATGAGGAGGTCCGCTTGAAGAAGCGGAGCAGGCTGGGCAAGGGACTTATCGTCATCGCCTTCTGGGTGCTGGGCGTAGCCGTACTCATGTTCACCCTTGCGCAAGTGCGCGACTTCGCCGGCATCATCAACGACTCGGGCGTCGTGCGCGGCGGCACGCAACGCATGGTGAAGATGGAGCTGGCCGGCCAGCCGGCGCCGTCCACCGAGCAGCGTGTAACCTCGCTGTTGGAAAAGTTGACCGCGAACGAGAAAAACCGCCTGTACAAGGGACCCAAAACCCACGAGTTCATGGACAACCTGGCCGCCGTCAACTCGCAATGGAAGCTCATCGAGAACGAGATCGACGCCCTGCACCGCGGGGAGGGGTCCGCCGAACGGCTGCTGGACCTGAGCGAGAAGCACTTCGCCCTGGCCGACACCATGGTGCTCTCCGCCCAGAAGCGCGCCGAGCACGACTTCCTCGTGATGGGCGCCATCTGCACTGTGCTGTTCCTTATCGCCGCCACCATCATGCTGTTCATGCGCAACGACCGCATCTCGAAGCTCAAGACCGCCTACTTCACCGACCCCCTCACGAAACGCAAGAACATGCTGGCCTTCGAGGAGCAGGGGCAGCAGCTCGTGTCCAGCGCCCCTGGGGGCACGTACCTGGTGGCATACACGAACGTGCTGAACTTCCGCTACATCAACGAGACGTACGGCTACGAATCCGGCGACAAGCTCATCCTGACGCTGGCCCGCCTGTTGGACAACGCCTGCCGGCGCGACGAGCTGGCAGCCCACGGCAATGCGGACCACTTCGTGCTGCTGCTGCGCAACGAGCCGCAGCGTATCGAAAAGCTGCACGAGCACATCGAGGCGAAGCTGCGCGCAATCCCTGACATCCACTTCACGGGCATCCTCTCGTTCGGCTGCGGCGTGTGCGAGGTTGAGCAGCCCAGCGAAAATATCCCGCTCCTGGTGAGCAACGCCATAGCCGTGATGAAGGAGTCGTCCGACAAGGAGGGTATCTCGCGCTACGACCAGGTGTTCCGCAACGCCGTGGAGCTGAAGAACCGCATCGAGCAGCACGAGGACGAGGCTCTGGCGAACCGCGAGTTCCAGCTGTACCTGCAGCCGAAGAACCGCCTGGCCGACGGCGCGCTCGCCGGGGCGGAGGCACTTGTGCGCTGGGATTCGCCCCAGCTGGGCTTCCTCCCACCCGACTCGTTCATCCCCCTGTTCGAGAAGAACGGGTTCATCGTGCAGCTTGACTTCTACATGCTCAATCGCGTGTGCCAAACCTACCCGATGACCGTTCCCGGTACCGGCGAAGCGCTCGTGGTGTCCGTGAACTTCTCCCGTGTCACCATTATGCGCGAGGGCTTCATCGAGCGCCTGCTGCACGTGGTGGGCAGCGCCCGCATCCCCCACGAGGCCATCGAGGTCGAAGTCACCGAAAGCGCGTTCGTCATGGATGAGGACGCGGTCATCAACAAGCTCGAGACGCTCAAGGCCATGGGCTTCCGCTTGGCCATGGACGACTTCGGCACCGGCTACTCGTCACTCAACCTGCTGCGCAAGCTGCCCATCGACGTGCTCAAGATCGATCGCGGCTTCCTCTCCGAGAACACCGACCCGAGCCGCTCGCGCTCCGTGCTGAAGGGCGTGCTGGACATGGCCGGCGACCTTGGGCTGGTCACCGTGTGCGAAGGCGTGGAAACCGAGGATCAGGCCGCCATGCTGAGCGAGCTTGGCTGTCCGGTGGCTCAGGGCTATGCGTTCTCCAAGCCCCTGCCGGAGGGGGAGTTCCGCACCCGCTACGGACTTTGAGGGCCGAACCGCACGTTGACCGGGCACGGCGATACCCGACTATTTTCATAGCCATGCACCTTTTCTCAGGCGACGCACCGTACAACCGGATACAATGGGAGCTGTTCTCCCCGCAGCACCCAGTCCGGCTTCGGGAGATCGGCCACCTCGGTTAGGAGCAGGTACATGGGCGACGACGCTTCGGGGAACCCTTCGACGCACCGGCACACGTACGTCATCGACCGCGACCATCGCGTCGTGTACATGGACCAGGCAGCGCACCGTGCCTTCCCCCGCGGCCAGGTGGGCTCCATCTGCTACGAGGCGTTCCGCGGCGCAAGCGATCCCTGCGATGACTGCCCCTGGCACGGGCACGAGAGCAACAGCGGGGACGCCACCCAGACCGTCATCTTCAGCGCGCGGCGCGATAGGTGGTACGAGATCACGTGCCTCGAGGTGGACTGGTTCGACCGCGGCCCCTGCGTGCTGTTCTCGGGCCGGCCCGTTGACGACCGGAGCCGCAGCCTGTTCTCCACGCTGAGGGAGCCGTCGTCCTACGACGAGCTGTTCGAGATCAACGTGACGGGCGACACGTACAAGGTGCTGTACCACGAGCCCGGCAAGTACGCCATGCCGCCGCTCTCGGGAGAGCTCGGCGCCATGTTCGACGACGTGTTGAGGAACATGATCAATCCCGAGGACCGTGAGCGGTTCCAGCGGTTCTGGGACTTCGACACCCTGCTCGAGCGTATCGAGGAGGAGGACGGCGCGCTGCGCGGCGAGTTCCGCAAGCTGCGATGCGACGGCAGCTGGGGGTGGGTGGCGCAGACCGTCGTGCCCGTGAAACGAGGCGAGGGCGGCGAGACGGTGGTCATGTGCTTCATCGCCGACATCGACGCCGAGGTGCGCGCCCGCGAGGAGCACGCCGAGAACGCCCAGATAAGGCAGCTTCGCGAACGTGACCAGCTCACCGGTATCTACAACGCCGCCACGTTCTACGCGAAGGCCAGCGCGCTGCTCGAAGCGCACCCCGAGCGCTGCCACGAGGCGATCTACCTGGACATCGAGCACTTCAAGCTGTTCAACGAGTGGCACGGTCGCGAGGCCGGCGACGAGATGCTGCGCGCCATAGCCAATCGCCTCTCCAACCTGGCCGAGCGCTACGAGGGCGTGGCGGGCTACCTGGGCGGCGACGACTTCGCGCTCGTACTGCCCCACGGCATTATCACCGAGGACGCCGTCGACCGCCAGCTGAAGCTGCCGCCCTTCGACTCCGAGGACGCCATCGGGTTCCGCCCCGCCATCGGCGTGTGCTCCGTCGAGGAAGCGGGACGCTCCATCAGCACCGCCTGCGACCACGCCATGCTGGCCATGGCCACCGTCAAGAACACGTACGCCAAGCGCGTGGCCTGGTACGAGGAATCCATGTCCGAAGAGCTGAAGAACGAGGCGAAGCTGCTGCTGGAGGTGAAGCAGGCGCTGAAGAACCGCGAGTTCGTGCCGTACTGGCAGCCCCAGTGCAGCACCCGCACGGGGCGCATCGTGGGCCTCGAGGCGCTCGTGCGCTGGCAGCACCCGGAGCGCGGGGTGGTCATGCCGGGAGCCTTCATCCCCGTGCTCGAGCGCAGCGGGTTCATAGCCAGCCTCGACCTGTACGTATGGGACGAGGTGTGTCGGCACCTGCGCTCGTGGATCGACCGCGGCTGCCGGCCCATCCCCGTGTCCGTGAACATCTCGAGGGCCGACCTGTACGCCATCGACGTGGTGGACACGCTCGAGGGCCTGGTGGGCACGTACGGCCTCGACCACAGCCTGCTGGAGCTGGAGATCACCGAAAGCGCCTATGCCGAGGACCGAAAGATGGCCGAGGCGGTGAGCAGGCTGAAAGCGCTCGGCTTCACCATCCTCATGGACGACTTCGGCAGCGGCTACTCATCGCTCAACATGCTGAAGGACATCACCGTCGACATACTCAAGATCGACATGGGCTTCCTGAACCGCAACGACAACACGCGACGCAGCGAGAGCATCCTCGAGGCCGTCGTGTCCATGGCCCGCCTCATGGACCTGCGCATCATCGCCGAAGGCGCCGAGACGAAGGAGCAGGTGGGTTTCCTGCAGGACATCGGCTGCGACTACGCCCAGGGCTACTACTTCCACCGCCCCATGGACACCGAGCATCTTGAGGCTCTGCTCGCCCAGCCCGACGCCGTGGACTTCCGCGGCGTGCTCGCGCCCATGATGGAGCTTATCGACATGGACGCCCTGCTGAACGAGGACGAGACGAGCAGAACCCTCGTCGACAACCTCATCGGCGGCATGGCCGTGTACGCCGTCTACCCCGACCGCTTCGAGCTGCTGCAGGTGAACAACTCGTACTATCGCGTGACCGGTTGCAACGCCGTCGACCTGCACGAGCGCCAGCGGTACATCTTCCGCCAGGTGCACCCCGACGACCGGGGCCTCGTCATGAGCCTGTTCGAGCAGGCCGAACAGCACCCCGTGTCGGGCTCCGAGGGAACGATCCGCCGCTACCGCCTGTGCGGGGACCTCATGTGGCTGCACATGAAGGTGTTCTTTCTCCGACGCGAGCAGGACCGCAGCATCTTCTTCGCCTCGCTCTCGGACGTGACGGGCCAGAAGGAGCAGGAGCTGGAGCTACGCTCTTCGCAAACCGCGCTGAACGACGTCCTGGGCCTGCCATCTGCCGAAAGGGCGCTTGACGATATGTCGTCCGAAAATCGCCAAGTAGCAGCTCAGATATTCCTGGAAAACGTGCCGGGCGGCCTCATAGGGGGCTACTGCGAGGAGGGCTTCCCCATCCTGTTCGCCAACGAGGAGATAGCCCGCATGGCGGGTTACGACACGTCGGCGGAGCTCATCGAGGCGCTCGATGGCAAGGTGGGCAACTCCATCCATCCCGATGACCTGCCGCACGTCATGAAGGACATCGGGCCGGACTACTACGAGGGCCTCGACTACACCACCCAGTACCGCATGCCCCGCAAAGACGGATCTTGGTTCTGGGTAGCCGACCACGGAAGGGTCGTTCGAACGAAGAACGGTCGCCTGGCCATCGCCAGCGTCTGCCTCGACATCGACGACTCCGTGCGCATGCAACAGGAACTGGCACTGGACGACGAGATGCTGCACCGCATCATCCTCCAGGCCAGCCTGAACGTATGGATATACGACGTGGAGCACGACCACCTGACGTTCCAGAACCTCTCGTCCGACGGGTTGACGACGCTGCTGGCCTCCGCGGACCGCTTTGCCCCCGAGCAGGGCGCTGCGCCGGCCGAGCGAGCGGCGCGTGTGCTCAGGCGCTTGGCGCGCGAGGCCCTGCACGACGGCGTGCCTGTTCGCGAGATTGAGGCGCTGGCCGAGGACGGCGACCCAACCCGGCTGCGCGTGACCTGTGAGACCGTGCCCGATGGCACCGGCAGGCCCGTGCGCGTGATTGGCTACATCGAGGACGTCGCCCAAAGCGGCCCCAACAGGGAAGGCGACCTGTTCGAGATGCTGAAGGGCCGGGCCGTGGACCACTGGTGCGTCAACCTGCGCACGCAAAGCTTCCTGGACGCGTCGGACCGCCGGGCGTGGAGGCGGGCGGTGGGCGCCGTGCTGGAGGATTGGACAGACACCACGCCGGCCGAGCGCATCGGGCGCACGGTGCGCACCGTGAAGGACGCGGAGGCGGTCAAGTCGTTCCTCGACTTCGACGCCATGCTCGCACGCTTCGACGACGGGGTGCTGTTCGACTCGCTGGAGTATCGTCAGGAGGACGAGCGGGGCGAGCGCTGGATGGAGCTGGGCTACCGCCTTATCCGCATCGAGGCGGGCGGCGACGTGTACGCTTACCTTTCCGTGACCGACATCGACCGGCGCAAGCGCCGCGAGCTTGATCTGGAGGACAAGGCTCGCCACGACGCGCTCACGGGGCTGCTGAACCGCCAGACCGGCGCGGCGCTGCTGCCGGAAGCCCTGGCAAAGACGCTACGCAAGGGTACGGCGGGCGCGTTCGTCATCATCGACCTGGACGACTTCAAACTGGTCAACGACCGTCACGGCCACCTGTCCGGCGACACGGCGCTGGCAGACGTGGGCCGGCACCTGCGCAGCGCGTTCCGAAAGAACGACCTGGTGTGCCGCTGGGGCGGCGACGAGTTCATCGTGTACTGCGACGACATCACGCGGGCCAGCCTGGCGCGACGCGTGGGCGCGCTGTGCGGCAAGCCGTGGACGACCAAGGTGAGGGGCGGCACCACCATCGAGGTGTCCGCCTCGGCCGGCGTCGTGCTCGTGCCCAAGCAGGGCACGGAGTTCAAAACGGTGTACGACCGCGCCGACGCGGCGCTGTACCGGGCGAAGTCGATGGGCAAGGCACACTTCTGCTTCTACGAGCCCGACATCCCGTCGCCCGTCGCCAATTGAGTCCGGCCTACACGCCTAGCCCCACCGTCAGGTGCATCATGTAGAACGCGAAGCGCATGACGAAGATGCCGGCCAGCACGAGCGCGCACGCCGCGATGGCGCGGCCGACGCCCAGAGAGCGATGGCCCTCGCGCACGCGGATTAGCAAGACCTGCGCGTCAAGGCCAATGCCCGCGAGCGCCAGCACGCCGAACGCGGCGATCATGAGACCGTAATACGGCACGAGATCCGAGGCAGCGAGGAACGCGTTCGCGATGCGCGGCAAGTCGGCGCTCTGCAGCCCGAACGACACGAGGTTCGCGACAAGGGCCGCCGTCGACAGCGCCAGCAGCGCGCGCCCGAAACGGCCGCACGCCGGCTCCCAGCGCGCGGCGCGCAGGCCCACGAGCGCAAGAACCGGACCGCCCACCAGCGCGTTCAGCCACAGGTTCAGCGGCACGTACACCGTGTACCACGACACGATGGTCTCGGCGCTGTAGGCGAAGGCCACGGACGTGACGAACACGATGCCCGCCGCCATGGCCAGCGCCATCCAGGAGCGCTGCAGCCCGACGCGCGGCTGCTCGGCGAACGAGTAGAGCCAGTAAACCCCCGCCAAAGCCAAGAACACCACGGCGCAGAACACCTCGGTGGAAAGCGGGCTGCGGCCCACTCCCAGGAACACGTAGAGAGCGTTCGCCGGATTGCCCAGATGGGTGGCCGAAGCCACGAGCCCCACCATGGTGGTGACCAGCGGTATGCTTAGGAACTGGTTGATGCGCCGCCGCGCGTCGACCGGCACGTCCGTCCGAAGAAGCGGCAGGCCCATGAGGATGAACGCGACGACGCCCGACGGTGCGAGCGTCGTGAACAGTACGAGCGTTATCTCGCCCAGCGCCGTGCCCATCCCCGACAACATGGCCCCTCCTAGCGGTAGAACCGCGGATAGGCCACGTCGAGGGCGCGCTCGGACTGGATGCCCTCGAGGCTCGCCTTCGCCAGGCGCGCAAGGCCCTCGTAGAACGGCTGCTCCGCGGCCTCGGCCAGCTCGTCCAGGAAGTGCGACGACCACGGCAGCAGGTGCAGGCGCAGAAAGTCGTCCAACACCTCGGGGCGGTTGCGGGCGATCCACGCCATGAGCACGAGCATGAGGCCGATGTGGTCCTCGGGGGTCTTGTCGTCCACGAGCCGCTCGATACCCTGCGCGCGCATCCAGGCACGCAACGCGAGCGTGCTCTCGCCGAACACGACGCACTCGCGGTCGGTGTACACCGAACCCCACGGCGGTGCCGGCTTCGGCGCCGGGCCCACGAACAGGCGGCGGTACTCCCACACCAGGTCGTCGTCCTCGACACCGCGCGCAAGTCCCTCTTTCATGAGCGCCAGGTCGCCATGCGCCTCGGCCTCTTCCGCGAACGGCCACTCCGCGGCGGCTGCATCCACGTCGAGTGCTGCCAGCGCCTGAAACGCTGCGCCGGCCTCGCCCGTCTTCGGGTCCTGCAGGAAGAACGGCCCCAGCGTCTCGCCCACGAAGGCGATGCCCTCGAGCATGTCCCGGCCGTCCTGCATGTTCTCGTCCATAGTTCGTCCCCTCCGTCGAAACCAGCAAGGTACGCCACATTGTAGCGTACCTTGCCTCCGTCAAAGTATTCGTTTCGGAACCGTGCCGGCGCGCCTTCCCTAGAAGCTCAGGCCCACGGAAAGCTGCACGGCATAGAACACGAGGCGGGCAACGAAGATGCCGATCACGGCCATGACCGCTCCGAAGCCGGCCATCGCCACCGGGCTCTTGCCCAGAAGCGCCGCCACGGTGCCCGCCGCCGCCAGCACGAGGCTGGCCACGGCCGCCGCAAGGTAGATGGTGACGTCCGCCACGAGGTCGGCACCGGACACGAGGGCGTTCTCCATGCCGCCCACGCCCATGACCTGGACGCAGAACCCGCCGATGGCGAGCACCGCGCCGGCTGCGGCCACCACGATGCCGGCCGTCTTGAACGAGCCCTTAAGCGCATCGGGGAGCGTGCCGGCAAGGCCCAGCACCAGCGTGCCCAGCGGCATACCGCCCAGCAGGGCGAAGCCCAGCAGATGCACCACCACGAGCGGCGAGTTCCACGAGGCGATGGTCTCCATCATGTAGGCCATGCCGGTGAAGCAGGCGAACACGGCAGCGGCCACGGCCACTACGGCCACGAAGCCCTTGCGCGCGCCGCCGGAGAGCTTGCCGGCCAGTGCCAGGATCACGTACACCAGGGCCAGCACCACGAACAGCGAGCCCACGAGGATCTCGTTCGACAGCGGCGAGGAGCCGATGCCGGCGAACACGCCCGCCGCGTGCAGCGGAGAGGCCAGGTGGAAGAACGAGGCGGCGAAGCCCACGAGCACCACGACGAGCGGGATGAGCGTCATGCGATCGATCTTCTTCACCTGATCGTCGGTGAACGTCGTGGTGAAGAAGGCCAGCGCGAGCGCGATGAAGGCGCCGGCGCCCATCGGGGCCAGGGTCGTGAACAGCGCCAGAGGCAGTTCGGCGAATGCGGCCTCCATGCTACATCACCTCCAGGGGGTTGACGACCTTGCCGTCGGCGCTGCCGGCAGGCTTGGCGTCCGCGGAAGGCTTGATGTACAGGTTCGGGTTCGTGTAGTGCGGCTCGGGCAGCGGCGCGATGTTGCCGCGCTCGCCCACCTTGGACATCTCCTCAACCGTGCCGAAGTCGAGCGCGCGGGCCGGGCAGGCCTCCACGCACACCGGCTTCTCACCGGCCGCCACGCGCTCGGCGCAGCCGTCGCACTTCACGGAGTGGCCCTTGGAGCGGTCCACCTTCGGCGCATTGTACGGGCAGGCCATGTGGCAGTAGCCGCAGCCCACGCACTTGTCGGCGTCCACGGACACGAGGCCCGTCTCCGCATCCTTGTGCATGGCGCCCGTGGGGCACACCTTCGTGCACGCCGGGTCGTCGCAGTGGTTGCACGACAGCGACAGCGGGTAGCTCGTGCACGTGGAGGTGAAGCAGCCGTTGGCGTCCCTCACCGTCTCGCCGCTCGTCACCTCGTACACTTTGCGGTACGCGACGCCCAGGTCAAGATCCTTGTAATCCTTGCAGGCCATCTCGCAGGTCTTGCAACCGGTGCAGCGAGTGCCGTCGAAAGAAAATGCGTAATGCGTCATGATCTATCCTCTCCTTTCCTCGCCGCTATGCCTTCACGACTTCGCAGATGTTCGTGTGCTGCGGGTTGCCCTTCGACAGGGGCGAGGGACGCTGGGTCGTGAGCGTGTTGATGCTGCCGCCCTTGTCCACGCGGTCGCCCGCCATGTCGGCGTCGTGCCACGCACCCTGGGAAACCGCCACCGTGCCGGGAACCACGCGGGGCGTGACCTTGGCCAACAGCTCGATCTCGCCGAACTCGTTCTTCACGCGCACCGTGTCGCCCTGCTCGATGCCGCGGGGCTCCGCGTCCACCGGGTTGATCCAGGCTTCCTGCGGGTTGACCTCCTTGAGCTCGGGCATGAAGCCCCACGAGCTGTGGATGCGGCCGCGGTAGTGGAAGCCGGACAGCGCGAGCGGGTACTCGTCGGTCGTGTTCTCCACGCCGTACCACTCGGGCAGGTACACGGGGATCGGCGGCATGTTGTCCAGACCGGGCAGCGTGTCGTCGGCCTCGAGCTCCCAGCCCTCGGTGAACTTGAGCAGCTTCTCGGAGAAGATCTCGATCTTGCCGGACGGCGTGTCCAGCTTGTTCGCCACCGGGTCGTCGCGGAACTTCTTCATGGACACCACCGGCGCGTGCTCCTCGATATACACGCCCATCTCCACAGCCTCATCCCAGGTGGGGAGCTTCGGGCTCTTCTCGCGTGCCTTCTCGTACTGCTCCTTGATGCGCTCTTCCTCGGTCTTGCCCTCGGTGAACTCGTCGGCCACGCCGAACTTCTCGGCCATGAGCGTGGCCATCTCGTAGGCGGTCTTACGCTCGAACTTGGGCGACGTGCAGGCCGTGCCCGTGATCATGTAGCCCGTGTCGGAGCCGGTGGAGATCTGCGAAGTCTGCTCGAAGCGGAACAGGTCGGGCAGGATGACGTCGGAGTACTTCAGCGAGTCGCACATGACCGTGTCGATGCCCAGGATGAACTCGCATTTGCTCTCGTCGGCCAGGACGTCGTGCGCCTTGTTGATGTCGGAGTGCTGGTTGGTCAGGCAGTTGCCGGCGTAGTTGATCATGTACTTGATGTTCACCTTGAGCGCGTCGGCGTTCTTCACGCCGGCGTTCTTCGACGTCATCTCGGTACCATGGTCGATGGCATCGGTGAACAGGAAGCACGGGATGGAGGTCTTCACCGGGTTCTTGCCGGCATCCATGGACACGCTCGCCGGGCTCGTGCGGTCCTCGCGGGTGCCGTTGTTCGTGCCGGGCAGGCCGATCTGGCCCACCAGGCAGGGCAGCGCCATGATGGCCCAGGCCGTCCACTCGCCGTTGCTGCGGCGCTGCGGGCCCCAGCCCTGGTTCACGTAGAGGGGCTTCGTCGTGCCGATCTCCTCGGCCAGCTCCTCGATGCGCTCGGCCGGGATGCCGGTGATCTTGGCGGCCCAATCGGGCGTCTTCTCCACCATGTCGTAGCCCTCGCCCATGATGTAGGCGTAGTAGGACATGTTCTTGCCCCGATAGGCCTCGGGCATGGTCTCCTCGTCGTAGCCCTGGCAGTACGTGTGCAGGAAGTCCAGGTCCACCAGGTCGTTCTTGATAAGGTAGTGGGCTATGCCGGCTACGAGCGCCGCATCGGTGCCCGGGTTGATGGGCAGCCACTGCTCGGAATGGCCCGAGATGGAGTCGTTCATGCGGTAGTCGATCATGTAGATCTTCGCGCCCGTGCGCTCGCGCAGGTGCACCCAGTCGTAGTGCGTGGTCAGGCCGCCCTGGCGCGTCTCGGTGGGGCTGGAGCCGAAGATAAGCACGAGCTTGGCGTCCTCGGCCGTCTTGAACGAGCTGCCGCCGTTGCCCTTGGAGCCGTACATATACGGCGTGATGCAGGAGATCTGCGCCGTGGAGTAGCTGTTGTAGAAGTTCAGGTAGCCGCCCACGAGGTTGAGGAAGCGGTTGAAAGGACGCGACGTGGTAGCCGACACGCCGGTGGCGTAGGGCACGTACACAGCCTCGTTGCCGTACTTCTCGATGACTTCCTTGAGCTTCGTGGCCGCAAGGTCGATGGCCTCGTCCCAGCTGATCTGCTCGTATTTGCCCTCGCCGCGCTTCCCCACGCGCTTCATGGGGTAGTTGATGCGGTCGGGGCTGGCGAGCCAGCGGCGGTAGCTGCGACCGCGGAGGCAGGCGCGCGGCTGCGGGTCGTCGAAGCCCGCATCCTTGCTCGTATAGGTGTCCACCCACACCACTTCGTCATCCTGCACGTGGAACTTCAGGCTGCAACGGCCCGGGCAGTTGATGGCGCAATGGCCCCACGTGACGGTCTCCTCGGCGGCGGCATGCGCTTGCGGCACGCCCGCCCCGAAGAGCGTGTTCGTGGCGGCGACGCTGCCGCCCACGGCTGCCAGCGCGCCGAGCGCACCGGTCGTCTTCATGAACGTACGGCGGCTCAGACTCGGCATGTTGTCTGACATGACACTCCCCCTTCGATAGTCCTCGATGCGCCCTGCGCCTCCCGCGCCGGACGCCCTGCCGGTTCCGCCTTCCGGGTTCCCCCCAAGACGGCAACGGCTCCATAACGGGGCCTACCATACCCTTATCGGAGAAAACGCGTGTCACATAAAATGTGGGAACTTTGAGTATTCGCAGGTCAAATGCCTGCATGTGAGGGGTGTATGTGACAAGTTCGCGCCGCCGCCCCTAAGCCTCAACGCAGTGCGCTCAGCAGCGCCGGCGGCGCCGTGAGCACGAGGCTGGGATACGTGGCGTCGGCGGGTGGCAGCGGGGGGATGCTCGCAAGCTCGCCATAGGCGGCTTGGAGGTCGCCTATCTCGCCGAAATGGAGCGCGTCTTCGGGACAGGCTTCCACGCAGGCAGGCTGCCTGCCCGCCTCTATGACGGCGGCGCAGGCATCGCAGATGACGGCCACGCCGTGGCGCGGGTCGATCTTCACCACGCCGTAGGGGCACGCCTGGGCGCAGTCGCCGCATCCGGTGCAGAGCGCGGACACCACGCGCATGAGGCCGGTCCCCGGCTGCTTGCGCAACGCCTCCTCCGTGCATACGGCCATGCAGGCCGGGCGGGCGCAGTGCAGGCAGCTTACCGAGATGAAGTACGCGAACAAGGTGAGCGAGCAGGTGCCGTCGGGCGCCTCCTCCCAAACGCCGCCTTCGTACGAGGTCACGGTGCGGCAGGATAGCTCGTCCGGCACGCGGCACTGCGCGCAGCAGGCGTCCACGCAGGCGCGGCATCCGATGCAGCGCACGGCGTCGACGTGAAATCCATAGGACACGTTGTTCCTTTCATCATCCCCCTCCGCTCCACAACCCATCACGTCATGGTATCGGCCGCCGCTTCCGCAACAATGCCGGCCACCAGAGCATTCAACGAACCGTGGGCGCACCGTTGCCCCGGTGTAACACGTGCAACGGCCCTTCGGCAGGCACGGGCGAGCCCAATCGGCTATACTGCACTCCTGTCTCTCGTCGCATGGCCAATGAAACCGGGGGAGCCCTTTGCAGCCAGCAGCCATCATCCGCATATTGAAACCGAACGTCACGTCGCTCGGCTATGCGCTGTTTCTGGCCATCAACGCCGCCGGCGTATGGGGAGGCGTGTTCCCGTTCCTGCCCTTGGAGTTCCAGACGCCCGAGATCGTGTTCTGGTTCTTCCTGGCGCAGTCGCTCGTGTTCTCGGCGAGCTACTTCGCCAGCGCCTTCGGTGTGTACTTCCTGCCCGGACCCACACGGCGCTTTATGGTCATGCTGGCCGCCGCGCCATACTTCTTGGGTTGGTGCTGCCTCATTGCCGCCATCTACCTGGACGCATGGGCTTTGCCGCTCGTGGTGGTAGGAGGTGGCCTGCTCGGGCTCGGCTCGGCGGGGTTCTTCATGCTATGGCAGCGCCTGTTCGCCAGCTTCGACGCCGACCACGGCAACCGCGACCTCATCGTGGGCACGGCCTATGCGGCCATCATGTACTTCGCGCTGTACCTCATACCGCAAGCGGTCACAGCCTACCTCATCCCACTCGTGTTCCTTCCGCTGTTCGGCCTGGCCATCGTTTTGAAAAGCCGTGAGATCGACCGCGACCAGCCCATGTTCGAGGACGTGCCGCGCGACCATCCGCACGTGTACCGCACCGTGGTGCGCGACTACTGGCGCAGCGCGTTCTGCGTGGGAGCGCTCGGATTCTGCACGGGCATCATGCGCTCCCTGGCCATCGGGGAGCCGCAGGTGGGAGCGCTGGTGAACGTGCTGTCCATGGCCGGCTCGCTCGTGGCGGCGGCGACGGTGCTGGTGCTGTGGCAGTTCAAGAACCTGCGCATGAACGTGGTGGGCGCCTACCGCGTGGTGTTCCCGTTCGTCATCACGTCGTTTCTGCTGCTGCCGTTCCTCATGGTGGCGTATGCGCAGTGGCTCGCGGCCATCCTGTACGCCGTGTACAGCGTGGCAATCGTGCTCATGATGATACAGTGCGCGCAGGCATCGCGCGACCGCGGCATCAACCCCGTGTTCGTGTACGGGTTTTTCGGCGGCGTGGTGTACGCACTGCACGACGTGGGGTTCATCGGCGGGTCGTTCGCCGAGCAGATCATGGTGACGGGGATCGAGCCGGTGGCCGTGGTGGCATTGGTGGCCGTGTACCTGCTGGGGCTCATGTACTTCGTGGGGCAAGGCGGGTTCCGCCGGATATTCAGCCGCAGCAGCGACGCGGAGAGCATCGAGCTGGTGGCGCTGCGGCCCGCCGGAGAGGCGGCGCGGCCCGCCGCGAAGGCCGCCCCCTCTGCAAAGGCAGACCCCGCTGCGAAGGGCAAGCGCGCCCCTGTCGCAAGCGAGCCCTTCTACCAGGACCGCATCTCGAAGCAGGCCGAGCTGCTGCGCCAGCACTACCGCTTGAGCGCGCGCGAGACCGAGGTCATGGAGCTCATCGCCCGCGGCAACACCGTCGCCCGCATCGCCGAGGACCTCGTGGTGTCCGAGAACACCATCCGCACGCACTCCAAGCGCATCTATACCAAGCTGGACATCCATAAGAAACAGGAGCTTTTGGACCTCATCGACTCGTTCGACCCAAGCGAGCTGGAAGGCTAGGGCTGTTCGCAGGGCGCATGCGCCGACCGTACAGCCTGCTACGCAGAAGCTTCTTTCCTCGCCTACTTTCGGCTCGCGGCCGCGTCGCTCCAGCCAGATGCGCCCGGGGGCAGTCTTCGCTCTTCCCTTCTACGGAATTTCGACCCTCCGAGTCACCGTTTTGGCCGCTCTGAAGCTGGCTCGGATCCGATGAGGGCAATCCGTTTACGCCGAACTGGGCAAACACAATCTAAAGCCTTGGAACGCCACGGGAGCAGGTCCCCAACCCAATAAAAACACTTCAGAGCGATCGAAACGGTGATTCGGGAGATCGCTTTTCTCGTGTATTGGGGCAGCGTGCTTTGACACTGCCCTCCATAAGGAACCGCCCCGCGAGCAGCGGGGCGGTCTCATTCGTCTTTCACGGGTTGAACGAAGGCAGAGCCTGTGCTGAACCCTAGCGAGCCTCGATCTCGCGACTTTCGGCACGGTCCCGACGAACGCTGCGCCTTTAGAACTGCATGGCGTAGAACAGCACGCGGGCGGCAACGAGCGCGGCCAGCACCGCCACGTTGCCCAGGACCAGGTAGGGAACGGCCTTGGTCGCATCGGTCGCAGCCTGCCTGCGATAGCGCGCCTCGAGGTCCGGGACCACGTTGCCCTCGGCCGCCGGGCTGGCAGCTGCCGAATCGACGCTGTTCCACGGCATGGCCGCAGCGCCCGCAGTGCTGCCGAGGGGTGCCGCGGAGCGGCCCGAGAGCGGCCCGCTCAACGCTCCGCGCATGCAGGCGAGCGCCACCACGAAACCGGCGATGGACACGATAAGGTACACCCATGCGCCTGGCAAGGCATCGGCGCCGGGGAAGATCGCAGCCACCGTGGCTTGGGCGTTCATGAGCTGTACCGTGACGGCGAAGATGGACACCACCGCGCCCACAAGCGCCGTGACGAGCGCTGCCGTGCCGAAGCGCGTCTCGCGCGCCTCGGGAAGGGCCCTCGAAGCAGCGAGCACGAGCATGCCCAACGGCACACCGCTTGCCAGGCTGAAGCCGGCGAACCCGAGGGGCACGATGACCGAGGCCCACAGCGGAACGTCCGACATCATGTAGGCCACGCCGATGGCCACCGAGTACACCACCGCCAGCACGGCCACCACCGTGGCGAACGCCTTGCGCGCGCCGTCGGACAGCCGGCCGACCATGGCCACGACCCAGTACACCAACGCCACGACGGCGAACGCCACGGCCATGAACACCGCGAACCCGAACGCCCCGGGATCTATCCCTTGGATAACCAGAAGCGCGCTTTGCGGCGTGTTCATGAACGCGACGGCCGCGATCACACCCACTGCCAAGATGACCAGCGGCAAAAGCGTCCAGCGGTCGATGCGCCGCAAGGTCTCCGCCGAGAAGCGCGTCGTGAGGAATGCAATGGCCAAGCCGATGAACGCGCCCGAGGCCATGGGCGCGGCCGCCGTGAAGAACACGAGCGGCAGTTGCAGATACACCAGATCCATAGAACCAACCTCCTTGAAGCGCTAGGCTCCTTCGAATGCCGTCATTATCCGCGGCTATCGTAGGCGCCCCGGCGGAGGTGGCTCCGAGGTCCCCGCCGATTCCTCTAAGGCGTTGCCGGGCCGAAGCGCTCCCGCGATGCGAGCCTTCGCGACCCCCATTTGAAGAAGCGGTTCAGAACATGCGGGCGCCCCGGAGAGAGCCGCCAAAGGATCTTCCGGTTTTCGAGAGGCATTTAGCGCAGCCCGAAGACGTCCTGGATAGAGTAGACGCCGGCGGGCTTGCCGTCGAGGAACTGGGCGCAATCGACGGCGCCGCGGGCGAAGCAGTCGTCGCTGTAGGAGTAGTGCGTGATCTCCAGGCGCTCGCCCAGGCCGCCGAAGTACACCTTGTGGTCGCTCGTGATGTCGCCGGCGCGCAGCGAGTGGAAGCCCACGCCGCCGGGCTTGCGCGCGCCGTGGCCGCCGCGGCCGTATTCGGCCAGCTCGTCCAGCGTGGTGCCCTTGAGCTCGGCGATCATGGTGCCGATGATGACGGCGGTGCCGCTGGGCGCGTCCAGCTTGTCGCGGTCGTGCTGGTCGATGATCTCGATGTCGCACTCGTCCGCAAGAGCGCGCGCGGCCGTCTCCACGAGCGCGAGCATGACGTTCACCATCTTGGAGGTGTTGCATTTGAAGATGACGGGGATACGCGCGCCCGCCGCCTCGAAGCGCTCGAACTGCTCGGGCGTGAAGCCGGTGCTGGCGGTGACGAGAGCCTTCCCGTGCTCGACGGCCAGGTCGAGCGTTTCAAGACATTGCTCCACGCTGGACACGTCGATGAGCGCGTCGCACTCGCCGATGATCGACGCGAGGTCGTCCGTCACCGGGATGCCGAGGTCGCGCCCGAGGCCTGCCACCTGGCCGAGGTCGCGGCCGATGTAGTCGCGCCCTGCGGGCCCCACGCCACCAACGAGCTCCATGCCCTCGCGCTCGTCCACGAACCGGCAGATGGGCTGGCCCATCTGCCCATGGCATCCGACGACGATCACCTTCATACCGCGCTCCTTCCCACCGTGTGGCCGCATCGCCAATTGGCACGCTGCCCATTTTCGCAAGTATAAGCGGTACGAGCGGCAAATGACCTATGGCGAGTCGACAAAGGTTGGGTCCGGTCGCCTTCCGGTGCACACTAATCACCGATTATTGCAGAATTTGGGCGCCACCCTCTTTCCGCAGTTTCGCCATCAGGCATTTTCCCGACCCATTCCTTAAAGCTCGCCCTATCTCCTGCCTTGAGACCGGAAAACGGTATAAAACTGGTGAATAGTGTGCACCGGAAGGACTTTTAGCGACCAACGAGCACAGCCATCGGGAATTGGCTCCGCGCGATAGCCACGGTGCCGCCCCGAACAGCGACAGCCCTATCGCCCCGAGCTGCGGCCCTATAGCCCCAGGCTTAGGCCCTATCGCCGCCGGGTCAAGCCCGTCCCTGCGGCCCTATTCCCCAGCGCTCTCCTCGCCGAACAGCACGTCGAACAGGTAGCGCGTGATGGTGGCGCGGCGCACCACGCCGATGAGCTTGCCCTCCTCGTCGATGACCGGCACCTTTTTGAACTTCTTTTTCGCCAGCACGTCGGCGATCTCGCCTACGGCCTGGTCGGCCGTTGCGCACAGCACCTTCTGCACGGCCAGCTCCATGACGTTGCGGTGCTTGAGCGCGCGAGCCTTCTCCTCGAAGGACTCGTTGTCGTACAGCACCATGTTGGCGTAGCCGCCGCCGAAGATGGAGCGCGTCTTCTGCGCGGCCACCGCCTTCATGATGTCGCCGTCGCTGATGAACCCCACCACGTGCCGGTCCTCGTCGATGACGGCGAGGCCGCTCGTGCCCAGGTCGTTGAACAGGGCCACGATCTCGCCGAGGTTCTGGTCGTAGCGGCACGTGTACACGTCCCGCTCCATGATGTCGCCTATCGTGCGGTTCATCGTCCCGCCCCTTCCGTCGCTTCCTCCATGCACGCGGCCGCAACGGCGACCGTCGCCTTCACAGGCGCCTCGGCCTCCGTCTTCCCGGACGCCCCAACTTGCGGCGCCGGCGCGGTAGCGGTGCGCTTCTTCACGTTGCGCACCTTCAAGATGGCGATGATCAGCGCGACCGCCGCCACCGCCGCGGAGATGCCGTATGCCACGTCGATGCCCGCCGCCGTGGACGCCACGGGGCCGGCCTCGGCGTTTGCCGCGGTCACCATGGTCATCACCGTCACGATGAGCGCCGTGCTCACCGCGCCGCCCACCTGGCGACCCGTGTTGCTGATGGCGTTGCCGTGCGCGATCATGTCGTTCGGCAGCGCGTTGATGCCCCAGGTGGTCACCGGCATGTTCGCCAGCGTCAGCCCCGAAGATTGGATGACGTAGAACACCACGAGGTACGCAACCGTCGTCTTGTCGTCGACGAAGGACAGCGCCGCCAGCGAGCCGGCGAGCCCCGTCAGGCCCACGATGGCGATGACGCGCGGGCCGAACCTGTCGAACAGCATGCCGCTGATAGGGCTGAGGAAAATGGTGGCCACGGCGCCGGGCGTCATGAGGATGCCGGTTTCGAACGCCGTCAGCCCCAAAACGTTCTGCAGGTAGATGGGCAGGATGACGCTGCCCACGGCCAGCGCCGAGTTGACCACCGTCACGATGACGGCCGAGTACGCGAACGTGGGCGTCTTGAGGGCGCGCAGTTGCAGCAGCGGCTCGTCGATGTGCAGCTGGCGATGGATGAACCACGCGAGCGCGACCACGCCCACCGCGATGCTGCCGATGACCACGGCGTTGCTCCAACCCAGCGTACTGGCGCTGGAGAAGCCGTACAGCAGGCCGCCGAACGCGAACGTGGACAGGATGATGGACGGCACGTCGAGGTGCGGGCGCTTGAGCTCGCCTACGTTCGTGAGCAGGAAGAAGCTCACCACCAGCACGAGGATGGCCAGTGGGATCATCGCCCAGAACATCATGCGCCAACCCCACGCGTCGATGATGCCGCCGGCCAGCACGGGGCCGGCCGCCGGCGCGCAGCTCATCACGATACCGGCCATGCCCATGGCCGTGCCGCGCTTCTCGGGCGGGAAGATGAGCATGGGCACCACGCCCACGAGCGGAAGCTGCACGCCTGCGCCGGCCGCCTGCAGCACGCGGCCCACGATGAGGAGCTCGAATGAGGGGGTCGCTGCGCACAGCGCCGTGCCCACGATGAACGAGACGAGCGAGACGAAGAACAGCTTGCGCGTGGAGAAACGGTCGATGAGGAACCCGGTGATAGGCACCATGATGCCGTTGACCAGCATGTAGATGGACGTCACCCACTGCGCAGTGCCGGCCGAGATGGAAAACGCGTCCATCAGCTTCGGCAACGCGGGCGACAGGACGGTCTGGTTCAGGATGGCAAGGAACGCACCGGCCAGCACGATGCCGATGACGGTGATCTCCTTGCGGGTCACCTTATGCTGCTGGGCTATCAATTGTTGCTCGTTCAAGAGCGCATCAACTTCCTTTGCGAACGCGTCGAAGACCAAGCCGCGCCGAAGCGGCGGTCGATCGTCGAGTATGGGATTTCGAGGGGAATGAAAGCTGCCGGGGACGCGTCAGCGGACGCGCATCACCCGAGGGGGCTCGTTCAGCGCCAACCCTGCCACACGCCGTAGTCCACTTCGCCATGCGCGCGGAACGCGGCCGTGCGCGAGCGGCGCCGCGAAAGCTGGGCGAGGCTGGCGTAGCGTTCGTATAGGTTCAGAAGCGATTTCATAGCGGGCAAGTATACCGGAAGCCGAAACCCCCGTATCTTCGAGAAAGCGGCCCGCTTCAAGCGATTTCCACAAGATCGGACAAGTGGTGTCCGAGGCATCTGATCGGAAAACGTATCAAAGAACTTCGAACATCTGGCGAGATCGACGCGGATAGCATTAAGACGCACCGAGGAATGCCGCCATGTACCCCGGACAGTACACTACTCCACTGTCGAGGATTTTGCAGACCGGAGAATGGATGGTTTCAGGGATTTTGCAAACCGGAAATTGGGCAGTTTTTTATATTTCGCAAACCATGTGCATAACTATCATGTACCTATTAACGCCGGTCGTTGTCGAGCGGTTCCGGGAGACATCGCGGCAAGCGAAGCGGTCGGTACATAAGCTAGCGCGTTCGGGCGACCTGCCTCCGGGGCGGCAGGGTTCAAGGGATGCCGCCGCATTTCCCTTGCATTCTGTTCCGAATCGACGTTCTTCGGGTTTTGGGCACCTTCGAGTCACCGTTTTGCCCGCTGTGAAGCTCATCGAGCCGTCACGAGGCAAGCTGACGTCTCGCGACCTGCGCAAACGTGCGCGCATCTCGCGGAAAGCCGCCGGAAAGCGTCGTCGTCGGCATCAAATCGCTTCACAGCGGGCAAAACGGTGCATTTCAACCGCTCAAAAGGCGAAGGACCGGCGATCGCCATCGTCGGCAGCGTGCGGGCGCGAGGGGGGTTCGCTCCCGCGCCCGCACGCCTTCTACGCTTTCCGCACTTCCACCCAGAGGTCGAATTGGGCCGCGCCGCCGCCGATGGGGTCGCAGAGGCCGCCGCCTCCGGCGAGCGTGGGATCGTCGGGCAGAAGCTCGTTCATGCGGAAGCCCCGGCCGCGGCCTCCGGCGAAGCCCGTCTTCTGCTTGCCGGGCTCATCGCCGTCGAGGACGCCCTCCTCTTCCAGGTAATCGGGCGCGGGACCCACCTGCTGGCCGTCGACGGTCACCGCTCGCGCGCCGTAGCCCTTGTGCCCGAACGAGTAGTTCGAGCCCACCACGCCAGGACGGATGCCCTCGGTCACGCGCACATGGCCGGCCATCGCCCCGACCGATCCTTCGATCTCCACGGCGTCGCCATTGGCCAGGCTGCGCGCCTCGGCGTCGGAAGGGTGCATCCACACGAAGTTCTCGGTGGTCGTCTCGCGCAGCCAGGGCGCGGCGATGGTGCGATGCGAGCCGTTCGTGCGGGCCTTCCAGTTGATGAAGGCGAGCGGGCGCTCGGGCGGGTGCTCCATCGGCGTGCCGTCGGCGAACGCCACCGGGGCGGGGTGCGCTAGCCCGTCGAAGTTCTCTCCGGTCAGAGCGTTCTTGAGCGAGGCGGTCTTCGGATCGTAGAATTGGCACAGCCCGCCGTAGCGCGCCTTGATGAGCTCGCCCTCGTAGCCGTCGCCCTTCGCCGGATCGGCCGAGGCGAACCTCCCGCCGCGGTTGAGCACGTACACCACCTTCGGCCATTCCTCATTGGTGACGGCCGCCTTCCACGCCGCCAGGTCGAACGCCTCGCCCAGCGCGCGCGTCCGGGCGCGCTCGAACAGCGCGAGCTCCTCGGAGTCGGCGTCGGGCACGGGCTCCTTGCCCGTGTAGGCGATGTTCGCGGCCATCTTCAGCCAGTAGTCGTACTCGTTCGACAGCGCCGCCGTGCCACCCGCGCCGTCCTTGCCCACCGGCACCGCGCCCTCGCCCACGCCCGGCAGGTTGAGGCGCGCCATGAGGTCCAGGTACACGTCCTCCACCGAGCGCGGGCCCTCGTACGCCCGCACGGCCGGCTGCCCCAGCTGGATGAGCTGGTAGGGCTGGTTGGGATAGATGCTCTCCTGGCTGAACCGCTCGAGGTACACCTTGTCGGGCAGCACGAAGTCGGCGTAGCGCGACGTGTCGCCTATCTCCACGTCGAACGACACGAGCAGGTTGATCTTGGCCGGGTCGCCCAGCACGTCGACCAGGCGGTCGCCGCCCGACGTGGAATCCACGAGCGAGTGGCGGTGGATGAACAGCGCGCCCAGGTGGTCGTACACGTAGCCGGCGCGCAGCGTCGGGACGATCTCGTGCGACAGGTTTCCCGGCAGAGGGTACCATGGCCGGGGTGCCGGGTAGCCGTCCTGCTTGAAGTAGCTGGTCTTCTCGTACTCCGTCTTCTGGCGCGTGATGGGAATGCCCCAGCCCGCGTGCGCGTCCGGTACCGTCTGCAGGTCGTAGCGGCCCGTGAACGGGGCGAACTTGGCGGCGGCAGCAATATGGCCGCCCTTCCAATCGTGGTTGCCGATGAGGAAGTTGAGGTAGCCCACCGCGCGTACCGCGTCGAACCCGTTGGCGTGCATGGCCGGGCCGCGGTAGCTCATGACGCAGGCGCGCTTGCCGTGGCTCGTGAACTCGCGCGCAACCTCCTCCACCACGGCGGGCTCGATGCCCGCGTCGGCGGCGTACTCCTCGAGCGTCCGCTCCTCGATGCGCTCCTTCAAAAGCTGGAACACGCTTTTCACGCGCGTCGGCGCGCCCTTGACCTCCACCTGGGCGTCCGCCAGCAGATCGGCCGCGCCCTCCACGGCGTCGGCGGCGGTCAGCTCGCCGTCGACGAGCACGAACCGCGCGTCCTCGGCCAGCGGCTGGCCGTCGGCGCCGGCTTCTCCGGCACACCCGAGCAGCTTCGCGGTGACGACGGGCGGTTCGGCAGATCGACCGCCACGAGGTGCGTCGCGTCCGACCACGTGGGCTCGCCGAGCGCCGCGGCCGCCCTCTTGCCGGGCGCCGCCAGATACCGGGCGTCGTAGCGCTCGTTGGCGACGATCCACGCCATCAGGGCGAAGGCCAGCTCGGCATCCTTGCCGGGCACCACGGGCAGCCACACGTCGGCCTTCGACGCGCTGCGGCCCTGGCGCGGGTCCACCACGTACAGCTTCATGCCGCGCTCGCGCGCGACGGACAGGCGCGGTGCCAGCCACGACGGCCCCTTGTTCGCCGTCATGGGCTCGGTGCCCCAGATGATGAGGCATTCGCAGTGGTCGATGTCGGCGTACATGCGCTTGTGGTTCGTCGTGGGGTGCGTGCGCACGTTGGCCATGACGCCGGTCATGCCGCATACGCCGCCGTGGTTGAAGTTGTTGACCGAGCCGAACCCCTGCTGCGTGAGGCGGTCGCCGATGAGGAACATGCGATCGCCGCCGGCCGAGCAGAACAGGTTGGACTTCGGGCCCAGGTCGGGGTGCGACGTGTCGATGAGGATGTCGGCACACTTCACGTCGAACGCGTCCTGGGTCATCTCGCCGGACTCCACAAGCGCGACTTCGGCCTCCACCTGCTTCTTCGGCGCCCAGGCGTACCATTCCGCAATACCGGGCGTGCCGAGGGTCGGCGAGCCGTGCACGATCTCGTCGAGCGCCGTGTCCCAGTCCACTGTTTCCCACTCGTCGCTTCCGCGCGCGCCCACACGGCGCAACGGACGGGTGATGCGGAACCGATCGTGCACGAGCTGGACGCCCGACTGGCCTTTGAGGCAGATCATGCCGCCATTGGTCGCGCGGCCCTCGCGCGCCATGCCGTCTCCGGGAGCGAGCGCCTCCTCGGGCCGCGTGCCATAAGGCACGGGCGCGTAGGGCTGCGAGTTGAGCGGCGAGTACGGGTTGCCCGCGATCTTGCGCACGAGCGCCGTGGCCCCCTCGTTGGCCTGCGGGCCGTCGGCCGCATCGCACACGCGCACCTTGATGGTGCAGTACGTGTTGCAGTTGTTGCACATCGACAGGATCACGTCGTCGGCCGCGTACGCGCCGGTGGCGGTGCCTCGTCCATGTGGTGTGTCGGTCATAGGATCGTCGCTTGCCATATAAGCCCCCAATCCGGTTCCTGCCGCCAAAGCGCCTAACGCCACCGCGCAGCCCGCACCCACAACCGCGCGCCGCGACGGCGTGCCGAACACGCTTGCGGAATTCGGCTCGATCATACCGCTCGCACAAGAGCACGCAGACGGCGTTGCTACCGTTGGCGCGTATTCCGCGCCGACACCGCATGTTTCCTTCGACCGGCCGTCGTTACGCTGCGCTTCCATCGCGCACCTCCTTAGCCCTCGAGCCTTCGCCGCACGATGACGCATCCGCATCGGGCACCGCCTTTGTATACGCGCTCTCCAGCCAAACTTCTCCCTCACTCGCACCCATGCGCTCGAGCGGCAGCAACCTTACTGCCAAGCCGTAGCAACCCACAGCCAGCCCCAGCACAAACAGCGCCACCATCACCTCGCCGAGGCTCGGCACATAGACCGGCGTGGGCATACCAGCCAAGAGCGGCACCGAAAACCCGGCCACCACCAGCACATAGCGCAACGCCAGCACGCCCGCCAGAGCCGCCAGCGCGGCAGCCACGGCCCACGCGCCGCCAGCACTGCCGCGATCGGCCCCAACGGCGCCGCCATCACGAGCGCCGCGCGAGCGCGCCGCGCCCACCGCCAGCAGCACCGCTGGCGCCACGAGGCCCAGCCCGATCTCACCCAGCCAGAACAGCGGCGCCAAAGGACCTGCCACCATTGCCTGTACGGGGGCAGCCACCGCCGGGTCTCCCGACAGCAGCGCCGGCGCCACTTGGAAGAATATGCAGAACGCCAGCGCAAACAACGACGCGGCCAGCACGCGGTTCAACCCCACGAGCACGCCGCCGTCCGGCTGCGCCCCGCGCAAGCGTGCCAGCAACCGGTACGCAACGACCAGAAACGCGGCCGCCGTCACGATAGCCATGACGTAGAACAGCACCGACGTGATGCCGCCCTCCCACAGCCCGCGTGTCTTCACCGCGGCAAAGAACATGCCTGTGCCGCCCGGAGGCCCCACAAACGAGGTGGCCACGCCCACGCCAGCCAGCACGCGGATGGCCAAGTTCACGTTGCCGCGCCGCCTGAGCACGTCAGCGCCCGCCGCCGACGCTTTCGCACCCGACAACTCCACACCTAACGCACCCGCGCTCGCCGCGCTCACGACCCCGTCGCCGCTCGCCGCAGCCTCGGCCGTGCGCTTGTCGTTCAGCAGCACCAACGCGAACTGCACGATGGCGATCACCATGAAGAACACGTACGCCTTGATCTCCCAAGCCAGCGGCGACGACCAGTGGAAGAACAGCAGCGTGCCCAGCGAGTGCCGGATGGCACCCAAGTCGATGCCGATGAAGATCATCGACACCACAAGCGACACCATGCTCAATCCCAGCGACAGGCGCGCGATGGGCGCGAAGCGCGGCAGCCTCAGCAGGTACACCAAAGCCGACAGCAGGTACAAACCGCCCGCCAGCCCCGAGAACCAGATGTACACCACCACCCACAAACCCCAGGGCACGGCGTTCGTGGCCCCGGCCATGCCCAGGCCGTTCGCCAGCCGGTCGAACATGAAGTACGCGCCCGCTGCCAGCAGCACGCCCACGATAACGGCCCAACCTACCGTCGCGCGGCGCGAGAACGCCGCCGGCAACGCGTAAGCCTGCAACCGCGGCTCGCGTGAACCCCGCGCTTTTCGCGCCTTCCGCTCAGCGCTCGATGTCATAGCTCTTCACCTCGATCATTTCAGGTAGTAGACGGACGGGTTCGTACCCAGCTCTTCGCGCAGGCGGAACGCCCGCGACGAGGCCGCCAGCTGCGCCACCTTCGACGCCGGGTCGTTCAAGTCGCCGAAGTACCGCGCGTCGCCGATACACGTCTCGCAGCACGCAGGCGCCTCGCCCTCGGCGATACGGTGCGCACAGAACGTGCATTTGCGCACCGTGCCGTACGTACCGCGATACTTCCCGCGCGCGCCGCGATCCACGCCGTACTCGGGCGCGGTCACTTGGTCGGCGGCCTGCATCTCGACCGCATACGACGAGCCTTCGTCGGCCGACCGTGCGCCGTAGGGGCAGGCAGCAATGCAATACTTGCACCCAATGCACCGGTCGGCGTCGATCACCACGATGCCGTCCTCGCCGCGGTACGTTGCCTTCACCGGGCACACCGACACGCACGCCGGGTTCTCACACTGCATGCACGGACGCGGCAGCGCCTCGATGCGCACGTTAGGGTACGTGCCCGTCTCCTGCTCGAGCACCACGTTGTACGAGATGCCGGGAGGCGTGCGGTTCTCGGCCTTGCATGCGACGGTGCACGAGTCGCACCCGACGCACTTTGCAAGGTCGATGACCATGCCCCAATGCGGACTGGAGAACATATCCATACAGCACCTACTTTCCTAACGGGGAGCACCGCGACCCAACGGGACGCGGTGCTCCAGGGGAGGGACAAGCGATTTCAGGGGAGGAGAAAACCGCCTGTTATACCGGCCATCGACCGCCGAGGGAAGAGCGGGTCGAGACCGAAGTAAAGATCAAAGGAACAGCACGGGCAACGCCGCCAGAATGACCAGCAAGCGCAACAGGAAACCACCCACGAGCACGCCCGCTTCACCGATAAGGCTCACCACCAGCGACGTGGTAGACGTTTCCACCCGTTTCGCAATGAACACCGGATAGCCCTCAATGCAGAACGGCGCCACCAAACCCAAGACAACGATACCGCCCCAGAACGCCGGAGCATACTGCCCCGCTATTAGGGAGTGCACCGATGCCGCACCCTCAAAGCTGCCGGCACTCACGATGACGAGCATGGTGAACAGCACCACCATCTCAATAGCCGAGAGGATGACGTGCGACTTCTTGATGAGCCACATGTGCTCGAAACGCTCGCGATCGGTGACGAGGCCCACGAGCGACGTAGCCGCGAGGCCCGCCGACAGCGCCGATACCACGAACAGGATGGGAAGGATAGCGTTGTTCCACAGAGGGTACGCCTTCACCACTCCCAGCAAAAAACCGGTGTAGGCCGCCACGGCGAACGCGAACACGATGCCGATCCACGTGAGCCACTTCGGCACCTTCTTCTTCAGTATCTCAAGCACGGCTGCCGCCAAGGCCACCGGCATGTAGATGCAGATGAAGTACACGCCCAGCGTCATGACGGAACCGGGGTTCGACACGAGCCAGAAGAAGCGCAGCGGGTTGTGCAGGCCGGCTTCGGCGTCGATCATGAGCATGAGCAAACCGATGCCCACGAACACAGGCGCGATGATGCGGCCGGCGATGCGCATCTTATTGCTGTCGGGATACTTGGCCTCCACGAACGCGGCCGTCAGAAACGCTCCGGCCGAGGCACCGGCCAGAAACAAATACCATGCAATCAAAGGTCCCCAAACCATGGTTTCATCACCTCACGTAGTAGATCTTGGAAGCGGTCAGGTTGCTTGCGAGCGGTTGCGCATGGTACTGCGCGATTGCCTGCGAAATGTCGCTTTCGGGGTCGTCCAGGTCGCCGAACACGCGCGCCCCGGATATGCACGTCCCCACGCAGGCGGGCGGGTTGCCCGGCTCGCCATTTTCCCAGCAGAAGCGGCACTTTTCCACCACGCCAGTCGACTCCTGCACGATGCGGGCCTGGTAAGGGCACGCGGCCATACAGTACTTGCAGCCGATGCACTTCTCGGGGTCCACCAGCACCACGCCGGAGTCCGTGACGTAGGTGGCATGCGTGGGACACACGGCCGCACAGGGCGCGTCCTCGCAGTGCTGACACTGGGTGGGCACGATCTCGTTGTACACATTCGGGAACTCGCCCGTCTCAATCTCGTGGAACTTGATGAACGCCTCGGTGGGTTCTAGGTGGTTCTTCGCCTGGCAGGCCAGACGGCAGGCGTAGCAGCCCACGCACTTCTTCGTATTGATAAGCATTCCGTAGCGTGCCATGTTATGCCTCCACCTTCTTCACCGTAACCGCAACCTCCTGGCTCATCATTGAGCCGACGCCCGGTTCCATGTCGAACGGGATGAAATCCGTGAGCGCGATGCCGTACTGGTACGCGCGCGTCTGAGCCGGCGAATCGCCGCCGTAGTGCGTGGGCAGGAACACCACGCCGGGCTTAAGGCGCTGCGTCACGCGGGCCTCCACCTGACCGGTGTGCTCACTCGACGCCACTTCCACGATGTCGCCCGACTGCACGCCCAGCTTCTCGGCGTCCTTGGCCGACATCCACAGGCGCTCCATGTGATACTCGCGCGAAATGGCGTTCAGGCAGGCGATGTTCTGCGTCATGGTGTGGGAGTGAATGCCCTGCTTGCCGCCGATGATGGAAAACTCGCCGTCCTTCGGCGTAACCTTGCGCGGGATCCAGCTGATGACCGGGTTCAGGCCCGCGGCGCCCACGGCCTCGGAGGAGAACTCGAACTTGCCCGACGGGGTCTTGAACTTCGGCACACCGTACTGGAAGTGGGGGTCGGGCAGCTCCACCACGCCTTCCTTCTTCATGGTGTCGATGTCCACGCCTACGGTGGCTAGCTGAGCCGTTGCCAAGTCCTCGGCCGTGAACTGGAAGTGCTCGCCCACACCGCACGCTTGGGCCAGGCCGTTGAATATCTCGTCGCACGTCTTGGTGTCCGGCAGCACCTTATCGATGGCTGCGGTGCGCATGCCCACGAAGTGCTTCTTGCCGCCGATCCACTCGGGCAGCTCTAGACGCTCAAGGTACGTGACTTCGGGCAGCACGTAGTCGGACTGCAGCGCCGTCTCCGACATCTGCACGTCGATGGTCACGGCCAGGTCGGTCTTCTGCAGCGCTTCCGTCCACATCTTTGGCTGCGCGTAGCCCTTCGCAGCGTTGCTGTTGTAGAAGAACAGGCCCTTCATGGTGCCGTCGAGCGCAGCCTGGAGAGCGGCGAGGTTTGTGCCGGCGCTGTCGAGGGCCAGCGGGTACTCCTTGTTGCCCACGCGCTTGGCCGCGGGCTTCGGCGGGTCGTCAAAGCGAGCATCGGACAGCGTGCCGGCCTTCGGCGACGACGTGAGCAGCGCGCCGCCCTTCGCCCCATAGGAGCCCAACAGCGCGTTCACGGCCGAGGCGGCGCGGGCCGTCTCGAACGAATTCTGGTACGAGCAGCCGATGACGGCGCGCCAGCCCGCCTCGATGGAAGCGGCAGGGGCGGCCTTTGCCATCGCGCGCGCCAGCTCTTGGATGCGCTCGGCAGGCACGTCGGTTATCTTGGCGGCCCACGCGGGCGTGTATTCCTTCACTTGGGCTGCGAATTCGTCGAAGCCCGCGGTACTCTGCTCCACGAAGTCGTGGTCGTAGAGGTCTTCCTCGATGAGCACGTTGCAGAGTGCCAGGATAAATGCCAGGTCGGTGCCCGGGTTGATGGGCACCCAGTCACTGGAGAAGATGCCGGAGTTGTTGAGGCGCGGGTCCACACTCACAATGCGCGTGCCGGCCTCCTTGGCGGACGCGAGGCTCTGCACGGACGAGGGGCGGATGCCGTCGCCGTAGCTGCGGCCAATGAACATGACCATCTTCGCGTTGCCGAAGTCGGTGGAGTAGTTCGATGCGCCCATGGTCTGCATGTAGGCGCTCTCCTTCGACAGGTTGCACGACGAGGAGTGCGCGTACACGTTCGCCGATCCCAGCGCGTTCATAAAGCGCTTGGAGTAATACTTACCCGACGGACGCGGGTCCTGGATGATGGCGAGCGATTCGGGGCCGTCTTTCGCGATGATGGCCTGCACCTTCTCGCCAATTTCCTTGAAGGCCGTGTCCCAATCGATAGGCTCGAACTCGCCGTTGTCTTTGCGACACAGCGGTTGCGTGACGCGCTCGTCGGAGTACGCCATCTGGGCCAGGCCGTGGCCACGGCCGCAGATACGTCCCTTCGAGTAGGGGTGCACCTCGCTGCCCTTGAGCGTGTACAGCTTGCCGCCCACCGTGGTGGCCACAAGCCCGCACTTGCTGGAGCAGCCGTTGCAGAGCGACGGCGCCTGCCTTGTCTCGCCGGCTGTCGCGCCGCCGGCCTCGTCGGCCTGCGCCTCGGCGCGCCAGGCGCCGAGCGAGAGCGAGCCCGCGGCGGCGAGAGCGGCTGTGGCGGCCGTCCCCTTCAGAAACGTTCGCCTTGAAACGTCTTCGAACATCCCGTTCCTCCCTTTCGTTTCGTGCTGTTCGGTCGTCTTGGTTCGTTCAGGCTCTGTCGACAGGGCGGCGTTGCAGTTGCAGGTGCGGTTGCAGCCGTGCCGCCGACGGAGCCGGAATAGCTGTCGGATGCCGTGCGCTGCGCACGCCATCTAGCCGGTAGCCGCGCAGGCCGCCGGCTGCATCTCCCCCGGCGCGGCTTGCGCGGAAAGCCCCGGTTGTGCCGCCCGCGCGGCACGGCCCGCCAACGCGACGAGGGCGCGCAGGTGGACGATTCCCTCTGCGAGCGCCGCGCGACGCGCGCCGTCGAGCCGCTCGGAGCGGGCGGCCTCTTCGGCGCTGCAGGCCAGGGCCGCGTCGTAGTCGTCCAGCCAGTCCAGGTGGTCGCGGGCGACATCGGCCGCCGCCTGGGCATTGCCGTTCTGCAGAAACAGGGCCAGCAAGTCGAGCGTGAGCGCCAAGTGGTCGGGCGCGGCGGCGAAGCGCGCGGGAACCTCTATCTGGAGCGTCGCGTACACGCTTTGCAGGTGGCGCGCCGCATCGCCCAGGTACAGGCCGCGCTGGACGCCGAAGGCGTTGCCCGGTGCTGACGACCACGGCTTGTAGAGCGATTCCACTGGCAGCGCCGCCAGCGGCATGCCGGGCAGGAGCACTTCGTTCTGCAACGTTGAGCGCACCTCCCACGAGGGCAGCGCGACAGCGTATGCGGAAAGGCCGCCCGCGGCCCCTCCGTTGGAGGACGCCGCATCGGAACCCGTGCACGCCGGCCCGACCTCGCCCGTGCGGGGGGCCGTTCGGGCCTCCTCTTCGGCCAACGCCGCTATCGCCACGCGCATCTCCGGCTGCATGGCGATTTTGGATACGTCGCCGTATTCCGCTTCGGTCAGAACGGAAAACAAAGGCGCAATGAGCGATAATGCAGTGACTACGTTCGAAGTCGCGTCCACGGCGGGCATCCTTTCCTCGGTGGCCCCATCGTAGACGCGAGGTGGGAAACGGTTGTCATCAATAATTGATGATTTGCCTCTTTCCCCTGTTAAACGCTTTGCTGAAAGCAGCGTGCCGAAACGGGCGGAGCGGAGGCGTTACGCACTCGTCACCCCTGCGGCACCACACGAGATAGGGGATCCGGTGTCCGTCGCACGCGATCGGCGCAGCATGCGCATGGTGTGGAAGACGATGCGCTTGCACCATCTGGGTATGGGTTTCTTCTGGGCCTGCAGCATGCTCACGTTCCGTAGCTCCATCCTGCTGTCGGGTGCCGCCAACACGCCGGAATACGAGTCGCTGGTGGTCATCGTGTCGTTCGTGGCCAACATGACCACCATGCTGGCGGTGGCCGCCTGGGTCGAGAACGACCCCGTGCGCATAGACCGCCTGCCCACCTGGCCCCTGCCCGTGCTCG
The DNA here is from genome assembly GCF_030418435.1 of Gordonibacter sp. RACS_AR49. NCBI lineage: Bacteria > Bacillati > Actinomycetota > Coriobacteriia > Eggerthellales > Eggerthellaceae > Gordonibacter > Gordonibacter sp. RACS_AR49. Next base: position 258,654 of record NZ_JAIUDM010000002.1, on the reverse strand, counting down.
TGGTTGCCGGCCTGCTGCTGGTGTTCGCCGCCGGGCGCGCAGGAGGCGGTGCGCTGCTGCCGCTGCTTTTGAGCGGGGCCGTGGTGGCGGGCGTGGGCTACGGCTTGTTCTGGGGAAGCTGGGCCGACTGCTACGGGCGCATGCATCCCGCGCGTACATCGTTCTACCTTCCGGTGACGTTCCTGCTCACCGCTGCGCTGTTCCTGGCCGTGTCGCTCTTGAGCGAGAACCTGGGCATGCCCGCCATCATGCTTATGCTGCCGCTGCCCTTGGCTTCGTACGCATGCCTGCTGCGGTGCCGGGCGGAGCAGCCGGACGGGCGCGCCGCGCCCTCGGGCGGAACACGTCGCTCTCTCGCCGCCCTTGGCTCGCTGCTGGGGTTGATAGTGGCCAGCCTGGTGCTCTCGTGCCTGTTCGGCTTCGTGTGGGAGCTCACCGTGTTTTCAGTGGGGTCGGTGAACGAGGCGCACCTTGGCCCTCTCGTGGCCAACCTCGTGGTGGCTGCGGCTCTCGTGGGGCTCGTGCTGTACGCGCGCACGCGCATCAACCTGGACCTGGCTTACCGCATCATCGTGCCGGTGATCGTGGTGCTGTTCGCCGTGCTGCCGTTCTTCTGGGAGACGAACCCTGTGGCGCTCAACATCATCATGAGCGCTAGCTACGGGCTGTTCGACGTTATCATCTGGTCGCTCGTGGCGGCCTGCTCCTACGACTTCGCCGTGTCGGGTTACATCGTGGGCGGCATCGTGCGCTCGCTGTCAGTGCTGCTGCGCCTGGTGGGCATGGGCATCGGGTTCCTCATCACGCTCGTGCCGGGCAAGCCGTCGGCGCTCATCGTGGGCGTGTCCATCGGCGCGCTGTACGTGCTGGTCATGCTGGGGTTGTTCAACATGCTGCGCCGCAAACGCCGCCTGGCTGCAGGCGGCGGCAAGGGCCAAGGCGACGCGTATTTGGACAGGGTGACAGTTCCGCCTCAGGTCGGAGGGGCGCCCGCGCCCGCCGCCACCGCTCTCGCAGGCGCTGCGGCCGCCTCAGCGCCTGCGGCGCCCGACACCGCGGCCGCTCATGCGCCCTCCGTGTCAGCTGGGGCCCCTTCTGCAGCATCGGCACCGTCACCCTCCGCACCCGCAGCCCCCGCCCCGGCGGCCGGCGAGGATGCCGAGCAGGCCCTCTACGCCGCCATCGCCGAGGACTACGGCCTCACCCGCCGAGAGGCCGAGGTGCTGCCCTTCCTGGCCCGCGGCCGCTCGGCCAAGGTGATCGCCGAAGCCCTCTTTGTATCCGAGAGCACCGTGCGCACCCATATCCGCCGCATCTTGGAAAAGACCGACCTCCACTCCAAGCAGCAGGTCATCGATTTGATCGAGCGGTACGGCTGACCCCTATCCCTCCACCTCGTCGCGCCTTGCGCCGGCTGCGCCCTCGCGCGGTGCGGCGAGCAAGTCCATGAACTCCCGCTGCGAGTGCACGCCGCACTTTGCATAGATGTTGCTGACATGCGAATGCACCGTGTTGAGCGAGATGACCAGCTCGTCGCGAATGTAGGGGCGACTGCGCCCGGCCAGCAGCAAGGCCGCCACCTCGGTCTCGCGGCTCGACAGGCCGTACCTGCGCTGCAGCTCCCCTGCCTGCTTCACGAACAGGTGCGCGATGTCGTCGGCGGCCGAGTCGGCATACGCTCCGCCGTTCTTGCCGCCCGCATCCCCCGTTTCGCCCGACGCCCACCGCCCTTTGGTGCGGAAGAACGACCACCGCGGGTTGAATCCCACCACCATGGCCACGAGCAGCACGCCCACGAAGAACAGCAGCGTCTCGCTCATAACGTTCGCCGCCGTCACGCCGTCGATCACCGAAAGCCCGTACCATGTTCCCAGGTAGATACCCACCCCTTCGGCCGCCATGAGCCCGCCGAACAGCACGGACGACGGCAGGTCCGAGCGCCGCACGTATTTCGGCGTCGCGATCCACAACGTGAACTGCACCCCGAACATGCCGATGAAGTTCGCCGTGTACGCCACGATCCGCTGCACGGGATCATCGTAGTCACGGAACAACAGCACGTAGCCGAGCAGGAGCAGCGGGAGGCCCCAGCGGAACATGAGCGTGAAGTTCAAGTATCGTGAAAGCTGGAGGCAGAACACGAGCGCCACAATGGACAACACCGACGAGCACGAGAACGGCACCAGATAGTGCAAGAACCGGTCGCCGATGACGTTCGGCGTGGAAAGCAGACGGAAGTACGAAAACTGGAACCACAGCATGCCGAACAGCAGGCAGAGCGTCGCGATGGCAGCGAGCGCGAACCCAAGCTCCTTGCCGCCCATGCGCCTGCCGTCTACGCAGGGCTGAACGGCCTCCTCGTCCCCCCAGTCCACCGAGCGAAATGCGAAGTACATGGATGCAACGGGCAGGAGCGCGTCGACCACGAAAGACGCCGGCCCCTTGAGCGCCAGGAGCGCAAAGTATACCAGGAACGACACGATGAACGAGGCGGGCACCGAGAACTCGATGGCCGCCTCGTTGTACCCGCTCATACGGTGGCCCCAAACCATGGCCATCATGGCGAAGCCCACGCCGGCCAGCATACCGCCCACCGCCGAAGGCGCCTCGTAGGTGCCGGCCTCCACGAACCCCATCCACACGATAACGGTGCCTGCCGTCGAGAAGGCGGCGGCCGCCACGCCGAACCACCGCCTTTCGACCAACGACGTGCGCGCCGAGACCAGAAGCAGCACCACCGAGGCAAGCGCCACGAGCAAGCCCACCCACATCCATACGCGCTCGCTGCTCCTGATGATGCGCGTGACGGGCACGAGCCCGCACGAGAAGAACGAATAGTAGTTCCATGCCAGGAAGAGCCCGAGCCCGAGCGCTTGCTTCCGATACGTCGCCATGCAGCTTGCCAGATACCGAGCCATCTGATCGCCCCCTGTTACGCACGTTCGGGGATCAGCTTCCACGATCCCCCTCCCTCCAGGGAAATGGTAACGCAATACCCCTTGTTTGTGGGTGGCGTGCCCAACCCTTCCACCTGCGCTTTCAGCGAAATAGTCACATTGTGACCATGTTCGGGGAACCCCTCCCGGCAACATTCACGGCAACGTGGGGATGGCGACGGCTCGCGAGCAGCGCAAGATGGGGGCGCCGGCCGCATAGCAGCCGGCGAACCGAAGGAGGAGAAGGAGGGAGTTATGGCAACGATTAACCTCGATCGACGGAGTTTCCTGAAAGCCGCTGGCGGCCTGGGAGCGCTGTCGGTCGCCGGCGCGGGCCTTGCAGCCCCTGACCGAAGGGCGTTCGCCGACGAGACCGCGTTTCCCGAGCAGAAGCATGGGAACCCCGTCGAGGCCACCATCGACCCGAAGACGGGGGACGTGACCGTCAACGAGGACGTCATCGTGCGCAACAGCGCGTGCCTCGGCTGCTACAGCTCGTGCGGCAACCGGCTGAAGCTCGATCGCGCATCGGGCCGCCTGCTGTCGGTTGGCGGCAACCCGTACCATCCCAGCTGCGCGTATCCGTACCTGAACTTCGAGGATCCCCTCGAGGAAGCGTACCGCACCATGAGCTTCGCCCATGGCAAGGGGAACATCGTGCGCGCCACGGTATGCGGCCGCGGGCAGGGAACCCAGGACGGCTACTCGCAGCCCGACCGCGTGACCGTGCCGCTGAAGCGCGCGGGCAAGCGCGGCGAGGGCAAGTGGAGGCCCATTACGTGGGACCAACTCATCACGGAGGTCACGGAAGGCGGCAAGCTGTTCGCCGACATCGGCGAGAACCAGGATATCGAGGGCTTCAAGGCGCTCCACGACACGGAGAAGCCCATGAACCCCGATCAGCCCGATCTGGGCCCCATATCGAACCAGGTGGTGTTCCTGGGAGGGCGTGGTGATGGCCGCACCACCATCGGCACGCGTTTCTCCAGCAACTTCGGCACCATCAACCAGTACGGCCACGGCTCCACTTGAGGCGGCTCCGCAAGTGCGAGTTCGCACTTTCAGGTTTCGTCCGCCAGCGTCCAGCCCGATATCGAGGACGCGGAGTACGTGCTATGGCTGGGCACCCAGCCCGGCTCCAACGGCAAGAGCTTCCAAGGCATAGCCAAGCGCACGCTTGAGAATGTGCATCGGGGCACCTGCAAGCTCGACGTGTTCGACCCGGTCTTGGGCAATGGCTGCTGCAACCCCCTCGACAAGAACATCACCTGGCATCCCATCAAGACGGCAACAAACGGCGCGCTGGCGCTCGGCATGATCCGCTGGATGATGGAGAACGACGCGAACGACACCGTCTACCTGTCGTTTCCAAACCAGAAGGCTGCCGTGGCCGGGGGCTACGCCTCCTACACGAGCGCTTCCTACCTGGTCATCGATGACGAGGGCCATCCCAACTTCCGCAAGATGATGCGCCCGGCCGACGCGGGCCTCGAAGAGCCCGAGGCCGATCCGAAGGCAACGACCAAGCCAACGTACTACGTGGTTGTCGACCCCGCCACCGGCCAGCCCGCCGTGCACACGCAGGCCACCGCCGGCGACATCGAGTTCGAAGGAGAGGTCAACGGCATCAAGGTGCGGGCAAGCTACCTCTTCCTCAAGGACGAGGCCTTTGCGAACACCCTCGACGAGTATGCCGAGATCACCGGCGTGCCCGCCGATACCATCGCCAACGTGGCCAGGGAATTCGCCTCGCACGGCGTGAAATCGTCCGCAGCGGGCCTGGGTTCGACGGCCAACGCCACCGGCGTGAACGGCCTGGCAGCCTACCTGTTCCTTAACGCCATGGTAGGATCGAACCAGATGGTGGGCGGCACCATGTCGCGCCGCGTGTCAGCCAAGACCTCGGCGGACGGAACGCAGTACAAGCTGGCAACCGTCAAGGGCAAGCCGGGCGTCTCGGCCAAGAACGCCACGTACATCTCGCGCACCGGCAAGACGTTCGACAAGACCGACGAGCACAAGAACCGCGTCGCCGCCGGCGAAAAGGATCCGAAGGCACGGCTGCCGTGGTACAGCCATCCGAGCGGCTCGGACAACCAGGCGCTCGTCTCGGCCGCCATGGCCTATCCCTACCAAGCCAAGATCTTGGTTTCGTGGATGACCGACACGCTCCAGGCGTCCTCGGGCGCCATGCGCGACGCCATCATCGACCGGCTGAAGGACCCGGCCATCATACCGCTGCACATCGCGTGCGACGTGGTGGTGGGCGAGCACGCCAGCCTGGCCGACTACCTCGTGCCCGACACGAACCCCTTCGAGAGCTTCGGCGTGGTCACGCAGGAGGGCTACTGGAAGGGCAAGGGCAACGCGGTGCGCTGGCCGGCCAAGACCCCTGAGACCGTCCAGCTGGACGACGGGCGCTACGCCAGCTACGAGGCCTTCATCGTCGACGTGGCGAAGGAATGCGGCGTGCCCGGTTTCGGCGAGGACGCCATCGAGGGCGCCGACGGGAAGATGTGGCCGCTGAACGACGCCTGCGACTTCTTCCTGAAGGCCGTGGCGAACCTGGCCTACGACACCGAGCCGGTGGCCGACGTCTCCGGCGAGGACGTGAAGGTTCAGGCTCTCGACGAGCTGCCCGCAGCTTGGGAGAAGGCCGTCACGGCCGAGGAATGGCCCAAGGTGCTCAACGTGCTGTCGCGCGGCGGGCGCTTCTGGCCTGTCGAGGAGAGCACGGGCGAAGGCGGACGTTCCGCCTACATGAAGGACCACCTCACCATCTTCTACAGCGAGCGCAAGGCCACGGATGCGAACCCGTTCTCCGGCAAGCAGCTGCCGGGCACCCTTAGCGCCACCCCCGAGCTGCTGGCCGACCTCACGCCGCTGGCCGAGAAGTACCCGGAGAGCGAATGGCCGTTCCGCTCCACGAACTACAAGCCGCGCTTCCGCTCCATCACGTTCTTGGCGAACAGCCCCATCATGCGGGACCTGTGCGCCCACAACTACCTGGAGCTCAACCTGGACGACGCGGCCGATCTGGGCATCGAGGACGGCGATGCCATCCGTATCACGAATCCGACGGGCGACGTGATGGAGGGCGAGGCCATGGCGCGCGCCGGCATCGCGCGCGGCACGTTCGGCGTGGCCTACGGCTACGGTCACATCGGCTATGGAGCCCAAGACGTCATGATCGAGGACGGGGAAAGCCGACCGGGAGACCCGGCCATCGGCGCGGGCGTCCACCTGCAAACCATCCTCGATCCTACCGTCGAGGATCCTTATCCGTACGTCGACCCTGAAGCGGCATCGCCAGCGCGTTCCGGCGGCGTGTACAAGATCGAGAAAGCATAAAGGAGGGGTGAGCAATGAGTGAGAAACGTTTCGGCATGCTGATCGACTTGTCCCTCTGCGTGGGCTGCAACGCGTGCGCCGTGGCCTGCAAGCAGGAGAACGCGGTGCCTTTGGCCAAGTTCAACACCTGGGTCGAGAGCTGGGACGTGGACGACGGCGGCATCGTGCGCCGCGCCAACGTGCCCAAGCAGTGCAACCACTGCGCCTCCGCCCCCTGCGTGAAGGTGTGCCCCACCGGGGCTTCCTACCGCACCGACGAGGGCGTGGTCATGACGGACCCCGAGAAGTGCATCGGCTGCAAATACTGCATGGCCGCATGCCCCTACCAGGCTCGCTGGGTCGACGACGAGACCGGCGAGGTGGGCAAGTGCACGTTCTGCCACCATCGCACCACCCATGGCCTCTTGCCGGCCTGCGTGGGCACCTGCATAACCAGGGCGCGCTATTTCGGCGACCTTAACGACCCCGAAAGCGACATCGCCAAGAAAATCGCCGCCTCGGACACCGACGTGCTCCACGCCGACCTGGGACTGGACCCGTCGCTGCACTACATCGGCCTCTCTGAGATAAGCGAGATGCCCGTCGTGTCCGCCATCCACCGCGGCGGCAACGTCGTCAAGCCGTACGAGAGGTGATCAGCATGGTATGGGATGGAATCATCGCAACGTATTTGTTCCTGGCAGGATTGGGCGCTGGCGCGTTCGCGTTCGCCGCGCTCGTGGGCTTCGTCAAGCCCGACGCCGTCAAGCTGCGCACCATCGGCTACGTCATCGCGCCCATTGCGGTGGGCGTGGGCACGGTGCTTCTCATGGTGGACGCCAAGGCAGGGCTCATGAACCCGCTGCGTTTCTTCGGACTGCTGGGCAACTTCTCGTCCATCATGGCGTGGGGCGTGGTCATCCTCATCGCGTTCATGGCGGTGAGCGTGATCGCGTTGGTGGTCATGCTCGTGAAGAAGGGCACGCCCAAGGCACTTGACGTCGTGGGGCTCGTGTGCGCCGTGGCCGTGGCCGTGTACACCGGCATGCTGCTGGGCGACGCTCCTGGCTTCCCGCTGTGGAACCCCGTCGTGCTGCCGCTGCTGTTCCTGGTGTCGGCCGCGTCGACCGGTTTCGCGGCCGTGCTCCTGGTCGCGCATCTCATGAAGGCGGAGGGCTTGGAGTCCCTCGGCTTCCTAAGGAAGACGGGGCTCGTGCTTCCCGTAGCGGAGGCCGTGCTGATCGCTGCGCTGCTGGGTGTTGTGGCCGGCACGGGCGGCAGCGCGGCGCTTGCCGCGGCAGCCTCGGTCGCCAGCCTTGCGTTCGGCGCGTACGCCGTGCCGTTCTGGCTGGGACTCGTCCTGATAGGGCTGGCGCTGCCCTTCTGCCTGGAGCTCTACCGGACATCGAAGGCCAGGAAGGCCGCAGACGGCGCAGGCGCCACGGGCCTTGCCGTGACCGGCGAGGCGAGCGTGCTGGTGGGCGGCTTCCTGCTGCGCTACTTGGTTATCATGGCCGCCGTGCCGGTGGTGCTGTTCTAGCACGCCGATCTGGCGAGCTTTTCGCTCGACACGTCCGCAGCCGCCGGCTTCTCCCTCCCGCGGCGGCTGCGGACGCTGTCTTTGGCGCTCTTAACCCGCTAGTCCGTCACGTCGCCCGACTGGTTCAGGCTGATGGGGTCGCCCACGAACGTCGAAGGGGCCTTGAACAGCGTCTTGAAGAAGTCCTTCGTGCGCGCGGGGATCTCGCGCAGGTCGTACTGGGTCTGCTTGCTATAGGCGTGGTAGTCGCTCGGCACGCCCACGGCCTGGAGGCCGAGGCCTTGGGCGGAATAGAGGGCGCGGTACAGGTGGTAGGTCTGCGTGGCCACCACGATGCGCTCCGCACCGAACACGTGCTTGGCCCGGTACATGCTCTCGTAAGTGGAGAAGCCGGCGTGGTCGCAGAAGATGTCCTCGCTGGGCACGCCCTGGGCGATGGCGTAGTCCTTCATGGCCTTCACCTCGTTGTACGACACCGTGGAATTGTCGCCGCTCATGATCATCTTGGGCGCGGCGCCCGCGCGGTACAGAGCGATGCCATCGTCCAGACGGTCCTGCAGGATGCCCGACGGCGTGCCGTCGGCGAACACGGAGGCGCCCAGCACCACGACGGCATCGGCGCCGAAGGTCGCAGCCGTCTCGGTGTCGACGATGGCGTCCCTCGTCGTGGCGACCGTGGCGAGGTTCGTTCCCGCGACGACCAACGTCGCAACGACCGCGCACCCGATCACGAACCCGACCATACGCCTCAACCATCCATGTTTCTTGTTACGTGTCATAAGGTTCGATGATAGCAAACGCACGCAGGCGACAGACTGCCGCAACACGGCCGCCATCGAATCTCACGGACTTGTCCACAAACAACGGTTGAACCGATGTCTCGATGCCGGCAGCAGCTCGCCACGGCATTCGGCTACGCCCCTGTCGCCAGCTAGCGCAGCACGCACCGGTGGCCCGGCGTGGCGCTGCAGCCGTTGCACGAGACGCAGCGCGGCACGGCCTGCGGGTCGGCCGCCCAGCGCATCGGCAGGTCGGGCTCGCAGATGAGCGGGCGGCACAGGCCGAACCCGGCGATGCCCTCGTCGGCCAGGCGTTCCATCGCCTCGACGCGGCGGTTACCGCCCGTGAGTATCACCGGAACCGGCACGGCGCGCGCCAGCCGGAGCGCGTAGGCAGCGAAGAACGGCTCGCCACCGAAGTCACGCGCACGGCAGGCGCGCCAATTCCCGCTCACCTCGATAGCCGATGCGCCGGCTTCCACCAGCAGCTGCGCCACCCGAAGGCTGTCATCCTCGGTCAGACCTCCTTCGACCCCGTCCGAGCTGTTCAGCTTCACGAGCACGGGGTATTCTGCTCCCACCTCCCGCCGGATGGCCGCGAGCGCCTCCACGGCAATGCGCGCGCGGTTCTCGACGGAGCCCCCGTACTCGTCTGCACGCCTATTCAGCAGTGGGTTCAAGAACTGGCTCAGCAGATAGCCATGGGCGGCATGCAGCTCCACCCCGTCGAACCCCGCATCGCGCGCGCGGCGGCCGGCGGCGGCGAACGCCTCCACGAGCAGGCGGACGTCGCGCGCGGAGGCCTCGACGGGAACGATGCCCGTCTTAGGGTTGGGCACGGCCGACGGGCCCAGGATGCACGCGCTCGGGGGATCGAGCTTGGTCGCGGAGCCGCCGTACACGATCTGCGACACGACACGCGCGCCGCGGGCACGGAGGCGCTCCACCAGCTCGCGGTATTCGGGCACGAACGAGTCGTCGTAGATGCCCAGCATGCGCGGGTTCGGCCGCTCGTCGGGCGTCACGTACGCGTACCCCAAGATGACGGTGCCCGCCCCGCCGGCCGCCAGCTCCTCGCAAACCGCCGCCAGCTCCGGCGTGAGGTGCCCGTCATCGGTGGCCAGCCCCTCGTAGGTTGCCGCCCGTACCAAACGGTTCCTCGCCTGCAGGCTCCCGATGCACATCTGCTCGAACAGCGTGCCCATAATGCCTCCCGCCTCTCCTATAACCCGTCTTCTGCGGATCGATGCAACGATTCTAGCAGTTCGTCGCGCAAGGCGATGTGCTTGCGCGTAAAGGCCGGTTCCACGTACCGCAGCCGCTTGCCCGTCTGCTTCGCGACCTGCTGCGCAAGACGGTTGAATGCACCGCCATCCGTCACCTGGTTCCACGATGCCGTGACCACGGTATACCCTAAAGCAATGAGCATGTTGCGACGACGCGCGTCGCTGTCTTGGCGCTCGGGGTCCGTATGGTACCGCTTGCTGTCGTACTCCACGGACAGCTTGGCTGCCGGCCAGCAGAGATCGCATACGCAGAACGAGCGGTCAGCCAGCTTCCGCATGCTGGGTGGAACATCCACCCGATAGTTGAGCGCGGGCCGCGGAATAGCGTATCCTCCCAGCTTGTACGGTAGACACAGCAGCATGGCGAGCACGGTTTCCATAGGCGAGGCAGAGCCGTCCATCAGGTAGCGGACCGCACGCAGAGCCTTCGCGCGTCCATATGCGTTCGGGGCCGATTCAATGAACGACTTGAGTTCGCCCACCGACGTGAGGGGTTCCTTGCGTTGCTTCGCGGGGCCGTCCTCCGCGATCGCATAGGTGCCGCAAAGCTCGAACCCCACCTGCATCAGGTGCGCGAGAGAGAGCCGGCTTGCCAGCTGCAGGAAGCAGAACTCGGGCGTGCTCACCAGAAACCCCATCCCCGCATCGGCAACCGACCCGTCGGGCAGTTCGGCCCACGTGTGGCTGACGACGCTCGGAGTTCTCGTGCGCGTCTCCGCATTGCCGACGAGCGTCTGCACGGGTAGGCGACACCCTGCCGGTCGGCGGTTTCCCCCGTTAAGGCTGGGCCTTTCCGGAGAGATTATCGCCGCATGGGCACGCCTTGTCGCCGCGCGGCGATCCCTGCGCCCGGGAAGGAGGCGCGGTCCGACGACCCGCCAATACTCGAGGGCCGATTCGTATCCGACAACGATGTCCATGCGCCCATGGTACGCTCTTTTGGCTAAAAATTCGAGGTAGGGCACAAAACTGTGTGGAACGCGACCGCTTCGCAAATAGGGCGCCAGAAATTCCCTGTTCAGATCACTGCCAAAGAGGCAGTCAGCGAAACATACGCGAATGGGTGTGCCCTACCTCAAAATTCTTGCCAAAACCAGGAACTTGCGAACCGGAACGCCGCCTCCGGCAAGGGGGATGCCGAGAACCGAGACGTCATATTAGCCATCGAAGGCACCGCAACCCGAGACCCGCAGCCGCCGAATGCACCGAAAGCCAGGATCCGCTGCAACAGTAGGGGCTTCACGAACCGAGGATCATCTCCGACGGACCCCATGAATCGCCGTCGGCTTCCGGGCGCAGCCCACGGCGCAAGCCCGCAAGCCGAAATGGCAAGAGGGCATCCCGGATACCCGGTATGCCCTCTTGAAGCTAGAATCTGAAGCGGGATACCCGCTACTTCGCCACGATGTTCACCAGGCGGCCGGGGACGACGACGACCTTCTTTACGTCCTTGCCCTCGAGCGCCTTCTCCGCGGCGGCCAGGCCGGCGGCCTTCACGTCGTCCTCAGGCGCGTCGGCGGCCACCGTGATCTTGGCCTTCACCTTGCCGTTCACCTGCACGGCAAGCTCCACCTCGTCGGCTTTCGCCTGCTCGGGGTCGAACTCCGGCCACGGCTGCACGTGCACGGAGCCCTCGCGACCCAGCACATCGTGCCACAGCTCCTCAGCCCAGTGCGGCGCGATGGGGGCCATGAGCTTCACGATGACCTCGGCCGCCTCGGGGTCGACGGCGCGGGAGCCCTCGCAGGCCGCGCGCTCGTCAGGCGAGCACTTGCGCAGGTAGTCGCCCGCCGCGTTGCACAACTCCATGATGGCGGCGATGGCGGTGTTGAAGTTGTTGCGGTCGAAGTCGTCGACCACCTTGCCCGCCACGCGATGCCGCTCGCGCACGAGGGTCTTGAGCGCCTCGACGCCCTCGGCCTCGCTCGCGCCCGGCTGGCAGAGCGACTCGTCGCCGGCCTGGCCCGCCAGATCGCACACGATGCGCCACGCGCGGTTCATGAACTTGTAGATGCCGGCCAAGCCGCCCTCGTCCCACAGCAGGTCCTTGTCGGGCGGGGCCATGAACAGGATGTACGCACGCACGGCGTCCGCGCCGTACTCGGCGATCATGTCCTCGGGGGCGATGACGTTGCCCTTCGACTTGCTCATGGTCTCGCCGTGCTCGTCCTTCACCATGCCCTGGCACAGCAGGTTCGCGAACGGCTCGTCGAAATCCACCATGCCCAGATCGCGCAGCACCTTGGTGAAGAAGCGGCTGTACAGGAGGTGCAGGATGGCGTGCTCGATGCCGCCGATGTACTGGTCCACCGGCAGCCAGCGGTTCGCCTTCTCGGGCGCGAACGGCAGCTGGTCGTTGTGCGGGTCGGTGTAGCGCAGGTAGTACCAGCTGGAGCACGTGAACGTGTCCATGGTGTCCGTCTCGCGCTTGGCCGGGCCGCCGCACACGGGGCAGGTGGTGTTCACGAACGCCTCGTGCGTGGCCAGCGTCTCGCCTGCGGCCAGATCGATGTCCTCGGGCAAGCGCACCGGCAGGTCGCTCTCGGGCACGGGCACCAGGCCGCACTCCGGGCAGTGGACGGCCGGGATGGGGTTGCCCCAGTAGCGCTGGCGGCTGATAAGCCAGTCGCGCAGGCGGAACTCCACCTTGCGTCGCCCGCGGCCGGCCGCCTCGAGGTCGGCGATGATGGCGTCCACGGCCGGGCTGTGCTTGCCGCCCACCATGCCGGTGTACGTGCCGGACTGCACGAGGATGCCCTCGGCGTCGTAGGCATGGTCCCAGTCGACGCTCGTCACGCGGCGCTCCTGCACGCCGTCGAGCTCGGGGTACAGCGGGTCGTCCTCGCCCAGGATGATGGGGATGATGGGCAGGTCGTACTTGCGCGCGAACTCGAAGTCGCGCTGGTCGCCGCACGGCACGGCCATGACCGCGCCGGTGCCGTAGTCGCTCACGATGTAGTCGGCCACCCACACGGGCACCTTCTCGCCGTTGATGGGATTCACCATGTAGCGCCCGGTGAACGCGCCGTGCTTCTCGCGGTCGCCCTGGGCGCGCTCCACGGCGCTCACCTTGGCGGCCTGCTCCACCACCTCGCGCACGCCGGCCTCGTACTCGGTGCCCTCGACCAACTCCATGAGGCCCTTGTACTCGGGGGCCAGCAGGAAGAACGAGCAGCCGAACAGCGTGTCGGGGCGCGTGGTGAACACGGTGATGAGGTCGTCCTCGGTCGGCTCGGCGGGCGCTTCGCCGTCGGGCCCGCACAGCGTGAACGTGACCTCGGCGCCCTCGGAGCGGCCGATCCAGTTCGCCTGCATCTGCTTGACGCGCTCGGGCCAGCCGTCCAGCTGGTCGAGGTCGTCCAGCAGCTCCTGGGCGTAGTCGGTGATCTTGAGGTACCACTGCGTGAGGTCGCGCTTCTCCACCGCGCCGTGGCAGCGCCAGCACTCGCCTTCGGTGACCTGCTCGTTCGCGAGCACCGTCTCGCAGTTGGGGCACCAGTTCACCGGGCTGTTGCGGCGCTCCACCAGGCCCTTCTCCCACATCTTGAGGAAGATCCACTGGCCCCAGCGGTAGTACTCGGGGTCGCACGCCACCACGGTGCGGTCCCAGTCGTAGCTGAAGCCCATGCGCTTGAACGACGCCTTCTGCGTGTCGATGTTCTGGTAGGTCCACTTCGCCGGATGGCTGTGGTGCTTGATGGCCGCGTTCTCCGCCGGCAGGCCGAACGCGTCCCAGCCCATGGGGTGCAGCACGTCGAAGCCGCGCATCTTGGAGTAGCGCGCGATGACGTCGCCGATGGTGTAGTTGCGCACGTGCCCCATGTGGATGTCGCCCGAGGGGTACGGGAACATCTCGAGCACGTAGCGCTTCGGCTTGGAGGCGTCCTCGGTCACTTTGTACAGGTCGGCGTCGGCCCACGCCTTCTGCCAGCGGGGCTCGATCTCATGCGGGTTGTAAGGTTTCATGGCGGTGTCTTTCCTCGTCAGGTCTCGCCCTGTCGGACGGGAGCGCCACGGCAAGGCGATGCCGCCCGCGCGCGTCCGCGCAGGGGGCTCGATTCGCGAATGCTCCCATTATAGTGATTTTCCCCCGCACCGGGAGTCCTCCACGCAAATTCGAGCCGATCAGGCGGGGCAAAGTCCCCGGGTTCCGAGTAGATTGGGGATCGCAGGAACCTTGATCAGCGCCGCGCGTGGCGATCATCGGCGAGCAGGGCTCCGAACCAGTACGAAGATGCACCGGCCAGCACAAGGTGGTCGCCGAACTCGAGCTCGAACGGCTCGGCACCGTCGCGGGCGCTGTCGTACACAACGCGGCCCTCGCGCAGAACGCGGCTCCCATGGACCGAGCCTTGGTCTTCCAGAAGCCATCTTCCACCCTCCCCTACGATACGACAATGCCGACGTGAAACGCAGGGATCCGTCTCGATGATGTCGCAATCGGTGTAACGGCCAATGGAGAACGGGCGGTCGGATGCGACTGTCCACCAGTTGCCCAAGGCATCAGGCTCGTCGCTCGCGTACTTGACGAGGCAGGCACAGCCTTCGCGCCGAGCGGCTCGATTCGGATCGTTGCCCTTGCCATCTGGGATGGTGAGAGGCGTCTCATCGGCCAGCTCGCACACGAAGCGCTCGTCCAAATGGCCGAACGTCATGAGGTGGAAGTACGAGGATGCGAGCACAACCAGCATATCTTCGCTACGCACAGCAGGCTGCTGCTCGCACCAAACGAACAGCGAGTTCATCTCGTTCGCGATGCGATCGAGACGCAGCTCCACACGCCCGTCCTCGCGCTCATGCTCCAACCCGCGCTGCACGTCGGTCCACAAGGGACCGCAGAAGTAAATGACAAGGTCCCCGACAGTGCAATCGGCACCATTGCAGAGATCGGCGCTCAGCAGCCGCGCCGCATCGTCGAACACCTGCAGGTTTCTCTCGTAGCTGGCACGGAAGTCCTCCACATAGCGTCGCGAGTGGACGAGTCGCGACAGCACCGCCGCAGTGCGCTTCCTGATGGTGGGATTGTCATGGTTGATGTAGTGGCCGTTCGTCCCAAGGTAGGAATAGAGGACCTTGTGGTTCACCCGGCCGCGCGAGAGCGATCGGATATGCTCGGCAAAATAGTACAACGCCGTGTGCCATCCCCGATCCTCGCCCGACACGTCGAATGACCGTGCCTGTTCGGTGTTTGTCGTCAGCCGCACCTTGTCCCCTTTATCTCAACTGCTTTGTCAAGCATACGTTTGCACCGGTAAATCGTTATTAGGTTATTCGTCTTGGCGAGGTCGGCCTATTGCGCAACACTATTGCTTGGCTCATCGGGCGGTAAATCAAGCAGGGGAAAGGCAGTCGACGCGGGCGTAGGAAGCGGTGCGGCGGCAGCGGCAAGGGGGCAAGACGCGCCGGAACCAGCATAAAGAGCCGCCAACCGACCCACCTGCTCGATCAGTTCGGACGAGCTCGGACGCAGGCCCGGATCGAGCGCAACGCACGACCGAACCAGTTGGCGCACATCATCGGGCAGGCAGGGATCGACGCGCGGAACGCCTCCCCCGCGGAAGTACGCCGACCAGAAAAAGAGGTCGTCACGCAGGCGCGGCGGAAAGGGATACGGCCAGCGACCCGTGAGCACTTCGTGCGCCACGACGCCGAAAGAGAACACATCCAGGTTCTCGTTTTCCCATCCGGGCGTGCGCATGATACCCTCCGGAGCCGTGTAGCCATATGAGCCGCAGGGCACGGCGTCCGTCGGCTCGCCCAGAAAGAAGGCCGTATCGAGATCGATGACGGTAGCTCGCTCGACGGGAGAAGGCGATACGATGATGTTCGAGGGCTTGAGATCTTGATGGATGAGGGCGGCGCCGGAGCCCCCGCAGCGTCCCAGATCGTGCAGGTCGGTCGCCACTGCGAGCAGCAGCGACAACGAGTCCGCCAGAAGAAGCGGCCGACGCTCGCGAGCACGCTGCGTAATAATACGAGAAAGAGGAGCGCCTTCAGCCCAGGCAGAAACCAAGTAGAGCCACTTCCCGTGGGAAGGGCGCAAGCGCGAGTCGCGAAGCACCCCGGTCGCAGCGAAGCGTGCACCGAATGCCGTCACTCCTCTTTCTTCGGTGTCGCCGCTAGCAGTTTCTCCGTTCGCCGCGCGCCTGCTCGCTACCGCGCCAGCTCCTCTCTCCTCTGACGCGGCTTTACGCGACCCCGCGACCAACCGCGCGAGAAGGCTTCTCTGATGCTCCAAGTAGCGGCCGTCCGCTCGCAGCGTTTTCAGGCAGTAAGCGCGGCTCTGAAGCACGTCCGAGAAGCGGCATACATGCACGCTTGAACGGCTGCTTCTCGACACGAGCTCGATCGACAGGAAAGGCTGGGGCACGGCGGGGGTATCGAGATGATGCGCAGAATGGACATGCATACCCACCCTCCATTTCGCCGACGCGCCATCAGCCGTCAAGACGCGTGCTCCGTACAGGGCCCTTACGCAGGCTCGTCTTTAGCAAGAGGCGCTAACGCAGGCGGTCGCACGTGAACCGCTTTAGGTTGCTCTGGAGTTATGGTCGACCATGCGGGCCGTTTGGTTTTCGGGAGCCTTCCTTTATCGCACTATAGCCTGTTGAGGCGCATGTGCGGGTTGCGCAACTTTACGGAGCGTCGGTGCCAACGCCGACGAAGGATTCAAATGGAATCGCGCGGAGGCACTTCCCGGCGAAATGAAGTTCGCTGGGAGCATCCCAGCGAAGCCAGGACCAGAGCCCCGCAAGCTCAACCTTGCACGAACACGAAACAGTCGTCGGTGGAGCGGGCCCCGTCGTAGACGTGGCCGAGCTGATCGAAGGCGCGCAGGTCCTCGGGGCATTGGACGTTGCGCTCGGCGCACCAGCGCACCATCGAGCCGCGAGCGGCCTTGGCGGCGGTGGCACGCTGCTTGAGGCGGCCTTGCGTGTCGACGGTGCCGAACAGGCAGGTCACGATGCGCGGCGCCCGCGCGCCCACGATTTTGGCATGCGGGAGGACGGCCTTGGCGTATTCGACGGATGCGAGGTTCACGATGACGTCGGCCTCGTCGGCAAGCGTGCGATAGAGACGGTCGCCCCAGAAGGCGTAGAGGTCAGGCGCGCCGCCTGCAGCTAGCTTCGCCTGCATTTCCAGGCGGTACGGCACCACGCCGTCAAGGGGGTGCAGCACCCCGTAGAAGCCCGAGAGGATGCGCAGGTGCTCCTGCACGTAGGCCAGCTGCGCCTCGTCCATGACGCGCGGCGCTAGGTGCTGGTACTGGATGCCCTCGTAGGCGACCACCGCCGGTGTCAGCGCGCCCTCGGCCCGCAGGTCCATGGTGCGCACCCGCTCGAAGTTGAGCTCCGCCAGCGTATCGCTGCATCCCCAGAGCGCCTTCGCCTCGCCGTACGACAGCGCGCGCAACGCTTCGAGCAACTGCCCCGCATCGTCGATAAACCGAGGCAGACCGTGCCACGCAAAGGCGTCGTCTACCACGTTCATCTTCTTGGCCGGCGAAACGATGAAGCGCATGGCTCCTCCCTTTCGTTGTTTCCGCTGCACGATTCGGGCGTCAGTCGCGCCACTCCCTCCGCATGACCTCCCATTTCGCGTCGCGACCCTGCTCGACGGCGGCAACCTCGTCGTCCGAAAGCGCGCGGAAGCGGCCTTGGCGGCGCAGGTAGGCCTGCACGCTGGCGAACTGCTTCGGGTCGCGATTCAGACGGAAGCGGCCGCCGGGTTGGCCGGACACCTGCTCGCCCTCGTACTCGGCGAGGTACCAGAGGCCCGTGTCCACGATGTCCTTGGCAATGTCAGCCATCTCGTCCACGCCGCAGCCCCAGCCGGTGGGGCACGGGGCGATCACATGGATGTAGCGCGTGCCCTTGATATCACGCGCCCGCTCCACCTTGCGGATGAAGTCGTTCAAGTAGCCCACGCTCGCCGTGGCGGCGTAGGGGACGCCGTGCGCGGCCACGATCTCGAACAGGTTCTTCTTCTGCGTGAGGCATCCGTGCACGTTCGAGCCGGCCGGCGTGGTGGTGGTCTTGGCGCCGAACGGGGTGAGCGAGCTCTTCTGGATGCCCGTATTCATGTATGCCTCGTTGTCGTAGCAGATGTAGAGCACGTCGTCGTTGCGGTCGATGGCACCCGAGAGCGCCTGCAGGCCGATGTCGGCCGTGCCGCCGTCGCCGGCGAAGCCCACCACCGTGCAGTCGTCGGGCTTCTTGCCCTGCGCGCGCAGGCCGGCCTCGATGCCGGTGAGCACGCTGGCCGTGGCGGCGAACGGCGTGATCATCGCGTTGTTGGCGAAGGCGAGCTGCGGGAAGTTGAACCCGACGGCGCTCATGCAGCCCGCGGGCAACGCGGCCACGGCGTTCGGCCCCAGCACTTTGAGTGCCGCGCGCAGGGCGAGCGAGCCGCCGCAGCCCGCGCACGCCTTGTGCCCGAAGAACAGCTCGTCGTCGGTCATGCTCTTGGCAGTGACGGCCATGGCTATCGGCCTCCTTCCGAGACGGCATCCGCCGGCGAGTCGATCCCCAAGAACGACACATGCGGCAGGTCGGCCGTGCCCTCGGCCGCCTGCGCGAGCACGCGGAACATTCCTTCCACCTGGGCTTTCGAGATATCGTCGCCACCCAGGCCGCCGATGAAGTTGTACGAGGGAACGCGCGCTCCCGCCTGCTGCAGCGCCGAGTTCACGTTGGTGTACACCGTGCCCTCAGCGCCGAACGAGACGTCCTTCTCCAGCACGCCCACGGCCTTCGCGCCGGCGAGCGCGGTGGCCACGAGCACGCTCGGCATGGGGCGCAGGTAGCGGATGCGCAGCATGCCGGCGCGCACGCCCTGCGCGCGCAGCTTGGCAACCACGCCGCGCACGAGGCCCGCCACCGACCCGAGCGTAACCAACACCACGTCGGCGTCGTCGCAGTCCACGCACTCGATCATGCCGGTGTAGCGCCGCCCGAACACCTCGGCGAAGCGCGCCTCCGCTTCCTTGATGGCGCGCGGCGCGGCCTCCCGCATGTCGCGATGCTCCCAGTACTTGAAGTAACGGTCGTAGTCCGGCCCCGCCGAGAAGCCGATGCTCACCGGGTTCTCGAAGTCGAAGCTGTTGCCCGCGCCGTCGTAGGGCGGCAGGAACGCGTCGGCCTGCTCGGAGGTGGGCACGTCCACCGTCTCGTAGGTGTGCGTGAGCGCGAAGCCGTCGAGGTTCACCATCACCGGCGTGCGCACGGCAGGGTCCTCGGCCACGGCATAGGCCATAAGAGCCAGGTCAAGCGCCTCTTGATTGTCTTCGGCGTACACCTGGATCCAGCCATGGTCGAGCAGAGAGAGCGAGTCGCGCTGGTCGCCGTAGATGTTCCAAGGCAGCGCCGTGGCGCGGTTCGCGTTCATCATGACGATGGGGAACCGGCCGCCCGACGCGTAGGTCAGGCACTCGGCCATGTACAGCAGGCCCTGGCTCGACGTGGCCGTGAACGTGCGCGCGCCCGTGGCTGACGCGCCGATGGCGCACGAGAGAGCCGAGTGCTCGCTTTCCACGTGCACGTACTCGGCGGCCAGCGAGCCGTCCTCCACCATCTCGCTCAGGCGCTCCACCACCACCGTCTGCGGCGTGATGGGGTAAGCCGAAATGACTTGCGGGCGTGCCAGCCGCACGCCCTCGGCGAGGGCCTCGTCGCCGGAAAGGAACCGCTTCATCGGGCATCCGCCTCGCTTTCGGGGATCATCGTGATAGCGCCGAACCGGCACGCCTTCGCGCACACGCCGCAACCCTTGCAGAAGTCATAGTCGATGGCGACGGGGGCGCCGCTGGGAGCGGGGTCGACCGCTTTGAAGACGGTGCCGTCAGGACAGTAGAGGTAGCATTGGAGGCAGCCCGTGCAGGCGGCCGGGTCGATCGTCGGACGGATGTTGCGCCAGCCCGCGTTCTTCACCGTGAGGTAGCCGCCTTCAAAGCACGTGGAATGCGCGAATGCGGTAGGATCGAGCGCGTCGGAACGCAGCGTGGGGATGCAGGACGCGGGGCGCTGGGGCGCCGTCGTTGCATTTTCCGCCGACGCCGCAGAGGATTCTTCGGCCTGCCCCGTCCGCTCAGGGCAACGAGCCGAACCGCCTTCGTCGCGGCGGGAGACGGCTTCCCATGCCGCCCGCACGATCTCGATGTTCTTCGCATGCAGCTTCGCAGGCATGTATTGGCGGACGGCCTCCTCCACGTCGGCCAAATCCACCCGATCGCAGAGCGCGGCCAACGCGCCCAGGAACACCGTGTTGGGAATGGGACGGCCGAGGACGGCGCTCGAGATGCCGTCGGCGTCGAGCGCCACGATGCGCGGGTTTTCGAACGTACGCGTGCTGTTCGCCAGCACGACGCCGCCGGGTTTGAGCTCAAGCTCCCACCCGTCGCCGAGCAGCGTGTCGTCCAGATACACCACGTAGTCGGCCTGTGCGACGGCGCTGCGGTCGCCGATGGGCGCGTCGGCCATCTTGGTGAACGCCCGCATGGGCGCGCCGCGCCGCTCAGGCCCGAACGAGGGGAACGCCAGCGCATGCCTCCCGTCCGCCATCGACGCCGCCGCGCCCAAAAGCCGCGCCGCCGTGAACGCGCCCTGACCGCCGCGGCCGTGCCACAATACCTCGATCATGCAGTCTCCCGTTCTCTGCTTGCATTTGATCGTGCCAGTATAGCGCTGCGACCGTGTCGAGACGGCGACGCAGCGGCCGGCCTGCCCGCATTCTTCAGCAAATGGGCAGCGATCCGCCCTTCATGCCAGCCCGCCTCGTCGCGCTGCCCTGTGCCGGAAGGGATGCATTTCTCGCCCGGATGACGCTTTCCCGGCCGACGCTGCCAAGAAAGGGCCGGTTTGGCAATCCGAGCGCTGGAAGCTCTCCGACAGGCCGACGCGCGATCAGGCGATATGCCGCCATCGGCATCGCACGCCGCACAGCAGCCCAAAGAGCAGGCGCCTGCGATTGCCAAACCGGCCCTTTCTTGGCATTTCCCGGCGAAAAGCGCTACAGTCCATCGCCGCCCCCTTCCATTCCCTCCTCGACCGCCTTCCAACGCCGCAAGCCCGCCCTCAACTCGCTGTTTGCTGCTGCTATGAATCTTCGGGGCGCGGCCGTGCGCGAACTATATAATGCTCGGAGAGAGAACCGACGAGAAGGCACCGCGAAGGAGTTGGCGATCACCGTGATGGACCGCCCTACGTTTGGCAAGAAGCGCCCGGCGACGCATCGGGGACCCGACGGCTCCGGCGAGGTCGAAACGCGCGTCCTGCCGACCGCCGACGTCACCGAGCAGGCGCCCTCGGGCGAGGGTGCGCAGAGCCCCCGCGTCAAGCATGGCCGACGCACTCCCGGGCTCGGCGCGCAGGAAGGGCATGTCGAAACGCCCGGCGACGCGCTGCGCGGTGAGAGCGGCCGCGACCAGACCGGACGGGGAGTCCGCGACGCCAAGGCACGCAAGCCCCGCAAGCCGAACTTCGTCACGCGCACGGTGAACCACTGGTGCAACCGGCTGCTCGGCGCCGTGTCGGAGCGCTCGCTGGCCGCCCAGGAAGCGCAGTACGCCGCGCACCGCACCACACGCGACTACGTATGGAACTCCATCGGCATCGGCGCGTGGGGCATGGTGTTCCCCGTGCTCACCGTAGTGGTCACGCAGCTCGTGGGCGTGGAGCAGGCCGGCATGTTCTCCATGGCCTTCGTCACCGGCATGCTGCTCATGTACTTGGCGAACTACGGCGTGCGCACCTACCAGGTGTCGGACCTGGACGAGGCTCACTCATTCTCGGACTACCAGCTGAACCGCTGGATAACCTGCGCTCTCATGGTGGCGGTGGGCGTGGCGTACTGCTCGATTCGCGGGTACGCGCAGGATATGTTCACCATCAGCCTGGGCGTGTACGTGTACAAGATGGTGGACGGGCTGGCCGACGTGTACGAGGGGCGGCTGCAGCAGGTGGACAAGCTGTACCTGGCCGGCGCCTCGCAGGCGTTCCGCTCGGTAGTGGTGCTCGTGGCGTTCTCGTTGTGCCTGCTCATCACCCGCAACCTGCCGGTGGCGTGCATCGTCATGGCCGTGGCCGCGGCCCTGTCGTTCGTGGTGCTCACGTTCCCGCTGGCCCTGTTCGAAACGCCGAAGTCGCGCCGCGTGAGCCCTTCCAGCGTCGCGCGGCTTTTCAAGCAGTGCTTCCCGCTGTTCTTGGCGCTGTTTCTGTACGCGCTCATCGACAACATGCCGAAGTTCGTCATGGAGGGCGTGCTCTCCTACGACAACCAGCTGTACTTCAACGCGCTGTACTTCCCCGCGCAGGGCATTCTGCTGACCATCGGGCTCATCTACAAACCGCTGCTCGTACGCATGGCCGAGGCGTGGAGCGACCCCGAGAAGCGGCGGAAGTTCGACCTGATCATCGTCGTTATCATGGTCATCATCGTGGCGTACACGGGGGCGACGGCCCTCGTCATGGGATGGATCGGCATCCCCGTCATGAGCTTCCTGTACGGATTGGACTTCGAGCAGTTCCGCGGCCTCCTGTTCATCATGATCGCCGCTGGCGGCGTCACGGCGGCCATCGATTTTCTGTACCAGGTGATCACCGTGCTGAGGCGGCAGCGGGCCGTGACGAAGCTCTACGTCATCACGTTCGGGTTCTCGCTGTTCGTGCCGCTTCTGCTGGTGAACTTCACGGGGCTGCCGGGCGCAGTAATCGGCTACCTCATTGTCATGTGCATCCTGCTGGTGCTGCTGGTGAGCGAGTACGTGAGCATCCGCCTGGGCTTCTCCAAAGAGACAGAAACCGAGGCCAGCGCCATAGCCCCCAGCCCGAGCGCGCACGGACGCTCCACGACCGCACGCGCCGCCGCCCACGAGAAGGCCCGCGTGCGCGCGATCGAGGCCGAGCTGGAAGCCGAGGGCGAGATCGCACGCGGCATGTCCCCTGCCCGCGCAGCCGCCCACGCGAAGGCGCGGGCACGCGCCGAGGAGGGCACGGCGGCGGATACCCTCGGAACGGCCGGCGCCCCCGACGACGAGAGCCCGCTACCGCAGTAGGCGAGGATCGATTTTCAACCGGCCAAGTGCGCGCAGGTCGTGGGAAGCACCGCGGCGCACCAGAAGGTCCCCGAGGTTGACCGAAGTCGCCGGATCGGCGACCTTCGCGCATGGGCGCTCGGCCGGCTGAAGGGGGGAGGCGCAACAGGCCATCGACGGCATGGCATGAAACCTCGGCCACTCTCAATACAGAAAGGGGTTTGCCGACGTGCAGCAAACCCCTTCCGCGCGAACCTCGGCGGTGATGACTTGGCGGAATACTAGAACCGTGCGTACCTCTCCAGGTTCTTCTTCAGGGTGTCCACGAAGCGCTGGCCCACTTCGCCCAGCTGCCCACCCTTGCGCACGACGTAGCCCAAATGCAGCCGCACGTCGGTTTCAAGGGGCACGGTGTTCAAGCCTGCGCCGTCGGAGATGCCCACGAGGATACCGCTCGTCACCGTGTAGCCGTTCAGGGCCACGATCAGCTCGGAGAGCGAGGCGCGGTCGGTGCAGGCAATGGACTTGGCGCGCGGCACGCCGGCCAACGCCTCCTCGGCGAAGGCGACCGGGGAGTCCTCGTCCTGCTCGAAGTAGAGGTACGGGTAGTCCTCCATGTCCTCGAGCGTGAGGCTCGCGGCGTTCACCATGGGGTGGCTCGCCGGCAGCGCGACGCGCGGCGCCGACTGAATGAGCTCCACGAACTCGAGGCCCGCCGCGTCGAGCGCGGCGTTCACCTCGTCGGCCGTGGCCGAGGTCTCAAACAGCACGCCCAACTCACTCTTTCCGCTGGCAACGTCGTCGATAACGCCCTGGGTCGTGCGGTCGCGCAGCGCGTAGGCGAAGGAGTCTCCGCCCAACGCCAACACGGTATGGGCGAACGTCTGCACGTTGAACAGGTAGTGCTGGCCGGAGACGGCGAACGTGGTTTCGGTGGTCATAGGTGGTCCCTTCCCTAACGAGTCTGGCAGCTGCGCTCGTCGATGAAGCGCGACGCCTTGTGCTCGGACGACGTGCCCAGCTTGCCCGCATCATACACGATAACCTTCTGCGGGCGCACGCCCACGTGGGCCTTGATGGCGGCCATGGTGCGCTTCGCCACCTCGTCGTAGGGCTCGTCGCTGCCCAGCGCGCGCTCCACGGACACCTCGTACTTGCAGGTGAAGTCCTTCTCGTACACGCGGATGGAATACTCGCCGGTCAGGTCCTCCAGCCCGCGCACCACAAACTCGATGTCGGTGGGGAACACGTTCACGGCGCTCACGATGAACATCTCGTCCTTGCGCCCGGTCACGTGGATACGCGCCAGCGTGCGCCCGCACTCGCACGTGTCGGTGGACACGTAGCCGATGTCGCCCGTGCGGAAGCGGATCATGGGACGCGCCTTCTTCATGAGCGTGGTGTACACCAGCTCGCCCGTCTCGCCCGGTGCCAGCACCTCGCCGGTCGTCGGGTCCACCGTCTCCACGAGTATCTGGTCCTCCACGATATGCAGGCCGTCGTGCGCCTCGCACGCGGCGGCGCAGGCACCGTAGATGTCGGACAGGCCGTAGAAGTCCACGACCTTCGCACCCCAGAGGTTCTCGATGCTCTCGCGCGTAGACGGGATGGAGCCGCCCGCCTCGCCGGCCACGATGATGGTGTGGATGTTGAAATCGGTGCGCGGGTCGTAGCCCTTCTCCTTCGCCACCTCGCCCAGGTGCCACGCGTAGGACGGAGACGTCCAGATGACGGTAGGCTGGTACTGCTTCAGCACGAACAGCAGGCGGTCCGAGGGCACGGCGCCCACCCAGATGGCCAGCGCGCCCAGGCGCTGCGCGCCGATGACGTCGGGGCCGCCCACGTACAGCGCGAAGTTGAGCGCATGCACGTAGCGGTCGTTCGGGCGCATGCCGGCCTGCCAGAACAGGCGCGCCTCGGTGTCCTGCCACAGGTCGAAGTCCTCCTGCGTGAAGGGGCTCACCGTGGGGACGCCCGTGGAGCCCGACGAGGTGGCCATGAAGATGACCTCCTCCTCGGGCACGGAGCACATCTCGCCGAAGAAGCTGCCCACGTGCTGCGTCTCGCGTTCCGTCTTCTTGTCGATGAACGGGAACTTGGCGATATCGTCGAGCGTTTCGATATCGCCCGGCGCCACGCCGGCCTCGTCGAACGCGCGGCGGTAGTATACCGTGTTCTCGTATGCGTAGGCCACCATGTCCTTCAGGCGCTGCAGCTGCAGCGCCTCGAGCTCGGGCCGCGGCATGCATTCGATCTCCGGATCGTAGTATTTCTGGGATACGGGGATGTCCTTCGCCATGGTTGCTCCTTGATCGGTTCCGTTTTTGCAGCACATTGCATGAAACCACTAACGGGCGGCGAATACAACCTTCTAAGCCATTCGATGTTCTGATGCTTTGCTATCGCTAAAACAGATAGCTTAGCAAGATGCGGAAGTGAACGTATCCGATCGCCCGCGCTCGCTTCGCACAAGCTACTTCGCGCCCAGCGCCTCCTCCGCTGCCGCAGCGTCTGCGCCGACCTGCGGGCGCAATCCGCCCGCGCACCGCGCCCGCAGGTCGGCGTCCCATTTCTTCGAGAACGGCAGCACGTCCACCAGCGCCACCACCGAGAGCACGCCCAGGATGGTGAACACGGCCAGCGGGCTGTCCACGCCGCCGGCCAGCGCCTGCGCGGCCATGCTGAGCAACGAGCCGTAGATGATGGACGTGTTGATAACGGACAGGTTGAGCGGGTACTTCGCCGACCCGTAGCGCTGGCGGGCAAAGGCCGACGCCACCACCGGCTCGCCGCCGTAGGCGAAGCCGCAGCACAGCGCGCCGGCGATGTAGAGCGCCGGGGTGCCCGTGGCGAACGCGCCGATGATGCAGGCGCAGGCCAGAGCCGCCACCGCGCCGTCCACGAACATGGTGACCTTCACGTTCGTGCGGTCGTAGATCATGCCCACCACCACGCGCGCCAGGCCGTTGCAGGTGGACACCAGGCCCACGAGCAGCGTGGCGAAGGCGGCGTCGATGCCCACGAGCTGCGCGTTGGCCGCGCAGTTGCCGATGGTGGCCAGGCCGATGGCCACCACGATCACGGCCCAGATCCAGAACAGGTACAGGATGGGCGTCTTGAGCAGGAACGGCTCGTCGGCGCCATCCCCGCCCGCCGCACCGCCGGCTGCCGCCTGCTCGGGCGCCATGAGCGCCACGATGTTCTCGGGCGGACGGCGCAGCATAAGCGCCGCAGCTGCCGCCACCACGCCACCTGCCGCGCCCACGCCCACGAACACAGGGCCCAGGCCGAACAGAGGCACGAGGTTCACCGAAAGCGTCCCCAGGATGAGCGACCCCAGGCCGAACCCCATCATGAGCACGCCCGACGAGAACCCCACCTTGTCGGGGAACCACAGGTTCGTGGTGGACACGATGGTGTTGTACCCCATGCCCACGCCCAAACCGCCCAGCGTGCCGTAACATAGGTATACCACCGCAATGCTCCCCTTCGCGAACAGCCCGGTACCCGCGAAGCCGACGAAGAACAGCACGGCCGCGATGACGACGGTGCCCTTCACGCCGATGCGCCGCTCCACCTGGGAGCCTATCACGGCGCCGATGCAGAACGCTATCATCATGATGTTGAATGTGAGGCCGATCGCGCCCTTCTCCAGCTCGAACGCCGCGCCCATCGGCGCCGCGAACATGGAGAACGCGTAGATGAGCCCCAAGAACAGCAGGGCGAACGTCGAGCACGCCAGCGTGCGCATGCGCTCGGACTTGGCGCGGGCAACCGTCGTTTCGGACATAGTGCTCCCCCTCCGTGCGAGTTGACGCCGCCCCTTGCAGGCCCCCCTTTGCCCCGATCGCGACAAAAAACGTCGAACGGCCGCGGAGCGGCAATCCTTCCCTCGCATTGTCACCGAATTCTCCGCCGAGCCATATGGCGTTCAGAGTGAGAAACCGCGCTTTCATACAGGGGTAGCTAGAGAGCACACAGAATAAAAAGCGAGCCAAAGCCGTGGCCTGATGGAGCGCCCACGCCACGGCGGTCGCCGCCGCCAGGCCGATCGCCAAGCCGCGCGCCGCATATCTCGCGCACTCACAGCCAGTGAAACCGTACGGCATAAGCGCCCACTTCACGTGAGCTCCCCCTAAGTTACCGTAAAAAACCTCAATCCCGCTACCGCTTCATCAGATAACAAGCTAGAATAAAAAGACTCTCGCAGGTTGACCCTCTCACCCCCAGCGCAAGCTGCTGATACCTCGCTACTGCAGCATTCCTTCAAGTTGAAGGCGTCTTGAGGGAAGATGCCCACCAAGCGAGTTCCGCATGGTCAACAGTCCAGTGGACTGTTGACACACCGTCTTTCGCGCCCGAGCGGGCGCACGGGAGAGCGCTTGTCGATCTCCCGTAGTGGACGGTTTGTGCGAGCCAGGACTGCCGAGCGACTGGGCATCTTCCCCCAAGACGCCGGAGTCACAAGGAAGGAAAGCCCACCATGACCCTTCAGCAGCTTCGCTACCTCATCGCCATTGCCGAGTACGGCTCCATCAACGCCGCCGCCCAAAACCTCTACGCCTCGCAGTCGAACCTGTCCACCGCCATCAAGGAGCTGGAGCAAGAGCTGGGCATCACCGTGTTCACGCGCAGCAACCGCGGTGTGACGCTGACCAACGACGGCACCGAGCTTCTGGGCTACGCGCGCCAGGTCATCGAGCAGGCCGACATGCTGGAGCGGCGCTATGCCACCGGCACGGACAAGCACCTGCGGCTGGCCGTGTCCACGCAGCACTACGCGTTCAGCGTGCAGGCGTTCGTGAACGTGGTGGAGCAGTGCGAGGGAGACGATTACGAATTCATCCTGCGCGAGAGCAGCACCGGCGAGATCATCGACGACGTGCGCACGTTCCGCAGCGAGGTGGGCGTACTCTACACCGACGGTTTCAACCGGCGCGTGCTGCAGAAAGCGTTCGACGATGCCGACGTAGCCTACGCGCCCCTGTTCGATGCGCGCGTGCACGTGTTCGTGGGCGAGCACCATCCGCTGGCGGGCTCACGGCTGCTGGCACCCGAGGATCTGGAACCCTACCCGCGCTACTCGTTCGAGCAGGGTACGGCAAACTCGTTCTACTACTCGGAAGAGCCGCTCTCGTACCTGCCCCATGAGCGCAACATCCGCATCTCGGACCGCGGCACGCTCACGAACCTACTGACCAGCCACAACGGCTATACGCTGTCCACGGGCGTGCTGTCGAGCGAAATGCAGTCGGGCATCGCCAGCATCCCCCTCGACGTGGACGAGCGCATGCAGGTGGGCTACATCATGCACAACGAGCGCCGCCCCAGCCCCCTGCTGCTGCGCTACATCGACGAGCTGCACGCCATCATCAAGGCGAACCCGAGCGTGGAGGCTCGCCCTGCGTAGTGAAGCACGACGCTCCTCCGGTCTGCACAGCTGAAAAAGCCCATAAAGCGCGTGTGGCCCGCCGTGTTCGGTCGGGAACCGAGGCCGGCGGGCCACACGCTGTTGTGCAGAACTTCCCGGAGGGGGGGGGGAAGGTCTCGCCTAGTGGATAGAGCTGCTCACATAGGGCGTCTTGTCCTTGAGCACCACGTCGTGGGCGCCGCCCTCGACGATGGACGTAGACGACACCACGGTGAGCTTCGCCTTCTGCTGCAGCTCGGGAATAGTCAGCGCGCCGCAGTTGCACATGGTGGACTTCACCTTGGACAGCGTGAGGTCCACGTTGTCCTTGAGCGTGCCGGCGTAGGGCACGTACGAGTCCACGCCCTCCTCGAACGACATGCCCTTCTTGTCGCCGCCCAGGTCATAGCGCTGCCAGTTGCGGGCACGCGCGGAGCCTTCGCCCCAGTACTCCTTCATGTAGGAGCCGTTGATGTTCACCTTGTTCGTGGGGCTCTCGTCGAAGCGGGCGAAGTAGCGGCCCAGCATGACGAAGTCGGCGCCCATGGCCAGGGCCAGCGTCAGGTGATGGTCGTACACGATGCCGCCGTCGGAGCAGATGGGGATGTAGACGCCCGTCTCCTCGAAGTACTCGTCGCGGGCCTTCGCCACCTCGATGGTGGCCGTGGCCTGGCCGCGGCCGATGCCCTTCTGCTCGCGCGTGATGCAGATGGAGCCGCCGCCGATGCCGATCTTGATGAAGTCGGCGCCCGCGTCGGCCAGGAAGCGGAAGCCCTCGGCGTCCACCACGTTGCCCGCGCCCACCTTCACGGAGTCGCCGTAATGCTCGCGAATCCACTCCAGCGTGAACTTCTGCCAGTCGGAGTAGCCCTCCGAGGAGTCGATGCACAGCACGTCGGCACCGGCCTCCACCAGCGCCGGCACGCGCTCGGCGTAGTCGCGCGTGTTGATGCCCGCACCCACCTGGTAGCGCTTATGCGCGTCCAGCATCTCGTTGGGGTTGGACTTATGGGAGTCGTAGTCCTTGCGGAACACCAGGTACATCAAGTGGTCCTCGTCGTCCACCACGGGCAGCGAGTTCAGCTTGTTGTCCCAGATGATGTCGTTGGCAACCTTCAGGCTGGTGTCCATGGGCGCCACGATCATGTTCTCGCGCGGCGTCATGAAGCTGGCCACCTTCTCGTCCATGGACATGCGCGACAGGCGGTAGTCGCGGTCCGTCACCACGCCCACCAGCTTGCCGTGCGCCGTGCCGTCCTCGGTCACGGGCATGGTGGAGTGGCCGTGCTTGTCCTTGAGGGCCACCACGTCGGCGAGCGTCATCTCGGGCGAGAGGTTCGCATCGCTCGTCACGAAGCCGGCCTTGTAGTCCTTCACGCGCGCGACCATGGCCGCCTGGTCCTCGATGCTCTGCGAGCCGTAGATGAACGACAGGCCGCCCTCGGTGGCCAGCGCGATGGCCATGCCGTCGTCGGACACGGCCTGCATGATGGCGGACACCATGGGGATGTTCAGCGAGATGGCCGGTTCCTCGCCACGGCGGTACTTCACGAGCGGCGTCTTCAGGCTCACATCCTGCGGGATGCATTTTGCCGACGAGTAACCGGGTACCAGCAGGTACTCGTTGAACGTGCGGGACGGCTCATCGAAATAGTAGGCCATGAACTCCTCCATCTGCGGTCGGCGCGGTCTGCGCGGGCGGGTTGCGGCGCGGATGCGATCGGCGCCGCGCGGCACATACCGCCGACACCCCGTCAAGCATCCGTTGCTTAGGTGTTACCCGCTATTATAGCCACGGTCGAACGGCAACCGAGGGCAAGAGCGCCGAATGTGAAGAAATATTCGTGCAGGACGAACCGCAGCGAGAGGACAAGGGCCCACAGGGCGACACTCATCGCGTTGCGAGCTCCCCGCTGTCCGCATAGGCCCTCACGCGATCGGCCAGCTCTTGGCGCGCAAGCAGGTACGGCAAAGCTTCTACCCCATCCCCAGCCACACCTGCACGATGGGCACGTACCCCGCCACGAACACGGCCAGGATGAGCGCCGGCAGCGCGAAGCGCACATAGCCGCGCGCCCAGCGGGGGAAGCGCGCGCCTTCGCCCGTGTCGGCCTCGCGCACAAACGCGTCCCAGCCCCAGCCGCGGCGCGTGGTGCAGAACAGCAGGAACACGAGCGCGCCCAACGGCAGCACGTTGTTCGACATGAGGAAGTCCTCGATGGCCTGGATGTTGCCGATGCCCGGCACCTCCACGCCCGCCCACACGTTGAACCCTAGCACGCACGGCAGCGACAGCAGCGCCAGCGCCACGCCGTTCACCAGGCACGCCTTGTTGCGCGACCAGCCCCACTCGTCCATGCTGAAGCTCATGATGTTCTCGAACACCGCGATGACCGTGGAGAGCGCCGCAAAGCTCATAAACAGGAAGAACAGCGTTCCCCACAACTGCCCGAACGGCATCTGCGAGAACACGCTCGGCAGCGTGATGAACACGAGGCCCGGGCCGCTTCCCGGCTCCACGCCGAACGCGAAGCACGCGGGGAAGATGATGAGGCCGGCCATGAACGCCACGAGCGTGTCGAGCCCCGCGATGCGCAGCGCCTCGCCCGTGAGGCGGTAGCGCTTGTCGATATAGCTGCCGAAGATGGACATGGAGCCCACGCCCACCGACACGGTGAAGAACGCCTGCCCCATGGCCGCGAACACGGCGTCGGCGAACGTTCCCCAGCCTCCCGCGAACAGCTTGCCGAAATCGGGCATGAGGTAGAACGCGAGGCCCTCCTGCGCGCCCGGCAGCGTGACCGCCCGCACCACGAGCACCGAGAGCACGGCAAACAGCGCGATCATCATCACCTTCGTGATGCGCTCCACGCCGTTGCGCAGGCCGGCGCGCGTCACCAGCACGCCGATCAGCACCACGGCCAGCATGAACGCCGCCATGAGCCACGGGTTCGCCAGCATGCCGTCGAATACGCCCGCCACGCCGCCCGCATCGAGGCCTTCGAACGTACCCGCGCCGCTGAACAGCATGAACGCGATCATCCAGCCGGCCACCGTGGTGTAGAACATCATGAGCAGGTAGTTGCCCGCGAGCGCCGGCCACTTGAAACGGCGCCACTTCGTGCCCGCCGGCTCCAACTCGTCGAAGCTGCGCGCGATGCCCTTCTGGCTGGCGCGCCCCACCGCGAACTCCATCACCAGAATAGGCAGCGCGAACACCACCAAGAACAGCAGGTACATGAGCACAAACGCCGCCCCGCCGTACTCGCCGGCGATATAGGGGAAGCGCCACACGTTGCCCAACCCGATTGCACAACCCGCGCTGATCAGGATGAACCCCAAACGCGAGCCGAATTTTTCTCGAACCATGAATCCTCGCTTATCGAAAAGCGCCCGGCGGTTCCACCTCGCCAAGCGCGCGAATGCAACCGGGAAAGTGTAGCGGAAAACGCCTGTCAGGCCAACGCGCGAGCCGAGGACACAGCAAACGGCTTGGCATGCGGGCATCCGCTCACATGCCAAGCCGTCAAACGAACCTACGCGTTCTTCAGGAACGCCTCGTAGCCTTTGAACGCCTCGTAGATGTCGGCTTTGCTCGTGACCTCCCAGGGGGCGTGCATCGACAGGACGGGCACGCCCGAGTCGATGACGTCCATGCCGTACTTGGCAGGGATGTAGGCGATGGTCCCGCCGCCGCCCACGTCGACCTTGCCCAGCTCGGCGGTCTGGAACGACACGCCCGCATCGCCCATGACGCGGCGGATGCGCGCCACGTACTCGGCGCTCGCGTCGTTGGAACCGCTCTTGCCGCGCGAACCCGTGTACTTGTTGAACACGAGGCCGCGGCCTAGATACGCGCTGTTCTTCGCCTCGAACGCGGCGGCGTAAGCGGGGTCGAAGCCCGCGGACACGTCGGACGACAGCATGCTCGACGCCGCCAGCGCGCGGCGCAGCGGCAGCGGGCCGCCCTCGCCCGCCAGCTCCATGATTTCGGCAACGGTGTTCTCGAAGAACTGCGACGCCATGCCGGTGGCGCCCACGCTGCCAATCTCCTCCTTGTCCACCAACACGCACATGCCCGTCTTCTCCAGGGCAGCGTCGGCTAGCGCAAGCTGCGCTGCGAGCGACGTGTAAGCGCACACGCGGTCGTCCTGCCCGTAGCCGATGACCATGCTGCGGTCGAACCCGAGATCGCGGGCGCGCCCGGACGGCACGGCCTCGATCTCGGCCGACAGGAAGTCCTCTTCCGCAATGCCGTACTTCTCGGCCAGCAGCTTGAGCGCGAACGCCTTCACCGGCTCTTTCTCGGCCAGCTTCTCGTACACCGGCCTGTCGGCAGCGTCGGCCTCAGTGGCAGCGGGGTCGGCGCCCGCGGCGGCATCTCCGTCATCCGCGCCGTCAGCCTCGTCCTTCTCGATGACCAGCGGGCGGTTCCCTATCAAGATGTCCAGGTCCTCGCCTTCCACGACCTCGCTCGCCTTCTTGCCCATCTGCTTGCCCGCCAGGTGGATGAGCAGGTCGGTCACGCAGAACACGGGGTCGCCCGCGTCCTCGCCCACGTTCACCTCGACCACGGTGCCGTCGGTCTTGGCAATCACGCCGTGCAGCGCCAGCGGCAGCGTGACCCACTGGTAGTTTTTGATGCCGCCGTAATAGTGTGTGTCGAGGTGCGCTAGGCCGTTGCTCTCCGAGAACGGGTTCTGCTTGAGATCCAAGCGCGGCGAGTCGATGTGCGCGCCCAGGATGTTGAAGCCCTCCGCAAGCGGCACCGAGCCCAGGTGCGCCAAGATGAGCGCCTTGCCATGCGCCTGCGCCCACACTTTGTCGCCGGCTCGCAGCGCGCGGCCCTCGCGTACCGCCTCGTCGAGCGGGCGGTAGCCGCGCTCCTCGGCCAGCGCGATGGCGGCGGCGGCGCACTCGCGCTCCGTCTTGTTGTCCGAGATGAAGTCGATGTACTCGGCCGCCAGCTGCTCGAGCGCCTCGAGGTCGGCCTCGTCGTACTTCTTCCACGCCACGTCGTGTTCCATGCTGATTCCTTTCGCATCGGGTGCGCCGGTTTTCTTCGATCGCGCCTATTATCCGCCAAATGCACCGCCGAAATGCTGATTGCCATCGTTTCTTTGCAGAGGAAAGGCGCCGTCTGTTCCCGAGGCGTACCGAGCTGCGCCATATGGCGTTTCAAACACAGTTTTCACCGGTTTTTGACATGCCAATCGCCTGACCATCAAACCTGTTCTCTACGAACAGGGAAAACACCTAACGTTTATATCCCATCACGTGCCACAGAACCGTTTCCAACGGGCTACCGGTATAAAAGCTGTCATCATTGTGCCGAAAGAAGGCAAGGAGTCGCAGGGCGCCTCCTCGGAGCAACCTAAGCCCGCGCCCGTTTCTCCTCGCGCTCCCTCCTCGCGCCACCCTTCCGCACCTGCTTCCTTTCGCCCGCTCTCACCACGCCCGTCCTCTCGCGCTCACCTTTCCGCACCTCCTCTTGCCACCCTGCCCGCGCTCTTCCTCAGGGTCAAACTGTGAATGTTCCAAGGAGGCGCGGGCGAATTCGATTATCCTCTTGCATCGGATTCTCGTCCGCGGTATGATGCTTATTGAGATTGATTCTCATTAAGAGAAACAATGAGAGCACGAACAGACGAGAAGGAGAATGCACCTATGAAGGTACGCGCCCAGATTCCCACCGCTGACAACTGCAACAACTTCAGCATCGCCACCGGCAGCGAAACCGCCGTCGGCACCACGCTCGACAACCTGAAGGCCGCCATCGGTGGCGAGACCGGCGCCTCCGCCAAGTACGCCGCCTTCGCCAAGGCCGCCAAGGAGCAGGGCTACGACCAGATCGCTCGCCTGTTCGAGGCCACGTCGGCCGCCGAGCAGATCCACATCGGCCTCGAGTACGCCCTCGTGAGCGAGGTCGAGCCCGACTTTGAGAAGCCCGCCGCCCCCGACTGCTCTGGCGAGGCCACGGACCTGAACCTCATCTCCGGCGCCTGCGGCGAGATCTACGAGACGTCCGACATGTACCCGGCGTTCATCAAGAAGGCCCAGGAAGAGGGCAATGCGAAGGCCGTCCAGGTGTTCACCCGCGCCAAGCTGGCCGAGTCCGTGCATGCCGAGCGCTACCTGGCCGCGTACAACGACCTCGACGCCGCTGACGATGACGCGTTCTACCTCTGCCCCATCTGCGGCTACATCCACAAGGGCGAGGATTTCGAGAAGTGCCCCATCTGCTTCTGCCCGAAGGCCACGTTCACCGCGTTCTAAGCCGCGCGAGCAACCGCGCTCGCCTTCCCGCCGAGCGCACATTTTCCCCGAGAGCGACCGCCACCCCGGCGGTCGCTCTCGTATGCGCGGAGTTGCGAGCGCTGCTAAGCCTCGTACCTACTGGGAGCAACTTGCCCGTACAATGGCCCCTCCGCACCATCGTCTCGATCGCGAGGTCGCATCCCCGAAGTCGCAAGCACCTTTTCGGCCGTGCACCGTCTCCTCCTTTCCAGATGTTTCACGTGAAACATCTGTTCTTCTTTTGCCGCACGGCAAATGGGCTACCATGGAGGCGACCGAAAAAACGGAGGGAAGGCGGCATCATGGGCCAGGAGGACGGAACCGGGAGCGGGACCATCGACAGCGTGCTCGCGCACAACCGGACGTTCGTGGAAGGCGGCGAGTTCGCGCGCTATGCGACCAACAAGTACCCCGACAAGAAGTTGGCCGTGGTCTCGTGCATGGACACGCGGCTCACCGAGCTTCTGGCGGCGGCGCTCGGGCTGAAGAACGGCGATGCGAAGATCATCAAGGTGGCCGGCGCCGAGGTGGCGCACCCCTTCGGCAGCGTCATGCGCTCGCTGCTGATCGCCGTGTGCGAGCTGGGCGTAGAGGATATCATGGTCGTGGCGCACACGAACTGCGGGGCACAGCATATGAGCGGGGCGGCCATGATCGACAGCATGCGCCGCTTGGGCGTGTCAGAGCAGCGCATCGAGTTCGCGCGCCACTGCGGCATCGACTTCGACCGCTGGCTCGCCGGCTTCGGCGATACCGAGGAGTCCGTGCGCAAGAGCGTCGACCTCATCCGCAACCATCCCGTCATGCCACCCCACGTGCGCGTAGCCGGCTTCGTGATGGACTCCGTCACCGGCGAGCTGGTGCCTGTGGCGTAGCAGACGCAAGGGGGAGGGCCGGAGCCGCTCGTGCGCCTTCCCACTCGCCTTGCCGCACCCCAGCATCACGCGCTCATTTGCAGCCCGCGCGCTCTTCACGTTTCCCGCACCCTTCGGCCTATGGTTCTACGAGCGCCCTCTCCAGCACCAGGTCGCGCGTGCATTCCTCGGACGCGAACGGCACGTATACGTCGGGCGCGAGACCCCGGCCCCGCAGGCCGCGGCCCTCGTGGGCGGCCTCCGTCTTGGCTATGGGATACACGAGCGTGAACCTCTCGTCGAGCGGCGCGACCACGAGGTTCGCGTAGTCCAGGCTGCCCCGCGTCGCACGGCCCACGGAGCGCACCTTGCCGCAGCCCTGTGCGGCGGCGCGACGCGCGATAGCCGCCAGCCGCTCGGCGGGGCCGCTCGTGCGCACGTCGGTGAGCAGCAGCGTCTTCTGCCCCGCGGGGGCCGGCGGGAACAGCATGTCCTCCTCGAGCTCCGCTTCCTTCACGAAGCCTTGGCCTGCGCAGGCGGCCACGTGGTCGATCTCGGCCTGCACCCAGGCCCTCCCCGCCTCGTCGCTCATTTCCAGCAGGCGCGTGAGCTGACGTGCGCGCAGCCGCGCGTTGCGCTCGGTGTAGCGCGTGTAGACGATCTGCTGGCCCATGAGGTCCCTCAGGTTGACCTCTCGGTCGAAGAAAAGCGCCATCAGGCCGAACGCGTTGCCGATCATGCCCTCCGCCGCATCGCGGATGTCCACGATCACCCGGTCGGCGCGCTGGATGTCGTCGAAGCGGAGCTGCATCGCCTGCAGCACCGACGCATCCACGAAATGGTGAGCGGCGATGACGACCGCGCGCTCGTCGCCGCGCGGTCCTGCGCCCTCATGCAGCTCGATGGTCGGAGGCCGCAGACTCGCCGCGAGACCAGGGCGCGGGAAGCGCTCCACCGGCAGGTCCTCCTTAGCGCCGTCGGCATGGCGCACCAGCACGCGCATGCACCGCGCGACTTCCTCGTCCCAGAGCTGGCGCTCGGGATCGTCGCCGTTCACGGGGTTGCCCGGCAGGCTTGCCAAGTGCTCGTCCGGCGTCCGGCCGTCCAGCAGGACCACGGCGTCGCCGGGCGCGAGGCGGTTGTCTTCGCTCACCTCGGTCACGCAGAGCGCATCGCCATGGCGACGCACCGAGAAACCGCACGTCGTCGATCGAAAATCAGCCTTTGCAGACGCCTCGAATGCCAAGCCGGGGTCCTGGAACCCTGCCAAGTAGCGCCTCACGCCTTGCACGAACAGCTCGTCGTCGAGCGCGCCCGCCGCCTCGGCCTCCGCAAGCGCGGCCAGCCACGACCGCGCGTCACCGCGCGGGGCGCATTCGGGCTGCCCCGCGTAGTCCGCATCTATGATGCAGGCAACCGCGCGCGCTATCGTGCCGTACTCTTCTGCCATGCCGCCACCTTTCTTCTCCGCGTCCGCAGCCCGTTCGCGGACCACCCGTTCGTGCGGTGCCCTCGCCCAGCCTTCACGGCGTTTGCTTTCCGAGAGCCCTTCTTTTCCCTAGTATAGCCGCCAAGCTCTCTTTTTCGCATAAAGGCGAGCTGCGCTCTCCGAAAAGCCCCATCGGGAACCCCTTGCACCGTACGGTTCCTTTCGTGCACCGCTTTGCCCCCTTCGAAGAGTTTTCTCGGTCCTGCGCGATGCTTCCCGCTCTACCTGCCTCGCCGCGTTAACCTGCTATGATGGACGTAGGATCCCGCAAAACTTAGCGTGGGAGGAGCGATCGGGACGCCTCGCCGCAGAAGACCAATCCGGCAAGCTCCAGGTCGGATCCAAGCCAGGTCAAAGTCGGTTCCAGGTCGGATCCAAGCCGGGTCCGAGCTAGGCCCAGGTCAGACCCAAACCAGTTCCAAGCCGGGCCCAGATCAGAACCAAACCAAGTTCAGATCGGCTCCAAGCCGGTTCCAGCTTTGTAGCGAATTTCCCGCCGCAGGGGACATACCCGTCCCCTGCGGCCCAAGTACCCGCCGCGCGCTCGAATGGTCAAAAAGAAGGCGGTTTGGCAATCCATACTGTCTTAATATGATTATCCGGACGAATCGCCAACTGGGGAAACGTTTGCGCAGCCCCTTCAGCTTCCCCATGATCCGGAGCCTGTCGCTCTCTACGATTGCCAAACCGGCTCTTTTTTGGCAGGAGCCAGCCGTTTTCGCATCACGGCAGGATTTCCCTTGGCCATCTTCCGCCGTTAATGGCATGCGACAGAGCGTCGCGCATTTCTTTCAGCCTGCATGCAGCGCGGAACCGAAGGTCCCCCTGCAGGCCAACCCGATACCGGATGCAAGGACAGCGGCGAAGCGGAAGGGCATTCCGATACGGGCGGAACGCCTCCCGTCTCGCCCTGGCCACGCACAGAACCTCGCCTGCCGTGCTAGAAGCCCCGCTTTTCCGTCTGCGAAGCCCTTCTATGCATCCCGATAGCCTTCGAAGCCGAAACCGCCGAGCCTGCGGCCGCGCTACCTCCCAGCGGGCCCATCCGGCAAGCAGAATGCGCCCGAATACGCCAGCGCCTCACGCCTCCAGCAGCACCTCGCCCGTTAGCGCTTCCACACGCACGCTGTTCACGCGGCCGTCGGCCACGTCGATCTTGGCGATGCAGCGGGGAAAACCGCCGCGCGGGCGGAACGCGGCTCCGGGGCACACGACGTACGTGGCCGGCCGTGCCTCGGGGCCGGTGACGATCTCGGGCACGTGCGTATGCCCGTGGACGCACACCTGCGGAATGGGATCGCCCGGCGCGAGCGCCCCCGAGCCCGCGAAGTTTATCTTCACGTCGCGCGGGTAGTGGGCCACCAGGAACCTCACGCCGTCGATGACGGGATGCGCGAAACGGCTGACCGCCTGCCCGTACTCGTCGAAGTCGTTGTTCCCCAGCACCGCCGTCACGGGCGCCAGCGTTTCCAGCTCGTGGAGGATGGCCGGCCCGCCGATATCGCCCGCGTGGATGATGTGGTCGCTGTCGGCCAAGGCCGCATACGCCGCCTCCGACAGCTGCCCGTGCGTATCCGAGATGACGCCGATGACGGTCATAGCGCACTCCTTTCCGACGCGCGCCCGCTTTCGGCGCGCTCCTCCTCCACCAGGTCGATCAAATCCTGGTGCGTGTGGATATCCAGCTTGGCGTACACGTGCTTGACGTGGGCCTTCACGGTGTTGCGCGACACGACCAGCTGTTCTTGGATGTAGGCGCGGTCGCGCCCGCGCGCCAGCATCATGAACACCTCCAGCTCGCGCGGGCTCAAGCCATAGCGCTCGGCCAGCGTGCGGCAACGCTCCGCGAACTCCTGCTCGGGCGACTTCGCAACCGCCTGGTCCACCGGCGTGACGCCCGCGATAGTCTCGGCGAAGCTGAAGTGCTTGAGCCCGATGAGCGCATAGCCCACGAACACGAGGATCAGCGTGCCCGTGACGAAATCGACCGCCGGAGACCCTGCGCCGAACAGGTCGTTCGACCACACGCCCAACGCCGCGCCCGCGGTGGAACCCAGCCCGGACACACCGCGGCCCCAGGCGAACGTGGCCACGGCCGCACGCGGGTTGCGCCCCGCCACGGCAATGAGCACGAGCCACGCCACCATGTCGAACAGCGCGTTGCCGGCCGCGAGCAGCGTCACGCTTCCCACAGCCGCGTATGCGCCGCCGGCCGACACCACCAGGAACCCAGCCACCACCAGCAGCACAGAAACCTGCGCCAGCAGGTCAGCCGGAAACGTTCGGTGCGACAACAGCACATACAGCGCCACCGTCGCCACGGGAACGATACCCAGGAAGTCGGATACCGGCACGCCGCCCACCTCGCCGAAGCGCAACGAGTAGCCGAACGCCACGCGGAACAGGAACAGGCACACGAACAATTGGCTGGCCAGCGGCAGGAACGTGGAGGGCTGGGTGACGGAGAAATCGGCCGGCGCCTCGCCACGCTCCGTAGCTTGAAGCACGGGCTGCGCCAAGCGCCACACCAGGGCCACCGTGGCGAAGGGCAGCAGCGCGAACAGCACCGTGCCCGCCCCCGCCGGAATCACCCACACCAGGGCCGTCACCGCGTATTCCGCGACGAACGCCAACGCAATGCAAGCTCCCGCCTGGCGCACCTCCAAGCGCGAGGCTGCCGCACCCACCATCACGATGGCCCATCCACGCCCGATGGACAGCGCGCAAGCTGCGGCGGTAAGCGCCACCGCGCTGCCGGCGTACAGCCCTGCCGGCAGCAGTGCCGAGCCCACCGCAAGCAGCACGAGGCAACCCGCCGTGAGCGCTCGCATGCGCAGAAGCGGCGGCCTGAACGTGGCCACAAGGCCCACCGCAATGAGCGTAGCGGCATTGGCCAGCACGGACACGTCGCGAGCGTAGGTGAACACCGCGTCAAAGCGCGGGAACACCACCACATTCATGAGCGACGTGGTGAGCAGCACGCACAGAAGCGCCGCACACACCCGCCAGAACGGCGCGGCGAACAGGGAGGGGGGTTGTTCCGGGGAAGCGGTCATGCCCGCCATTGTAGCATGCACGGCTTCCCCAACAGGTGCGCAGCTGCCGGCAAGGCACAGCAGACGGCGACGCCCCGGAGGAGTAGCGGGGCGTCGCCGAAGGGAGGGAAAGCGGCAGGCTCGGGTGAAAGAGGGAAAGAGTCCGAGCCTGCCGCAGGGGTTGGTGGGTGGCACGGACGGCGCGAAGGGGAACGCGCCGCCCGGAAGCCGCGGGGGGGGGCCGGCCGGCTGCGGTTGCCGGCGGGCACGGCCAGCAGGCTCTATGCCTGGCCGGTGGCGGCCAGCATGCCGGCGCGGCGGCCGAAGGTCATCGTGCGACCACAGGCCAGGCCCGTGAACAGGTTCGGATAGCTCACGCTGAAGAAGCCGCCCGAGCAGTCGCCGGTCAGGTACAGGCCCTCCACCGGTGTGCCGTCTTCGCGCACGGGATGCATATCCGTGTCGATCATCACGCCGTCGAGCGTGGCCAGGAACCAGGCGCCGGTGCGCACGCCGTAGAACGGCGGCGTGTCCAGCTTTATCAGGCGGTACGCTTCCTTGTTGTAATCCTCGTCGCGCCCTTGCTCGGCGAACTGGTTGTAGCGCTGCCACGACTTCACCGTATTCTCCACGGGGATGTTCAGCTTCTCGGCCAGCTCCTCCATGGTGTCGGCCTGCTGGATGTAACCGGCCTCGATGAGCTTCTCGAACTCGGAGGCCATGGACTCGATGGTGCGGTTCGACGGCGCGCCGTTGTCGAACGGGTACAGGCGGCAGCAGCCCACTTCGTTCATCTGGCGCACCTGCTCGGCGTAATTCGCGTCCCAGATGTCGCAGTACGTGTGGTGCGGCTGCATGTAAGCGGAATGCAGCATGTAGTCGTAGGGGCCGGACTCGTTGCAGAAGCGGTTGCCGTTCAGGTTCACCTTCATGAACGGCTGCTCGCCGAACCAGAACCACTCGCCCACCGTGCCGTTGCCAGCCGTCTGGTCGGGCTTGCAGCACGCACGGTTGAACGTGCAAGCCGCGCCGATCGGGTCCATCTGGCCGCCTGCCCACAGAGCCGCCTTGATGCCGTCGCCCGTGGGGTTGCCGCCCTTGCCGGGAGCCGCGATGCGCAGCGCCTGGTTCCACGGCTGGCGCGCCTCCATCATCTCCAGGTTGTTGCCGTAGCCGCCCGTGGACAGGATGACGCCCTTGCTGGCGTTGATGCGCAGGTAGTGGCGGTCGTTCACATCGCGGGCGATCACGCCGGTCACGCGGCCGGAGCTGTCCTGCTCGCACTTCACCAGCTCGGTGTTCCAGCGGAACTCGGCGCCCTTCTCCTGCGCGTATTCCATGAGCGATACGCCGAAGCTGAAGCTCTTGTCGTCCTTCGAGAGGGCAGTTTTCTCGGGACTGTGGCCGGTGGCCCACGCCTTGTCGCGCGCGCCCTGTCCCGTCGTGCCGATGGAGCCCTCGAAGTTCATGACCATGCGGCCGTCGCGCTCCACGATGCCGGTGATCCAGTCCAGCATGGAGCCTGACTCGTTCGCCCACAGCTTCACCAGGTCGTAGTTGATGAAGCCGTTGGCATAGCGGACAATGTCCTCCACGGCCTCCATCTTGTCGATCTCGAACTGGGGATACTCTGCGAACGACGCCTTCTGCAGGGCAGAGTCGATGGCGCCGATGTCCTCGCGCGGGTTCGCCACCTTGGACACGCGGTCGATGCCCAGCACGCGAGCGCCGTTCTCGGCGGCGGAGATGATGGCCGGCAGCCCACCGGTGCGGCAGCCCACCACCAGCACCTCCACGTCCAGCGTCTCGGCGATATCGGCCTCGGGCACCTCGGGCGCCGATCCCAGCCAGGTTGGCGTGTCCGTCTCCCCGACGCGTGCGTTAGCGGGGGCTGCGGCGGCATCCACGGCGTAGCCGTTGCCGCACCCGGCCAGCGCACCCGCTGCGGCGGCGCCGAGCGCGGTGATGCCCGCCCCCTTGAGGAAGCTGCGGCGCGAGAGCCCGCTGCGCTCGTTACTCATTGGGAGCCTCCCATCCCTCGGGCGCGGTCAGCGCATGGCATTCGTTGCACACGAGCGTGCTCTTCTCATGCACCTTATGGCAGTCGCCGCATTCAAGCGCGTAGTCCTGGTGGCTGGAATGCGGGTTGTACTTCTCGTCGTTGCCCTCGAAGCCCCAAGTGCCTGCAACCACCTCGTCCATGCTGTGGCAGCCGCTGCGCGCGCAGAACTCCTCGGAGGCGAACTCCTTGCCCGTGGCCAGCATGCCCGTGGCATCGTCCATCGGATAGCTGTCGCTCGCCCATGCCATTGCCTCGGACACCTGCGTGGCGAACTCGGCCTCGTGGCAGCTCAGGCATGTGTCGCCGGCCGCCGCGTGCTGCGTGACCAGCTTGCCCGGGTCGCCCTCGCTGTACGTCTCCACGTACTTGTCCATGGGGCTGTGGCAGATGGCGTTGCAGAAGCTGGGCTGCTCGTGCCACACCCACGCCCCAATGCCGGCTACCAGCACCACCGCCACGATGACGCCCGCCACGATGACGCCGCGCCGCGCGCGTTTCGGCGCGGGGGCAGCCGGGTTGGCATCCTGCGAGGCACCGGCAGCCGGGGTGCCAGGGGCACTCGAGGCGCCCGGGCCGCTGTCGGCACCGGGAGCAGCCGGGGCACTCGGAGCCCCGATCGCGCCGTCTGCGCTATCCTTGTCGACCATGTCCTCCTCCTTCTCCTTCTCTGGTTCGATCGATGAAACCCTTCGGCCGCATGATGCAGGCCAGCGGAGCAACCGACCATTACCCCCGTGGGGGCATTTTTACGTTTTTGCTGGTGAGAGGTTTAATTGGAAAGGGAATGGCACGGAGGGGAAACCACCCTCCGAAGAAGCAGCCGCCCGTTGCCGAGGAGAGAGCGCAGCAAAAGCCTCCCGTTGTCGGGGGGGGGTGCACGGCCGAAGCCACCCGCCACAGCGGCGGAGGGGCCTCGTTTCGCCTACGGCCGCAGGGGTGTCGACGCACCATGCGGCAACTGCGCCAAAGGCGTGCAAGATAACGGCAAGGTGTGCATGACGGATATGCAAGATACCGGCAAGGTCGGCACGGCGGATACACAAGGATTGGACAAGATCGGGACGATTCCCCGACGGCGATATTACGGTCGCCCGGCAAGGTTGCGGCGGTAGGATGGGGGAACGGAGCGCAGAGGCGGCGCGGTGCCACATCCCTCTCCAACCTTATCCCCTCTTGCAGGGCGAAACGGGAAGGGGGTGGCAACCATGACCGATTTGGTTTTGCTTACGGCAATCCTTGAGCTGATCGCCAGCGCAGTGCATCTAACTGCGGCTATAATAGAAAGGCTCCCCGTCCGTAAGGACAAGGAGCGCTAACCAAAGCCAAACCGCCGAAGCGATTCGAGAGCCGTGGGGAGTTAGCAGCTCCCTGCGGCTCGTCTTGCATGATAGCAAAAAACCAAAGCGCGTGCCACTTATATCGAAGCCTTGGGCACGTCTATACCCATATTTCACATCCATCTTCGGCAGCCGAATTCCCGCTGAAGCCCGAACCGTCCAAGGAGAGCCAGTCGTTGCTCGAGCGCGACCGGCAACCCCGCCTCCTATCCTTCTCTTTCATCCCAAGGGAGCATCTGCATGACAGGGATGTGGCGAGGGGTATTCGCTTTGGCGGCCCCAGATAGACGTGCGGGAAGGCAGGCGCGGCGGGGGATACTCTGGGGCGAGGGTTGCGGGCATCTCCGCTTTCGCACTCGGAAGTTGACGAAACCGTAACTTTTAGCACTCGTTGCTTGACAGTGCTAATGCAACGTTTTATAACAGTCTCGTACAGAGAAAACCGCACAGATAGAGGCTTAGGTTTTCTCAATCGACCCGGCACCCGACCGACAAGCCGGATGCGCCGCCGAAGGGAGCCCGAGCCTCGCACGACACGTAGGAGAGTGATTAGTATGGCCATGATGGTACCCATGCGGAGGAACCGCAACCTGCTGAGCGAGCTGATGACCGACCCGTTCGACGCGTTCTTCAACGCGGCCTCGGCCCCGATGCAGGCGATGCAGAAGATGTCGCCCACGCTCATGCGCACCGACATCAAGGAGACGGACGGCGGCTACGAGCTGACCATCGACCTGCCGGGCTTCAAGAAGGACGACGTGCAGGCCGAACTCAAGGATGGCTACCTTACCATCAACGCGCAGACGCAGAGCGAGTCCGAGGACAAGGACGAGGAAGGCACCTACGTGCGCAAGGAGCGCTTCAGCGGCAAGTGCAGCCGCACGTTCTACGTGGGCGACGACGTGGAGGAAGACGACATCAAGGCGAAGTTCGAGGACGGCGTGCTGAAGATCGCCGTGCCGAAGAAGCAGGAGCAGCCGAAGCTCGAGGAGAAGAAGACCATCGCCATCGAGGGCTAGTTCTGCGAGGCACACGACCAGTGCGCAAGGGAAGGCGACCGCAAGGTCGCCTTCCTGCTATGATGGGACGCAAGCCATTCGCAGCACTATCGAAGGAGGAACCATGGACGACGAGACGCGGCGTGGGATCGATGCGTTCCGACATTGGGTGGACGAGACGAAGCCGGGACGCATGGTGTTCTTCGGCGGGGCGGGC
Source organism: Gordonibacter sp. RACS_AR49 (assembly GCF_030418435.1). Lineage (NCBI taxonomy): Bacteria > Bacillati > Actinomycetota > Coriobacteriia > Eggerthellales > Eggerthellaceae > Gordonibacter > Gordonibacter sp. RACS_AR49. The sequence goes on along the minus strand of NZ_JAIUDM010000002.1, from coordinate 214,054 downwards.
GTGTCCACCGAGAGCGGCATCCCCGACTTCCGCAGCCCCGACGGGCTGTACGCGCAGAAGTACCCCCATCCACCCGAGCAGATGATCTCGCGCAGCTTTTTCGACGCACATCCGGCGGAGTTCTTTGCCTTCTACGGCGACCGCATGCTCGCGCTGGACGCCCAGCCCAACCGCGCGCACCGGAAGCTGGCGGACCTGGAGCGGGCCGGAACCCTGTCCGCCGTGGTCACGCAGAACATCGACGGCCTGCACCAGAGGGCCGGCAGCGAGCGCGTGTTGGAGCTGCACGGCAGCGTGCTGCGGAACTTCTGCATGGATTGCGGCGCGGCATACCCGGTAGACGAGCTGCTGCGCCTACGCGACGAGGCCGCCGACGGCGTGCCGCGCTGCCCCGCGTGCGGCGGCATCGTGAAACCCGACGTCGTGCTGTACGAGGAGGCGCTCGACGAGCGCACGCTCCAGGGATCCGTCGACGCCATCGCCCATGCCGACCTCCTGGTGGTGGCGGGCACATCGCTTTCCGTGTACCCGGCAGCGGGCCTTATCGATTTCTTCCAGGGCGACCACCTGGTCATCGTGAACCGCACCCCCACCCCGCGCGACCGCCAGGCCGACCTCTGCCTGGCCGCGAACGTGGGCGACGCGTTCGACTTCTAGCCGCAACCGCAACCCGTCCTCCCACGCTCCGCCGAGCAACGCGAACGTATGTTTCACGTGAAACATCGGCGCCTGCTCCCGGAAAAAAACGGGCGGGACAGTGAGTCAAGCTACCGAGAAGGAGCAACCCCATGCCCGAAGCAGCCAGCAAAGCCCCTGCCGTCCCCGCCGCCGATGCCGCCGCCAGCGCCGCCACGCCCACGCCCACGCTCGCCGGCCTGCGCCAAGTGTCCGACGGCTGGATAAAGAAGTACGTGCTGACGTACACGATGCCCGACGGCTCGGCCTACGAGTACGAGAGCGCCTCGCGCAAGGGGCCGGAGGCGTACCGCGCCGAGCTGGAGGCGCACGCGCGCGGCGAGAGCGCGGCATCCGACGCCCTGTGCATCGTTCCGCAGACACCAGACAGCCGGCTGCTGCTCATACGCGAGTTCCGCTACCCGCTGAACAGCTGGTGCATCGCGTTTCCTGCCGGGCTCGTGGACCCCGGCGAGGACCTTGCGGCAGCCGTGGACCGCGAGCTGCGCGAGGAGACGGGCTATGCGCTGCGCGCCGACCTGGGCGCCGCGGCGCTCGACCCGCTGCCGCAGGCGGGCTTCTCGTCCACCGGCCTCACCGACGAGACGGTGCAGGTGGTGTTCGCGCAGGTGGAGCGCGTGGCTGATGCCCAGCCCGAACCCTCCGAGCTCATCGAGCCGTTCCTGCTGCCCCTCGCCGACGTCCCGCGCTTCCTCGCCGAGAACGACACGCCCATCGGCACTCGCGCGCAACTCGTGCTGGAAGCGTTCGCGCGCCGCCGCTAGGTGCCGAACCTTCGACCCCCGCGCGCCCCGGCCGCACCGCTCGCGGACACCGCCGCGCGTGACCGCTGCCAGGGCGCTCGAGCAGCTGGGGCGAGGTAGCGAGCGACGCCCGCCCGCTACCTCGCCCTCACACGGGCGTGGATGCCGCCGCGCAGGTTCGGAACGCCCTGGGCGGGGTCGAGGTTCCAATCCGCGTCGGGGAACAGCATGCCGTCGTTGTGGAGGCAGGCGCCGCTCAAGCCGGCCGCAACGCCCGGGGCCGTTTCGGGCTTCCACCAGCCGTGCGGCACGCGCAGCGTACCCGCAGGCTGCGCCTCGTCCAGGTGGGACAACAGCTCCACCTGCCCGTACGCCGTCTCCACCGAGCACCATGTACCCTCGCCGATGCCCTCGGCCGCAGCATCGGCAGGGTTGATGAAGAACCGCGGTTCCGGTTCCTGCGCGCGCAGCGCGGGCATCTGGTGCAAATTCGTGTTGTACGACTTCCGCTCGCGGAAGCCAGCGAACGCCACATAGGGGTACGCGCCCTCCGGCGCCGCCTCGCAGCCGGGGTCGGACGGTTCCTCGTAGAAAGGCAGCGGGTCGAAGCCCAGCTCGGCCAGCACGGAGCTGGCCAGCTCCACCTTGCCCGACGGCGTGACGAACCGTCCCGGCGCCGCCAGCTCGCGCAGGACGGGCTTCGGCGCCCGCATGCACGCATCCTCCCAGGTGAGGCCGAGCGGTGCCAGCCGCCAATCGTACAGCTCGTGCTCATTCGCCCACGGGATACGCTCCGCAAGGCCCAGGCGGTCGGCCAGCCCCTTCACCACGTAGTACCAGCTCTTGCACTCGCCCGCCGGCTCACGGAACGCCTGCCCCGCCGAGAAGGCCGGCCCCACGTCGAACGGCGACCCTAACACGTCGCGCTCGGCCCACATGTCGCCCGGCAGCACGTAGTCGGCCAGCTGGGCCGTGGGCGAGAGCCAATGCTCGAAGGCCACCACGAGATCCTGGTTCATGAGCGCGTCGATAATGCCCTGCTGGTTCGCGTAGCTCATCACCGTGTTGTTCGCCACGGAGAAAAACGCTTTCACAGGGTAGGGGCCCTCGCCGCGCATGGCGGCGAACAGCGACGCCGGATCACAGGCGCACGACTCGGCCAGCAGGTCGGGCTCGTAAGGCACGCCTGCGCGCTCGTTGGCCTGGCGATAGAGGTCCGAGGCCGCGAACGTGAGCAGCGGATGGGTGCCGCGCCCCAGCTGAAGGGCGCGCTTCTCGGGCGGCAGCAGCTCGAACGCGGCCAACTCGGCGTTGCCCACACCCCCGAGCGCCGGCCCGCACACCATCTCGTTCTTGTTCACGAACCCGCAAAGGGCGCGCAGGATGCACTGCGCCTGCAGAAGCGACGTGGAGTTGCGCTGCATGTCGCCCACCACGCCCCAGGGGATGATAGCCGCCTGCGCCCGCGCGTACACGCGCGCCGTCTCGCGGATAAGGTCGGCCTCGATGCCGCAGATGGCGGCCACGCACTCGGGCGGGTACTCCGCTGCCCGTGCGGCCAGCTCGTCGAAACCGAAGCACGAGCCCTCCACGAAGGCACGGTCGTAAAGCCCCTCCGCGATGACGACGTTGATCCACCCCAGCGCGAGCGCCGCGTCGGTGCCGTAGCGGATGCGCAGGTGGTAATGCGCGCGCTTCGCCGTGGCCGTCTCGCGGGGATCGACCTCGATAAGCACTGCCCCGCGCTCGAGCGCCGCGTTCAGCGCCAGGTACTCGCCCGGCCAGCGCTCCTCGTCGCGATCCTGTCCGAAGTAAACGATGCAGTCGGCCCGCTCCCAATCGGCGCTGGCGAACCAGCCGTACACAGCGCGGTGGACCTGCGCGGTGTTGCCCATGCACAGGGCCACCGGCGCCGTGTAGTTCGGCGTGCCCAGGCAGTTCATAAAGCGGCGGGTGATGCCGCCGAAGCCCATGTTCAGCGGCATCTCCGCAAACGCCACGGCCTCGGGCCCGTGCGCGTCAACCACCCCCTGCAGCCGTGCAGCTATCTCGTCGAGCGCCTGGTCCCACGACACCTCCTGCCACTGCGGCTCACCGCGCTCGCCCACGTTCTTCAGCGGCGCGGTCACGCGATCCGGATGCAGCCGGTACGCGTCCACCATGTTCGCCTTCGGGCAGATGGCCGGAAAGTCCGGGTCGGCCGGCAGCACGCGCAGCCTATCGCCGTCGATCTCGCCCTTGACCCGACAGCCCCCGTCGCAGAACACGCAGGTCGAATACTTCGTCTCCATGGCTCCCCCTCGCACGTCGCCCACCGGCATGATTCCCCTGACAAGGCAGAATATACGCGCGCAACGCCGCATGCGCAAGAACGCGTCGCCGCATCGCCCCCGTCCACGGCTTGCTACCCGGCAGATCCTAGCGGTTGATCACCTGTATCTGCAGGCCCTCCATGACGTCGAGGGCCTTCTCGTGCAGATCGGGGTCGAACGAGGCCGTGCAGGCGGCGTCCACGATAACGGGTACCTCGGGGCAGGCGGTCTTCGCCAGGATAGCGTTGGAGATGATGCAGATGTTGGACACCAGGCCCACGATCTCGATGCTCGCGAACGGAAGCTTGCCCACCGCATCCGCAGCACGCTGCGACTGGCGGCAGCGCTCGAAAAATGCAGCCGAGCCGAACGCCGGCTTGCAGAACACGGTGTCGGAATCGCGCAAGCAGTCCGCAACCTGGCCGTACAGGTCGTGGCCGGGCGTGCCCTCCACGCAGTGCGCCACGGGGAGGTTCTTCCCCTCCTGCGTGTCAAGGTAGTTGCGACGGTGCGTATCGAAGGTGAACGCCACCTCGTCGCCCGCCTCGCGGTATGCGGCGATCTTGTCGGCTATGGGCTTCTCCAGCTTCTCGGCACCGGGAAAACCCAAGGCCCCGTCCACAAAGTCGTTCTGGTAGTCCACCACCACGAGCAAACGTTTCATGATCCTGTTCCTCCCCTTCATCCGGCCGTCATTATCGGCCTGAAGCGGTACACGGGTACCCGCCGTTCAGCCGACCGGCGCGGCCGACTCCGCCAAAGGCCCCGCCTCATGGCGCGCCAGCTGCTCCAAAAGCCAACGGTATTCCTGCTGCACGCGCTCGTACAGCGCCGTGACGGGAAGGCATGCGCGCTGCACCACGGCCATGAACTCGTCGTAATGGTGCTCCATCACCGCCACGCACGAATCGTCGATCAACCCGCCGTCGCGCTGGTCGGCCAGCACCTCCAGCACCCGCTCTTTCGGGAACGCCTCCTTGTAGCTGCGGGTTCCCACGAGGGCGCTCACGATATCGGCCACCGCGATGATGCGGTCCGCCATCTGCAGGTCGGCAGCCTCTAAACCGCGCGGATAACCCGAACCGTCGAGCTTCTCGTGGTGCCGCGCCGCCGCAGCGGCGATGTCGAGGGGCACGCAGCCGGCCAGGATCGACTCGGTCAGGGTCACGTGCGTGCGCATGACGGCCATCTCGCGGGCATCGAGGCGCCCCGGCTTTTCCAGAATGCCGAGGGGGATGCCAATCTTGCCCACGTCGTGCAGCAGCGCAGCGCAGTACACGCGGCCCCTCTCGGCCTCGTCCTCCATGAGACGACGGGCGATCTCGTAGGCCGTCCATGCCGTGGTCACCGTATGGGTGACGGTGTGGCGGCTGCGAAAGTCGATGACATGCACGAGCATGTCGAGGAAGGCCGTGGCATCATCGGGATCGGCCACGGCCGACACCTTGCGCAGCGCGTCCTCCACATCGAAACCTCCGTGCAGCCGTCCGAGCAGTCCTGTGCTCCGTTCCGCTTCCTGGAACAGGGCCGTCGCTTCACGCGAGAACTGGCCTGCAGGGACGTTCTCCAGCGCATGCGCCACCTCGTCGGCGCCTGCCCGGGGATGCTCCAGCAGCAGCATGTCCACACGGTCGGCCACCTGCAGCACCTGCACGAGAAAGCGTACCGCCGGGTCTTGGCTGGTGAACAGGCGATCGGGCATATGGTGGTAGAGCACGACCTCGGCGTAGTCGGCCAACGGCGAGAGCTCCTTGAAGAACAGGTAGCCATAGAACGAATGCTCCCACACGGCGCCCGTCTCGAACTCCACGAGCCGGTCGATTTCCTCGGTGCGGTAGGCGCCGATGTCGTGCATGAGCGCCATGAGGCACGCGTCGCGACGCCTTGCCGGCTCCCACCCAGCCGCCTCGAGCATGGCGCATGATCGCGCCCACCCGCAGGCCGTGATCCACCAGCCGGGAATCCACGCAGTTGAGCGCCCGCTGAATCATCACGGTCGCGCCAGCTGCACCAAGGTAGTCGGACAACCGGACAGGATGGTCGAGGTGCGGGGGCACAAGGGCCACGAGGCCCTCGGCGTCATGGGCGGCCGCGGACATGCTAGTCGAGCGCGGCTATCTGCGCGCGGGCCTTGTCCAGCTGGGCCTCCACATCGATGCCCACGATATCCAACCCCTCGGCGGCCACGAACCGCGTCTCGGGAATGCCGAACATCTTGGCAATGCCGCGGAAGTACTCGTAGCCGAAGTTCGCGCCCTCCACGAACCCGCCGCACGACGCGATATAGGTGAGGCGGGCCGCCTTGCAGATGCCCTCGCACCGGGCGTCCTCGGTGTAGTGGAAGGCGATGTCGCACACGCTCACGTGCTCCATATACACCTTGAGCGCCGCCGGGAACGACAGGTCCCAGTAGGGCGCACCGATGACGATCTCGTCGGCCTCGGCGAACTGGTGCGACAGGTCGAAGATGGGATCGTCCCATGCCTTCGCCTTCTGCTTCTCGGTGCGGTAGGCCACCATCTGGGCATCGAACGGCTTGAGGCCGAGCGCGGCCAAGTCGACCTCGACAACATCTTCCTTGCCCTGCAGATACTCGCGGCACAGCGCCAGCGTGCGCGAATCCTCCCCGCGCATGCAGGCGTTCACGAACAACGTAGTCATGAAAGCTCCTTCGGTATATCATCGTGCGCCTTCGAGGGCGCTCGTCCTATAATAGCGCACCCGCACCGAGAGCGGCGCGGGTGCGGGCGATGCGAAAAGCGAGTAAAGCCGAGCGGCGGCTTAAAACCGCAGCGCGTGGGTGAAACCGGCCCAGCCGAGGCCGTCGGTATCGCGCACGCGGGCGCCGAACGTGGGAGCGTGCACGTAGTGGGTGCCGCCCGCATTGCAGGCGATGCCCACATGGCCGTTGTACCCGTCGCCGTAGCCCACCCACAGCACGTCGCCGGGCTGCGCCTGGGAAACGGGAAGGCGAGCCTTCGCCGCGTTGTACAGCGCCTCGGTCTGGTGCGGAAGAGACATGCCCACCTGCAAATACGCCCAGCGAACCAGGCCCGAGCAGTCGAACGTATCCGGCCCGGCCGCGCCCCATACGTAGGGGCAGCCGATGCGCGAGAGTGCGTAGTCCACCACGGAGCCCCGGGATGGCACGGGCGACGTCGTGCCCGAGTAGCCGTACGAACGCGAGCGCGCCGCGGCGATCTCGGCCTGGCGTGCCGCCTCCTGCTCCTGGGCAAGCAGCGCCTGGGCCTCGGCGTCCAGCTGGGCGAGCAATGCCTGCAGCTCCGCCACCGAGCGCTCGGCATCCTCCTTGATGCGCTGAGCCTCGGCAGCCGCCTCGGCTGCGATCTGCTCCTGACGCTCAAGCTCTGCCTTGGCAGCCTCAACCTCGGCGCGCAGGTCCTTCGTCTGCTGCACGAGGCTGGCGTCGTTGTCGTTCAGCTTCTCCAGCAGATCCCAATTCTGGGCGAACTCCTCGAACGTGGCGGCGCCCATGATGAAGTCGAGCACCGAGGACTGCCCGGTGCGGTACATGCTGCGGGCCCGGGAGCCCAGCTTCTCCTGCAATCCGGCGATCTGCGCGGTCGCCTCGTCTATGCGCGCCTGGGCGTCGGCGACGGCCTGCTGAGCGGCCGCGTGCTCGTCGAGCGCCTTGTAATACTGCTCCGTGACCACGTCCAGCTGCGCCTGCATGTCCACGATGCGCGCGCGGACGGCGTCGGCTTCGGCCAGCTTGTCGGCGGCCGTGGGCTCGGCGAATGCCAGAGCCGGCTTCAAAAGCGCGGCCGCGCCCAGTGCGGCAGCGCCTGTCAAAAACGTGCGGCGATCAAGGCCGCGCGTGGATTCGCTCATTCCTCAAACCTCCCTCGCGATCCGGGACACGCCGCCTCGTTCGGTGTAATGCGAGGTCAAAAGCATATAAATGCCAGACGTTCCACAGTCAACGCGTCGGTGACGACTATAACACGCTCCGGCAACGCGCGCGCCAATCTTCACGCTTCGCACGTAGCCGCAGGTGGGTTGGGGTGGTGTATCTCTCTTCGCCGAGCGCCCGGCGCTCATCGGGGCGCTTCGCCCGCAGCGTCCCCGGCCTTTGCAGTCTCGCCCGCACCCTCGGCTCCCCCCGCCTCGGGCGCCTCGAGCGGCTCCATATCCAAATGCAGCGTCTGCTCCACCACCTTCATGAGCGCCTCGTCTGAGATGGCGGGGTTGATCTTCACAAGGCCCACCAGGCCGAAGATGACCACGCAGAACATCTCGTACACGAACTCGATCTCCACTTGGTGGTACGCCGCGTACTCGGCCACGATGTTGTCGTTGATGCAGTCCACCGTCTCGCGCACGGCGCGCACGTCGAACGCGTCGCGCACGCCCAGCTCCTCCAGCACGGCTATCATGGGGCGCTGGTTGCCCTCGGCGTCGTAGAGCGCGCGGCGAAACGTGGCGATGCACGCGCGCAGCGACCCCGGCGTGTCGCCGAAGCGGCGCGACTCGTTCCACACGATGACGCTCTCCACGAGGTCTTCCACGTAGTCGTCCAGCACGGCGTCGATGACGGCCTGCTTGTTCTCGAAGTAGTAGTACACGAGCTCGCGCGTGACGCCGGCCTCGGCGGCCACGTCCTTCACCGTGGTCTTCGCCACTCCTTGGCGCTCGAACAGGGAGCGCGCCGCCAGCATGATGTCGCCGGCCGGCCCGGTGAGGCGGCGGCTCTCGCTGAGGGCGCGCCCGCATTCGCGCCGCGCGGGCTCGTACCTGGTCTGCCTCGTGCCCAGCCGCATGGCATCTCCCCTCGCCGCGAAGCGCGCATGGACGCGCGTAGGACGGTGCTGCTCGCGTCCATTATACGGGAGATGCCCGGCGTCGGTCATGGGGCGCGCCTAGCGGTTCTCCTCCACGACCCGCTGGTAGGCCTTGGTGTCGGCGTACAGCTCGTCGGTGAGCGGGTTGAGCTTGCGCTGGCGGATGCGACGGAACTGGTAGGCGGCCAGCGCCACGTTCGACGCGAGCGCCAGCAGGCTGACCACGAAGAACGCCGCAGGGTTGTGCGTGGTGGGGATGGGGGCCAGCACGTCGGCGAACTGCGGCACCGTCATCACGAACATGATCCAGAGCCCGAGCGTCTGCGCGCGGTGCTGCAGCCACGCCCCCTTCTTGATGAAGAACGTGGGGATGGTGCACGCCAGCAAGAGCGCCAGGCCGCAGTACGCGGAGTGGTCGGAGATGCAGTTGTACGTGTAGGCGAAGTTCCACAAATCGTAGGCGATGATCCATGCCCAAATCATGTCGGGCCAGATCATGTCGCGCGCGGAGTCCTTCGAGATGAAAATGCCGAACCAGCCACAGATGGTGACGATGTTCAGGATGCCGGCGATGCCGTTCATGATGTTCCACGGCCCGGAGATGGTCCACAGGTTCTCGACGATGCCGCCCTGCCACAAGCCGAAGCTGAACACCTGGAAGTCGCGGATCACGGCCTCGGCGATGTTGACGGCCAAGATGAGCGGCGGGAAGCAGAGCGCCCAGCGCTTCTCGTACAGGTGATGGGTGCGGCCGTCGGCCCCGCGCCACTTCACGAAGCGCAGCGCGATGAAGCCGAGGCAGCCCGCCAGCGCCGAGTACGTCTTCACCCAGTTGAACCACGTGCCCGTGCCGTACGGGTTGCCCGGCGCGGCCGTGGTGGGCCACACGAACACGGTGAGCACGAGCGGCACCACCGCGAACAGCACGATGCCCGCCCACAGCTTCACCCGACCCAGCTCGTTGAACGCCATGAGCGCGAACAGGATGAACAGCCAGATGGCCCAATACAGCGGATCTTCGGCCTGATACAGAATGCCCATGAGGATCGCCCCCTTCTGCGAGTCCCTGCGCGGATGGGCCCCTCGCCCGCCGCGCGCCTGCCCGCAGTATACGGAGCGTGCGCGGTCGAAGTCTTTCACAAAGCCGGACGGTTTGTGAAAGAAGCGGCGAGGCCGGCGATGCTAGACTGGCGGCGTCAACGTTGCCGGCATCGCATGCCGTTCCACGGCAGCAGCCGCTTCACCGGGGAAAGGGGCCTCGCCATGACCGTGCCTGTGTGGGTCACACCGATCTCGATGGTTGCGTACACCGTGCTGCTCATGCTGCTCACCGAGTTCATGCGACGGCATTACCGCACGTCGATGTGGGTGTGGGTGGTGTCGCTCGTCACCATTCCGCTGTGGATAGCCAACATTCCCGGCGACGACTGGTTCCGCTGGGCCAAGAACCTCTCCGTCATCCTGCCGCTCATCTTCGCCGGCCTCGGGCGCATCGCCGCCGTGGAGCAGAAGGACACGCTGTTCTGGCGGACCATGCGCAAGCGCTGGGTGCGCTGGGCGCTCTACGGAATCGTGTTCTGCAACATCGCCGAGGCCACGCTGCGCGACGTGCAGATGGGCAACATGATGAACGCGCTCGCCGGCTTCATCCTGTGCGTCACCATGCCCCTCGGCGACAAGTTCTGGAAGTACGACACCTCGAGCCACGGCGAGATCCTGTCCTACACCGTGCCCATGTGGAACTTCCTGTACACCACCTGGAACGCGTGCTTCGTGTACGCCGAGGGCCACGAGTTCTTCGCCTCGACCTGCTGCATCCTGGCGGCGGCCGAGCTGTACCCCATCGTCATGCGCCGGCCTGAACTCTACATCACCGGGCGCATCTACACGCTGGGCGCGCACCTCTTGCTGCGCAGCTGCTTCCCGGCACTCTTCCCCACCATCATGAACAGCGCCGCCTGGTTCAACCCCGACTTCATGGCGGGATGGGGCCTGTTCAACGGCATCATCGGCATCCCGTTCGTGTTCTGGTACTGTTACCAGCTGCACACGGGCCGCGCCGACGTGTCGTTCCGCCGCGGCAAGGCACGCGCGATCTACCTGGAGGGACGCGCGAACGGCACGATCGACGAGTACGGCGACCCGGTGGCGCTGCCCGCGCCGGCCGCGGGCAAGCCGCAGGCCCCCGCGCTCCCGGACGACGACGCCGCGCCCGCCGCAGGGTGACGGGCGAGCCTACCGGCTCGCGGCCCGCACGTCATCCAGGGCGTTGAGGGCGGCGTTGTAGCCTCCGGAGCCGTAGCTTAGGCATTTCGACACGCGCGCGATGGTGGTGGCCGAGGCGCCCGTGGCCTCCTCGATGGCAGCGTAGGACTTGCCCGCATCGAGGAGGCGCGCCACGGCCAGCCGCTGCGACGTCTCCTTGATCTCGCGGATAGTGAACAAGTCTTCCAGCAGCGTATAGACGGTGTCCTCGTCGTCGAGCGCGGCGAACACACGCAGCAGGTCCTCCACCTCCGGCGTCCTGAGATCGCTCATGCCAACCTACTTTCCCTTACCTGTCCACTAATGTCAGCGAGGGCTCCCGTAGTGCTCCGTATTGACTCGTTGCGCGGCCGAGCGTGCTTCGCACGTGAGGGAAAGCGCAAAAGAGGCAAGACGGGGCACTGCGGGAGACCGCAGCGTCGGGCAGTTCCGCCGTCCGTCAGGACGGCGGAACGTTGCATCTCATAAGGCCGTACTCTATCGAGTCGACCAGTGCGTTCCACGATGCCTCGATGATGTTCTCGGAGACGCCGATGGTTCCCCAGGTGCCGTCGGCGTCGCGCGTGGTGATGACGACGCGGGTGATGGCGCCCGTGCCCACGTTCTCGTCGAGGATGCGTACCTTGTAGTCCACCAGCTCCATGCCCGCCACCTCGGGGAAGAACTGCGTGATGGCCAGGCGCAGCGCGTTGTCGAGCGCGCCCACGGGACCGGTGCCCTCACCCGTGGCCACGAAGCGCTCGTCTCCCACGTGTATCTTGATGGTGGCCTCGCTCATGGCGTCCTTCGCGCGGGCGCCGGTATCCTCGTGATCGTCCACGATAACGCGGAAGCTCTCCAGCGTGAAGTGCGGCCGGTAGGTGCCCAGATGCCACTGCAGGAGCACGGCCAGCGAGCCGTCGGCCACCTCGTAGGAGTAGCCCTGCGCCTCGCGCGCCTTGATGTCGTCGAGGATGGCCTGCGCCTGCTCGGGATGCTCGGCCAGGTCGACGCCCAGGCTGGCGGCCTTCGCCACGAGCGACGCCTTGCCCGCCAGCTCGCTCACCAGCATGCGCGTAGCGTTCCCCACGCTCTCGGGGCGCGCGTGCTCGTACGCCTCGGGGAAGCGCGCGATGGCGCTGGCGTGCAGGCCGCCCTTGTGCGCGAACGCCGACGCGCCCGTGTAGGGATGGTGCGCGGGCACGGCCATGTTGCACGTCTCGGCCACGAACTGCGACACGCTGGTCAGCTGGCGCAGCTTGTCGGGGCCGACGGTGGTGCAGCCCATCTTCAGCTCCAGGTCGGCGATCGTGGTGAGCAGGTCGCAGTTGCCCACGCGTTCGCCGAAGCCGTTGACGGTGCCCTGCACCTGGGTCGCCCCGGCGCGCACGGCGGCCAGCGTGTTCGCCACGGCGCAGCCCGAGTCGTTGTGGCAGTGGATGCCGATGCGCTGGCCCGGCAGCTCGCACGCGACGGCGGCCACGATCTCTCCCACCTCGTGTGGCAGCGCGCCGCCGTTCGTCTCGCACAGGTCGATGGAGTCGGCCCCGGCCTCGCTCGCCGCACGCACGCAGGCAAGCGCGTAGGCGGGGTTGGCCTTGTAGCCGTCGAAGAAGTGCTCGGCGTCGAACACCACCTCGCGGCCCTGCTGCTTGAGGTGCGCCACCGAATCGCGGATCATGCGCAGGTTCTCGTCGAGCGTGGTGAGCAATGCGCGCGTGACCTGCGCGTCCCATGTCTTGCCAACGATAGTTACGATGGGTGCGCCGCTGGCAAGGAGATCGGCCAACCCCTGGTCGTCGGCCGCCGCCACGCCCTTCTTGCAGGTGGAGCCGAACGCCGCGATGCGCGCGTGCTTGAGCGGCAGCTCCTGCACGCGCTCGAAGAACGCGATGTCCTTGGGGTTCGACGCCGGGAAGCCGCCCTCGATAGCGTCGACGCCGAATGCGTCGAGCCTCTCCACGATGCGCAGCTTGTCCTCGAGCGAGAGCGTGATGCCCTCGCTCTGCTCCCCGTCGCGCAGCGTGCTGTCGTAGGTGAAGATCCTCGTCAAGAACGCGTCCTTTCCAGGTCGATGAGGGGGCGATCCCTTGACCGCCCCCTCGCGCGAAGCGCGAAAACAACCGCGCAGGTTGGCGTAGTAAGCCAGCGAGGGGCGCCGAGGTGCCCGAGATTCGTGGGATGGCGGGGGCGCCGCGTACTTCGGTACGCAAGCCCGCGGCATCGCGCGAAGATCGGATGCCTCGGCGCCCCGCAGCGTCGGCGGGTTCCGGCGGCCGGCAGGCCGGCGGAACTTCGAACGTCGGCGGGTTCCAGCGGCGGCTAAGCCGACGGAACCTCGGTCAACCAGTCGGCGTAGTCGTCGATCTGGCCGTAGGCTACGGCGAAGTAGCGGTCCTGCAGGGCGCGGGTGACCTCGCCCGGCTTGCCGATCTCGCGGCCGTCGACGCTGCCGATGGGCGTGAGCTCGGCGGCGGAACCGGTCATGAACACCTCGTCGGCAATGTAGAGGTCGCTGCGCGTGAGGCTCTCCTCGATGGCGGGAATCTCCAAGTCGTCGGCCAGGCACAGCACCGTGTCGCGCGTGATGCCCTCGAGCAGGCCATCGGACAGGGGCGGCGTGGACAGCACGCCGTCGCGCACGATGAACAGGTTCTCGCCGGTGCCCTCGCACACGAGGCCCGCCTCGTTCAGCATGATAGCCTCGGCATAGCCGTGCTCCTTGGCCTCGAGCTTCGCCAGGATGGAGTTCATGTAGGAAGCCGTGCTCTTCACCGCGGGCGGGATGGCGTTGTTCGAGCGCTGGCGCCACGACGACACGCCCACGGCCACACCGTTCTCCAGCGCGTCGGCACCCAGATAGCTCTCCCACGGCCACACGGCGATGGCCACGTCGGTGGGCGAGCCGGTGGGATCGACGCCCATCACGCCGTAGCCGCGGTACACGAGCGGGCGGATGTAGCACGACGGCAGGTTGTTCTTGCGGATGAGCTCCACGGTGGCGTCGCACAGCTCGTCCACCGTGTAGGGCAGCTCGATGCAGGCGATCTTGCAGCTGCGGTGCAGACGCTCCATGTGGTCACGCAGACGGAACACGTAGCTCTTGCCGTTCTCGGGATTCTTGTAGCAGCGGATGCCCTCGAACACGCCGGAGCCATAGTGCAGCGAGTGGGACAAGATGTGCGTGGTGGCCTCGGCCCAGGGGATCATCTCCCCGTTCTTCCAGATGTAGTCCACTTCGGTGATGTCGGCCATGATCGCGTCCCTTCTCGCCTCGGTTCGGACGCCGCCGCATGCAATCGTTCGCCCCGTTCCCGGCCGTGCCGGCAATCGGGCGGGCGAACGAGCCCATGCGGTCTGACGTGCGGGTATCGTTCTTGATCGTTCGCCCATTGTACTCCAATAGACTAAAGTGCGTTGCGGTTTCCGGCGAAGAGACAGAAAACCGGCACCGAAAGCAGACGTGCGGAAGCAAAGGCCGGCCGAGGCCGCCAAGAGCTGGGCAGCCCCAGGAGCTAGCCGCTTCCTACCGAACCCTGTTCGAGATGAACGTTGTCACCAAGCCTACCGCCGGCCGGCAGGCTACCTGCGCATGCCGCGCTGGGCGTCCCCGCCTTGTCCGGCGGCCATGGGGCCGCCGCCCATGCCGAGTCCGCCCGTGCCGCCGGTAGCCGTCGTGGAGGCAGTGACCTGGGTGGCCGCGCCGCCGGACACGGTGCCGGAGTCGGTGTAGCCGTCGGCGTTCGCGCCGTTCACCTGGCCGCCGATGACGAGCGAGCAGGTGCCGCCCTCCTCAGGCGCGGGGCTCGAGGCCAGCACCATGCCGAACTGCTTCGCCGCCGTGAGCGAGGCCACCACCGTGCCGTCGGCGTCCGTCACCGCCACGCTCTGGCCCGCGTTGCCGCCGGCTGTGGCGAAAGCAAAGGGCTGCGTGCCGTTCGTGAAGTTCTGCGCCATGCCGGCGGAACCCACCATGAGCACCGTTCCGCCGCTCACCGTGGCCGTGAGGTCGTAGTCGAACGCGCCGTCGCCGCCGCTCGTGGGCCCGTTCACCAGCAGCACGCCGCCGGTGACTTCGACGGAGCCGTTGCTGTCGATGCCGTCGCCCGCGGAATCGAGCACGGTGTAACCGCCGTTGATCTGGATGAGGCAGTTCTCGTCGCCCATGGTGGGCGCGCCGGCCTCGGCGAAGGCGTTGTCCGGCATGCCGCCGTTCTGCTGCCGCTCGTCCATGGACATGCCCCCGCCGCTGGACGCCACTGCGCCGTCCTGGGGCATCGCGCCATCCGACATCGCGGGTGGCTCGCCGCCATCGCCGGGCTTTGCCTCGGGTGCCGCGCCACTTGCCGCCGCAGTACCGGCCGCGTCGGCCTCGGTCGCGGCCGTCGTTGTCGCATCTGCCTCGTCGCCCGTCAGGTCGGCCGCAGACGCGTTCACGGCGTCGTCGGCCGCGACGATATGCGTGCTGCCGCCGTTCACGTAGATCTTCTCGGCCTCGTAGCCCTCGTAGCAGCCGGTCACGTCCACCGTACCGTCGTCGATGACAAGCTTCGTCTCGGCGTGGAACGCATCGTCACCGGCCTCGATGGCAAGCGAGCCGCCCGCAAGCAAGCCCTCAAGGTCGGAATGCAGCGCGTCGTCGGCAGCCACTATGTCCAGCTCGCCGCCCGCGATGCGCAGGTACGTCTGCGCTTGGATGCCGTCGTCGCCGGCCTCGATGGCGAACGTGCCGCCGTCGATAGAGACGAAGCCGCGAGTGGCGTCTCCGTCGTTGTTCGACTTGATGCCGTCACCGCCCGCCGTGAGCGTGAAATTGCCGTCCGCGATCTTCACGCAATCGCGCCCGCGCAGCGCATCCTCCGCCGCATCCACCACGTAGGTGCCTCCCGTGATGACCAAATCGTCCTTCGAGCAGATCGCATGCCGGTACGCGCTCGTCACCGTCAGCATGCCCGACCCGTTGATCGTGAGATCGTCGCGGCTGAACAGAGTGGCGTAGGGCTCGTCCGTACCGTCTTCGAGCACGTACTCCGCACCGTCGGTGAGCGTGTTCGTCGTCCCGTCCGCCAACGTGACGAAGCACTTGTCCGACTGCTTCACGTACACCGCCGGCCCATCCTCGTTATGGATGGCTGCGCCAGCAAGCACCACCTGCACCTTGTCGGTGTCCGCAGCGTCCACCACCAGCTGGCCGTCGTCAAGTGTGCCAGACACGACGTACGTGCCCTCGGTCAAGATGGTCACCGTAGACCCCTCGGCCGACGCCCCGCCGCCATCGACCGCAGCCGACGCCCCATCGAGCACGATGCGCGTGGCCGAAGCCTCGTCGTAAGAAGCGTCCTTGTCCCTATTGGAATAGCCCAGATCGAGCGCCGAAGCATCGAACGCAGCCGCCACCTCCTCGAAAGTCGTCGCTTCAGTCGAGGTGGAAGACGAAGCAACAACATCAGACCCAGCAGATTCAGAAACCCCCGGACCAGAACATCCTCCAAGCAACCCGGCTAGCAAGGCGCACGCCGAGACAACAGCGATGCCGCAACCCGCGGCGCGGGGCAACGCCCACCAAGCGAGTTCCGCAGCGCAGCGAGGACTGTCCGAGCGACTGGGCGTTGCCCCGCGCCGCCCCAGGAAGCATTTCAGCGAGATTCTCTTCATCCTACAGCACCTCCTTACTAGCCGCCGCGCGCCCCAGCACCACCTTGAGGTTGCCGTTCAAGCACCGCACCTCGTCGATCATGCGCTTCTCCACGCCGGGCTCCTTCATCCTCACCGCGTACTCGAGAAGGAACAGGCTGCCCATGTTGGTGGTCTGCACCTCCACCAGCTCGTGTTCGTCAGTGTAGCGCGCCAGCACGCCGTCGAACACGCCGTCGTACTCCAGGTCCTCGGGGATGGTGATCTTGAGCATCTTCTCCGGCGCCTTCTGCTTGCCGAACGGCGAGAGCACATACACCACGTTCGCGATACCCACGATAACGGTGAACAGCACCGCCAGCGCGATGAACCCCATGCCCGTGGCCAAGCCGATGGCCATGGCCAAAAACACGTTGCCGATGTCCTTCGCGCTGCCGGGGATTGAGCGGAAGCGCACGAGGTTGAACACGCCCATCACCGCGATGCCCGCGCCCAGGTTGCCGTTCACCAGCGTGATGACCATCTGCACGATGAGCGGGAGCAGCGCGAGCGTCACCACGAAGTTCTTCGAGTAGGTGTGCCGGAACATGTAGATGGCGGCCACCGCCGCGCCCAGCACGATGGACGCGGCGCAGCACAGCAGGAAGTCGACGGTGGAAACGCCCGCCACGAGCGATTCCGCCGAGCCGAATATCGAGGTCAAAGCCGCATCAAGCACAACGGCCTCCCTTCTTCGCAGAGGTCATGGCCGGCGCGCGGAAGCGTCGCGGATGGCTGCTACGAGGAGCCGCCGCGAATCGCTCGGCTTGCTGGTCAGCAGCTGCCTGCGACGTGTGCGCGCCCCTGCGTTCGACCTCGAGCGCTTCCGCCACTGGTCGAAGCATCGGCTCGCATGCACGGTATGCCGCGCCGTACTTGGAGAACGACGTCGGGTAGACATGACCCTCGCCGAGCGCCCTAACGAGCCACAAAGGGAACGGGCCCGAGGCCTTGACCTCCATGACGGCCTCACCCGTGCGCAGGAGCGGGGTTGTGGAGGAGTCCGAAGCGAACAGGTCACGGCAGACGATGCGCTCGTCGAACGTGATGCGCAGGTTGCAGGGCACGTCGACAGGCGGCTTGGGCACCGGAGCGTAGGCAACGCGCTCGCACCTGATGAGCATGGAGGGCACGAGGGGCGCATGGCGCACAAGGAGCTGGTCGATCTCCGCGGCGATCTGCAGGCTGCGCGGCGCGCACGACTCGGCAGCCGCGCCTGCGTCGGCCAAGGGGAAGCAAGCGCATGCGTCCTCATACGAGACACCGCCCAGGAAGGCGCGCGCCGCCGCGTAGGAGCACCCCACGCGGCGCTTGTACACGATGCCCTTGTACTTCTTCTTGATCTCGACGAACACGAGGCTGTCGTCCGTGGGCGTGCCGTAGCTGCGCAGGCGCAGCTTCTCCTTGTACAGCGGCTTGTCGAGCGAGCGCTCGATGAGGGCGCGCTCGGGCGTGTCGAGGTAGAGGCTGCGCACGGTCGTGCAGCCGTACACGTCAGGCGCCATGCGCCCCTCGAGCGCGCGGCGCATCGTCTCGGCTTGGCGGGCATCCAGGCGATACTTGACTTCCTTCCGCTCGAACACGTCAGTGAATGCGGTCATGTGGGCTCCTTTCCTTCAAGAATGCCGGCCATCCTAGCCGTCCACGCTGAAAGAACCCTGAAAGGCCGCTTGATCCGGCAATCCCCCGGTTCTTTCAGGGAGATTTCAGCATCGGCGATACAATGGAAGGTGCACAGTGCGAGGAAGGCGGTTCCAGGCATGCAGATTCTCATCGTCGAGGACGACGTGCGGCTGGCGCGGGCGCTCGCGCACATCCTTGAGGAGAACGGCTATGGCACCGACGTCGTGCATGACGGCGCAACGGGCTTGGCCTGGGCCGAAAGCGGAAGGTACGACGTGATCGTGCTGGACGTCATGCTGCCGAAGAAAGACGGGTTCTCCGTAGCGGCCGACCTGCGGCGCGCGGGCGTGAGCACGCCCGTGCTGCTGCTCACCGCACGCGACGCGGTGCCCGACAAGATCACGGGCCTCGACAGCGGCGCCGACGACTACATGACCAAGCCCTTCTCCCCTGCAGAGCTGCTCGCGCACCTGCGCGCGCTCACCCGGCGCCAGGGCGAGGTGCTGTTCGAGAAGCTGCCCGCGGGCGACCTCGAGCTCAATCTGGAAAGCCACGACCTCACGTGCAGCGCGAAGTCCATCCACCTTAGCTACAAGGAGTTCTGCCTTGCGAAGGTGCTCATGGCCAACGCCGGAGCCGTAGTGTCGAAAGACCTGCTCATCGAGAAGGTGTGGGGCGTCGAATCCACCGCCGAGGACAACAACGTTGAGGCGTACGTGTCGTTTCTGCGCAAGAAGATGAAGTTCCTGGGATCGGCAGCCCGCATTGAGACGCTGCGACGCGCAGGTTATCGCTTCTCCGCCGATGCGGCGCCGCACGGAGAGGACGGGCCGTCATGCTAAGCAAGCTGCGCCTCAAGTTCATCGCGCTCAACATGGCCACCGTGGTCGTGGTGTTGGCGGTGGTGTTCACGTTTATCTGCGTGATCGACCAGCAGCAGAGCATCGCCCGCGTTCATGAGGCGCTCGACGCCGCCGTGGCGCATGCGGGCGATGCGAACGTCGGTGCGAGCCCGCTCGGCAGCCAGATGCCCGGCGACGCAGCGCGCGAGGGGGCGGCACCTCCCGAGATCGGCGGCAAGCGCGGCGGATCGGACCCCTCCATTCCCGTGGCCGTGTTCTCGATGGATAGCGACGGAGCGCTCGCGGCCGTGCAGGCGCGCACGACGGCCTCGCTCGCCGACGACGTGCTGGCCCAGGCCGCCGAGCAGCTGGCCGACGTGCCCGAAGGGTTCGGCAGCCTGGACGGTTTAGGGTTGTTCTACGCGAAGCGCGTGGCGGGCAGCACCGCATATCTCGCGTTCGCGGACATGAGCGCGGCGAACGGCTGGCAGGCGCTCGCCCTCACGCTGGCCGGCGTGGGCATGGCAGCGCTCGCAACGTTCCTGGTGATAAACGTGTTCTTCTCGCGCTGGGCGCTGCGGCCGGTAGAGAGGGCATGGGCCCAACAACGCCGGTTCGTGGCCGACGCGTCGCATGACCTGAAGACGCCGCTCACGGTAATCCTGGCGAACACGTCCATTCTCCTTGAGCATCCCGAGCGCAGCGTGGCCAGCCAAAGCCAGTGGGTGGAAAGCACCCAGCATGAGGCCGAGCAGATGCAGACCCTGGTGAGCGACCTGCTGCTGCTCGCCCAGACGGACGAGGGCGCGGCGAAGCCGCCCATGGAGAAGCTCGACCTGGCCGACCTTGTGGAAAGCGAGTTGCTGCAGTTCGAGTCCGTGGCGTTCGAACGCAAGGTGAAGCTGCGCTCCCAACTGGAGCCCGGCGTGGCCGTCTGCGGCAACGCGCCCCTTTTGCGCAAGCTCGCGGGCACGCTGCTGGACAACGCCTGCAAATACGCCGACAGGGGCGGGCGCGTGGATGTCGAGCTGCGCCGCACTGCGCGCCACGTGGAGCTCGCGGTGCGCAACACCGGCTTCGCCATCGCGCCCGAGGACCTGGCCCACGTGTTCGACCGCTTCTATCGGGCCGACAAGGCGCGCACGCGCGACGACAGCGGCTTCGGCCTGGGGCTGGCCATCGCCCGCAGCATCGCCGAGGAGCACGGCGGCACGCTTTCCGCAGCCAGCGACGAGGCGAGCGGCACCACGTTCACGCTCGCGCTGCCGATAGCGGGAAGCTGAGCGTGCCCGTCCGATAGCCGGCACTTCCCCATTGTCGCCAATGAAGAGGTCCTCGATGGCGAATGAAGCAAGGCACCTACGGGCTCATGCGCGCAGCAGCTCCAGCGTGAAGCGGTCGGGGCTCAGCTCGTCGTCCCACACGTCGAGGGCGAGCACGGCGCGCTCGGGCGGCACGTCGGCAGCGGCCGCGAACGCCGCGGCGAACGCGGCCTCGAAGTCGTCCCGTTCTACGCGCTCGCCCGCGAACATGCCGCCGGGAAGCCGCAGCAGACCCTCCGACGCGCCGCCCCCGGCGGGAGCGGCCACCTCAAGAACAACGTGCCACGCATTCCCGCCGTCGGCCGCGGGCAGCCGCGCCATACCCTGCAGGTACAGCGGCAAGAGGCCCTCCGCCGCCGCCCGGTCGTACAGCTCGGTCGCCGCCTGCGCATAGCGCTTCGCATGGAACGCGCGGTCCTCCCAGGTAACGGAAAGAGCCGTCCACTCATCGAGCGCGCGCTCGTAGAGCGAAGACCCCTCGCGCAGTCGCCGCTGCAGGGCCACCTCGCGCTGGTACCCGTCCACCTGCATCATGATGCCCTCGGCGCGCCTCAGGTTTTCCAGCGCGAGCGTCCGTCCGCGCTCGAGCAGCGCCTCGAGGTCGAGCCGGCCCTCCGCGGTTCGGTAGCGGTGCAGCTCCTTGAGCGGAAGGCCCAGCTCCACGCACGTCACCACCACGTCGAGCTCCGGCATCTGGCTGAGCGCGTAGTACCGGTAGCCCGTCTGCGAGTCCACGTGGGCAGGCAGCAGCACGCCGATGCGCTCGTAGTAGCGAAGAGCCTTGATGCCCACGCCCTTCATGCGCGCCACCTCGCCGATGGAGAGCAGGTTGTTTCTCATGATTCTCCTTTGACTCGACCCTTAGGGGATAGTTTAAGCTCTTCTCAAGCCAAAGGAAAGGAGGGGGATCGGATGGTTCCCTATGTGCTGCTCGGCGTGGCCGTGGCGTTTGAGGTGTTCGGCGATTCGATGATGAAGCTCTCGCAGGGCTTCACGAGGAAGGCTCCCATCATCGGCATCGTGGTGGGCTACGTGGCGGCGTTCACGCTGATGGCGCAAACGCTGGAGAGCCTGCCGCTCGGGTTCGTGTACGCCGTGTGGACGAGCGCCGGCATCGCGCTCACCGCCGTGGTGGGCGCGCTATTCTGGGGCGAGGGCCTGGGCGCGAAGAAGCTGGCCGGCATCGCCGTCATCATCGCCGGAGTCGTGTTGTTGAAGATGGGAGCGTAACCATGAACGCCATAGCCGAGCGCATCGACCGCATCAATCCCTACGCGCTGCTGGGCGCGTCCATAGCCCTCGAGGTGGCGGGCGCCACTCTCATGAAGCTGTCCGAGGGCTTCTCGCTGCTGCCGTTCACCCTGGCCACCGCCGCGTGCTATCTGGCAACGTTCGCCCTGCTCACGTTCACGCTCAAGCACCTGCCGCTGGGCCTGGCCTACGGCATCTGGGGCGGCGTGGGAACCGTGGGCACGGCCGTTATCGGCATCGCGCTGTTCGGCGACCCGTTCGGCTGGGCCACCTGCCTGGGCCTCGCCCTCGTGGTGGGCGGCATCGTGCTGCTCAACCAGGGATCGAAGGAGGCGGAAGCGAAGGAGACCGTCGGCGTCTAGCGCCTTCGCGCGAAGCGCGAAAATTACCACCCAGGTTGGCGTAGCAAGTCAGCGAGAAGGGCCCTGGTGCCGATAATCGCCCCGTTTCGCGGCCGAGCGTGCTTTGCACGTGAGGGCAAGCGAAAAAGGGGCGAGGATCGGCACCAGGGCCCTTCGCAGCGTCGAGTCGTTCCGCGACCGTAGGCCCGCGGAACTCTACACGTAGAAAAGCATGTCGTTGTAGGTGGGCACCGGCCAGTGGTCGCGGTCGGTGACTATCTCCATCTCGTCCACGGCGGCACGCAGCTTCTCCATGATGGGCACGATCTCGTGGGCGTACTTGTTCGCGCGCTGCTGCTGGTCGACCAGCTCCAAAGCCGCGTGGTGCGCGGCGTCGAGCGCCTGCAGCTGGGCGTCGATCTCCTTCACGCCGGCGAGCAGCTTGCGCAGCAGGGCCTCCTGCTGGCCCACCTCGACACCAGCGGCCGCGGCGCGGACGGCCGTGATGCCGCGCGCCACCTCGGCGGCGTAGCCGTTGATGGCAGGAAGGTAGGCGCGGCGCACCATGCGCTTCATGGTGCGGGCCTCTATGTTCAGCAGCTTGTTGTACTTCTCCAGCTTCACCTCGTAACGGCTGCGCACCTCGGCCTCGGAAAGCACCCCGAGCTCCTCGAACAGCGCGATGCTCTTCGGGTCCACGAAGCACGGCAGCGCATCCGCCGTGGTGCGGTGGTTCGCCAGCCCGCGGCGCTCGGCCTCGCGCTCCCATTCTTCCGCATAGCCGTTGCCGTTGAAGATGATGCGGCGGTGGGCCTTGAGCGTCTTGCGGATGTAGGCGATGGTGGCCGTCTCGAACTCGTCGCCCTCCTTGCCCTCCATGGCGTCGGCGAAGTCCTTGAAGCTCTTCGCCACGGCGGTGTTCAGGATCATGTTCGCATCGGACAGGTTCACGTTCGAACCGGGCATGCGGAACTCGAACTTGTTGCCCGTGAATGCGAACGGCGAGGTGCGGTTGCGGTCGGTGTTGTCCTTCAAGAAGTTCGGCAGCACGTCCACGCCCAGGTCCATGGCCACCTTCTCGGCGCTCTCGTACTCGTGGTCGTCCACGAGCGCGTCCACGATGGCATCCAGCTCGTCGCCCAGGAAGATGGACACGATGGCCGGGGGCGCCTCGTCGGCGCCGAGGCGATGGTCGTTGCCGGCGGAGGCCACCGACATGCGCAGCAGCTCCTGGTAGTCGTCCACCGCCTGGATCACCGCGGTGAGGAACACGAGGAAGCGCAGGTTGTCCATGGGGCTCTCGCCCGGGTCGAACAGGTTCTTGCTGGCGGACAGCGACCAGTTGTTGTGCTTGCCGGAGCCGTTGATGCCCTCGAACGGCTTCTCGTGCAGCAGGCACACCAGGCCGTAATGCGATGCCAGCAGACGCATCTTCTCCATGGTAAGCAGGTTCTCGTCCACGCCGCGGTTCGCGTTCGTGAAGATGGGTGCCAGCTCGTGCTGCGCAGGAGCCACCTCGTTGTGCTTCGTGCGCGCGGGCACGCCGAGCGCCCATAGCTCGTCGTCGAGCTCCTTCATGAACTCGTTCACCGTGGGGCGGATGGCGCCGAAGTAGTGCTCCTCCAGCTCCTGGCCCTTGCACGGGGCATAGCCGAACAGCGTGCGACCGCACATCACGAGATCCTGGCGCTTGGCGTAGTCCTTCTCGGAGATGAGGAAGTACTCCTGCTCGGCGCCCACCGTGGGCACGACGCGCTGCGGCTCCCAGCCGAACAGCGCGAGCACGCGGTTCGCCTGCTCCTCGACGGCGCTCATGGATCGCAGAAGCGGCGTCTTCTTGTCGAGCGCCTCGCCGGTGTAGGAGCAGAAGGCGGTGGGAATGCACAGCACCTCGTCCTTCACGAACGCATAGCTCGTGGGGTCCCACGCCGTGTAGCCCCGCGCCTCGAACGTGGCGCGCAGGCCGCCGGAGGGGAAGCTGGACGCGTCGGACTCGCCCGAGATGAGTTCCTTGCCGGAGAAGCTCATGATGGCGCGGCCGTCGCTCACCGGGTCGAGGAAGCTGTCGTGCTTCTCGGACGTGATGCCGGAGAGCGGCTGGAACCAGTGCGTGAAGTGCGTGGCGCCCTTCTCGATGGCCCACTCCTTCATGGCGTGCGCCACGACGTTGGCCACCTCTATCTCCAGCGGCTCGCCTTGCTTCATGGTTTTGAGCAGGCTCTTGTACGTCGCCGAGGGCAGACGCTCCTGCATCGTGTGCTCGTTGAACACCATCGAGCCGTACGTATCCGAAACTCGTGCCATAGGGCTTTCGCTCCTCACCTTGCCGGCCCGGCGTCCACCGGGGCCGTCGCGCCGCGTGCGCGCGGATTCGATCGTCGTATACGATACCATGCTTCGCAGGCGAAACGCACTTTCAGCATCCGGTCATCAAACTAACGGTTTATTGTTTCGGAGAGGTTTCGAGGCGCGGGCGCCTCCCGTCGCCCTTCCCCGTTTCCCATAGCGTCAGTCAACTACTTGCGCTATGATAATAAGTGCTCGAAAACAATAGGGAAGAGAGGCTGCGACATGGGCAGGCGGGCATGGATGATCTTGGCAGTGGCAGGAGTGGCGGCCATGGCGGCCGTCGTCGCGGTGTCGGTGCTCATGGGCGGCTGCGCGGAGCCGGTGGAGACGGCAGCCGGAGGGACCGTGCCCATGAAGTGCCACTGGACGTTCGTCGCCACGACGCTCGTGGGCGCGGTGGGCGCGGTCACGGCGCTGCTGGCGCTGGCAGGCCGCACGAAGGAGGGGCGCCGCTTCGCCGGCATCGCCACGGCCGCCGTGGCTGCGGCGACCGTGCTGTTGACCACCCCCGCGGGAATCGGCCTGTGCGGCAACCCCAACATGTCCTGCCACCAGACGGCGCTCGTGCTGTGGGTTGCCGCCGGCATCGCCCTCGTCGTGGGCATCGTGCAGGCTGCCAAGGCAGACCCGAAAGGCGCCGAGCTGCCGAAGATGAAGCTGTAGCGTCCAGCGGGACTACCGCTCGTGCCGCTTCAGCAGGGGTAAGCACGCGAACGCGATGACGGGCAGCATCACGGCCAACACGGCGCCGAAGCCGAAGCTGGCCGTGGTTCCCAGCTGGTCGATGAGCGCGCCGCCCAAGGTGGGCCCGAACGCCAGGCCGCAAATGCTCCCGGAGTTCATCCAGGTGATGGCCTCGGTCAGGCGGTCGCCCGGCACCATGCGCTCGCAGGTGGCGTTCGCCGTGATGAAGAACGGCGCGTAGAACATCGCCGCCACGGTGGATACTGCGAACAGCGACTCTATGGACCCGATGAACACCATGGTGCCGTAGGCGCACCCCACCAGAAGGCTCACGGCCGCGAGCTGGGCGTACTGCGGTATGGTCAGGCGGATCATGCCGAACAGGAACCCGGACGCAATGGACACGCACGCGGCCACGATGAGGATGACGCTGGCGGCCGACGGGTTCCCCACGTCCTCGGCCAGCGACACGGTGGCCGTGTCGAACACCCCGTAGAACGCGCCGAGGAAGAACATGAGCGCGAACAGCACGCGCACGACCGACGAGGTGGCGATGATGCTGCGACGGTGCTTCGGGGGCTCCCCGGCGCCAACGCTTCCCACCGCGGGCTCGGTGGACCGGGAGAGCGTGAGCACCACGACGCCCACGGCGAAGCACACGCCGCCCGCCAGCATGCCGGCCGCCGGGAAGAGGGCCGCGGCCAGGGCGATGGAGGCCGCCGGCCCCACCATGAAGGCAACGTCGTCGATGATGCCCTCGTAGGAGAACACGGTCTTCAGCGTGGGGGCGTCCTCGCCCAGCCGGCCCGAGCGCACCAGGTACGTCCAGCGGGCGCGCGTGAGCGCCTGGGCATTGGGAATGAACCCCATGAGCACGGCGGCCACGTAGCACAGCGCGATGGGCCCGCCCAGGCTCACGGTTGCCAGCATGAGGGCGAGCCCCACGAGCGTGACCACCGCCGCCTTCGGCACCACCGCGTGCTGGCCGCGCTCGTCCACCAGCTTGGAGACGCGCGGCGAGATGAGGAACGTGGCCAGCGCGATGGTGGACGACACCGTGCCCGCGAGGAAGAACGAGTACCCCGCCAGCGTCAACATGGAGATGGACCCGATGGTTGCCATGTAGGCGTACACGCGCATGAGGATGCCGCCCGCGTCGAACGCGTAGGCCTCCCTCACCTTGAGAACCGCGCGGTACACCCCGCGGTCGAAATTCTTCACCGGCACCGTCCCCCTGAACCCGACGCCGGGCGCTACCGCTCCACGAACGTCTTCCCTTCCAGATGCATGACGCGCGAGGCGCGCGAGGCCAGCTCGCGGTCGTGCGTCGCGAACAGCAGGATACCACCGTTTGCGGCGCGCTCGAACAGCGTGTCGGCAACACTGGCGGAACTGTCGGCATCAAGGTCGTTCGTGGGCTCGTCGGCAATGACGATGGGCGGGTCCAAGAGCAGGGCGCGCGCCACGGACACGCGGCGCTTCTGCCCGATGCTCAGCTGGTAGGGGTAGTGCATGAGGCGGTCGTCCAACCCCAGGCCGTCCAGCAGCTGCTCGGCGCGCTCGCGGGCGTCGAACGGCAGCTTGCCGGCGAAGTTGGCGGGCGCCATGACGTTCTCCACGGCACGCAGCGAACCTACCAGCTGGGTATGCTGGAACACGAAGCCGAACGTCTCGCGGCGCAGGCGCGACAGCTCCTTGTCGCCCAGCGCGTCGCTGTCCTGCCCGTCCACGACAACGGTGCCCGTGGTGGACGACAGCAGCAGCCCCAGCATGGACAGCAGCGTCGACTTGCCCGACCCGGAGGGCGACACGAAGGCGATGGAATCGCCCGGCTCCGCCGTGAACGAGATGTTCTCCAAGATGACGTTGCCGCCGTAGGACTTGCCCAGGTTCTCCACTTTCAGCTTGCTCATGTTAATCGATATCCCCCTGCTGCATGGCGAGCGACGGATCAAGCCGGCCCACTTGGCGCAGCGGCCAGACGACGGACAGAACCGAGATGAGCGCGAACAGCGCCACGATGCCCGCTCCCAAGGCCATCACTGCAGGAACGCTTAGGCCGATGAAGGGGAACGCCATGGAATCCAACATCACCCCCAGCAGCAGCTGGTAGAGCACGGCGCCCAGCGCCAGGCCCGCCACGAGGCCTGCGGTCACGATACAGGCTATCTCGCCGCCGATGAGCTTCTTCAGGTGCGCCGTGCTTGCCCCGATGGCGCGGTACAGCGCCAGCTCGCTCTTGCGATCCCACACGCACGAGTAGAAGCGCGCGAACAGTTGCAGCAGCGTGATAACCAACATGACGGCCGCCGCACCAGCCAGCAGCACGAATACCGACTGGAGCTGGGCCTGAGCACGCTCGGCCGTTTCGGAATGCTCCACATAGGCCACGTTGCGCATGAGGTTCAGGTTCGTTTGCACGCGAGCCAGCTGCTCGGCGTCGATATCCACCATAATGCAGCTGATCAGCTCCGACGGGTCGCCGTACATGCTCCAGAAGCGCTCGTTGCCCGCCGTGCCGCGCGATATCTCGCGCGCCGTGTCGATGTCCATGACGATAGACTGATCCAACTCCCCGCCCGACTCGGCCATGACGGCCACCACGTCGTACGGCTCGCCCAAAATGGATATCTGCCCCTGCGACATGCCGTCCACCTGGCTGCCCACGATAACCTCGTTGGGCGCCAAGCTGCCGGAGAACCCTTCGGGCACGAGAGGGGTAACCACGAAGTCGGTGGTGAAGTCCACGCCTATGAGGCGCGTGGGATTCGTAGCCGAACAGCACGACTGATCCAACGTCTGGCTGAAGAACTGGCCGGTTACGCGGGTAACGCCGCCAATGGCGGCCACCTCGTCGGCCACGCCCTCGTTCATATACATGGTCACCGGAGCGCCCGTGAACAGCAGATCAGCGCCCGTGAGATACGTCTCGGCGTCGGCGGGAACCACCATGATATCGGACCCACCGCGCTCGGCCGACACGTCGATACCACGCGTTACGCCACCGTAGATCAGGCCAAACGCCAGAAACAACGCCGCACTGAGCGCAACCGACACCAAGATGGACGCCGTTTGCACCTTGCGCATCTTCAGGCTGCGCAGTATCAGAGAACCCATAGCGTTCGCTTACCCTTCCCTCTCCCGAGCCGTCCGGCCGGAACCTCGAATCGGGGACCGTACCGAAAGCCCCCGGAACGGAGGCCGCCCACCAGAAAATGCGGGCGTGGCTTTCGATACAGCCCCGATAGAAACCTAGATCGTGTAGATCTCGCCCAGCTCGGCCAGGCGGACTTTGGCACCCTTGGTGTCGGCAGTCTCCTTCGCCACGTCGCCGCGGAAGTCCACCACCATGTCCACCAGGCTGTCCAGATACGCATCCACTTCGGACTCGTCCTTGGGAGCCTCGGTGAGCACGCCGGCGTCGTACAGCTCGCGCCAACGCTCCTTGCTGGAGGCGCGCATGTCCTCCTCGTTGCCGTGGCCCCAGAGGTAGTTCACCGTCAGGCCGCGCTGAATCTCGGGGTACTCGTTGTTGGCGTAGCCCTTCTCCATGGCCATGTCGATGGCGCGCTGCGGGTCCTCGTTGATATAGTCGTTGGCCATGGCCATGGCCTTCGTCAGCTTGTCGCCCATCTCGGGGTGCTTCTCCAGGTTGTTGGCGTTGCAGCCGATGAAGCAGCAGTAATACTCGCCCAGGTCCTCGCAGGAGGTGTAGAAGAAGTGGATGTTCTCCTGGTCGTTCCAGCGAATGGGATACGTGGTGGCATCGGAGCCGCAGGCGGCGTCGATCTCGCCGTTCTTCAGGGCGTCGGCGATGGTGGAGCCGGAGTACTTCACCCACTCGATGGTGGAGGGGTCGCCGCCCTCGCGCGCGCACAGCGAGATGCACTCGGTGTAGGCCGGGCCGTTCATCATGGTGGTGCCCACGCGGCGGCCGGCCAGGTCCTTGCACGACTTGATGTCGGGGTTGTTCGTGACGCCCGACCAGCAGCCCACATGGATGGTGTCCAGGTGCTTGAGCGGCATGCCCTGGTAGATGGCCGGGAAGTCGCCCGGGGTGGACTCGAAGAAGTCTATCTCGTCGTTGGCCAGCAGGATGGACACGTCGCTGGTGATGAGCACGATGTTGGGCTCCAGGCCCACTTCCTCGAAGTAGCCGTTCTCGATGGCCACGTACACCGGCAGCTCGCAGGGCGAGCCGCCCCAGTAGCCGATGGTGCAGGGCGTCTTGTCAGAGGAGGCGGCTTGATCGGTCTGACCCCCCTCGGGCTTTTTCTCCTCGGCCGGGCTCGAGCAGCCCGCGGCCACCGCGCCCATGGCGGTGACGGCGGCGGTCGCTCCGGCAACCTTGGCGAACGTGCGACGGCTCATGGCCGTCTTGGAGGATTCCTTCATCCTTAAATCCCTTCCCTTTCAATCTTTCCCGTCAGCTTGCAATGCCACGCATCGCAACGACCTTCCTATGTCAACGGCCCCCACACCGCAATGACCGTTTTACCAGCGCACCAGGCCCTTCTGCCAACGCAGCAGCCAGTTGCGCACCGCGAACATGATGGCGGTGAGCGTGGCGAAAATGGCTATCATGGCGAACACGTAAGCGAACACCACGCCGAAGTTCGCGATGGTGCCCCACGTGCTCACGGCCAGGGCCAGGCCCGACCGCACACCGCACAGCTCGGCCGCCGACAGCGCGCCGAACGAGCCCGCCAACGCCATGAACAGCGCGTCGGCCAAGGCCGGCACCGCGTTGGGTATCATCACGTGCGCCACGATGCGGAACCTCGAGCAGCCCAGCGTCTGGGCGCGCTCGATGAGCGCGTGGTCGGTGTTCTTGAGGGCGTTTGACAGCATGAGCGTCATGGGGAACCACACCGCCAGCACGATGGCGGCCACGGAGCCCGCATGGCTCGAGCCGAACAGCTTCACGAACACCGGCAGCCACACCAGGCCGGGCACCGGGCCGATGATCTTCAGAAGCGGCGACAGCCAGTAGTTGGCCAAACGCGAGCAACCGCACAGCACGCCCGACGCGAAGCCCACCAACAAGCCCATGACCAGGCCCTCCGCCAGCAACAACAGGGAGGCCTGCGCAGATTCGAGCACCTTCAGGTAGTTCACGCAAAGCTGCTCGAGCACCTTGTCGGGGCTGGGGATGAACGGCAGCTTCATGTAGCCCGTCTTCAACGTGGCGATATCCCATATCTCGAAGAACAAGAACACCCAGGCCAAAAGCCACGAGAACTGCAGCGCCTTCTTGCGAACCGGCACGACCAGCAGCCCCACCAGCCACACCACCGCCCACACCGCCGCGCACCCTAGCAAAAACGGCGCCCAGTACTTCGGGACGTACGTGGCCGGATACACGTTGGGAACCAGCATATGCACGGCGTATGCGACGAAGATGCCCGCGAAGGGGATGAGCATTTTCGCGGCCTCGCGCGGGCGGGCGCGCAGGATCTTGCGCTGCTCCTCGGGCACGTCGATACCGCGCGCCATCTGCTTCTTGAGCGACCCCTCGTCGATAACGGGGAACTCCGGCTCCATCACGTCCTCGGCCATGGCAGAATCCAAACCTCCGCTCCCTAATCGAACTGAAGCGCGTCGAGGATCTCGTGGCGCTTGGCAATGAACTCGTCGGATATGCGGTTGCGCGGATGCGGCAGGTCCACGGGGATCTCGGCGATCTTGGTGCCTGGGCGCGGGGAGAGCACGACCACGCGGTCGGCCAGGTACACGGCCTCCTCGATATCGTGCGTCACCAACAGCACGATGGGGTTGAACTTGGCGCAGATGCCCAGTATCTCGTCTTGGATGACCGCACGGGTGAACGCATCGAGCGCCGAGAGCGGCTCGTCGAGCAGCATGACGTCGGGGTCCATCACCAGCGTCTGCGCGATGGCCACGCGCGCCGCCATGCCGCCCGATATCTGGTGCGGATACGACTTCTCGAACCCGGTGAGCCCCATGAGGTCGATCATCTCCTGCACGCGACCCTGCTGCTCCTTGTACACACCGTTCGCCTTCAAGCCGAACGCCACGTTCTTCTCGATGGTGAGCCACGGGTACAGGTTCGCCTGCTGGAACACGAAGCCGCGGTTGGGATCGGGCTTGGTTATGGGCTCGCCGTTGTACGCGAGCGTGCCGCCCTGCGGCATATCGAGGCCGGCCACCAGGCGCAGGAACGTGGACTTGCCGCAGCCCGAGGGGCCGATGAGGGCGACAACTTCGCCGTGGTCCACTTCCAGGTTGAAGTTCTGGAGCGCGATGAGCTCGGTGCCGTCGTCCGATTTGAACGTGCGGAGAATGTCCTTCGCCACCAGATGATGCTCGGCCGCTACCACTGTATTGCCCCCTTAGACCATTTCATGACGTGTTTCTGGCATTTGAACAAGATGGTCAGCAAGACGAAGGCCATCAGAACGAAGATGATGATGGTGCTGAAGATGAGGTCGAACTCGTTCCAGCCCTGCGCGTAGTTTATGACCCAGCCCAAGCCCGCCTGCACGCCGAGCGTCTCGGCACCCACGAGCGAGGTCATGGAGAAGCACAGGCCCATGAACAGGCCCGTGAAGATGTTGGGCAGCACGGCCGGATAGATGACGCGCGTGATGATGCGAAACGGCGAGGCGCCCATGATCTGCGCGCGCTCGATGTACACCTTGTGCACGCCGCGGATGCCGCCGGACAGGTTCACCGAGAGCGGGAACCACGTGGTGAGCGCGACGAGGAACACCGAGGCCAGATGGCTGGAAGGCGCCAGCACCATGGCGATGGCCATCCACGCCGTGGACGGCACCGGGCCGATGACCTTGATGAACGGCTGCAGCCAGTAGTTGAAGAACCTGCTGTAGCCCATGAGCGTGCCGTAGACCATGCCGGCCACGAAGCCCAAGCCCACGCCCTGCAACAGCAGGCTGAACGATGCGGCGAAGTTCTTCCAGACCGTTGCGCCCTCCTCGAAGAAGACGCCGATAACCTTGTCGGGGCTGGGCATGACCGGCAGAAGCAGGTTGCCCGTCTTTACCGTCTCGTAGGTGTAGAACGTCAGCAGCGCCATAGCCGCGATGACAAGGCCCCAGAAATGGATTGTCTTCTGCCGGACGCGCGGGAACCACACCGACAGCACCGACAACGCCAGGAACACGACGAGCAGGGTTCGCAGGAAAAGCGGGTAGTACTGCTCCCGATAGCCCTCGGGGTACACCGAGGGCAGCAGGACGTCGAACGCGAGCGCAGCGCCGATGGCCGCCAGGGCGGCCGCCAGCTTCAGCGCGTCCTTCGCGCCGATGAACTCCACCTTGTTGAATACTTCTTTGACCGTCATCGGTTAGCGCGCCTCAGCGCATCCAGCCCTTCGAGGGGCCGTCGAGGACCTGCCAGCCGGAGGCGGCGAACATCTTGCGCAGCTGGGCGATGTTGCTGCCGCGACCGCCGTGCTCGGTGCGCTCCACGGTGTCGCGCGGGTTCGTGCCCACCTCGGCCCAGGCGAGGTTCGCGCCGGAGGCAGCGGTCATGACCGTGTTCGCCGAGCAGTTCAGGCGCAGGTCGCGCCCCGTGGCCAGACGGTAGACGGCTACCATGTTCGCGTTCGCCACGTCGGTGAGCATGCCGCGGTCGTACACGAGCGTGCCGGGCACGCCGATGCGCTTGCCCACGCCGGCCGACAGCGGGTTCGTGGAGATGCAGCGCATGGTGGCCTCGGTGAGCTCCTCGGGCGTGTGCTCCGGGCCCACCGGCTCCACGCAGGTGGACAGCGTGAGACCGGCCTCGCGCAGGTTGGCGAACGTCTCGAAGCGCTTCTCCACGGGGATCTCGGTGTCCTCGCCCTCGCGCATGCGTACCGCATGGTAGGCGCCGTTCGCGCCGGCGGCCTTGAGCTGGCGGCACTGGTCGAGCTGCATGTCGTCGGTGTTCACGAGCAGGGGCATGTCGGCCGGGATGACCTCGCGCACGCTGCCCACCATGTCCACCAGCTTGTCGAAGCTGTAGCTGGCCGTGGTGAGCATGAGGATGAGGTTCGCGCCCTCTTCCACGTAGAGCTTCGCGTATTCCAGCACATCCTCCTTCGGCAGCTCGTACTTGCCTTTGCGCACGTTGTTGCAGGCGGCGAACGAGCAGAACTTGCAGTTCTTCGGGCACACGGTGGAGTTGAGGCCGATCTGCGCGTGGATCTCGGCCACGCCGTCGGCGGCGATCATCGAGAGCTCCTGGCCAGCCCAGCGGATGTAGGCGGCCTCCTTGCTGGTCTCATCCACCTCGTAGAGCGCGAGCACGTCCTCCGCGGACAGGCCGTTGCCCTCGAGGCCCTTCTCGACGATGTCGTAGATCTCCTGGTCGAACACCTGCATGACTGCCTCCTCTTGCCTGCGGCGGATGATCCGGCGCCCCTCGCGCCGGCCGCCGACTAGCGCAAATCGTTGGTAAACGTTAGTATAAGCGTTACGCAATTGTAAGACATAAATTAATATTAGACAATATCAAGTAATTGGGCAGCACATGCAAAAACCGAGGAAACGAGGGGTTGTGGCAAACGGAAAGGCGTCGAAAGCGAGGGCGGGGAACCGGGCGGACCATCAACCGCTGCTCGAGCCGGAAGCACGGCCGCAGCCGTCAGAGGAAGAGCTTGAGCGCGCCTGCGGGCGCACGGCGGCGCTCGTGCTGGCAACCGACCTGGGCGCCACGCCGCTGCGCGTGACGTTCGAGGACGCTGACCGAGAGCCCGTGGTGTGCGGCGAGGGCGCTCCCCTGCCGCGCCCGCTGCAGCGCTACGAGGGCGTGCCGGCCGTGGGGCACGCGGTGGAAACCGCGCTGCGCTCGAGGCTGGCCGGCGTCACCGTGCTGGCGGGCGGCGATGCAGACATGCGGAAACGCATCGGGGAGGCGGCCGCCCAGGCGGCCCGCCGGGTTGGCGCCGAGCCGCCGGCGGTGGTGGCGCTCGACCGGCAGCGCTGCCGCGAGGCCACGCGGGCGGCGGCGGGCTTCGAGCTGTTCGGCTTCACCAAGGGCGTGCTCGACTACGCACGCGTCTGCCTCGATGAGCTGCCCGACGCCGATTCGGTGCTTCTGATGGCCTGCGACCAGGTGCGCATAACGCCCTCGCACGTACTGGACGTGTGCCGGACGTTCCGCGAGCAGCCGAACCTGGATGTTGTCACGTCGTGGATTGTCTGGCTTCGGCGCACGCCGCTTCTGCTCTCGCGCGCGCTGTTGGACGGCCTGGACGAGTCGCCGCTCGTCAAGGCGCGTGCGGAGGGAGCCGACCGGCCGCTGCCCGCCCTCGCCGTTGAAGAGGTGGTGTTCGGCGAGGAGCAGCTGGCGGCCAACGCCGCCGTGCCGCAGGCGGTGGAGGCGTTCTTCGACGAGTGCACGCTCTCGGCGCGCGAGGCGGTGCAGTTAGCGCGGGGCGAGCGGACGGCAACGGAGGCGGAGGCAAACGGCGAGGAGGGGCGTTCCGCGGCCGACGAGCACCTGCTGGGCATCGCCCGCCAGACGCTGGCACAGCTCGAGGGGGCCCTTGGAGCAGGCGACGCAACGGCCCTCGAGCGCGCCGACGCCTGGGGCCGGCGCAACCGCGGCGACTTCCCGCTGCTCGTGGACGCCGACCATCGCGACACGCTCGCCTACCTGGACTCGGCGGCCACCACGCAGCGGGCCTTCCGCTGCCTCGAGGCGCAGCACGCCTTCGACGCGCACGGCAACGCGAACGTGTACCGCGGCTCCTACGAGCTGTCGGCGAGGGCCACGGCCACGCTCAACGACGCACGCAAGACGCTGGAGGACTTCATCGGCGCCGACCGGCGGCAGACCGTGTACACGGCGAACGCCACGGCCTCGTGCAACCTGGTGGCGCAGGCCTGGGGCGAGCGCAACGTCGGCGAAGGCGACCTCATAGTCGCCACCATCGCCGAGCACCATTCCAACCTGCTGCCCTGGCTCATGCTGGCCGAGCGCACCGGCGCACGGCTGGAGTACGTGCCCGTGCAGGGCGACGGGCGGCTCGACCAGGATGCCTACCGCGCACTGCTCGCGCAGAAGCCGAAGCTCGTGTGCGTCGCGCACGTCGGCAACGTGCTGGGCATGGCGAACCCGGTGGAGCGCATGGCCGCCCAGGCGCACGAGACGGGCGCGCGGTTCCTGGTGGACGCGGCCCAATCGCTGCCGCACCTGCCCCTGGACGTGAAGGCGCTCGGGGCGGACTTCGTGGCGTTCTCGGCCCACAAGATGTACGGGCCGCTGGGGATCGGCGGTTTGTGGATAGCACCCGAGGCCTTTGCCGAGATGGATCCCGTGGCCAGCGGCGGCGGCGCCATCTCGCACGTGTCAGACACATCGTACTACCTGCGCCAAGGCGCCATCCAGTACGAGCTGGGCACGCCTCCCATCTCGCAGGCCATCGGCTGGGCAGGCGCCATCGACTACCTGCGCGGCCTGGGCATGGACGCCGTGGCCGCGCACAGCGCCGCGCTCACGCGCTACCTGGTAGCGGGGCTGCACGGCATCGAAGGAGTCACGGTGTGGGGCGACCACGACGCGCCCGACGGCGCCCTGGGCCTGGTGGCGTTCACGCTCGCAGGCGTGGCGCCGGCCGAGGTGGGTGCTGCCTGCGGCAGGCTGGGCGTGGCCATACGCTCCGGCGGGCACTGCGCGCTGCCTCTGGCCGCCCGCATGGGCGTAGTGGGCACGGCACGCGCGAGCTTCGGCGTGCACACCACGCGCGATGACGTGGAGGCGCTGCTGGTGGCCGTTGAGGCCTGTCGACAGCTGTACGAGGAGCGCCTATGAGCGGGAACGAGGGCAAGGCGGCTGACAGCCGCAAGGCCGGCCGCACGGCACGCGAAGGCATAGCGCGCCACTACGCCGACGTGGCGCGCGCCGCCGCGGGTGCGGCAGGCGCCACAAGCACCGCCGCCCCTTCCGCACCCTGCTGCTGCGAACCCGCAGCCGCCGGCGAGGCGTTCTCGCTGTACGCCCGCGAGGTGCTGGCCGGGCTACCGGCCAGGGCGCTCGCCGCGAGCCGCGGCTGCGGCGATCCCGTGGCCCGCGCGAACCTGCAGGCGGGCGAGCGCGTGCTGGACCTGGGCAGCGGCGGGGGCATCGATGCGCTCATAGCCGCCCGGCTCGTGGGCGCGCACGGGCATGTGTGGGGCCTGGACATGACGCCGGACATGGTGAAGCTGGCCCGCCGAAACGCCGCCGACGCGGGCATCGCCAACGTGGACTTCCTGGAGGGCGGCATCGAGCGCGCCCCTCTGCCCGACGCCAGCATGGACGTGGTCATATCGAACTGCGTCATCAACCTGTGCCAGGACAAGGCGGCCGCGCTCGCCGAGGCGCGGCGCGTGCTGGCACCGGGCGGGCGGCTCGTGGTGTCGGACATCGTGGCGCTGCGCCCCGTGCCCGCGGGCGCTTACGACGACCTGTGCACGCTCACCGGGTGCGTGAACGGCATCTCCTCCACCGATGCCTACGAGCGCATGCTGCGGGCCTGCGGCTTCGACCGCGTCGCCATCGAGCCGAAAACCGTCTACACGACCGAGGTGCTGGAGGAGAAGGCCATGCGCAAGGGCCGCGAGGCCGCCTTCCGGCGCGTCGCGGCGCAGGGTGGCGGCGGCACCTGCGGCAGCGCCATCGTGTTCGCCCGCGTCGAGGAGGAACGATGCTAGACCGTGAAGTCGAGGCCCTGGTTGACGGAGCCGTGAACGGGCGCACTATCGCGCGCGACGAGGCCGTGCAGCTGCTGGGGCTGGCCTCGTCCTCGCCCGAGGCGGCCTACGTGCGCTGGGGCGCCGAGCAGATCGCCCGCACCGCATCGGGCGGCATCGGGCAGATATACGCGCAGATCGGCGTGGACGCCAACCCGTGCCCCGAAGGCTGCGCGTTCTGCACGCTCTCCGCGGGGAACTCGCCGTGGAAGGGACCGGCCGAGGTGCCCCACGACGTGGTGGCCGACTACGCGTTCACGTTCGACCGGGCGGGCGCGCACCTTGTCTCGCTCATGTCCACGGCCGGCTACGACTTCGACCGCTTCCTGGACCTCGTGCGCACCGTGCGCCGCACCGTTTCGCCCGAGATGCCGCTCATGGCGAACATCGGCGACGTGGACTACGAGCAGGCGCGAGCCCTGCGGAAGGCGGGGGTGCAAGCGGCCTACCACACCCACCGTCTGGGCGAGGGAACCGTCACCACCATCGACCCGGCGCGGCGCCTGGCCACCTTCGAGGCGCTGCGCCGGGCGGGCCTCGTGCTGATGAGCGCCGTGGAGCCGGTGCACGAGGGCAGCGACCCCGCCGAAGTGGCGAACCGCATGTTCGAGGTGATAGGCCTGGCTCCCTACTGCGCGGGCGTCGGCGTGCTCACGGCTGCGCCCGGAACCGCCATGGAGCCATGCAAGCCCATCTCCCGCAAGCGCGGCGCGTACTTCGCCGCCGTCATGCGCCTATGCGCGGGCACGTCCATCCCGTTCGGCACCGGCGCCGGCAACGTGGTATGGGCCGATGCGGGCACGAACCCCCGCGGCCGCGACCTTCCCACCGACCTCGACTTCCTCAAGCGCGACGTCGCGCGCCTGCGCAAGGAACTCGTGCGCCAGGAGTGGCAGGTTCCCGCCCGCCCGCTCCCCGCATGGTTCGAGGGGAAAGGGCCGGCGATTCCCTCCGCCGGCCCGTGCCGAGGCAAGGGGGCGATCCATGCGTAGGAGGCTGCTCCCTTTGCTCTGTGCCGCGGTGCTTTCGCTCGGCGTTTTCAGCCTGCCCGGCTGCGCCGGCGACCAGAACGGGCAACCAGTCGGGGAAAGCGCGCCCGCCTCGCCGGCCATCGACGCAGCCTACCTCAAGGACCAGCGGGAGTCGTTCACGCTCGTCGACGTGCGCACGCCGGCCGAATACGAGGAAGGGCACATCCCCGGAGCGCTCAACATCGCTTACTCCTCGAGCCCCTGCACCGCCAACGGCGTCGGCGCCGATCAGAAGGCGCTCTACGAGCAGGCCGGCATCGATCTGAACGACCCGCTCGTCCTTTACTGCAAGACCGGCGTCCGGGCACAAGCGGCGGCCGAGGTGCTGCGGGCTGCCGGATTCGCCGACGTCGAAGTGTACCAGGGCAGCTGGTCCGACTGGTCGTCCGATCCCGCCAACCCCGTCGAGAAGTAACCGCCCGAACCCATCCGAACACCGCCCAGCAAGGAGAATCCCATGAACGTATC
This sequence comes from Gordonibacter sp. RACS_AR49, assembly GCF_030418435.1. Classification (NCBI taxonomy): domain Bacteria; kingdom Bacillati; phylum Actinomycetota; class Coriobacteriia; order Eggerthellales; family Eggerthellaceae; genus Gordonibacter; species Gordonibacter sp. RACS_AR49. The sequence continues at coordinate 175,971 of NZ_JAIUDM010000002.1, read as the reverse complement.
ACCCGACATCGAGCACATCGTCGACGCTGCGCTCGCAGGAGAGCAGCCTGGCCGCGACGAGCTGGTCCGGCTCATGGACGTGAGCGAGTTCTCGCTCGACGCGTACTACATCAAGTGGGCAGCCGACCGGCGCCGCCGCGAGCTGAGCGACAACACCGCCGAGGTGCACGCGCAGATAGGCATCGACGCGAACCCCTGCTCCAAGAACTGCCTGTTCTGCTCGTTCGCCGCCGTCAATACCGCACGATCAGGCAAAATGGAGATGCCCGCCGAGCAGATAGTCGAGTATGCCAAGGCCTACGTCGAGCAGGGCGCTAACTGCCTCACCATCATGATCACCGCCGACTACGACTTCGGCCAGTACCTCGATAACCTGGCGCAGGTGCGCGAGGCCGTGGGGCCGGACATGCCCATTACGGCGAACATGGGCGACTTCGACCTGCCCATGGCCGAACAGCTGAAGGCCGTGGGCGTGGGCAGCGTGTACCACGCCGTGCGCATGGGCGAGGGCGTGGTGACCGACATCCCCCTCGACATGCGCTTCAACACCATCGAGGCGGCACATGCTGCCGGTCTCAAGGTGCTCACCTGCCTGGAGATGATCGACCCGCGCCACACCAACGACGAGGTGGCCGCGAACATGCTGCGCCTGGCGGCATGCAAGCCCCAGAAGGCCGGAGCATGGGGCATGATCCCCGTCCCTGGCACGCAGATGTGCGACGACGAGCACTACACGTTCCTCAAGTACGGGCTCTACGGCGATATCATGCGCCTGGCCTGCGGCCCCGAGACCCGCTTCAACAGCAACCTCGAGTGGGCCGAGGTGGGCACGAACCCCCGCGACGACAGCGACGCCACCGAGAAGAACGGTTTGGGCGAGTCGGTGGAGAAGGTGCGCACCGACTTCCAGCGCAACGGATGGAAGACGTTCCGCGGCCCGTCGCCCTGGTGGTAGAACGAGGCGCGACGACGCTCGGTATTCTGCGCGCGGGTTTATCCCGACATGGAGCCTGCGTGTTCGAAGCAGATGGCCGCCACTTGCCGCAGATAGTCCTCCGACAAGTACGTTTTCAGCAGTTCGAAGGTCTTCGCGTTTTTCAGGGGGCGTTCGGGATCGTGGTACTCGACCCAGGCGTTGCAGCTCCATGTGATGCCCAGCAGGCAGTTCGACCTCACGTAGGCCGGGAAGCGCTCGTCGAAGAAGCCTCGCGGGAACCGCCCGTCCACGGCCCGCCAGTACGCGTCGACGAACGCCTGCCGGGCCGGCGCGTCGAAAACGTAGTCGGTGTCCCATATGGTCGTGGTGGGCGAGAGGAAGTACGCCACATCCTGGGCCACCTCGCCGATGACGGGCTTTTCCCAATCCACCATGGATCCCGGCCCGTCGTCGGGGATGAGGAAGTGGGACGGCACGGCCTCGGTGTTCTGCACATGGCAGCAGTCCGCCTCGTCCACGGGTGCTGCCAGGGCCTCCTCCGTCAGCTCGAAGAACCGCTCGACGGCGCGGACCACGTGCCGTTCCTCCAAGGGCGTGCCCCGATAGGCGGCGAAGAACCCGCGGCAGGCTTCCAGCTGCGCACGCAGCGGGTCGTCGGGGCGGATAAGGCCGCAGCCGCTTTCCAGCTGCACGCTGTGGACGTCGGCCAGGATGCGCGCCGCCTCCTCCACGTTGCCCGGTTTGCCGAAGTCGAGATGCGAGCCCTCGCGAAACTCCGTCACCAGCACGCCGTGGTCGATGCGCGAGCGCGAGTTGTCCGCGAAGAGAGGCCGGGGCACGCGCCCGCTCGGCGCAAGCGCCTCCAGGGCCGCGCGTTCGTAGAGCACCTGGTCGTGAAGGCCCAATTGGCTGGCGTAGTTGATGCGCAGCACCAGCTTCCTTCCGGTTTCGGGGTGCGCGAACCAGAAGTTCGCGTTGTGCTCGCCCTGGCCGAGCGGGACGGGTTCCAACCCGGCGCCGCGGGGGATGCCCAAAGCGTCCCGAAGCTCGTCGTTGCCGTGCAGGAAACGCTCGGCAACCTCTGCCTGCGGCTCCATGGGAACCTCCTTAGTTTTCCGCCACACATTCGGCCGATTCTTCCCGGCGTGCGTCCGGCTGGCTCCCCTTGGGCGCACGTTCGACCGCCCAGCCTCGACCGCCTCTCTCGACGCGCGTTCGGCCGACCGGCCCTGCGGGCGCCTTCCGGCGCCCAGCCTCGCTCGGGTCCGCTCACTCTCCTGCGTCGTCGCGGTCCTCCGCCGCCCCATGTCGGGCGCGCACGTCTGCCGCCAAAACCTCCCACGTCGGGTTCTCCAACTCGTCCAACCGGGCCTTGAGCGCGGCGATCTCGCGTTTCCGGGCTGCCAGCTCGCTTTCGACCTGCTGCTTGCGCGCCCGCTCGAACACCCCCAAGCCGTCGTGCTCCCGTCGGAGCGCCCGCAGGCGCGCGCGGCACGCTTCGACGGCCTCGCGCGCCTCGTCCGCCTCGGCGGCGTGCTCCCGCTGGTACTCGCGCGCCTTCCTTTCGAAATCCTGCGGGCGCATGACGCCGCGCTCCTCCGCCATCGCGCGCGGGAACGCGTCGGGGAACGCCTCCAGCAGAGCCTCGATGCCCTCCACCTCACACAGCTTGAAGCAGCCGGCGAACAGGTTCTTGCCCAGTGACGCCACGGTCTCCGGCAGAGAAACGCGCGCGAGGTGGCGACAGCTTCTGAACGCCTCGGTGTCGATGCGCTCCAAGGACGGAGGCAGGCACAGCTCCTCGAAGGCGCAGCCGGAGAAAGCGCCGCTCCCCACCGCCTTCACATGGGACAGCAGGGGAAGCCCGGCCAAGCGGCTGCAGCCGGAGAACGCCTGGGCGCCGATGCCGTCCGCCTCGGCGCCGCCCGCGACCTCTTCCAGCTGCGAGCACTGCGCAAACGTCGACTCGCCCAACGCCAGCAGCCCGTCGGGCAGCTCGACCCGCTTAAGCGCGGTGCAGCCGGCGAACGCGCGCTCGCCCAGCTCGAACACGGCGGAGGGGATGCGCATCTCGCGCAGCGACGTGCAGTTGGCGAACGCCTCGGCGCCGATCGACTGCACGCTTTCCGGCAGCTCGACCGCCTCAAGCTCCGCATGGCCGGCGAACGCGCACGGAAGTATCTGCGTCACGCCGTCGGGCACGACAACGCGCACGTCGGAGCGCGTGTGGTACTTCTCGAGCACGAGAGTGAATCCGCGCATCCCGTCGTCCTCGAGGGGCTGCGCGGCGGGCTGTTCGGCAGGATCGCTGTCGTCAAAAGGGTTCATATTGCTCGATTATCCCATAAACGGGGCTGCATCGAAAGCGCGCGCCGTCGGTCGCACCGGCTTGCAAGGTCCTGCGGCAAGACGCTCCCCTTCCAAGGCGCCGCTCCTTCCTAGCGCACCGACAAGTCGTCCCAGGAAAGCAGCTCGATGCCCTCCCTTGCCGAAAGCAGGCCTCCGCCGAGCGCCTTGTCGATGATTCTCGAGATGTTTGAATCCATGTTTCCCGCTCCCTTCACGGCCGGCATCTTCTCTTCTATTGTAGACTATATCTACTAATTGATAAATGCTATTACTTGCATATCACGAGACTTCTACCAGCCCCTATGTAGGAACTATGGAAGAAAAAGTAAGATATGTACTAATACTAGATGATGTCTTACAATAGGTCTTGTCTGAAGCACAGCCGCAAGGCCTTCGATCTCTCCCCCTAAGAGTCGAAGGCCTTGCAGTTTCAAGACATGAGCCCTAGCCCCCTCCTGAAGGCTCAACCCTCCTTGATGAGAGAACCCGGCCAGCGTCGCCGGGTTCTCTCGTTCTGCGCTCCGCAGAACGAGAGAACCCTACTCCGGGCAGGCGGCTTCGCCCCGCACCACGGCGGGCCCGTCCATGCCCGCCGCGCCGCCCCTCCCCTCGTACTTCGCTATACTGCGAACGATGCGCGAGATGCACGCGGGACGCTTGGAGGCAAGGCCACCCGCAGCACGGCGAAGGGCAGCTCATCGGAAACCAACGGGAAGGCGGATCATGGAACACGGCGAAAGCGAGCTGCGGGAGGCCGCGGAGTACCTGCGCGACAACGTCGCGCTGAGGCGCGCACTCGGCGTGGCCGACGGCGACCTTCTCGAGCCGCGCTTCCTGGGAACAGGCGAGCACAACCGCAACTTCCGGTTCCACCACAGCGCGGGCGGCAGGGAGTACGTGCTGCGCGTGAACGTGGCCCCGCAGCCCTTCCATCGCAACCAGGTGGCCTACGAGTATGCGGCGCTCGAGGCGCTCGCGCCATGCGGGCGCACGCCGCAGCCGCTCTACCTGGACTGCTCGCCAACGGCGCTGGGAAAGGGCGTGCTGGTCATCAGTTTCTGCGAAGGGGACCAGCTCGACTTCGACGCCTTAAGGCCGGGCGACCTGCGCTGCGCGGCGCAGCTGATGGCGGATGTGCACGCCGTGGAGGTGTCGCAGGAATGCGCGCTGCACCGGCCGCTCGACCCCCTGCGCACCTTGTTCGAGGAGTGCCTGCAGAGGTTCGCGGCATACCGTGCGTCGGCCTTCGAGGATGCCCGCATCACGAAATGGGCCGAAACGTTAATAGCCGCCACGCGGCCGCTGCTGGATGTGCCCTATCCGGCCTCCGACCGCTCCCACATCGTCAACACCGAGACGCTGCCCTCGCATTTCCTCATCCCCAAGGCGGCGGCGCGCGAGGCTGCAGCGGCGCCGGACGGGGCGCGCGCGGGGCGGTTCTGCGCCGCCCCGGGGTCGTTCGTGGATTGGGAGCGCCCCCTCGTCGGCGAGGTCGCCCAGGACGTCGCCTATTTCGTGGCGCCTACCACCACGTTCTGGGACAGCGACGTCCTGTTCCCCTTCGCCGAGGTAGAGGACTTCGTCGAGGCGTATTGGCGCGCCGTCGACGGGCGGTTCGAACGGGGAAACTTCGACGAGCGCTTCCGCGCCTACCGCATGATGACGGCGCTGCGCAGCGTAACCTGGTGCTGCAAGGCCCTCATCGCGTACAGCGGTGCCGATGCAGCCGCTCCGGCGGCCTCGCCCGCGGGCGGCGCGACGGCCCCCTACACAACCGCCAAGACCGCGCGGAAGCTGCCGGTCTACTTATCCGACGACTTCATGGAGATGCTGGCTGCAGAGTGCTTCGGCCTCTAGGCTACCTGCCGGCACCTGTCCGCGCGGGCAGGTGCAGCGCCTCCTGACCTCCTCGCGCCGCTCGCCGTCGATGGCGAGCACCTCCCGAACGAAGCGCTCCATGCTCCCGTAGCGCTCGTCCACCGCTTCGTAGAAGGCCTCCAGGTTCTCCGGCCGGGCCCGATGCGCCCTCGTCAGCTCGTGGGCACGCGCCTCGTCTCCGTCGGAGAACCTCAAGAACCGCTCGAACGCCTGCTGGTAGTGCTTGTCACGCGAGACGTTGGTGAGCAGGTAGTCTTCGAGGATGTCGGCGCGGCTTGCGCCCAGCACGGTCAAGACGAGCAGCGACATGATGCCCGCGCGGTCCTTGCCGCCGCTGCAGTGCTGGTAGACGGGAAGCCCCTGAAAGGCATGCGCGAAAATGCAGGCGAGCCCCTTGCGCATCTGATTCGCGGTCAGAGGGTTCGCGAGCGAGCGGTAGAAGCGGAGGGGGTCGCAGGCCACGTCGCGCCCCACCACCTTGGTGCCCTCCGCCGGTTCGGTGTACTCGATGCCCACCTTCTCCTTGTCATAGAAGGGGATGTGCAGGTTCTCGACACCCGGAGCGCTTGCATCCGGGGCGGCCTCGCGCTCCCATCCGCAGCGCAGGTCGACGACGCAGCGTATGCCGAGCTCGCCGAAAAGCACCGAGCGATCGGCGGACGTGGCATCGGCAAGCGCGCTCCCGCGGTAGAACAGCCCCGGCAACACGACGCGGTCGCCGCAGACGGGAATCCCGCCCAGGTCCCTCACGTTGCTCACGCCCGGCAACTCGATAGATCTCACTCTGAACTTCTCCCCTCGGGGCAGGAGCGCCTGCCCGCATCTGCACCGTTGCACTGCTTGGGCCGTCGCACCGCCACATGCCATTGTAGAGGAGTTCGCCTTCCGGGGAAACCGGTTGCCTAGCAGGAAGGGCCATCCACGTCCGCCGGCAGCCGCCTACTGCACTCGCGCGGCGACGGGCCGGGCGGACGAGGTGGCGCCGACGAGCCGCTACACCTCTGATGCCGCTGTCGCAGGCGCAGGCGCGGCGGCCTGCTGGACGACGCAGCGCCGCTCGAGGCGTCCCAGGTCGAGCGACAGCGCGAAGCCCGCCACCGCGATGGCCGCCGCCACGAGGCAGGCCGCCTGGAAGCCCGCGGCCGTGGCGAGCCCGCTCGCCGCGCCGCCCGCCAGCTGCGCGGCCTGGACGCTGGACAGCACGCCTACGAGCAGGGACGATCCCACGCATCCCGCAATCTGGAACGACGTGGACACGATGGTCACGCCGTGCGGGTACAGCTGGGGCTTGAGGCTGGACAGCGCGAAGCTCTGGGCCGGGCCCATGGACAGCGCGCAGCCCACGATGACGGGCGCGTAGCACAGCACGATGACGGGCGACGTAGCCTGCTCCGTGCAGCGCGACAGCGCGAACGCGAACACGGCCATGAGGCCGAGGCCCACCGGCAGCATGACGCGCAGCCCCGCGCGGTCGTACACCTTGCCCGCCAGCGGCGCCAGCACGCACGACAGCACGCACGCCGGCAGCAACGTGAGCGCGGCGTCGAAAGCCGAGAACCCGAGCGAGCCCTGCATGAACAGCGGCAGGATGATGTTCATGGAGAACACCGTCATGAGCGCGATCACGATCACCGCCAGGCCCATGACGAACGCGCGGTTCGAGAACGGACGCAGGTCGACGAGCGGCTCGGCCACGCGGCCCTGGCGCACGACGAACGCAACCAGGCAGCCCACGCCCACGGCAAGCGCGACCGCCGCCACCGCGAAGCCGCCCGAGAACACCGTGGACAGGCCGTACAGCAGCCCGACGAGCGCAAGGCTGATCAGGCAGGTGGAAGCCATGTCGAGCCGCGGACTCGTCAGCTCCGCCACGTTCGGCACCACCGCGGCCGACAGCGCCGCCGCAACCACCACCAGCACCGCGAACACCGCGAACAGCTGGTGCCAGTCGCCTGCCGACAGCACGAGCCCCGCGACAATCGGGCCGAACGCCGGGCCGAGCGTGGTCATGGCGCTCACCACGCCCATGTACGTGCCCAGCTTGTCCTTCGGCGCCACGGCCAGCGTCAGGTTCATGCCGATGGGCACGATCATGCCCGTGCCGAGCGCCTGCACCACGCGCCCCGCAAGAAGCACGGCGAAGCTTCCCGCTACGAGCCCGATCAGGGTTCCGACAAGCAGCAGCGCAAGCGCGACCATCGTCAGGCGCTTCGTGGGAACGCTGCGGTAGAGGAACCCGGTCACGGGCACCATGATGGCGGCGGCCAGCATGTAGGCGGTCGTGACCCACTGCACGGTGCCGGCGCTCACCGCCAGGTCGTCCATGATGGGAGTGAGGGCCACGTTGAGGAACGTCTCGTTGAACGTGGCAAGGAGCGTGGCGAACGCGACGGCGAACAGGACGGCACCGGCGTGGCGGATAGGAGTGTTCGACATGAAGCTGCATACCTCTTTCTGGAATGCTCGGCGCGCGAAGGCAGGGCCGCAGGCGGCCGAAGCTGGCTGGTTTTCGCGAGGTGTGAGGAAAATTTTCCGAAAGAGATAGGCGCAGACGTTCGTAACGCTCCCCATCCTAGCAGACGGAGAGACCCGTTCGTAAGTGTGAAGTTCGTGAATTCGGCTACAAAGGGCGCTTTGATCGAAGGCGAGGCGAACGGCGGAGGCTACTGCCGGCTCGAAGGCGCCCGCCGCTACAGCGCGAACTCGTACAACACTCCGCCGCGGCCGAGGTGGGGATAGAAGTCCTCGTAGACGCCGCAGTTCGCGAAGCCGCACGACTCGTAGAGCCCCTGGGCCCGCCCGTTGGTGGTGAAGGTGTCCAACCGCAGCGCCTTCGCGCCCGCCTCGCGCGCGGCTGCAATGGCGCCCTCCAGGAGCTGGCGCGCGTACCCGCGGCCGTGGAACTGCGGCAGCGTGGCCAGCACGTGAATCACCAGCACCTCATCGGGTGCGGCATCCACCTGCCAGCGCACCTGGTCGTAGCCGGGGTCGCACTCCGCGTCCAGCACCAGGGCAGCGGCGAAGCGCGGCCCGTCGGCCCCGGTTCCGGGCGCCTCGACCACCAGCACCTCGCCCGCCTCGGTCGAAGCGCGCAGGAACGCCCGCGTCGGGTGCACGTCGTGCTCCCAGCACACGTCGAACTCCGTGCCGCGCATCCCGTCGATCATGCGCGTGTAGAAATCCAGCACCTGGTCGGCCTCATCGGCCCTCGCCCATCTGACCGTTGCCATGCACGATCCCTTCTCCCTGGTATCCCCGTGATGTGAAAAAGCCCGCCTCCCGGCAAGGGGAAGCGGGCTTGCAGAAAACGTGCTGCTCGGCAGCGCGATCCTAGCGCTTGCTGAACTGCGGGCGCTTGCGGGCCTTCTTCAGACCGTACTTCTTGCGCTCCACCATACGGGCGTCGCGCGTGAGGTAGCCGGCCTTCTTGAGCTCGGCGCGGTAGTCGCCGGCCGCAAGCAGGGCGCGGGCGATGCCGTGGCGCAGCGCGCCGGACTGGCCCGAGATGCCGCCGCCGTCGATGCGGGCGATGACGTCGAAGTGGTCCATCGTGTCGGTCACCTTGAACGGCGTGAGCGCGTAGTTCACCAGCGCCTCGCGGCCGAAGTACTGCAGGGCCTCGCGGCCGTTGATGGTAACCTTGCCGGTGCCGGGAACGAGACGCACGCGAGCGACGGCGTTCTTACGACGGCCGGTGCCGTAGTACAAAGCTTCACCTGCCATTGTTTAACCCTCCATCTTGATCTCGCGGGGCTGCTGAGCCATGTGCGGATGCTCCGCACCGGTGTAGACCTTGAGCTTCTTGCCCATGGCACGGCCCAGCGTGTTCTTCGGCAGCATGCCCTTCACGGCATGCTCGATCACGCGCTCGGGATGCTTCGCCATGGCCTCGTTGAAGGTCTCGGACTTCAAGCCGCCCGGGAAACCGCTGTGGCGGTAGTAGCGCTTGTCCTCGGCCTTGTTGCCGGTCACGCGGATCTTGTCCGCGTTGATGATGACAACGAAGTCGCCGGTGTCGACATGCGGGGTGTACTGCGGCTTGTGCTTGCCCTTCAGGATGTGCGCGGCCTTCACGGCGACGCGGCCCAGAACCTGGTCCGCAGCGTCGATCAAGACCCATTCGCGCTCAACTTCTTGGGGCTTCGCGTAATACGTCTTCACTTAGCTTCCTCCAAATAATCCTTCATTCCGCCGTGCGCGCAAACGCGCCCGTCGGGATCACCGCTCTCCACGCGTCCGGGCGATTCCCTTCGAGGCAGGGCCTCTCCGGCAGTCGTCCTTGGTGCGGAAGCGACACGTCGGTTTTCAAAAGTGCAGGTGGGACGGACCGTCGGGTTCCTACGCCGACACGCGACTCGGGCCTGGACTCCTTTGTCTGCGTCTCCGTTTTCGCTGCATGCACGGGGCTTTTGAAAGCGAACCTTTGCATTGTATGTCGGAGCCGTTCGCGAAGTCAACGGAAAACCTCCGCATTCGTCGCGATCTGCAGAAATATTCAAAAGTTTTTTCGGATGGCGGAGGGTATCCGAGGACAGCGTCCCTCGACGATCCGGCCAATGCTCCTTCCCCGAAATGCGCTGCTTCGAATTGCGACAAACCTCTACTTCCCGTCGAACAAACCACCCAACTTGCCGAGAAGGGCGCTCGGGTCGTTGCCGAGGAAGTCGCCGGCGGCCTTCATGACGGCGTCCAGGTTCAGCTCCTTGCCCTCCAGCAGCGGCTCGACGGCCTTCACCACGTCGGCTACCTGCTCCTCGCTCAGATCGAGGCCCGTGGCACCCTTGATGGCGGCGGCCGGGTCCACGCCGAACTGCTTGAGGCTGTCCGGGTCTTCCGCGGCCGATTTCACCAGTTGTCCCACGATCTCCTGCACGTCCACGCCCATGGCTTCCTCTTTCAACTAATGCTTGCACCCCCACAGGGAAAACCTGCTTTTCCACTGTGGGAATTATAATGGGGTGCGCGAGGGGATACGGGCAAAGGCCCAGTTCAACCATAGATTGAACCGCAAGGAGACAGGGATCGCATGACTACGAAGAAGCACGACGAAGAGGCCGCCGAGGAAACGAAGGCAGCTGCGAAGACGAAGGCGAAGAAGCCCGCGCCGGAGCCCGCATCCGGTAAGGAGGCGGTAACCGAGAATGGGGCCGCGACAGCCGAGCCTGCGGCGGAGCATCCCGCCAAGAAGGAGCCGAAGGAGCGCACGTTCGTCGACGCCAAGACCGGCAAGGCCATCGCGCACCCGCACCAAGGCGGCTCGGGCGCCGAGGCCAACCAGGCCGCGCGCGAGGAGATGCACTCTGCCCGCAACGGGTCGGCGCTTCCCTTCCGCATCGGGGCCGCGGTGCTTTGGGTGCTGGGCATCGTATGCGAGATAATGGCCGTGCTCGTGATGAACGGCACGCTGTTCCTGCCCGGCCCGGGTGCTTCGACGTGGCTCATCATCTTCCTCGTGGTCGACCTCGTGATGGTGGTCATAGGCTCGCAGCTGTGGAAACGCGCGAACCACCTCGCGCCGGCCTCCAAGGAGAACAAGCTGTCCTACTGGGTGCAGACCGACCTGGGCGTCATCGTCGCCGCCATCGCGTTCGCCCCCGTCATCCTGCTGTTGCTGACGAACAAGGACCTGGACAAGGGCACGAAGAAGGCGGGCGCCATCGTGGCGGCCATCGCGCTCGTGGCCGCCGTGGCGAGCGGCATCGACTACCATCCGGCCACGCAGGAGGATCTCGACCAGGCCGAGGCGGGCGCGGCGGTGCTCTCCGACGACGGGCTGGCCTACTGGACGCCGTTCGGCGAGGTGTACCACTTCAATCCCGATTGCCAGCACCTCAAGAACTCGGGGACCATCTACTCCGGCACCGTGCAGGACGCGCTGGACGCGAAGCGCACGCGCGGCTGTTCGGGATGCACGGTCGAGGACGGTACCGACGTCCTGTCGAAGGCCGACCCCGCGGCCGTCGCAGCGGCGCTGGCGAACGTCGTCAAGGTGGGCGGCGACAACGGGAGCGTCGGCGGCTCCGGCGCGCAGGAACCGGGCGAAGGCGAGGATGACGCTTGGGAAGGCCTATCGGAGGCAGCATAACTGCCGGCACGCCCGCAGCATCGCCAGGAGGATCTACGGATGCGGGTTCTCCTGGCGATAGGAAATAGTTGGACGCCGTTAACTCTGTGAGCCGACTTTGCTATCATGGTTCCCGACGAGAGAGCCAACGACGCCCTGCTGATGCGGGCGCCTTCAGGGGTAGAGGGGAATCATGGACCCGTTCGTGTTCATCACCGTCGTCACGCTCATTGCCGGAGCGGGCGGCACGGGGTTGGGCGGCATCGTGGGCGCGCTGTTCAGAAGCGAATCGAACCGCACCGTGAGCCTGCTGCTGTCGTTCGCAGGCGGCATCATGCTCTCCATCGTATGCTTCGACCTGCTCACCGAATCCGTCGAAGCGGCGGAGACGTTCACCAGCCAGGCCGTGCTCGTTGCGGCGGGGGCCGTCATCGCGGGCGTGGCCGTGGTGTACGGGCTGAACCTGGCCATCGACCGGCGCACGCGGCACGAGGTGCCCCATGTGGCGAGGAAGTCGCACCCCAAAACGCACGACGACCTCGACGAGCTCATCCATGCCGACCACTTGGCCGAGCACCGCAAGCGCGATGACTCGAAGATGGCCCTGTTCGTGGCCGGCATCGTCATGGCCTGCGCCATCGCGCTGCACAACGTGCCCGAGGGCATGACCATCGGCGCGAGCTTCGTGGCATCGGACAACCTGCTGCTGGGCACCGGCATGATCATGGCCGTGCTCATTGGCCTGCACAACATCCCCGAGGGCATGGCCGTGTCGGTTCCGCTCATCAACGGCGGCATGTCGCGCGTGCGCGCCGTCGCAGCCACGGCTGCATGCGGCCTCCCCACCGTGCTGGGCGCGTGGCTTGGTTACTGGCTGGGCGACATCGGGCCCCTGGGGCTGTCGCTGTCGCTCGGCTTCGCGAGCGGCGCCATGCTGTACGTGGTGTTCGGCGAGATCATCCCGCAGTCGGTGCTCATGTACCGCAGCAAGCTGCCCACGTTCTTCGTCATCGTGGGCATCCTGCTGGGACTGCTCATCATCTACTACTAGGCGCCTGCGGGCACGCAAATCACCCTGCCGCCGCCGCGGTACCTCCGTGATTGAGTTTGCGCTACGACTCTGCTCGCGGGAGTTCCTTGAGCCGCTATCGTACCACGGTCGTCCTCACACCGCCGCGAGCGCCTGGTCGACGTCCGCGATCAGGTCCTCGGCGGCCTCGATGCCGCACGAGAGGCGCACGAGGTCGGGCGTGATGCCGGCAGCGGCCAGCTCGGCGTCGTTCATCTGGCGGTGCGTGGCGTTGGCCGGGTGCAGCACGCAGGTGCGCGCGTCGGCCACGTGCGTGGCGATCTGCGCCAGCTTGAGGTTGGCCATGAACGCCTCGGCCGCCGCGCGCCCGCCGGCCACGCCGAAGCTCACCACGCCGCTCGCGCCGCCGGTCAGGTACTTCTGCGCCAGCTCATGCTGGGAGTCGCCCGGCAGGCCGGGGTAGCGCACCCACGCAACCTTCGGGTGCGCGGCCAGGTGCTCGGCCAGCGCCAGGCCGTTCTTGTTGTGCTGCGCCATGCGCAAATGCAGGCTTTCCAGCCCCAGGTTGATGAGGTAGGCGCTCTGCGGCGACTGCGAGCAGCCGAAGTCGCGCATGAGCTGGGCCGTGGCCTTCGTGATGAACGCACCTTCCAGCCCGAAGCGCTCGGCGTACACCACGCCGTGGTAGCTCTCGTCGGGTTGCGTGAGGCCCGGGAACCTTTCGGCATGCGCAAGCCAGTCGAAGCGGCCGGCATCCACGATGGCCCCGCCCACGCTCGCGCCGTGACCGTCCATGTACTTGGTGGTGGAGTGCGTGACGATATCGGCACCCCATTCGATGGGCCGGCAGTTCACCGGCGTGGGGAACGTGTTGTCCACGATGAGCGGCACGCCGTTCGTGTGGGCCGCCTGCGCGAAGCGCTCGATGTCGAGCACGGCGAGCGCCGGGTTCGCGACGGTCTCGCCGAACACGGCCTTCGTGTTGGGGCGGAACGCGGCCACCAGCTCCTCGTCCGTGCAATCGGGCGCGACGAACGTGCACTCGAGGCCCATGCGGCGCATGGTGTTGGCCAGCAGGTTGTACGTGCCGCCGTAGAGGGCGGAGCTCGCCACCACGTGGTCGCCGCAGCCCGCGATGTTGAACACGGCGAAGAAGTTAGCCGCCTGGCCCGACGACGTGAGCATGGCCGCCGTGCCGCCCTCCAGCTCGGCGATCTTCGCCGCCACGGCGTCGTTCGTGGGATTGGCGAGGCGCGTGTAGAAGTAGCCGGACTCCTCGAGGTCGAACAGGCGGCCCATGTGCTCGCTCGTGTCGAATTTCCAGGTGGTGGACTGGTAGATGGGAATCTGGCGCGGCTCGCCGTCGCCGGGACGGTAGCCGCCCTGCACGCAGGTGGTTCCGATGCTCTCGCTCATGGGGGCTCCTTGGAGGATCAGGGGGTGGTTTGTGTCCGGATCATTATAGAGGCGTCGGCGATTTTTCCGGTAGTGCCCAGTTTCCGATACTTCGTCATCTGTTAAAGAGATAATTCAGCTATCGATATCGAACTTAGCGTACCGTCGCATAAAGAACGCCGCGAAGGGTACGCGGGTACTCAAACGCCTGGATGTTTCACGTGAGACATCCAGGCGTTCTTAGCAACAGCGGGGTTGCCGGCTCTCGCTCTACCAGCCCTTGCCCTCGGGCACGATGCTGTCGGGCACGAGCCCGGCCTCCACCTCGCCGATCACGCGGTCGAGCACGTCGAGCGCGCGGTCCAGCTGCTCGCGCTCGATGACGAGCGGCGGCTGGAAGCGCAGCACCGATTCCGCCATGCAGATGATGACCACGCCCTCCTCGAACGCGCGGTACACCACCTTGAGCGCGTCGAGCGCGCACTTCTCGCCCGTCTCCGGGCGCACGATGTCGATGCCCAGATTGAGCCCGATGCCGTGCACGCCGCCCACGATAGCGTGGCGGGCGGCCATGTCCTCGAAGCGCTCCTTTGCGTAGGCGCCCAGCTCGGCGCCGCGCTCGAGCAGCCCCTCGCGCTCGATGACGTCGATGGTGGCGAGCGCCGCCGCGCAGCACACGGGGTTGCCGCTGGTGGTGAAGATGTGCGCCGGGAAGCTCAGGCTGTCCATGATGTCGGCCTTGCCCACGATGGCCGACAGCGGCAGGCCGCTGGCCAGCGACTTCCCCACCGACATGAGGTCGGGCTCCACGCCGAACTGCTCGATGCCCCACCACTTCCCCGTGCGTCCCATGCCCTGGTTGATCTCGTCCACGGCGAACAGGATGCCGTTCTCGCGGCAGAACGCGGTGAGCGCGTCCACGTAGGCCTGCGGCGGCACGATGATGCCGGCGTCGCCCGCGATGGGCTCCATCACGACGCAGGCTATCTCGTCGGCCGGCAGGTACGTCCCGCACATCTCACGCAGCGGGCGCATGAAGTGCTCCGCCTGCTCCGGCTCGCTCAAGTGCCCCACGCCCGCGCTCTGCACGTCCGGGTACGGGATGTGGTAGATGCCCGGCAGCATGGGCCCCATCTTGCGGCGCATCCCCAGGCTGAGGGCCGAGAGCGTCATCGAGCCGTAGGTGGAGCCGTGGTAGGCGCCCAGGAACGACACCACGTAGGGCCGTCCCGTGTAGGCGCGCGCGAACTTGATGATGGCGTCGTTGGCGTCGGAGCCCGACGTGCCGAACACCACCTTCTTCGGCGTGTCGCCCGGCGCGATGGCGGCCAGCTTCTCCACCAGCTCCACCTCGGGCGCGTGGTAGAAGTAGGCCGGCGAGCACTGGATGACCTTCTGCGCCTGCCCGCAGATGGCCTCCACCACCGCCGGGTGCGAGTGGCCCACGTTGGCCGACGTGGCCGCCGCCAGCAGGTCGATGTACTCGTTGCCCTCCACGTCGTAGAGCAGCGCGCCGCGTGCGTGGTCCACCACCAGGTCGTAGTAGGGAATGCGCGCCGTGGGACCCATGCAGGCGCGGTCGCGCTCCACGTACTCCTGCGTGCGGGCGGGGTTTTCGCTTGCCTCTGCCATCTTCGCCTCCCTCGCCTTAGCGCGTGATCCCGCGGGCGCGGTCGATGCGCCAGCGGACCATCTGCACGATGACCACCACGATGAACAGCGCGCCGAAGTAGCCCACGAACGGATAGATCAGGTTCACCAGCATGCCGAACGGCAGCTGCCCGCCCATGAAGATGACGGCGCACAGAAGCGCGATGAGGAACTGGTACTTGCGCTTGTCCTGCTTCTCGTCGACGAACTGGTTGGCCACCGTCCACACCATGGGCACGGCCGTGTTGTAGATCTCGGCCAGCAGGATGACGGCGAACAACAGGCCCACGACCGGCGAGATCTGCTGCGCCAGGAACAGCACCGGCACCTCGTACTGCACGGCCTCGCCGAACACCGACAGCAACGCCAGGTTCAAAAGGAGCGCGCACACGCCGAGCGCCGCGCCGCCGAGGGCGCCGCCGAGCACGGCCTCCTTGCGCGAGCGCGCGCCGGTGCCCATCTCGGACATGAACGGCACGCCGGCCAGGATGTTGTATGCCACGTACATGAACGCGCCGAGCGCGAACCACGCGCTGCCCGATCCCACGCCGTACACCACGCTGTCGCCTGCGGCCTCCACGGCCGCGTTGGCATCGGCCAGCCCGCTGCCATGCACGACGAGCGTGTAGACGGCCAAGATGATGAGGAACGCGATGGTCACGGGCCCGATGGAGCCGAGGATGTCCACGATGCGCTTGAGGCCGAAGAGCGCGCTCAGCAGCACGATGGCCGCCATGAGGCCGCTGCCCACGATCTGCGGCACGCCGAAGTACTGGTTGAGCGTCGCGCCCGCGCCCGACACCATGATGATGCCCACGAGGAAGCAGAACAGGATGGTGAACCACTCCAGGAACGTGCCCAGGTACTTGCCGCAGAAGTAGCGGAACGCCGAGAAGTCGCTCGCCCCCTTGTGTTTGAAACCGTAGCCCAGAAGCACGCCGCTCATGCCCGCGAACAGCAGGATGGCGATAACGCACCCGATGATGCCGTTCGTTCCGTACGCGGCGAAGAACTGCATGGCCTCCTGCCCCGAGGCGAATCCCGATCCGATCAGCGTGGCGATGACCGCGCCGGCGAACTTGACGACCGTGACCGGACGCACCGCCGGCGTCTTCTGCTCTGACGCCATAAAAACCTTCCTCTCCTTGCCTGAACCCCTTTTGCTTTTTGCCCTGAAGATTCTAGTACAAGATACCCGACCGCGCGAGCGCGCGATCAGGCACGACGAGATTCCCATTGCCCTCCTGCCCTTTGCACGCCCCGTTCCCTGCGCCTCGTCGCGCGTGGCGGCGATAACGCGCTACCGATAATTCAGATAGGCGGGTCATCTGCACAAAAGGTATCATGGTACGAACATTCCAGGTGTCCCGACACGGAAGGCGAGGCCTGCCATGCCTATCAAAATACCCGACGCATTGCCCGCAACCGACGTCCTCGAAGGCGAGAACATCTTCGTGATGACCGAGTTCCGCGCCATGCACCAGGACATCCGCCCCCTGAAGGTGCTGCTGCTCAACCTCATGCCCACGAAGATCGTCACCGAGACGCAGATCATGCGCAAGCTGTCCAACACGCCGCTCCAGATAGAGGTGAGCCTGCTGCAAACGGCCAGCCACGAGTCCAAAAACGTGTCCGAGCAGCATCTGGAAACGTTCTACACCACGTTCGACGAGATCAAGGACCAGCATTTCGACGGCATGATCATCACCGGCGCGCCCGTCGAGCTGTTGGACTTCGAGGACGTGGACTACTGGGACGAGCTTGCGGAGATCATGGCATGGTCCGCCACGAACGTGCACTCCACGCTGCACATCTGCTGGGGCGCGCAGGCGGGCATCTACTACCATTACGGCATTCCCAAGTACGAGCTGCCAGAGAAGCTGTTCGGCGTGTTCGAGCACGAGGTGGTGAAGCCGTCGTCGCCGCTCGTGCGCGGCTTCAACGACTTCTTCAGGGCGCCCCACTCGCGCTACACCGAGGTTCATGCGTCAGACATCGAGGCGCATCCCGACCTGGAGCTCATCGCCGTGTCCGAAGAGGCTGGCGTCTATATTGCCAAGAGCACGGACAGCCGCCACTTCTTCGTGTTCGGCCACCCCGAGTACGATGCCGGCACGCTTATGGTGGAGTACGAGCGCGACATCGCAAAGGGCCTGGACATGCCCCTGCCGTGCCACTACTTCCCGAACGACGATCCCGCACAGGCTCCCCGCGCCACCTGGCGCGCCCACGCGCAGCTGCTCTACACGAACTGGCTGAACTACTACGTGTACCAGACCACGCCCTACGATTTGGCGAAAGTAGGCACCGAGGAGGACGGCAACCGTGGCTGACGAACGCGAGCCGCAACCCCGCTACCGCGTGCGACCGGTGACGACGCCGGTCGCGCCTGCGGCACCCGCGACGCCAGAACCCGCCAGCGACCCTTTCCTGCGCCCCGAAGCCGAGGACGACGACGGCTACGACCCCTACTCCGACCGCCCGGCGGACCCGGAGCCAACGTACCAGGAAGATCCGTGGCGGTAACTACGCATAATTTTACGTAATATATTTTGCATCTACATTTGTAAAATTATACGCATTCAAGTTATACTGACCACAATGAAAGCCGGACCGAGGAGGACGCCATGCCTATCAGCGTCACCGCGACGGAAGTCGCCCGCAACTTCAACGGCGTGATGGAGAAGGCCCGGGCGGCAGGAAGCGTAACCGTCATCAAGAACAGCCACCCCATCGCCCAGATCATACCGATCGACGAGGTGAAGGAGGAAGCTATGGAAAGCAAAGCCGTGCAACTAGGAAAAGAGTTCATCGACGAATATGCCGACGTGTTCGCCGAGCTTGCAAAATGAACGCGCATTGGGAATATCTCACACACGAAGACGTGAGAGCGATCCACTCGTACCTGATCGCAATGTTCGGAGGTCTCGACAGACTTCGAGACGAAGGACTTTTCGATGCCGCTATAGAGCAACCTCGGCAAACCTTCGACGGTGCTGACCTCTATCCATCGGCAGCCGAAAAAGCTGCCCGTTATGCTTATGGCATCGTTAACAACCATCCTCTTGCCGACGGCAACAAACGCACAGGTGGTGCTTGCGTAGGCATGTTTCTCAGGCTAAACGATATCAAGTTCAAACCGCGCCACGACGAGCTTTTGAGGACGGTTTATGGAGTAGCCGACGGTACCCTCGGCTACAAAGAGCTGGTTTCCTGGATCGAGGAACAGCTTTAGTCGACGACCCGACGCTTTCCCCAGAAAGCGTCGTGAGCGCTATAGCTTAGCAACCGTTCCAGCCGATGAACGTTTCCGCGTCCAGTTCCTCGAAGCTGTCGATGACGACGTCGGCGTTCGCCCGCAGTTCCTCGTGGGTGCCGGCATCGTCGCGGTCGTAGATGCCGACAGTGCGGTAGCCGGCGTCGCGCAGGGTGCGCAGGGCGTAGGCAGAATCCTCGAAACCCCAGGTCGTGTCCAAAGGCGTGTCCATGAGGCGTCTCGCATGGTCGTACACCTTCGGCTCGCGCTTCGAGGACGCCACGTCGTCCACCGAGACGATCAGGCTCACATACGGCGAGAAGCCCGCCCGCTCGAGGCCCGCCTGCAGGTACTTCTGCGGGCTGGACGAGGCCACGCTCACCCGCACGCCGCGCTCCACAAGGGCGCTCACGAAGGCCAAGGCGCCGGGACGCTCGTGCGCGCGGTTACGGTAGTAGTCCAGCATGAGCTCGTCCATCATGCGCACGACATCGTCTGCAGCGGCGCCCAAACCGAACCGGTCATGGAAGAATGCACCCGCCTCGGGAATGTTGAGCGTGGTGAGCTCGTCCTTGTCCGCATCCGTCAGTGTCGCGCCTGCACGGCGCGCCAGCTCGTCCTCCACTTCGCGCCACACGTCCATCGAATCGAGCAGCGTGCCGTCGCAGTCGAAGATGACGCCGATACGTCCAGGTTCCATGATGCCTCCCGAGATGCGGGGCCGGGCCCCGTCGCGTTTTTCGTCGCGTGCCAGCTTAGCAGATGGCCCCGTCCGCGCGGCAAAGGCATCGGGTGAATTTGCAGAACCTTTACGGCTCGCGCGACCTGGGAACCTGCGCCACGCCCCGCCCGCAACGCACGCAGGGCTCGCGGTTCGCGCATGGCTCTCGCAACCTGCACGGCTCGCCGTAGCGGGCGCGACGCGCTAGAGAAACCGCTCCTCGAACTGCTCGATGGGCTGCGGACGGCCGATGCGGTAGCCCTGCGCGCGGGTGCAGCCGGCTTCCCGCAGGGCGCGGTACTGCTGATCGGTCTCAACACCCTCGGCCACCGTAGCTATGCCCAGCTCGTCGCACAGGCTCACGAGGCTGCAGATAACCTGCATGGTGCGCTTCTCGGTGCCCAGGCCCCACACGAGCGATTTGTCTATCTTCAACACGTCGAACTCCAGCTGAATGAACAGCTGGAAGTTGGCGTTGTCCACGCCGAAGTCATCGATGGACACGCAGAACCCCCGGTCGCGCAGCTCGTCCGCCACCGAGCGCAGCAGCGCCTCGTTCTCCTCGCGTGCGAACTCGGTGATCTCCAGCTCGATGAGCGACCGTTCGATGCCGTGCGACGCCACCGCGGCCGCCACGCGCTCGACGAAGCCCTCCTCGCCGATGGTGCGACGCGAGAAGTTGACCGCCAGCGGCACCGTCGGCCGTCCCTCCCGCTGCCAGCGCGCCACCGTCTCGCACGCCTTCGACAGCGCGAAGAAGTCGATGGCCGCTATCTCGCCCATATCCTCCAGCGCGGGGATGAACGACGCGGGCAGCGCCTGCATGCCGCGTTCGCGGTCGCAGTAGCGGATGAGCGCCTCGGCTCCCACGATCTCGCCCGTTCTGCCGGAGGCCTGCGGCATCAGGTGAATGGTCAGCAGGCCCGCCTCTGCGGCCTCCTGCGCGCCGCCCGGCCTAAGCAGGCTGCTCACGGCCGCGTCCGATGCCAGGTCGACACCCAGATCGACGGCGCGGTGGCGGCCGCGCTTCGCGCTGCGCATACGGTCGCCGGCCACGTCCAGCAAGCTGGTGGTGCTTGTGCACGTCTCGTGCCACGCCGGGCCGAGCGATGCGGGAATGCCCTCGTCGTGGAACTGCTGCGCAGCGCGTTCGGCCAGTTCGGCAAAGCGGTTGTAGTCGACGGACGTCGACACGGCGCAGAACTCGTCGTCGCCGATGCGGTACACGGCGTCGCCGAACACCTCCCGGAGGCAGGACGCTATACGGCACAGCATCTCGTCGCCGGCAGAATGCCCCTGCTCGCGGTTGACGACGGCCAGTCGATCGGCGTCCACCAGCACGAAGCCGATGCGCCCGAACGTGCCCCTATCGAAATCGCGGTGAAATGCCGCACGCGAATGGGCGCAGGTCAAAGAGTCGTTCCAAGTCAACTCGGCCACCTGGCGCTGGGCGATCTCGCGCTTCATGCGGGCAGACACGAAGCTCGCGAACGCAACGAGCGGCGACTTCACCACCCCGAGCTCGCCGACACGGCGGGGATTGTCGACGCCCAAATAGCCCGCGAACGTACCGTCTATCTCGATAGGGGCCGCCACGAGGGAGGCGATGTCCTGGCTTTTCAGCACCTCGTACTCGGCGGCGCGCCCCAAGGACGGAAGCTGGTCGACATCCTCGATGATCACGGCCTCGCCCGCGTCGAAGCGCTTGACCCATTCGTCTATGAGGCTTACGGGCAGATCCTGCAGGAACCGCCGCTGCGGCGCGACGCCCAGGCCGCACCACTCGTGCGTGTTCGACATGCGGTCGCCCTCGCGCTTGAAGACGTAGGCGCGATCGGCCTCGAGGAACGTTCCCAAGATGCACAGCGCATCGTTGAGGGCGATCTCAAGCGTGCTCCCTCCCTCGAGCACCCGGATGCAGTCGACGACCATGGAGCCGGCGTTCGCCAGGAATTTGAACGACTCGCTCTCGCGCTGCCGCTCCGTCATGTCGAAGACTATCTCCAGGCGCGCCGGCCGCCCATCCCAGTCCACGAGGCGATCGCGCAGCAGGTAATGGCGCCTGCTCACCGGGTTCGTGAACTCCCATTCGAAGAAGGACTCGCCGGACAGCTGCCCGTTCGTGCAGAATGGGCATGGCTCGTCGCGTCCCTGCAGCACCTGGTAGCACAGGCGCTCGCCTCCCACCACATCGACGCCGTAGAGGCGGCGGCCCTCCTCGTTGAGGTAGAGCAGCCGATGGGTTTCCATGTCGCAGACATAGATGAGCTCGGAGAGCCCATCGAGCATGGTATGGAGGACGTCTTGCCGCAAATCCATCTCCCTCGCTAGCATCGGGTCGGGCGTGTTGCCTGCCCGCGCGCGGCGCAACAGGAAGAGAGAACGCGCTGCCTGCCATTATAGAAGCAGGCGTTTACCGTTGCCAGAGGGGTGGTGAAAAGACGAAGCCCAGCGCGGCGCAGCGAGCCCTTCGACGTGCCCGAACCTCGGGCATGGCCAAACCGCCGACGTTCCCGAAGCCCGCTGCGCCTATCGGTGCCTACCCTTGCTGCACCAGGTTGCGGGCGCGGGCGCTCGAGCGCTCCAGCTGCTCGGAGGCAGTGCGCAGCGCGGCCACGTCGGCCTCGTCCACCTTGTCCACCTTCTTGGATAGGAGCTTGCGGACGGCGGCCACATCGGCCTTGATCTGCTTCTTCTCGTCCTTCTCCAGCTGCTTGCCCTTCTGTGCGAGCGCTTGGTCGGCCTCGTTCGCCAACCGCTGCGCCTCCTCGCGGGCCAGCATGGCGTCGCGGCGCGCCTCGTCCTGCTCGGCGTACTGCTCGGCATCGCGGATGGCACGGTCCACCTCGTCGTCGGACATACGGCCCGAGTCGTCGATGGTGATGGACTGCTGCTTGCCGGTGTCCAGGTCCTTCGCCGACACGGTGAGGATGCCGTTCGCGTCGATGTCGAACGTCACCTCGATCTGCGGCACGCCGGCAGGCGCCCGCTTGATGCCCTTGAGGCGGAACGTGCCGATGGCCTTGTTGTCGGCGGCCATGGGGCGCTCGCCCTGCAGCACCTTCACCTCCACGCTCGTCTGGAACGCCGCGGCCGTGGAGAACACCTGCGAGTAGTGCACCGGCAGCGTGGTGTTGCGTTCCACGAGGCGGGTGGCCACGCCGCCCACCGTCTCGATGGACAGGCTCAAGGGGGTCACGTCCAGCAGCAGCAGGCTGTTCGCCCGCACGAGCCCCGTCGACGCACCGGCGAGCGTGGCAGCTTGGATGGCAGCCCCGGTGGCCACGCACTCGTCGGGGTTGATGGAGGCCGACGGCTCCTGGCCCGTGAGCTTGCGCACGTGCACCTGCACAGCCGGCACACGCGTGGAGCCGCCCACCAGCAGCACGCAACCCAGTTCCGAGGCCGCGATGCCCGCATCGTTGAGCGCCGTCTGCACGGGCGCGGTCGTGCGCTCCACCAGGTCGCGCGTCATGTCGTCGAACGCGGCGCGCGTGACGGTGGCGTCGAGGTGCAAGGGGCCGCCCGCGTTCTGCGCGAGGAAAGGCAGGTTCACGTGTGCGGAGTCGAGTGACGACAGCTCCTTCTTCGCCTGCTCGGCCGCCTCGCGCACGCGCTGCACGGCCATCGGGTTGCGGCGCAGGTCCTCGCCGTGCTCGCGCTGGAAGGTGTCCAGCAGGTAGTTCGCCACGCGCTCGTCGAAGTCGTCGCCGCCCAGGTGGTTGTCGCCGGAGGTGGCCAGCACCTCGATGACGCCGTCGCCTATCTCGATGATGGACACGTCGAACGTGCCGCCGCCCAGGTCGTACACCATCACCTTCTGCGGCGTGCCGTTGTCCAGTCCGTAGGCCAGCGCCGCGGCCGTGGGCTCGTTGATGATGCGGAGCACGTCGAGACCGGCGATCTTGCCGGCGTCCTTCGTGGCCTGGCGCTGCGCGTCGTCGAAGTACGCGGGCACGGTAATGACGGCCTGCGTGACGTCCTGGCCGAGGAACGCCTCGGCGTCGCGGCGGAGCTTCCGCAGGATCATAGCCGAAAGCTCCTGCGGCGTGAACGCCTTGCCGTCGATGCTCGCCCTCCAGTCGCTCCCCATGCGGCGCTTCACGGACGAGATGGTGCGGTCGGGGTTCACGGCCGCCTGCCGGCTGGCGATGGCGCCCACCAGGCGCTCGCCGTCCTTCGAGAACGCCACCACGCTCGGCGTGGTGCGCTCGCCCTCCGCGTTCGGCACGATGGCGGGCCGCCCGCCCTCCACCGTTGCCGCGCAGCTGTTCGTGGTTCCCAGATCGATGCCTATCGTCGCTGTCATGCTTCGCTTCCTTTCAACCAGTGTGACAAAGGTGAGACAAGGGGGTGAGACAAGGGGACGGGGATGATGTCTCGTTCCCGGGAGCCTCGCCGCCGCCGAGCGTGTCGGGGGAGCGAGACATCATCCCCGTCCCCTTGTCTCACCCTAGAACCCAAACGGCACACACATGCGGCAGAGGGCCGGTCCGCAGCACCAGATGCCGCAGCAGAGGGTCATGGGGTCGATGCCCATGCTGAATCCCTGCGCCTGCCCCTCCTGCTGATACGTTTGCCCGGCCTGCTGGAACTGGCGCTGGGCACGTTGGTAGTCCGGATTGTTCGGGTCCAGGCGCACGGCGCGTCGTATCTGCTCCAGCGCCATGAGCGAGTTGCCGGCGCCGTCGTTGGCCAGGGCGCTCAGGTAGTACCAGCGCGCGTTGCGACCGTCGCTCGTCACGGCGTTTAGCTGGTCGATGGCCTGCTGGAACCGGCCGGCGTTGATGGCGTCGATCACGCTGCGGATAACGGGCCCGTCGGCGGCCGACGCCTCGGGATGGATGGGCCCGCGGGCGGCGCCGCCCGGGCCGCCGAAACCGAACAGGTCGTCGAAGTCGAAGCCGAAGCCGCCCGTCCATCCGTAAGGGCCCTCGGAGCCGTAGGGGTTCTGGCCGGAGCCGCCGGCACCGCCCGAACCCGCCGCGCCGCCCGCGCCGTAGCCGGCGCTCGGGTTGCTCGCCGCCGCGCGCCGGTCGCGCGCCGCGTACTTCTCCGGGTTCACGATGCGGTCGTACGCCTCGTTGATCTTGTTCATGCGCTCGGCGGCGGCCGCATCGTTCGGGTTCAGGTCGGGATGGTTCTCGCGCGCCTTCTTGCGGTACGCCTTCTTCACCTCGTCGAGCGAGGCGTCGCGGCTCACTCCCAACACGTCGTAGGGGTTCTCAACCACGATGCGCCTCCTGGTGTTCTTCTTGCACGTGCTTCGTTTCCTTCGCTTGCTTCGTCCGTTTCGCTTCCTTCGCGCAGTACTTCTGCCATACGCCCGCGTACAGCACGCTGCGCAGCACGCGCGCATCGCGTTCGAGCGGCAGCCTCTCGAACGCCGCAGCGGCATCGGCCGCCAGCAGCTCCAAGTCCTCGCGCACCTCCTGCGGCTGCGCATCCAGCGCCACGAGCGGGTTGTAGCTGCCCGAGGCCCGGTCGTCCTCCATGTCCAGCGCCGCGTCCATGACATACACGAGCTTCCCCAGCTTGGCTCCCAAGCTGCGCAGGCCCGCGGCCCAGAAGTCGTCGCGCCAGGCGAACACCTCGCCGAGCAGCGCGCCGAACCGGTTGGCCGCCGCGTCGGGCGGCGG
Organism: Gordonibacter sp. RACS_AR49; assembly: GCF_030418435.1. NCBI lineage: Bacteria > Bacillati > Actinomycetota > Coriobacteriia > Eggerthellales > Eggerthellaceae > Gordonibacter > Gordonibacter sp. RACS_AR49. The sequence goes on along the minus strand of NZ_JAIUDM010000002.1, from coordinate 151,052 downwards.
CGACGCGGCGGCGTCGCCGGCCGAGGCCGCCGCCGCTGCGGCCTCCTCCAAGCGCCCGATGTCGGCCAGGCCCTCCTCGATGGCCGCGCACGCCCGCGGATGGCGTTCGCCCACCGCGCGGTACGCCTTCCCCAGCAGGGAGGCGTAGGCGCGCGCCCAGCCGCTGCGGTCGTCGCGCCAGTCGTCCAGGCACTTGTGGTACACCAGCGCCACGGTCATGTCGGCTGCGTAGTCGATGCAGTCCGAGCCCAGGTACGCGTGCGGGCGCACCGGGTGAGGCGCACAGCGCCTGCTGCCCTGCCGCTCGTCCGGCTCGTAGAGCGAGCCCAGCAGCAGCGCCAAGAACGTCATGTCGTAGGTGAGCGCCACCCGGCAGCGCTGGCCGCACCGCTCTCCCAGCGCCCGGCACACGCCGCAGTACGCCGCATGGTAGCGCTCGCGCTCCTCCTGCGACAGATCCTCCATGCGGGGCATCACGTAGCCGAACATGCTAGCGCCCCAGCTTCGCGGCGAAGGCGTTGAGCGCCCGGAACCCGGCGAGGATGGTCTCGAACGTCTCCGGCGGCTCGTTCTCGAACGCCGCGCCGTAGCGGCGCTTGATGTCGGCATCGATACGCGCCAGCAGCTCCCGGCCCTCGTCGGTGGCGCGCAGCTCGAAGGCGCGACGGTCGCGGTCGCTGCGGCGGCGCTCCACCAGCCCCCGCTCCTCCAGCTTGTGGCACACGCTGGAGAAGTTCGTGCGCAAGATGCCCGCACGCTCGCTGAGCTGGGTTGACGTCTGGCCCGGCGTGCCCACCAGCTCCAGCAGCACATGCATCTGCTGCAGCGTCAGCCCGTTTTGCTGGCACACGGGGGCCACCGTGTCGTGCAGCAGCTTCTGCATGTCGCAGGCCACGCCGAAGAACGCGTGCTTGAACTCGTTGAGGTCCACCGCCGTCCCCTACGACTTCTTCGTCGTCTCGGTCTTGCACTTCGGGCACACCACGCGCAGCGTGCCCTTCCCGCGCGGCACGGACAGCACGGTGCCACAGCCCTGGCACTTGAAGTAGCGCGTGGTCTTGCGGTTCGCCCACGCCTTGCGCTTCAGCGCGAGCCAGCGCTTGGGCTTCTGGACGGCCTGATCGAACGCCGCGTTCTCCTTCGAGCGCGCCGCGATGTTCTTCGAGAAGCTGCGGAACAGCGCCACCGCGAGAACCGCGAGAACCACCCACGACAGCAGGTCGAGCCCCGGGATAACCGAAAGGATGAGCAGGATGAGGCCTACGCCCATGAGGAAGTTCGACAACCCGTCGACGCCGTTGCGGCCCTGCATCCAGGCGGCCATCTTCCATTGCAGACGCTCGAAGAAACCTCTCACGATGAACCTTTCCCTTCGCCGCCCCCGCCCGCCTTTCGGGCGCCCTTGGGCAGCGAAATCATTTAGTTATAAAATAAGACTATTCGTGCTGATTCGGCACGCCGTCACCTAATCGAAACGTTACGGCCACAAGACGGCCACAGGTCTGCAACGTCGGGAGCCGGAGGAAGCAATGAGGCCCCGTGCTGAGCACGGGGCCTCGGACAGACGCAACTCGGCAAAACGCCAGAACCTACTTAATCCTCCACGCGGATGACGCTCGGCTCCTCGCGCAGCACGTCGTCGAGCTTCGCTATGTCGGCGAGCACGGCGCGCACGCTCTTCTCGCGGGCGGTATGCGTGACGTAGGTGATGTCCACGCTGTTGCCATCCTTCTTGCCGCGCTGGATAACCGAGTGCACGCTCACGTCGTGGCTGGCGAACACGCCGGCCATGGCGGCCAGCACGCCGGAGCGGTCGGCCACGGCGAAGCGGATGTAATATTTGGTCTTGAGCTCCTCCATGGGCACGAGCGGCAGCTTGTCGGTGCAGGTGCAGCCTACGAACGGCGGGATGCCCGCCTGCAGGTGGCGCGCCACCTCCAGCACGTCGCCCATGACGGCGCTCGCGGCCGGGCCGGAACCCGCGCCCTCGCCGAAGAACATCGTCTCGCCCACGGCATCGCCCACCACGTAGATGGCGTTGTACACGCCGTTCACGGTGGCAAGCTGGTGCGACAGCGGCAGCATGGTGGGATGCACGCGCACGTCGATGCCCTCGTCGGTGCGGTGCGCGTGGGCCAGCAGCTTCACGCAGTAGCCCATGTCCTTCGCTATCTCCAGGTCGAGCGGCGTGATGTGGCGGATGCCCTCGGCGTGCACGTCGTAGATGGTGACGCGCGAGTTGAAGGCGATGGAGGCCAGGATGGCGATCTTCGCCGCCGCATCCAGGCCGTCGACGTCGGCGGTGGGGTCGGCCTCGGCGAAGCCCTTCGCCTGCGCTTCGGCCAGCACGTCGGCATAGGGCATGTCGTCCTCGGCCATGCGGGTGAGCATGTAGTTCGTCGTTCCGTTCACGATGCCCATGACGGAGTCGATGCGGTTCGCGATGAGCGAGTGCTTCATCGGGTCGATGATGGGGATGCCGCCGCCCACGCTGGCCTCGAACGCGATCTCCTTGCCGGCCTCCTCGGCCGTGCGCATGACCTCTTCGCCGTGCGTGGCCATGAGCGCCTTGTTCGCCGTGACCACGTTCTTGCCGGCGCGCAGGGCGCCCAGCACCACGTCGCGTGCCACGGTGGTGCCGCCGATGAGCTCGATGACGATGTCGATGTCCGGGTCGTTCAGGATATCGCGGAAGTCCTGCGTGAAGATGTCCTCCACGCCGTGCTCGATGGCCTGCTCGGGGTTGCGCGAGCACACGCGCACCAGCTCCACGTCAATGCCGTAGTGGCGCTTGAATTCCTCGCGGTGGTTCTTCAGGATGTCGATGCACCCGCCGCCCACGGTACCGGTTCCCACGAGCCCAAGTTTAACCGTCATGTTGCTGCTCCTAAATGTCTCGACTGTAAAGGTCCTCGTACGTTTCGCGGCGCGTGGTGACGCGCGCCGCGCCGTCTTTCACGAACACGACCGCCGGGCGCGGCTGGCCGTTGTAGTTGCTCGACATGGTGTGGTTGTACGCGCCCGTGCCGAACACGGCCACGATGTCGCCCAGGTCGGGACGCTGCATGGGCATGTCGATGACCACGGCGTCGCCGCTTTCGCAGTGCTTGCCGGCGATGGTGACGATCTCGGTGCGCGGCTGCCCCGCCTTGTTGGCGACCACCGGCTCGTAGTCGGCGTGGTAGAGCGCGGTTCGGATGTTGTCGGACATGCCGCCGTCCACGGCCACGTACTTGCGGATGTTCGGCAGCGTCTTGATGATGCCCACCGTGTACAGCGTCACGCCCGCCGTGGCAACCAGGCTGCGGCCCGGCTCCACGAGCAGCCGCGGCTCGGGCATGCCGTGCGCGGCGCAGGAGACCTTCACGGCCGCGGTGATGGTTTCGGCGAACTCCTCGATGGAGGCTGGCTTGTCGTCGGCCGTGTAGGCCACGCCCAGGCCGCCGCCCATGTCCAGCTCCGCGAGCTCGATGCCGTACTCCGCGCGGATGCGCGCCATGAGGTCCACCATGACCTCGACGGCCTCCGGGTACGAGTGCAGCGCGAAGATCTGCGAGCCGATGTGGCAGTGCAGGCCCGCCAGGCGCACGTTGGGCGCCGCGAGCACGTCCTTCACGCACTTGAAGGCGAAATCCTCGCGCATGGTGAAGCCGAACTTCGAGTCCTCGCATCCCGTGCGGATGTACTGGTGCGTGTCGGCCTCCACGCCTGGCGTGATGCGCAGGTAGATGGGCTGCTCCACGCCCAGCTCACCGGCGATGTCGGAGATGCGGTGCAGCTCTATGCGGCTGTCGATGACGATGCGGCCCACGCCGGCCTGGATGGCCTCGCGCAGCTCCTGCGGCGTCTTGTTGTTGCCGTGCATGAAGATGCGCTCGGCCGGGAAGCCCGCAGCCAGCGCGCACGCCAGCTCGCCGCCGCCCGACACGTCCAGGCACAGGCCCTCTTCGTTCACGATGCGCGCGGCCTCTTTGTTGAGGAACGCCTTGCTGGCATAGACGACGTCGGCGTTGCCGTAGCGGCTGCGGAACGCCTCGAGGTAGGTTTCCATGCGCGTGCGCATGTCGCGCTCGTCCATGACGTAGAGCGCCGTGCCCTGCTCGCGCGCCAGCTCAACCAGGTCGACGCCGCCGACGAACAGGTGGTCGCCGCGCACCTCGGCCGTGAGGGGGAGTACCGCGCCCAGCTCCATGGTGGTGCGGTTGTCGGGCTGCTTGCTCGTGTCTGCCGCAGGTAGGGACATACGCGTTCCTTTCGCGTCCATCGTGTTGCTGAGGGAATTCACCCAGTCTAGCATTGCCGCGGGAGAGGCGGTTTTCAGATGGGCTAAAAAGAGGAATATTACACGGCGAGCAGCGTGTTTCGCGGCGCGCGGATGCGCTTGTCGACGATTGCCGGCCAACGTGTCCGAATTGCGAGGTCAAACCCGTTGCAGAATCGCTTGCTGCTTCGTATAATGCGGATTATCGGCGGTGCCCAGGACGGCGAGTTAGCGGGTTCATCATCCAGCTCGGGCGGCGCAGGTTTTACGGGAGGCCGGGATTATTCCCGGCCTTTGCTTTCAGCTCCCTTGGATCCCTTCCCACTTCGTCCGTGTCTCCTATAGTCCGTCCGCAGACCGTGGAGGAAGCTCCCGATCGTGGCCACCCCGCTATGGCGTAAAGGATTTCAAGAACGATGTTCATAGGCACCACTCCCTTCATGGAAGTGCCACCCGAACACGGACACCGCCGGCACCGTGCATTGTACGCTGCCCAAACGGTGATGTGAAGATAGTAAATCTACTGTTCAGATGCTATTTTTGGTATCGAAAACGTGTAAGGTTTCGGCAAGGATCCCGCAAGATCAACGCGGCAACCGCGCAAGATTCAAGCGGTCGGCATGCAAGGTTCTTGCGGCACCGTCACGGCAAATGTGCAAGATTCGGACGGCGGATCGGCAAGGTTTGGACGGTCGGCGTGCAAGGTTTGGGCGGTCGACCTTCGGCAAATGTGCAAGATCCGGCGCAGCGGGCGCGAAAAAGCCAGGGCGCCGCGTAAAAAACGCAGCGCCCGATTCTTTTCCACCAAACAGGCCGAGTCCCTGAAGAGGTTTTCCACCGCGGCGCAGGCAGCCCGATAGCGCCCTTTCGGCGCTCAAAGCCTTCCAAGAAGACGCCGCGAGCCTCCCTGGAAAGGCCTACGCCAGCCCGAACAGCGCGAGCAGGCGATCCCAGATGCCCTGCTCGGGCTCCTCGACTGCCGGCTCCTCGTGCGTCGGGGCCTCGATGGGATCGGTGGACATGACGAACTGCACGAGCGAGACGTTGGCGTTCTTCGCGCTGGTAAAGCTCACCGGCTTGAAATCGCTCTTGTCGTAATCGGCCATCATGGCGTCGATCTCTTTCTGCACCTTGTCGGGAATGCCCTGCACTTCCTCGTACAATGTGCCGGTGCCGTTGGCCAGCTGCTGGGCGCCCGACGAAAGCTGGCTCGCGCCAGCCGCCAGCTCCCCTGCGCCCGCAGCCGCCTGGTTCGCGCCGGAGGCAAGCTCGGACGTGCCGGAGGCGAGAGCGCCTGCACCGCCGGCGAACTGGGACGCGCCGGAAGCCAACTCGGAAGCCCCTGCAACCAAAGCAGAGGAACCGCTGGAAAGAGCCGTCGCTCCCCCCAAGAGGCTGTTCTGATCGCCAACCGCACCCAAACCAGCTGCTGCTCCCTCGAGAGCATTCGCAGCTCCTAACATTCCCGCATTGCCTCCTGTTGCGGTCATGAATGCCGTCAAAGCGCTCTGCATGGCCGCGCTCTGGTTGGCCGTTGCGGTTGCAGCAGCCTGATACGCCTGCGCGTCATCAAAGCCTCGCGATTTCGCCTCATGGAAAGCTGCTGCGTAAGCTGCTACATAGGTTTGGGCAGCATCTTGGTAGCTCTTCTCCAAAGCGCTTGTATCCACTATATTCTGGCGAGCCTCGGCAGCTTGGGCAGACAAGCCACTTTGATAAGCACCCAGCCCACCCGACAAGCCAGCGGCGCCATCGGCCACGCCTTGCGCGCCCTCCGCAAGCCCATGCGCTCCCGCAGCCACGCCCTGCGCGCCTCCCGTGAGCTCGTTCGCGCCGCCTACCAGCTGGCCGGCGCCCGCCGCAAGGCCGCTCACGCCGCCTGCCATCTCGCCGACGCCCGAGGCGACCTCGCCGGCGCCCGAGGCCAGGCCGTCGGCGCCGGCCTTCAGCTCGCCCACGCCGTCGCCCAGCTGGCGGAACCCGGACACGAGCTCCGTCGTGTCCGGCGTCTCGATGCCCATGGAGAACGGCACGGCGGCGAAGCTGATGCCGCTCATCGAGAAACCGCTCACCTGGGCCTCAACCTTGAACGAGCCGTCCTTGCCCGGCATGCCCGTAAACGTGACCTGCGTGTTCGAGCCGGCGAGGGCGATCTGCCCGTCCTCGGTCGCCACATCCCTCACCTGGTCCGACACGAACGGAACCGTGATCTGCAGCAGGTAGTTGTCGAAGAACGCCGGGTCGACCGACGCGTTCTTCTTCGTGGTAACGAAGATGGCCAGCTTGCCGCTCGCACCGCCCAGATCGGCCGCGTCCACGCGCTTGCCGTCAAGCTCGTACGCCACCGACACGTCCCACGGCAGCGCTGCCGCGCCCAGGTCGCCCTGATAGCTTAGCGAGTCGCCGGCAACGTCCACCGACACGGCATCGCCCTGCTGCTCGACGCCGCTCGCGTCGGTAAGGTTCTGCACAGCGGTGTACGGGCCGTAATCGACCACCTTCCCCGGCGCGTCCGGGTTGAGCACGTTCACCACGTACACGTTGTCCACAGCTCCCGCCGCAGACAACCGCGCGTACACCACTTCTTCCTTGGGCGTATCGTTGACGGCTGCTCCGGTCGCCGCAGCGCTCGCCGAACCCGCGGAGCCCGCTTCGCCTGCACTCGCCGCAGCGCCGCCCTCCGCCGCCAAGGCCGCGAGCGTCGCAGGCGAGCCGCCGCATAGCCCGATAGCCAACGTGCCCGCCAGCACGAGTGAGAACGCCGCGCACAAACGCGCCCGCGCCTTCCGCGCGCAGCGAGCCGGTCGCTCCGCCTTCGCTTCTTCAACCATGCACGTCGCCTTATGAGAAGCCGCCGTGCCGTCGTATTTCCTCGCCGCTTCGTCAGGCGTGCCCGACCGCATCCGCAGCTCCGATAGCGTTTTCTTCAGAAGCCTCATGCATCAGCCTCCTTTTCCGTTTCCAGTTGTCCGCCGCCGCGGAAAAAGCCCGCATGCCACGTGGTCTTCGCAATGAGCTTGTCGAATATGAGCAGCGCAGCCGGCAGGAACGTGACCACGAGGAAGAACGAGAGCAGCGTGCCGCGCGCCAGCAGCAAGCCCAAAAGCGACACGATGTTGTTCGTGGACGTGAGCCACAGCACGAGTCCCGCCGAGGTGAGGATGCTCGCCGACACCAGGATGCTCTGAAACGACGTGCCCAGCGTGCGCGCCAGCGCCTGACGCGGCGGCATGCTGCGGCGATGCTTGCGGTATGTGTCGGTGAACAGGATGGCGTAGTCCACCGTGGCACCCAGCTGCACGGTGTTGATAACCAAAAATCCCAGGTAGTTCAGCGAATCGCCCGTGAAGTACGGCACGGCCAGGTTCAGGAAGATAGCCGACTCGATGGTGGCGATGAGGATGACGGGCAGCGTGGCGGACTTGAACGTCAGCACCAGCACCAGCAGGATGGCCGCGATGGCGATGAGGTTCGTCACCTGGTTGTCCTCGGTAACGACGCCCTTCATGTCGTAGAGGCTGGCCGCCATGCCGGTGACGAGGCCCGCATCCCCGTACAGGTCGTGCACGGCCGCGCGCACCTGCTCCACCACGGCGAAGGCCGCCGTTCCCTCCGACTCCGTGTCGGCGTACACCACGATGCGCGCATCATGCTCCGAGTAGAACTGCTCGGTGACGGCGGGGTCCAGGAACCCGGTGGGGATGGCCGCGCCCACGGCGGTGGGATACGACAACACGCTCGTGACGTGCGGAATCTGCTCAAGCCGCTCCGCCAACTCCAGCTCGCGGCCGATATCGCCCCTCGGCACCAGCACCACGGCCGGCGTGGACTGGCCGAATGCCTCGTTGATGGCCTCGGTGTCGCGCGCCACGCGCGTCTGGCTGCCCTCGGTCGATCCCATGCCGTAGGTGAACGACGTGTTCGCCTGCGCCAGGAAGCACGGCACCACCAGCAGCAGCACGAGCGCGAACACGGGAATGCGCAACGGCGCCAGCACCTTCCCCACGCCCTTGAACGCAGGCAGGAAGCGGCGGTGCTTCGTCTTGTCGATGAGCTTGTAGGCCACCAGCGTGAACGCCGGCAGGAACACCACCACGCACAAAAACGAGAACGCGATGCCCTTGCACAGCGTGAGCCCTAGATCGGCACCGATCCGGAACTGCATGAAGCCGAGCGCCGCGAAGCCGAACAGCGTGGTGGCGGCCGAAGCGGCAATGGCGGAGAAGCTTTGCTTCATGGCCGTGCGCATGGCCCGCGCCGCGTCGGGCTCTTCCTCGCGCGCCCGCTGGAACGCATGCAGCAGGAAGATGGCGTAGTCCAGCGACACCGCCAGCTGCAAGATGGGCGCGATGGTGAACGCGATGTAGGACACCTCGCCCAAAAAGATGTTCGTACCCATGTTGAGCAGCACCGACACACCGATAGCCAGCAGGAAGAACACCGGCTCGATCCACGAGGTGGTGGAGAGCACGAGTATCAGAAGGATGAGCGGCACCAGGATGGCGAACGCGTTGGCCACCTCGCCGCCGGCCATGGCCTTGGACTCGGCCGTGTTCACGGCCTGGCCGGTTGCGCTGCCGTCTTCGCCCACGATGTCGTAGATGGCCTGGAGCGCCTCGGTCTCCTGGCCAGCGGCCACCGTCACGTCGAACAGCGCATGGCCGTCGCGGTAGTACTGTCCCACAGCGTCAGGATCCAGCATCTCAAGCGGCGTGCCCAGGTCAACCACATCGTCCAGCCACAAAACGCCCTCGATGCCGGGCGCGTCCGCCAGCTGCTGCTTGTACGCGAGGGCCTGCTCCGCATCCACGCCGCTCACCATAACGCGCGCGTTGGGCACGGCAGCGTCGAATTCGGCGTCCATCTCCTCGAGCGCCCGCGTGGACTCCGCCGACTCGGGCAGATAGGACGTCAGGTCGTAGTTGATGGGCACGAACAGCGCCGCAACTCCCGACAGCAGGGCGAGCACCAGCGCCACCCCCACGATGGGGCCGCGATGATTCGTGACGAACGCGCTGAACCGCTCCACTGAGGCGCCCTTTCTGCCGCCGACACGGCCCTGCGACCGGAACAGTCGGTGCACGACCACTCCGGCTTGGCAACACCGTGTTGATTATCTTTCGCTCATACTGTTATATTGCATTATGCCGAATCTTCAACCGATGATTTTCTCGGATGTGTCGGCAAACCGACACTTTTGTCCCCGATGTCGAACGTTATCGAAAATATCGCATAAGGACGATGTAATGTCAGGCGGCTGGCTAGCAATCAAGCGGCAGACGGGCGATGGGCGAACGGCGCACGATAAGCGGGCGAGCCCGACTCGAGAGCGGCAGATGGACGGCGGGCGATGAGTGGCCGGGGCGGCGACCGAAGAGCGGCGACCGGGCGAGCGGAAGGCGGGGGAAACCATGAAGCAGGACCATCGGATACGGCTCACGAAGCTGCTTCTGCGCGAGGCGTTTCTCGACCTGCTCGTGGAGAAGCCGGTGGCGAAGATCACCGTGAAGGAGCTGTGCGAGCAGGCCAACGTCAACCGCGCCACGTTCTACGCGCACTACCGCGACCTCTTCGACCTGCACGAGGAGATCGAGCGCGAACTGGCGCACACCATCATGCGCTCCCTGAGCACCACGCTGCCCGATCAGTCCCTAAGCGCGTTCAGCAACGAGATCTGCCGCATAATCGTTGACAACGAGCGCTCTTGCCAAGCCATCTTCGGCGAGCACGGCGACCCCGAGTTCCCCCTGCGCGTGGTGGAGACGTTGCGCGAGAGCAGCATCGCCCTGTGGCGCCGGCAACGTCCCGACCTGCCCGAGGCAGAGCTCGACCGCCTGTACACGTTCATGGCGAACGGCTGCCTCTCGGTCATCCGCTCGTGGGTGCGAAACGACATGGCCGACAGCCCCCAGGACATCGCCCGCTTCATAGAGAAGATGACCGACAGCGGCCTCGCCGCCCTGTAGCGCCCGCGCCGCGGCGCCCTACAGCACCCGCGCCAGTGCTGCGCCCGACCCGCTGCGAGCCGCAGGCGTCGCTTCGACCTCTTGAAACGAGACGCGCCTTCATGAGCGGCCGAGCCCCCACTTCCAACCGCCCCCTTACGTCGCGCAGGTCGGCGACAGCCTTCCCGGATGTTTCATGTGAAACATCCGTTCGTATGTTGGCCCCTAGCTCCGCTTTTCATATTCCTACTCGATTGCTGTGTTTTTATTGCCCTCGATAGCGTATAATGGCGCTATTGAAACCGAGAAAGGGGAATCATGGCTCAGCAAGAACCGTCCATCGACCAGTGGCTCAAAGAGGCCAAGCAGGATCCGCAGGCTGCGCAGTGCGGCATGTTCCTCGCCCATAACGGCATCGTGCGCATCACCCCGAAGAAGCTCGTGCGCGAGGGCGTAGAGGGCCTGGGCGACGTGGCGCAGGTGGAGTTCTCGTATGACGCCGAGGGCGTCGCGGCGGCCGAGAAGGAGGCGCTCACATGGCCCGGCGTGTACTACGTGCGCACCTGGCTGAACGAGGGCGTGCTCGACGTGGGCGATTCCATCATGTACGTGTTGATCGGCGCCGATATCCGCCCGAACTGCATCGACGCGCTGCAGAAGCTCGTCGGCAAGATCAAGAACGACCTCGTGGTGGAGAAGGAGATCCACGCGTAGGGCGCTCGCGCGACGATTCTACCAGCCAAATAACGAACGAATGTTTCACGTGAAACATTCGCGAAGGAACGCGCGAAAGCGCGTTTTTTCGTAGGTGCTTTGAGCATCTTCCCGTGGCATTGCGAGCCGTTTTCGCACGCCATCGAGACCCGATGACACTGGCGCGGATTATTTGCTCATGCGGGCAACCGAGGCCGCGTCGCATTAGCACGCGCCGTTTTTTCATCTCGGTTGGCGTGGGGGGGGCAGGGCGACCGCCCGCTCTTCTCTCAACCGTCCTTCGCTCTCAAATATCCTGATATCAAAATATTTCTTCCGTACTATAATATGGCCAGCACATCCACACGAGCAGGAAGAGGCAACATGGGAGAGAAGATCATGCACGGGTTCCCTTCGCGGGAGGAAGCGCTCGCGGATTTCTTCGCCGCCTGGAAGCCGCCGGCGGCAGCCACCGAGCTGGTGAGCCTGGACGAGGCCGTGGGGCGCGTGACGGCGCGTGACCTGATGTCGGCGAACACGCTGCCAGTGGTGCGCGCATCGGCGTGCGACGGCATTGCGGTGAGGTCGGCGGCCTTCGCGGACGGCCGGCCGGACACGAGCGCCTGGGAGCTCGGCCGCGACTACGTGCGCGCCGACACCGGCGACGACTTCCCCGACGCCTACGACGCCGTCATCATGATAGAGAAGGCCGCCATACAGCCGGACGGCTCGGTCGTTCTCGACGACGACGTGCAGGTCGGGCCCGGCACGAACGTGCGCCAGGCGGGCGACACCATAAGGGCCGGCGCGCCGCTCATGAAGGCCGGCCTGCCCATCCGCCCGACCGACCTGGCGGCGCTCGCCATGGGCGGCATCACGCTCGTGCCCGTGCGCCGCAAGCCGCGCATCGCGTTCATCCCCACCGGCAGCGAGCTCGTGCCGGCCGGCATCGCCCCGCGCCGCGGCCAGAACGTGGACACGAACAGCCTGATGGTGAAGCACATGCTCATCGAATATGGCGCCGAGCCCCTCATCTTCCCCATCGTGTATGACGACGAGGCCGCCCTCGAGCGGGCGTTCGCCGAGGCGCTGGCCGTGGCCGACGCCGTGGTGGTCAACGGCGGATCGGCCGTAGGCGAGGAGGACTTCAACGTGCGCATGATCGAGGCTCGCGGACGCGTGGTGCACCATTACATAGCCGCTGTGCCGGGCCGCCCGCTCATGATGGCCGTGGCCGACGGCAAGCCCGTCGTCGACCTGCCCGGCCCGACGATGGCCGCCTACTACGGCACGCAGTGGTGCCTGCAGGCTGTCGTCGCACGCTTCCTGGGCGTGCCCGTGCGCAAGATCCCCACCGTGCAAGCCCAAGCAGCTGCCGCGGTGAGCGGCCCACCCCAGATGGCGAACATCGCCCGCGTGAACCTGGTCCGCGACAGCAACCCGGCGAACCCCTCGGGCTACACCGCGGAGTTCCTCAACTTCAAGGCCGGCGATTTGGCCGCCTGCATGGCCAGCAACGCCCAGCGCGTCTCCCCCCTCGGCGAGCACGGCTTCGAGGCCGGCACCCTCGTGGACGTGGAGCTTCTGCGCGGCGAGGAGCTCATCGACTAGCAAACGGCCACGTCAGCGCTAAGGGGCCGAGGGCGGGCCGCGTCACTCCCCCCTCGTACCCCGTCGCGCCCTCTCGCGCCCGCACGGGGCCGTCCCTCGGGCGGCGGCGAGCACAGGGCGCTTGCCCTGTCAGGGCAAGCGCCCTGCGAACCCCGGATCCCCGCCTTAACGGCCCGGCAATCGTCCGGCCGCACTTCCGTACAAGCGGTTACCGACGCCCATTCTTTCCCCTAGAGTAGTCGCACTCCATCCGACCGCGCGCCGCTCACCGCGATGCGCGCACGAGAAAGAAAGGCGGCATATATGGGAAAGTTCAAGCGCTTCTGCATGATCGTGTTCGTCGTCGCTGCCGTACTCGGCATCGGTGTGCTCGCGGCCCTGTGGTTCGCGTGGGAACCGCTGTTCCCCGCCATCGCGTGGCTCATGGCCATGCCCTGGTTCTACGTCGTGGAAGCCGTGCTCCTGGGTATCACGGCGGTGGGCCTGCTGGTGGTGCTCATCCGCGCGCTCACCGCGCCGGGCAAGAACTCGCAGCTTGAGATCGAGCGCGACAACGGCAGCATCGCCATCACGCAGAACGCCATCCAGTCCACGGTGAAGCACGTGGTGGAGGCGCACCACGGCCTGTCGACCGACAACGTGAAGATCGATATCACCAACAAGCACGATCCGCGCATGTCCATCCACGCCAAGATCGATCCCGGCCGCAACGCCGAGCTGGGCGAGCTGGGCGCGAAGCTGCAAAACGAGATCTCCTCGACCCTCGAGGCTTTCACCGGCTACCCGGTGGACTCCGTGCGCATCACTTTCGCCGGCGACGCCGACGTGGTGACGCCCGCTTTCACGCAGCAGGCCACGAAGTACTCGGAAGACACGCACCGCCAGCACCAGACTCAGCCGGTACCGGCCCATGCCGTAGGCAAGTAAGGAGGTGCGACCATGACGCAATCGGCCATACGCATGCATCCAGCCCCGATGGCGAAGGCCCCGTCCAAGACGGGCGCGGGCAAGGCGAACGCCAAGCAGAGCCGGCCTAAGCAGAACGCGGCGCAGCAGGGCTCCACCGCTTCGGACGCGGCCAAGGCCTACCAGCCCCAGCAGCAGGCCAAGGCGGCGCAGGGCGACCCGTCCAAGCCGAACCCCGACGCCCGCAAGGTGGGCGTCCCCGGCGCGGGCACCACCATGAGCGCGGACAAGACGCCGGGCCCCGAGGCGCAGACGCCCTCTGACGTCATCACGAACGCGGCCGCGAAAGCCCAGGAAGGGAAGACCGGCATGTTCGCGAGCATGCGCGCTGCCACGGCGCCCTACCTGGAGAAGCACAGCCATACGGTGCTCTACGGCATCGTGGGCTTCGTCGCCGCGGCGCTCATCCTCATCGTGGGCTTCTGGCCCACGGTGCTGCTCGCAGTGTTCGCCGCCGTGGGCGTGGTCATCGGCCGCTACCGCGACGGCGACCAGAAAACCCGCGAGCGCATGAAGGGCATCCTGGAACGCATCAGCAGCTAGCAGCCCCGGCGTGTCGGGCCGCATGCCCGGCACGCCGCCCCAACCGGTTTCACCCACCTGACGATAGAAAGGAACCACCATGTCCCAAGCAACCATGACCAAGCCTTCCACCTCCGCCAAGAGCACGTATGACCCGTACGCATCGATGGACGGCCAGGACGCAAGCGGCAGCTCCTACCAGGCCGACAGCGTTCCGGCCGAGCCGCAGTACAAGCTCGTCATCGACGAGAACGTCGTTGAGAAGATCTCCTCGAAGGCCGCCCAGAAGATCGACGGGATCATCGACATGAAGGGCAACCTGCTCTCCCGCGTGCAAGAGGGCCTGGGCGGCAACGACAAGACGAAGGGCGTGGACGCCGATGTCGTCGATGACAAGAACACGAAGCTCGACCTGGACATCGTGCTGGAGTACGGCAAGTCCGCAACCGACGTGTTCGACCAGATCAAGAAGGTTGTCGGCCAAGATATCAAGGACATGACGGGGCTGAACGTCATCGAGATGACCGTGAACGTGGTCGACGTCATGACCCAGGACGAGTACGACCAGAAGAACGGCAACAACACCGACGACGGGCAGAGCGGCTCCTCGAACGACCAGTAGAGACTCCCGCGCGTCGTGTTGCCGCACGCGTCCCGTCCGCGTGCGGCGAAGGCCCGCCTCTCCCTCGGGAAGGCGGGCCTTGTGCTGCTCGGCGGCCTGCCCACTCCGCGCCTCCTACCCGTCCCCGCCGCGAACCGAAGCGCTACAATGGGTGGACAGCCCGCGCGCGGAGGGAGAGGCCCATGAACCTGCTCGACTACCTGGCGACGGAGTTCGCCCCGTTCGAAGAGAAGCCGTTCAACCCGGTAGACTCGGCCGTGCTCTCGCAGTTCTGCATGGTGCGTGCCGAGGGAGTGGTGCCGGCGCTGCGCGAACGCTCGTCGTTCCTCGACCTGGGCACCATCGTGGAGAACCTGCTATCGCCCACGCGCACGGCCGTGCGCTTCGCCGACGCGCTGCGCGCCGAGCTCTACCCGACCATGTTCACCGGCCTTGACCCGCAGATGGTGAAGGAGAACCTTCTGGCACTGGCCGCCAGCCCGCGCTTCCGCGACATGCGCGTGCGCGACTACCTGAGCCTGTTCGACACCGACCGCCAGACGCAGTTCGCCGCCATGACGTTCGTGCATCGGAAGGACTTCGCCTACGTGGGCTTTCGCGGCACGGATACGTCATTCACCGGCTGGCGCGAGAACTTCAACATGGCCTACACCGCCCCCGTCCCCGCCCAGGAGCAAGCCGTGCGCTACCTGCAAGCCATCGCGCAGCGCGCGCCGAAGCGCGTGTACGTGGGCGGCCATTCGAAGGGCGGCAACCTGGCCGTGTACGCGGCGCTCAAGGCGCCACCCGCCGTGCAGCGGCGCATCGAGCGCGTGTACAGCCACGACGGTCCCGGATTCAAGGCGGGCACGTTCGCGCCCGCCGATTGGGCGCCGCTCGAGGACCGCATCCACCGCACCGTGCCGCAGGACTCGGTCGTAGGCCTGCTCATGGAGTCGCCCATACTGCCGCATGTGGTGAGGAGCACCGCCAAGGGGATAGACCAGCACAGCGTGTTCTCGTGGGAGGTCGCGGGCGACGACTTCGCATACCTCGATGGGCTCACCGACGGTGCCCAGCTCGCCGATGCCGTGCTCACGGAATGGCTGGCACGGTTCAGCGACGAGGAGGCGGCCGTGGTGGTGGACGCGTTCTTCCAAGCGGTGGAGTCGTCAGGCGCCCGTGACGCCTCCGACCTGCTCTGCGGCGGCTCGAAGGCGCTCGCTCTTGTCTCGGAGGCCGCCAAGAACATGGACCCCGGCGCCCGCTCCACGCTGCTCGCCGCGCTGAAGCCCCTCACCGAGATCGTCGCGCGGCACCTCGCGCAGGGCGTCTCCATGCTCTGGCCCGGCTCGCGAGCACCGTCTCGGCCGCGGGCTGCGGAGCGCGGCGAGGACGCCTAGCTCCAGCGGACGAACACGCCCTCCAGGCTGCGGCAGCGCAGGGCCGTGGCCACACGGGGCGCCAGCTGCCCCGCCAGCCGGCGTACATAGGCACGGGCAGCGCCGTCGTCCACGGCGAGCTCGGCGCAGACGGCATCCGCCGCGGCCTCCAACTTCCGCGCCAAGGCATGCGGGGCGCTCCCTGCAAGCCCTTCGGCGATACGTGCGCAGCCCGCCTCGTCCAGCTGCAGGCCGCGCACATCGCAGCCTGCCAGCATGCAGCCGACGGCGTTCGCGGCAACCGGCTCGAACAGGTTGAGTATCAGCTCGCCGTACTGCGGGTGCACGGCGCGCAGCAAGCGCCGGCACCGCGCGACGTCAAACTGCTGCAGGAAACGGTTCTCTATCAGCAGCCGCTCCAAGTAGGCGTTCACGTAGTCCACGCCTTGCAGCGACTCCGGCACCGGCTGAGCCAACGGGTAGTCGATGTCGGCCGGCACCTCATGTGCGAAGAACCGCGGCACGTAGCGCGAGGGGAACCCGCGCAGGCTCTCCAGCGTATCCTTGAGTGCGATGCTCTCGAGCAGCGGCGTGCCCAGGCACACGTCCCTCCACAGCGCCTCGGTGCGCGCAGCCTCGCGCTCGACGCGCGCCACGGCTCGCTCGAAAACGGCTTCCGGGCCCTCATCCGCGATTTGCCGCACGAGGGCTGCGCCGGGCCGAGGGTCGTCAGGGTCTATGCCCATCACAAAGCATGCGGAGGCGAGCAGCCGATGAGCGTCGTATTCGGGCAGCGAGCTGCTCTCCCCCATCGTGTAGAGCGCGACCTGCTTCGCGAGCACCTGCCAGAGCGCCAACTGCACGTATTCGACAGAGGACGCGGCATGGGCGTGTTCGTCGCCTGCCGATGCCGTGGGACCCAGGCCGTGCGTGCGCTCTCCGGCCTCGGGCGGGGCACCTGCACCGCGCGCGCCGGCAACCTGGCGCGCCTCGTTGTCCACAGCCCCGTCAGCCGAGAGACGAGCCCCCAATGCGGCTGTTGGCGTCGAACCCGATGCGGTAGAGCTCGTGGTACCCGTCGTAGAAGCCGTCGGCGTACTCGTTGCCGGGGCGCTCCCACCGCTCGTCGTCCAGCACGCGGCTGAGCTCATCCCGCACGCTTTCCCCGGCTCCGTCATGGGCAGCCTCCTCCTCGAATGTCTCGGCCTGCGTCTTCTCGTCGTATTCGCCCGTCCGGCCGCGCGCTGCATACATTCGCAGCGTTGCGACCGGAACATCGGCCAGAAGCTGCGCCGACCCTGCCGCCTCGCCATCGAACGCATGGCGAAGCGCTTCAACCAGATCGTCATCGGCTATCGGCTCGTCCGCCGCCTCGGCGTCCTCCTTGCGGCGGTAGAACACGTCCTGCACGTCCGCGATGGCCTCGGCGTAGTTCTCCTGCGAGAGGTACGGCGAATCGCAGAACCCGCGCACCAGCTCGCGCACCACCCCGCGCCCGAACTCCACGCGTCCCGTCGCGCGCAGCGCCTCTCCGCGACGCTCGACCAGCTCCATCATCTGCGGCTCGGTCAGCCGCAGCCCGTGCTTCGCCGTCGCCTCGTTGCAGACGGCCAGATCCTCCCGCGCAGCGGCCCGTTGCAGCTGCGGCGGTATCGTCAGATCGAAACCCATGCGCATCACCTCGCACAGGGTTATACCGCGAACCCCGCGTACATGCACGACTCGACTTTTCACGCGTTTTGTGGTATTATTTCCCCAGATGAAAGCGGAGAATTGATGAATCCTCCGCTTTTTTGACGTCCGAAGCGAACACGTGCGCCGCAGCCGCCAAGCACTGCGCTTCCCAAATCCTATTTGATCAAAATCGCGATTTCTATCAAATAGCGACAGGAAATCGGTTTCTATTTGATACCTTTCCGCACCTGTGTCACAAGAACCATTCGAGGTGGCCGCAGTCCTTGCAGACGAGGACCGTGGCGCTCCTGTTCGCTCAATCAAGGTCGAGGAACGTGAGGCCCATCGTGTTGAGCTGCGCCGACCGTTCGTCGAACGCGCTGCCGCCGCAGTGCGAGCACGCCACCTGCCTGCCCGCGAACGCGTGGCCGTCATCCCCGCTCAGCCCGCGGTTGAAGCTTTCAAGAAAACCCACCTCGCACCTCCTTCGCCGGAGTTTCGCCTACTTCTTGAGAATCCTTTTCAAATACGCGGTGTCCAGCAGGTTCACGGTCTCGAACGTGCCTTTGTAGAACACGGCCCAGTTGTTGAACACGCAGGGCAGGTCCTTCGCCGTTTGCAGTGAATCAACCTGGATCAACGTCAGCGGGACATCGTTCTCCTCGCAGTACCGCTGCACCGCGGCGATATGCCCGGGCACGTAGGGGCACTGGAAATCGTAGTAGATCGTCAGCTCGTCGTGCTCGATCCTCTGCGCCTTGGCGCGCGGCGCGAACGCCGGCACGGTGCCGTCGAACGACAAGGCGAGCAGCTCGTACCCGTCGTCCGTGGCGTCCACCGCCTCGAAGCCGAACTTCTTCGCAAACGATTGGTCGGACAGCCACGATTTCTGCTTCTTCGAGCCCAGCATGCACACGCCCGACTTGCCCCGCTCGCGCGCATCGGCAAGGCAGTGCTCCATGAGCGCGCGCCCGTATCCTTTTCCCTTGGACGCGCCCAACACCCAGAGGCAGTACACGTACAGGAAGTTGTCGCCCACGATGGGGACCCACGCCGTCTCAAGCGGGGCGTACTCGATGAACACCGGGTCCTTCACCTGCAGCTTGCGGAACACGTGGCCCTCGCGCAGGCGGTCGGCCAGCCATCGGCGCTTCGCCTCGACGCCCGGATGGGGCTTTTTGACGCGGATGATGCAGGAAAGGTGCTCGTCGGCGAGGTTCTCCGGCGTGAGGTTGACGAATTCGGGCTCCATGGGCATCCCGTCCTTTGCGATCGAGAAAGCGGCGCACCCCAAAGGACGCGCCGCCTGGAATGGCATAAAGGGGAACCGTCCCCTCCATGCCAATTAGTCGGTGAAGTAGCCCACGCCGCCTTCGAACAAGGGCTGGAACAGGTCGCCGGGGACGTTCTGGTACAGGCCCGCGCCGCGGCGCTCGCTGTGGCCCATCTTGCCGAGGACGCGGCCGTCGGGGCTCGTGATGCCCTCGACCGCCCAGGCGGAACCGTTGGGGTTCACGCCCAGGTCCATGGACGGCTGGCCGTCCGCCCCCACGTACTGCGTGGCTATCTGGCCGGCGTCGCGCAGCTGGGCGAGCAGCTCGTCGCTCGCCACGAAGCGGCCCTCACCATGGCTCACCGGCACCGTATGCACGTCGCCCACCTCGCAGCGCGAGAGCCACGGCGACAGGCTAGACGCCACGCGCGTGCGCACGAGGCGGCTCTGGTGGCGGCCGATGTTGTTGAACGTGAGCGTTGGGCAGGTCTCGTCCATGGGACGGATGTCGCCGAACGGCACCAGGCCCAGCTTCACGAGCGCCTGGAAGCCATTGCAGATGCCGAGCATCAGCCCGTCGCGGTTCTGCAGCAGGTCGCGCACCGCCTCCGTCACCGCGGGGGCACGGAAGAACGCCGTGATGAACTTGGCGGAACCGTCAGGCTCGTCACCGCCGGAGAAGCCGCCCGGCAGCATGATGATCTGGCTGTTGTTGATGAGCCTCACCAGCTCGGCCGTGCTCTCGGCCACCTTGTCGGGCGTAAGGTTGTTGATGACGAACGTATCCACCACGGCCCCCGCCTGCTCGAAGGCGCGCGCGGAGTCGTACTCGCAGTTGTTGCCCGGGAACACGGGGATCACCACGCGCGGGCGCGCGATGGTTCCGTTGTAGGTGAGGGGCGCAGCGCTGCTGAAGGACACCGGCTCCACGCGCTCGCCCTCGGCACGGTACGGGAACACGGGCTCCAGCTGCGATTCCCAGGCCTCTTGCAGGTTGGCGAGGGGGATCGTCTCGCCGCAGGCGGCGAACTCGTAGGCCTCCGTCGTCTCGCCCAGCACGTCGACGCGCACGGCGTCGCCGGCGGCGGGCACTGCGGCGTCGTCGGCCAGCTCCACGAGGAAGCTGCCGTAGGCGGGAGCGAACAGCTCGTCGGCCGTCACGGCTTCGTCCAGCGCCAGCCCGATGCCGTTGCCCACGCTCATCTTGAACAGGGCCTCGGCCGTCCCGCCGTAGCCGGGCGTCGACACGGCGAGCGCCGCGCCCTCGCCGATCAAGCGCTCCACAACCGCGATGGCCTCCAGCAGCCCCGCCGCCTCGGGCACCACGCCGTCGTAAGCCGCGGGCGCGATGCGCGCCACCCGGCGGCCCGCCCCCTTGAACTCGGGAGACGTCACGCGATCGATCGACCCCACGGCCGTCGCGAACGACACCAAAGTCGGCGGCACGTCAAGCTGCTCGAAGCTGCCGGACATGGAGTCCTTGCCGCCGATCGCGCCCACGCCCAGGTCCACCTGCGCCATCAGCGCGCCCAGCACGGCTGCAGCGGGCTTGCCCCAGCGCTCGGGCTCGTCGCGCAGCTTCTCGAAGTACTCCTGGAACGTGAGGTACATGTCCTCGCGCGCGAAACCGGCGGCCGCCAGCTTCGCCACGCTCTCCACCACGGCGACATACGAGCCCACGAACGGGTTCGCCGCCGTGAGGTACGGGTTGAAGCCCCAGGCCATGCCGCTCACCGTGGAGGTCTCGCCGAACACGGGCAGCTTCGCCACCATGGCCATTGCGGGCGTGAGCTGGCGCGCGCCGCCGAACGGCATGAGCGCCGTGGCCGCGCCGATGGTGGAGTCGAAGCGCTCCGACAGGCCCTTGTTCGAGCACACGTTCAGGTCGCGCACGAGCGCGCCCAGGCGCTCGGCCAGCGTCTCGCCCTCCCACGTGCGCTCGTAGCCGCCGCCCGGCACCACACGCACGTCCTGATGCTTAGCCGCGCCGTTGCTGTTGAGGAAGTCGCGGCTCACGTCCACAATGGTGGAGCCGTTCCACTCCATGCGCACCCGCGCCTCTTCGGTGACCTCGGCGATAGGCGTGGCCTCGAGGTTCTCCTCGTACGCGAGCGCGATGAACGCGTCCACGTCCTCGGGCGCAAGCGCCACGGCCATGCGCTCCTGGCTCTCGGCGATGGCAAGCTCCGTGCCGTCCAGGCCCTCGTACTTCTTCGGCACCTTGTTCAGGTCGACGAACAGGCCGTCGGCCAGCTCGCCCACGGCCACGGACACGCCGCCCGCGCCGAAGTCGTTGCAGCGCTTGATCATGCGGCATGCGTCGCCGCGGCGGAACAGGCGCTGGATCTTGCGCTCAACCGGCGCGTTGCCCTTCTGCACCTCGGCCCCGCACGTCTCGAGCGATTCCAGCTTGTGCGCCTTCGACGATCCCGTGGCGCCGCCGATGCCGTCGCGGCCCGTGCGCCCGCCCAGGAGCACGATCACGTCGCCCGGGGCCGGAGTCTCGCGCCGCACATGGTCGGCCGGCGTCGCGCCCACCACGGCGCCGATCTCCATGCGCTTGGCCGCATAGCCGGGATGGTACAGCTCGTTCACCTGGCCGGTTGCAAGGCCGATCTGGTTGCCGTACGACGAATAGCCCGCCGCGGCCGTGGTCACGAGCTTGCGCTGCGGCAGCTTGCCGGGCAGCGTCTCGCTCACGGGCACAAGCGGGTCGGCCGAGCCGGTGAGCCGCATGGCCTGGTACACGTAGCTGCGCCCGGAAAGCGGGTCGCGTATGGCGCCGCCCACGCAGGTGGCCGCGCCGCCGAACGGCTCGATCTCGGTGGGGTGGTTGTGCGTCTCGTTCTTGAACAGGTACAGCCAGTCCTGTTCCTCGCCGTCAACGTCCACTTTCACCTTCACGGTGCAGGCGTTGATCTCCTCGGACTCGTCGAGCCCGGTGAGGATGCCCTTCGCCTTCAGCCAGCGTGCGCCGATGGTGCCCATGTCCATGAGGCACACCGGCTTCTCGTCGCGGCCCAGCTCGTGGCGCATGGCCAGGTACTTCTCGAAGGCCGCCCGCACGGCCTCGTCGTCGATCCGCACGTCGTCGAGCACCGTGCCGAACGTGGTGTGGCGGCAGTGGTCGGACCAGTAGGTGTCGATCATCTTGATCTCGGTGATGGTGGGGTTGCGCCCTTCCTCCGCGAAGTACCGCTGGCAGAACGCAAGGTCGGCCAGATCCATGGCCAGGCCGCGGTCGGCGATGAACACCGCGAGCCCCGCCTCGTCCAGGTCGAGGAAGCCCTCCACCGTCTCCACCATGGGCGGCACGGGCTGCTCCATGCGCAGCGTCTCGCGCGGCTCGAGAGAGGCCTCGCGCGCCTCGATGGGGTTGATCACGTAATGCTTGATGGCGGCCACGTCCTCGTCGGCGAGCGGGCCCTCCAGCAGGTACACCTTCGCGCTGCGCACCTCGGGGCGCTCGCCCTGGCTGATCAGCTGGATGCACTCGCTGGCCGAGTCGGCGCGCTGGTCGAACTGCCCGGGCAGGTACTCCACCGCGAACACGGCCGCGCCCTCCGCCGCCGGCATCTCCAAAGCGGCCACGTCGGACTGCGGCTCGCTGAACACCGTGGGCACGCACTGCTCGAACAACTCGTCCGAGATGCCCTCCACGTCGTAGCGGTTCACCAGGCGCAGGCCTTCGAGCCGCTCGATCCCTAAGATGTCGCGCAGCTCGTGCGCGAGCTGCTGCGCCTCCACGTCGAAGCCGGGCTTCTTCTCAACATACACGCGAGAAACCATGAAGAATCTCCCTTACTTTTTCGAACCCTTAGGGGACTGGCTCTTTGCGGCATCGGCCGCGGCCTTGGCGTTCGCCTTGCCGCGCTCGAACGCAGCGTTGCCCTCGTCGCCATCGGCAGCCTCGGCCTCCTGCTTCTCGGCCTTGGCCTGCTCGGCCTTCGAAAGTCGGAAGCCGCTGCCGAACAGGCCGCGCTTCTTCGGTTTCTCCTCTTCGGCGGGAGCCCCGGCGGTCTCGGCCTTCTGGGCCTTCTGGGCGGCCTTCTGCTGCTTCTCCAAGGCGCGCTGCTCCTTGGACTTCGAAGCCTCCATCTGCTCTTGATAGGCGCGGCGCACCTTGCGGATCTTCGAGAAGTCCACGTACAGGGCGCCGATGATGCAGACGTAGGCCGCGCCCAGCATGACGTAGCTCACCGCGTCCGGGAACCACGAGCGGCCCACCCACGACAGCGCCGTGGCCGCGATAGCGCCGATGAGCAGAGCCCACCAGATCTTGCGCAGGCGCTTGTACTGCGGCGTGGGCGGGTTGTAGTACTTGCGGTCCAGATCGCTCTGCTTCTGGCGGGCCACCTTCTTCTCGGCCTTCTTCTGCTGCTTCGTCTTCTCTTTAGGCTGCACGCGTACCGAGGCGGCCGCCTTCGACTTCGGCTTCATGGCCGCTGCGCTCTTGCGCGTCTGACCGCGATGCTCGTCGGTCTGGTACCGGTCGTTCATGGGGTTGCGTTGGGACATAATGCTCTCAATTCAAACTCGTAGGAAACAAAAAAGTCAGCGAGGGCTTCTGTGATGCCCGAGATCGTGGGGAGAGCGAGGGCGAAGCGTACTCCGGTACGTGAGGCCTCGGCCTCGCCGCGAGATCGGGTGCCACAGAAGCCCGCCGCGTCGAGGAGTTCCGGTTGCCGTTAGGCAAAAGGAACGAAAGGCCTGCCCGTAATCTTCTCGTAGGCCTGGATGTACTTCTCGCTCGTCTTCTCGATGATGTCCTGGGGCAGGCGGGGCGGGTTGCCCTGGCGATCCCAGTTGGCGTTCAGCCAGTCGCGCACGAACTGCTTGTCGAAGCTGGGCTGGTCCTTGCCCTCGGCGTACTCGTCGCCTGGCCAGAAGCGGGACGAGTCGGGGGTCAGCACCTCGTCAGCCAGGATGATCTGGCCGTCGATGCGTCCGAACTCGAACTTCGTGTCGGCGATGATCACGCCGCGCTCGGCCGCGTGGTCGCGTGCCGTCGTGTACACCTTGAGGGCCAGGTCGCGCAGCTGGGAGGCGTCGTCCTCGCCGATGATCTCCACGAGGCGCTCGAAGCTGATGTTCTCGTCGTGGTCGCCGATCTCGGCCTTCGTCGACGGCGTGAAGATGGGCTCGGGCAGCTTCGACGAGTTCACGAGGCCCTCGGGCAGCTCGATGCCGCACACGGTTCCCTGCTTCTCGTACTCTTTGAGGCCGCTGCCGGCCAGGTAGCCGCGAACGATGCACTCGGCAGGGAACATGTCAGCCTTCTTCACCAGCATGAAGCGCCCGCGCAGATAGTCGGAGTACGGCTTGAACTGCTCGGGCAGGTCGGCCACGTCGGCGGATATCAGGTGGTTCTCCACCACGCCGTCCAGGAGCTCGAACCAGAAGCACGACAGTTGCGTGAGCACCGCGCCCTTGTGCGGGATCTCGTCTTCCAGAATGTAGTCGAACGCGGAAATGCGGTCCGACGCCACCAACAAGAGCTTGTCCCCCAAGTCGTAGAGGTCGCGCACTTTGCCTTGCGCGTCGGGCTTGATGTCCATTCCGGTCATGCTGCTCTGTCCTTTCATCGACACGCCGCGCGCTCTCCTCGGGCCGCAGCGTTTTTCATGCGCGCCTCATTATCGCGCAGTTTGGCTATCTATGCCCCTTCGGGCGCTGTTTTTCTTTGCCCTTCGCAACCTTCGGCACCTTTGCCTGCTTGGGCTTCTGCTGGCGCGCCTTGGGCGTGCGGCCCTCGTCGTACAGCGGGATGTGGATGGTGAAGCAGGCGCCCTCGTCCTTGCGGCCCTCCACCTGCACCCAGCCGCCGTGTCGGTCGACGATCTCCTTCACCACGGCCAGGCCGATGCCCAGGCCGCCGCTCTCGCGGTTGCGTCCGGCGTCGGCGCGCCAGAAGCGCGAGAACACCATCTTGCACTCCTCGGGCGAGAGACCGATTCCCGTGTCGCGCACCGCGATGGAGGCCATGAGGTCGCCCCGCTTCACCTGCACGGTGATGTGGCCGCCCTCGGGCGTGTAGCGAACGGCGTTCGAGATGAGGTTGGCCGTGGCCTGGCGTATCATATCGGCGTCGCCCAGCACGCGCACGCCCTCGTCGGCCTGGTACTCCAACGTGAGGCCCGAGTCGGTGACGAAGGCGTCGTGCGTGGCGATGATGCCGCTGATGAGCTGGCCCACGTCCACGACCTCCTCCTTCATGGGGTTCGCGCGGTTCTCCAGGCGCGAGAGCTTCAGCAATGAGTCCACCAGGCGGCTTAGGCGCTGCACCTCCGAGTTCACCGTCTCCAGGTGCTCGGGGTCGGCTTCGAAAACGCCGTCCACCATGGCCTCCACCGTGGACTGAATGGCCATGAGCGGCGTGCGCAGCTCGTGCGCCACGTCGGTGGTCAGGCGCCGCTCCAGCTCGCGGTCCTTCTCCACCGAGTCGGCCATCTCGTCGAACGTCTCTCCCAGGCGCGCGATCTCGTCCTCGCCGTGCAGATCGGTGCGGGCGGACAGGTCGCCTTCCTTGATGGCCTTCGCCGTCTTGGTCATGCGGTTGATGGGGCCCACCAGGTTGCGGGCGAACAGGAAGCCGATGCACGAGGCCAGCAGGATGGCCATGGCGGCCGCGAAGAACATGGCCTGGTAGGACTTGTTGCGGAACTCCTCGTCGGTGGAGCGCAGCAGCGTATCGGAGCCGAGCACCCACACGCTCACCGAGCCCACGGCCTGGGTCATCTCGTTGTCGGGGCTCTTCACCTCGATGGGCACCGTGACCATCTGCTCGGGCTTGGCATGCTTGGGCACGAGCGACACCCCGTCGGCGGCGTCCTCGCCATTCTCGACGAGCGTGGAGTCGAACACAACCGACTGCTCGCTGTTCGCGGGCACCGTGTTGTCCACGACGCGCATGCCGATGCTCGGCGTGACGTTGACCATGTAGCGCGCGGGCGCGAGCGTCTGCGCGTCAAACGTGCCCGACTTCTCGTAGTTCGCCGCGATGTCCTTGGCCACGGACTCGGCGGTCGACACCATGTTCTCGCGCGTGTACGTTTGGAAATGCTGCTCCCACACGAACGACACCACGCCGATGGCCACCAGGGCGGTCATGGCCGCGATGAAGGCGAACGCCGCCGTCACGCGCGTCGTATACGACAGGTTGTCCCAACCCGGGCGCTTGTGCTTGCCCGCACCGGCGTCGTCCGCGCCCGCCTTGCCGATGGGTCCGGTCGTCGCCGAGTCTTGCACGCTTCGCTCCTCCTGCACGGTTATGCGCTCACGCTCGAGGCGCTCACGCGGTGCTTACTGCTGGACTTTGGTCGGGTCTTCGAAGCGGTAGCCCACGCCGTGAACGGTATGCAGCCACTTCGGGCTGCGCGGGTTGTCGCCGATCTTCGCGCGCAGGTTCTTCACATGCGAGTCGATGGTGCGCTCGTAGCCCTCGAAGTCGTAGCCGAGCACCTTCTCCACCAGCTCCATGCGCGAGTACACGCGGCCAGGATAGCGCGACAGCGTGGTGAGCAGCTTGAACTCGCTGGCCGTGAGGTCGATCTCCTCGCCGTTCACCAGCACCTTGTGGCCCGAAACATCGATGGTGAGCTCGCCGAACTCCAGCACCTCGCGCTGCGGCTCGCTGTCGGCGTGCACGCGGCGCAGCAGGGCGCGGGCGCGGGCCACGAGCTCGCGCGGGCTGAACGGCTTCACCAGATAGTCGTCGGCGCCCAGCTCCAGGCCGATGATGCGGTCCTCCACCTCGCCCTTCGCGGTGAGCATGATGATGGGCACGTCGGAGTTGTCGCGGATGGCGCGGCAGACGCGCTCGCCCGGCACGCGGGGCAGCATGAGGTCGAGGATGACCAGGTCGAAGTGGTGCTTCGAGAACTCCTCGAGCGCTTCCTGGCCGTCGCCGACCGCCGTCACCCAGTAGTTCTCGCGCTCGAGATAGGCCGTCACCGCATCGCGGATGGCCTTCTCGTCTTCAACAAGCAGTATACGTCGCGTCTCGTTGCTCATGGATACCACCTCAAGTCGTCACCGGCTCGGATCCCACCTGGCCGCGTATCCCATACGCGCTCCGCTCCGAGCGTTCAGGTCGTGTTTGCGTTTATTGTAGCAATTACCCCTGAAGCAGCTGGAACCTGTGCGGGAAATGACACAATATCCACCATGGTAACCCGCAGATCAACACATGCCCACCACGCGAAACC
Organism: Gordonibacter sp. RACS_AR49; assembly: GCF_030418435.1. Taxonomy (NCBI): domain Bacteria; kingdom Bacillati; phylum Actinomycetota; class Coriobacteriia; order Eggerthellales; family Eggerthellaceae; genus Gordonibacter; species Gordonibacter sp. RACS_AR49. The sequence continues at coordinate 123,917 of NZ_JAIUDM010000002.1, read as the reverse complement.
CAGCCGTGTCGGCGCGCGCAACGCCCAGCGCCGCAATGCGAGGCCAGGCGGCGGCACCTACGCCGGCGGCAAGCCCAACCCCCGCGGCGGCCACGTGGGAAACGTGGGCGGCCTTGGCAGCGGCGGCCTGGGAGGATCGGGCGCCTCGCGGCAAGCAGCACGCAGGAGCGCCGCGCAGAAGGCCTCCGTCGGGCCCGGCGATGCGCTCGGCTCCGGAGGCGTGCACCGGCGCGGCGCAGGAGGCGCAGGCTCCGGTTCCGGCGGTGGCGGCGTCCACGTTCCCACGCCGAACGGCGGGGAGATCCTGCTCACGCGCCGCCACTTCCTGTTCGGCGCCATCGGCGTGACCGCGCTCGCGGCGGCCGGCGGTGCGGCCTCCGTGGTCCTCAAGCAGCGTGAGGAGGCTGCCGGCAACGTGACGGTGCTCGAAGTGCCCGCCTCGGCCGTGACCACGTTGAACACGTCCGATTCCGAGAGCGCGTTCGCCCTCGTGGAGGATGCCGCCACCCGCATGGGCCTGTCCGTGCGAGCCGAGCTGCCCTACGGCTCGCTCGTCTGGGCCAGCGGCGACGACGTGGCCGCCTGCCTGCTGCCCACGGAGGAGGCGAAGCCGCTCGCGCAGGTGGGGCTGCTGTCGCTTGGCAGCGGAAACCTGTCCACGGTGCTGGAAAAGGCCGTGGGCCAGGACGAGGGCTTCGAGATCTACGACGTGCGCGCCACGGCGTCGGGCCTCGTGTGGACGGAGGCCGACATCCTCGACGGACTCTGGCGCGTGTACACGGCGCGCCTGACCGACGGCGTGGCCGGCGATCCGCGCCTGGCGGACGAAGGCGACGGCCAGTGGGAGACCCCCACGATCGCAGCATCCGGCGCCTACGCGTTCTGGCAGGTCCTGCCCAAGGTCGACGGCGACTACAGCGCCGAGGACTCCCTGGTCAAGCGCGCTTCCCTGGGATCAGGCGACGTCGAGACCGTCTACACGTCCCACGGTAGGCCGTGCACGCCGCCCTACGCGCTGGCCGACTCCGTGGTCATCACGCCGCGCGCGGACACTGCGGGCACGTACTACCAGCTCACCCGCCTGGATGCCGCATCGGGCAGCGTGCTGGACACCATGGTGCTGCCACGCTCCATGCGCCCGCTGGAGGCGGGCTACGGCGACAACGGGTTCTCGTTCTCGTTCGACGCCTGGTACAACTACGGCGACGGCATCTCCCAGATCGGCACGTACACGCCCGCGTCCCCCGTTGCGGACGGCAACTACAGCGGCGCACCCTGGTTCTCGTTCAGCCTCGCGCCCACGGCAGCCCCCGCCTGGTGCGGCGGATGCTTCATCGTCAAGTCGAAGCGCACCGTGTGCGGCATCGACTTGGAGACGAACGAGTACTTCGCCCTCCAGCCCGAGAACGGCGCCGACGACTACGGCGAGTACCTGGCCACCACCGGCTCGCAAGGCTCCATCGTCACCTACGCCAACATCGACGACAAGCCCATCGACGGCGAGCCGAAGAAGTACTGCCTGGTAAGGGTGTGGAAGCCGGTCGGGTAAGGGAAAGGCGCGCCTGGCAGTAAGGCGACGCGACGTCGCTGCGCTTCTTGAAAAAAGGAGCCCTCCGAATGGAAAGCTCCTTGCTCGCGTTCGTGTGGCGAAACGGAACGCTTAGAACTCCAATTCCTTCAGGCGGTCGAACACCACGTCCTTGCGGGTGAGGAAGTCCCAGGGGTCGAAGATCTCGTCGAGCACCTCGGGCTTAAGGTTCGCCTCGGGGTCGGCTTCGAGGTTCTCGCGGTAGGTGGGGCCGTCCACGGCGTTCTGGATGTCCTCCCACACCTTCATGGCGTTGCGTTGCACGATGACGTACGCGTCCTCGCGGCTGATGCCAGTGTCCACGAGCGCCAGCAGCACCTTCGAGCTGAAGATGAGGCCCTTCGTGCGCCACAGGTTCTGTTCCATCTTGGCGGGGTAGGTCTGCAGGCCGTCGAGCATCCACTGCATCTTGCCGAACATGTAATCGAGCGCGATGAAGCTGTCGGCCAGCGCGACGCGCTCGGCGCCGGAGTGGCTGATGTCGCGCTCGTACCACAGCGCCACGTTGTCGAAGGCCACCTGCGCGTTGCCCTTCACGGTGCGGGCCAGGCCGCAGACGCGTTCGGCCGTGATGGGGTTGCGCTTGTGCGGCATGGCGCTGCTCCCCTTCTGGCCCTTCGCGAACGGCTCCTCGGCCTCGATGACGTCGGACTGCTGCAGCAGGCGCACCTGCATGGCGATGGACTCCAGCGTGGACGCCGTCACCGCGAGGCCGGCCATAACCTGCGCGTGGCGGTCGCGCGCCAGCACCTGCGTGGACAGCGGATCGGCCTCAAGCCCCAGGCGTTCGCACACGAACTGCTCGACGAACGGGTCGATGCTGGAGTACGTGCCCACGGCACCGCTGATGGCGCCCGTGGCGGCCACCTTGCGGGCCTCCTCCATGCGCGTCTGGGCGCGCTTGAGGGCCCAGGCCCAGCTGCCGAACTTCATGCCGAACGTCATGGGCTCGGCGTGGATGCCGTGCGTGCGGCCCACGCACAGCGTCTCCTGGAACTCGAAGGCGCGGCGCTTGCACGTTTCACCCAGCTGCTTGATATCTTCGAGAATGATGTCGATGGCCTGCGTGATCTGGTAGGACAGTGCCGTGTCGCCCAGGTCGGACGACGTCATGCCGTAGTGCACCCAGCGGCTGGGCGGCTCCTGGCCCTCGGGTACGTCGGCGTCGATGTACTCGGCCATGTTCGTGGTGAACGCGATGACATCGTGGTTCGTCACCTTCTCGATCTCGTCAATGCGATCCACGGTGAAGTCGGCGTGCGCGCGGATCCACGCGGCCTCCTCCTTCGTGATGCCCGACTTCCCCAGCTCGGCCTGCGCCTCGCACGCCAGCACTTCGATTTCCTTCCAGATGGAGAACTTGTTCTCAAGCTCCCAGATGGCGCCCATTGCCGGGCGCGTGTAACGGTTGATCACGCCGGTCCCTTTCCCACGTCGTACCTGATGGCAACCAGCATACCGCAAACAAGCCCCCGAGCGGCGCACTTCACGGAAAGTGTCGAGCCTTGGGCGCGACGCCCTTGACTTGCTTATCCTCGATCAAGTAGTATATATTTCCTATAGAAATACTAGGCATTCGAGAGAAGGGCAGGCGAGATGGAGGAATGCAGGGAGGGCCGCGTGCGGTCGGTGAACACGTCACGGCGCAAGGGCGGCCGCAAGACGCCGTGTGCGGGCGGTGCCGCCATCGAGGCGAACCGCGGCGTGGCGGGCGACGCGCACGCCGGCGACTGGCACCGCCAGGTATCGCTACTGGCGTGGGAGTCCGTCGAGAAGGCGCAGGCCATGGGCCTCGACGTGGCCGAGGGCGATTTCGCAGAGAACGTCACCACCGAGGGTATCGACCTGCTGGCATTGCCGTTGGGCACGCGCTTGCGCGTGGGCGGGGCGCTCCTGGAGCTCTCCCAGATCGGCAAGGTGTGCCACACGAAGTGCGCCATCTACCACCTGGCCGGCGACTGCATCTTCCCCCGCGAGGGCGTGTTCTTCGTGGCGCTGGAGGACGGCGAGGTGAAGCCCGGCGACTCCGTGCAGGTGGTCGCGCTGGGCGACGGCACCTGCGCCCACACCCCGCCCGAGGCCCTCGAGGAGCTGCGCGCGGCGCACGAGGAATAGAAGGAGCACACTCAGGTTGCGCCGATGGCCAACGAGGCCGACCGGCAGGCCGCCGGAGCCTAGAGTCCTTTGAACAGGGAGCGCACCTCGTCGAGGACTTCGGTGTCGGCTACGACGATGGCCTTGTCGCCGGGGTAGAGCACGGTTTCCTCGCCCACCACTTCCACGTTGTCGTCGTCTTTGGGCGACACGGCGGCTATTAGGCTGTTCTCCGGCATAGGCACGCTTTCGGCCAAAATGCCGGCTTCGTTGGAATGGTAGCGCATGCGCGGCACGGTGATCTCGGTGAGCACCACGTTGCCGTGCGTGAGCGACGAGGCCACGCTCACGCTGCCCAACAGCGTCTCCTCCTCGATAAGGTTCGCGATGAGCGTGGTGGATGACACGCTCTCGATGCCCACCTCGCGGAAGATGCGCAGGTTCTTCGGATTGTTAACGCGCGCGATACAGCGCGGCACATTGAACACGCGCTGGGCGATCTCGCACGACACCAGGTTGTCGTCGTCCTGGCCCGTGGTGGCCACGAACACGTCGGCCTTGCGGATGCCGGCATCCTCCTGGTACTTCGAGTCGCACCCATCGCCGTGGATAACGAGGTAGCGTCCTTCCAGCACGATGGACAGATGGTCGGCCGTCTGCAGGTTCTCCTCGATCACGGCCACGTCGTTGCCGCTTCCCAGCAGCACGCTGGCCAGGTACTCCCCGATCTTGCCGCCGCCGGCGATAACGATGTACATGGAATTCTCCTAGTCCTGAATGTAGCGAGAGAACGCCCCGATCAGCTCGTGGCGCACGCAGGCGAGCACGGAATCTCCCTGGTAGAGGATCGAGTCGCGCGTGGGGATGGACGAGGCCGAGCCGTCGGCGCGCTCGAACGCGATGATGCGGATGTCGTGGTCGCGCTCCATCTCGGACACGCGGATGGTGGGATGGTCGGTGTCGCGCCAGCTCAGGTCGAGCGAGAAGCGCAGCACCTCGAACTCGCCGAACGTGTCGATGTGCGCGCCGTGGCCCGACACGATCTTGCTGAACACGTCCTCGGCAACGAGCGACGTGCCGCACACGTGGTCGATGCCCAGCTGCATGTAGGCGCGCTCGTGGTCGGGGTTGTACAGGCGGGCGATGACATGGGGCACGCCGTACAGGCGGCTGCCCACTTCGGCCACCATGAGGTTCGTGTTGTCGAACTGGGTGACGGCCGCGATGACGTCGCAGTCCTCCACGCCGGCCTTCACGAGCGTCTCCTCGTCGAAACCGAGGCCCTGCACCGTAGAGCCGTTGAAGTTGCGCCCCAGGTTCGCGAACGCGTCGGCGTTCTTGTCGATGACGCACACGTTGTTGCCGTTGTCCGACAGCATGTTCGCCAACTGCGAACCCACGCGGCCGCAGCCGACGACGATCACGTTGCTCATACCGATCCTTTCACCAAGCGCCCGTGCGCCGATTTCCTGCCGTGCCCTAGCATACTGCAAGCCCCGCGCGCAGGAAAGCGGCGAAACCCGCCCGTAGAGCAGCTACAGGCAGGCTGGCATCATGGGTTCCGAGGCGGAAAACAGTTTCGCCGGCCCGGCGGCCGGCGAAACGTTTAGATCATCTGCATCTGGCCCAGCGTCGCGTTGAACCAGTGGTCGTAGTTCGGCGGGCAGTACTTCATCGCCGCGCCGTACGTGATTGAGTATCCGTAAGCGCTCGCAAGTCCGGCCACATGGGCGTTGATGGCCTCTTCCCAGCTCCCCCAGCTCGACTGGCCCCAGCCCCAGGCGTTGTGATCCTTGAAGCACTTCACACCCTTCGAGCTCTCGGTGTTGGAGATGGCGGGCGACCAACGCGGATCCACGCCGTATTCCCAGGCGGCCGTGGCGAACGTCACGCCCTGCCCCGCCAGCGGTGAGCCGGAAAGATAGGCGTCGATGCGCTGGGACCACGTGGAGATGAAGGCCTCCTTGCCCACGGAGAAGTCCACATCGGGCAAGCTGGCCAGCGCGGAGGCGGCGCTGTCCTGGGCGGCCCTCGCCTGCTGTTCGGCCTTGGCGGCTTCGGCGGCGGCCACGCGGGCGGCCTCCTCGGCGCGGGCGGCCTCCTCGGCGGCGATGCGGGCGGCTTCCTCCTCGGCCTCTATGGCCTCGATGCCCTTGGAGATGTCGCGCTTCGCCGTGCTGGCGAGCACCGTGGCCTCGTGCGCGGAAGAATCGGTCGCGCTCTCGGCGAACGTCGCGGTATCCGCCTCGGACACGGGGGCGCTCATGGCGTCGATGCCGAACGCATCAACTTCCTGCGCGCTGCCGCCAGCGGAGGCGATGCCGAAGCCGATGCACCCGGCGAGCACGATGGACGCGCACCCGACTGCCGCGATCTTCGCGACAATGCTCGACTTCCGCTGCTTGTATCGTCTGTCAGTCAAACCTCGATTACCTTTCAATGAACAGCGCACGACCACGCCGCCGGAGCGGTGACAGCGTAGTAGGTTGTAAGGGGTGGTTGCTGCCGAAGGGGCGATATGCTGTTTTGTCGAGGTGTATTTTAGCCCATGGGACCCCGCGTAGGCAAAAAAGTGTGGAGACGGCCTCCACGTTTTGTTCGCTTGACAAACAGGAAAGCCGCAGATGCGCAGGTGGTTATGCATCCTCGGCGGGCGCTCGTTTTTCGAACAGAGCCACGGTTGACGGAGCGCGGAGGCAAGCGACAACGCTAGCGAACAACCGCAATGCTCACTTCGAAGGGGAAGGCGAACTCGCGGCCGTAGGGCAACGTGAGCACGATGAGGTCGTTTGGCCCCGGCACCGAGAACCACAGCACCCCCAAGACGCAGAACGCCACGAAGCACAGCCCTGCCAGCAGGGTCCACCACGGCGCATGCAGCGCGCCGCCAATGACGAAGAACCCCGCCATCATGAGCAGCAGCGGCCATAGGTTCAGAAACATGAGCTGCAAGGACGTCCAGCCCACTACGCCCAGGCTGAAGAGCAGCAGCGTGGCACCCAGGCTGAAGAGCATGAGACCGTCCACGAATTGGAGCATGCGGCGCCCCGGGACCCCCGGGACCACCATCTGCACGATGCCGATGATGGCAAGGACAAGCGGCCAAAACTGCCACCATGACACCCCGTCGATGTTCTCGGCCAACAGCGCGGCTATGCCGAAGAACAGCAGGAACGACCCGGTGAACACGGCCGCCTTCACCCCACCGTTCCGCCGTGGCTGCTGCATCGTCACGGGCGGCGGCACGGCCGCACCGTCCGGTGCGCGCCAGCTGCTCGGCACCCCGGCCTGCAGCGGATCTGCGTAGCCGCCCGGCACCTGGGGCGATCCCCCTTCCACCGGTTCCCGTCCTGCATTCGGCGGCGCCTGCCAGTTGGGCGACTGCCAACCGGGCGCCTGCCAGCCGGGTGCCTGGCTTTGCGCCCGGTGCGCCCACGCGGCAGCCTCGGCCGTGGGCGGCTCGGGGGGCACGTGGCCCGTGCCCGCATAGGCGTCGTAGGGGAGGTGCTGCTGCGCAGCCGCCGCCTCGGAGGCGGCGCGAGCGGCGTCGTCGGCGCGGTTCCGCGATGCGCCGACATCCACGGAGCCGTACGTGTCCGAGTGCACGGAATGGGGCTCGACCTCCACGGGGCCGGCCTCGTTGGGAGCCAGGGGCAGGATGGCCCACAGCGCCGCGTAGGCGACGGCGAACAGGCCCGCCGTGGACAGCGTGAGCGCCACCGTGAGGATGCGGGCGACCAGCGGATCGAAGCTGAAGTACTCGGCAACGCCGGCGCACACGCCCCCGACGAGCGCATTGCGCGAGCGGTAGAGTCGCTTCTCGGTGTTCACGCTGCCTCCTGGTCGAACCTTCGGCGCCGCACTATCAGTGGGAGGCAGGATGCTCGGCTTTTTCGGCAACGGCTTCGGCAGGACCGCGGCCCGCGTCTTCCTCGGCCTGCACGGCCGACGCATTGTCCGCACCCACCTCGCGCGTCACCCGGATGTTCGAGATGCGCCTGCGCCGCATGGCCTGGATCTTGAACCGGTACCCACCGAACTCGAACTCGTCGCCCACCTGGGGAACGAAGTCGATCATGCCCATGAGCCACCCGGCCATGGTCTCGTAGTCATCCGACTCCGTGACGGGCCAGCCAAGCTTCAGCGCATCCTCCACGGGGAAGCGCCCGTCCACGAGCCACGTTCCGTCCGACAGCGGCGTGATGAACTTGTTCTCGATGTCCGACTCGTCGATGATCTCGCCGACGATCTCCTCCACAATGTCCTCGACCGTAATTAAACCATCGGTGCCACCGTACTCGTCAACCACGATGGCCATCTGTTGCCTATTCGTTTGCATCTCGGAAAGAAGCGGGAAGAGGTCTTTCGTCTCGGGCACGAACAGGGCCTCGTAGGCGTAGGCCACCACCGGCTCGTTCTCCTTGCCGTCCATGAGGGGCGCGAGCAGGTCCTTGTAGTGCACGATGCCGACGATACGATCGATGTCCTCGTGGAACACGGGCAGGCGCGAGTAGCCGGTGCCGCGCATGCGGTCGACGGCCTGACGCACGGTTTCCGTGTCCTCCACGAGGATCATGTCCACGCGCGGCTGCATGATCTCGTGCACGGTCATGTCCCCTAAGTCCAGGATATCGTGGATCATGCGCTTCTCTGCGGGCAGCAGCTCGTCATTGTCCGTGACCATGTACTTGATCTCTTCCTCGGACACGCTCTGGCGCTCGTCGGCGTTCTTGATGCGCAGCAGGCGCGACAGGCCGTTGGCCGAGGCCGAGGTCAGCGCCACGAGCGGGCGCGCCACCTTCTGGAACACCATCAGGGGGCCGGCCACCGTCTTGCTCACGCGCTCGGCATCGGCCAGCGCCATGCGCTTCGGCACGAGCTCGCCCACCACGATGCTCAGGTACGACACGATGAGCGTGATGAGCACGGGGGCCAAGCCGGGTGCGATGACCGAGAGCCAGCCAACGCCGAAGCCGGACAGCCACTGGGCCAGCGGATCTGACAGGTTCGTGGCCGCCGCAGCGGACGCGAAGAAGCCCACGAGCGTGATGGCGACCTGAATGGTGGCCAGGAACTGCCCCGAGTCGCTTGCCAGTCCCAACGCGCGCTGGGCCTTCTTGTCGCCCTCGTCGGCCTCCTTCTGCAGCAGCACGTGCTTGGCGTTGACCAGGGCCATCTCCGACATGGAGAAGTAGCCGTTAACCAGAACGAGCAAAAACGTGACGACGATGCTTATCCCTATGTCCATGAAAGCGAAACTCACTCCTTCTAAGCGATGCGGATGCATGCGAAGCCGCCTCTGCGGCCCGCGTTCGCGCTTTCGCGCCTCGCCGGAGGATGGGAAGGGGTACGGAGCCGCTTCCACCCCGGCAACCGTGGGGCTGTCATGCCCGCGCGCTCGTGCACGCGCCGCTTACATAATATAGAAGGCGATGGCCAAGAACTGGCAGACCGTTCCGGCCAGCACCCACAGGTGGAAGATGGAATGCATATAGGGAACCTTCTTCAGCACGTAGAAGATGCAGCCTATCGTGTAGCACACGCCGCCGCCCACGAGCAGCCACAGGCCCGGCCCCCACAGCGCTGCGACGAGCGGCGGCAGGAACCAGACGACGCACCACCCCATGAGCAGGTAGAGCACGGCGGATATCCAGCGCGGGCGGAACACCCAGAACGTCTCGCTGGCCACGCCCGCCAGCGCCACGGCCCACACGAACGCGCACAGCCACATGCCGCCCGAATCGGCGAGCGAGATGAGGCAGAACGGCGTGTAGGAACCGGCGATGAACAGGTAGATGCAGCTATGGTCGAGCACCTTGAATATCTTTTTCGCCTTGTCGACGGCGATGGCGTGGTACAGCGTGGACATGGTGTACTCGAGCAGCATGGAGTAGGCGTACACGAGCGCGGCCACAAGATAGGTGCTCTCGGGATGGGCGGCTGCGCGCACGGCCAGGAACGGCAACGCCGCCAGGGCGAGCACGATGCCTATGCCATGCGAGATGGAGTTGGCTATCTCCTCCCCCACGGTGTACTCGCGAACGACGTGGCCCTCGCCCAACGCGCTTACCGAGGAATGGGCCACGGTGGGCGCCGTGGCCGCGGCGGGCTCGCAACCCGCGGGGGTTTCATCCGGAGGCTCCGGCAAAGGGGAAGTGCTACTTCGGCTGTCCGATGCATCGGGTGTTACCTGTGCGCTCATAATGCCTCACTCTACCACATTTCCCCGCGGCTTGAGCCAATCGAGCCAGCTGCGGGCATCTTCTTCACAGACGTCGATCAGGCGAATCGTGGTGCCGCCGATGCCGGCCGCGGTTCGGGCGCTCACGGTGGCCGTGCGGGCGCGGCGCTGGAACGGGTTCGTCTTCGTGTAGCCGAACTGGATCTTCTTGCGCGGGAAGCTCACGGTCTCACGGGCGAAGCCGCCGTTGCTCACCTGCATGAAATGCTCGTTGTACGCGAACCCGGAGCCTCGGAACCACAGAACGGCACCCACCAAGTCCAACACGAACAGCACGAGGCACAGCGCATAGCCGATGAAGGCGCCGGTATTGATATAGAAGAGGATCGTGAGGCCATCGGCGTCAGGTACGATGAATGCGTTCGAGCACACCTGCCCGATGGCGATGACGACGGCGAGCCACAGCCCCGTTCCCTGGATGATGCCGCGACGGATGAGCGCGCGGCGCAGGGCCACGGGCGCCACGGGCGTGCTCTCTACCGGCACGCCGGCGAACTCGGGCACCAGCCCTGCGAGGATCTCGGGCACGCGGCTCATCTTCACGAAGGGATGCACCACCAGGCCCTGGCTCAGGCTCTTCTGCTGCTCGTCGGAGCCTTCGGCCGCCGCATCGATCTTGCCGAGCGAGAGCTCGCAGTATCCCAGCAAACGGCGGATGAAGCTCTGCTTCACGATGACCGACTGAACGCGGTCGACGCTCACGCCCTGGAACTGGTGCTGCAGCAGGCCGCGCTCCACCTCTATGCGGTTGTCGCGCCGACAGGCGCGGAAGCCGCCGAACGAGATGGCGCTGCCCACGATGGACAGAAGCCACATCACGGCTGCGACCACCAGCACCAAGGCCACGCCGGCGGCCACGAGGTTGCCGCCGAACAGCTGGCCGCTTAAAAGCATGAACTGACCGACGAGGGGATCGACCATGCCGGTGAGAACCGGCGCCATCTGGCTGGCGAACTGGGCCGCCCCGCCCAGGATACCCAAGATGACGAGCACGAACGCCGTGTTGTTCGAAAGGCCGGTGAACAAAAGCTCCTTGTTGCTCAAGCCGTACTCGTAGGTCACCTTGCCGGTGTCGACGGCCGACCCGCCGAACACGCCGCGCACGTCCGTCCATATCTCGGCCGGCGCGTCCAGCACGTTGTGGGGAGCCTGCCCGGCGGCTCCCGCTCCCGCCGCCGCCGCTTGGCCGGCCGCTCCCGCCTGGGGCAGCACCACGCCACTTGCAGCCGCCACGGCCACGGCAGCCTCCTGGGGCGCCATGCCCTCCTGGACGGCCGTCGCGTACTGCTTGCGCGCGAACAGCTCGGTGCGCAGCTGCTCGGCCTGCGATTTCTGCACGTAGGGCACCTGAACGGCCTTGTTGTTCGAGCCGCCCGCCGTGTCGATGCTCACCGTGCACACGCCGAACAGGCGCTGGAGCAGCGACGCACGCTGATCGACCGACTGTATGCGCTGGTAGGGCACGTGAACGCGCTTCTTGTTGAAGATGCCCGAGTACAGGTTGAACTCCTCGGGGCCTATGACGTAGTACAGGTGCTTGTACGACAGCCACTGGAAAAGCGCCACCAAGCCGATGATGAGCACGAGGCCCAGCACGATGGCGCCGATGACCAGCATGAGCAGGGGAAGGTCGCCGCCGATGGTCTCGCCATCGGCCAACGCCCCCACGAACCCGGAGAAGCCCGAGACGAGCACCACGAAGAACATGGCGGCCCCTGCCTGGATGCTGCCGAGCCAGATGTAGCTGTGATGCACATGGTGGCGCGGCGGCTCCTGCGGCGGGCACGGTTGGCCAGGATACGGCGCCGGCTGCTGCGGGGGATACGGCTGCCCCGAGGGCGCAGGCGGTTGCCCCGTGACGGGATCGTTCCAGCAGGGCTGGCCGGGATACGGCTGGTTCGGCGGCTGCTGGCTGAAACCGGGCTGAGGCTGGCCGACAGGGGGCCGTGCAGGTTGCTGGTTGTCGGCCATCACACGTCCTCCTGGGCGAGGCGCGCAAGCTCGGCCGCCTTGTCGCGCAGCTGCTCGGCGGTCTGGCTGTCGAGCCCCGGTATCTCGTGCTCGCCCGCAGCCGTGGCCACCGTAACGCTGGCCAGGCCGAACGCGCGCAGGATGGGCCCCTGGCGCGTGTCGGTGTTCTGCACGCGGATGAACGGGATGACGAAGCGCTTGCGCCACACGATGCCGCGCGCGATGTCCAGGTAGTCGTCCGAAAGCTCGTAGCGCCACCGCATGAAGCGGATGGGCGGCAGCACGACCAGCCATACGACCATGCCTACCACGTACAGAGCAGCCAGCGCCGCCAGCACGATGAACATCCACCCCGCCGAATCCACCGCCGCGGCGATGGCGAACGGCACGAAGCAGCACAGGAACACCACCGTGAGCCATATGGCATCGTTGATGCGCCACACGTTCTTTATCTTAGGATTCAGCTGGTTTGCAGGCAGGTCTCTCATGAACGTCCTCCACTCGAACTATATGCGTCCTTATCATACCAGAGCACCCGTTTGCGACCGATGCGATCGCCCAGCTTGTAACGTGGTTTTTGCTTTACCCGCCGATGCGGCCAGATCCCTTCGCACGGCTCCCGTGCAACGGAGCAGGTGGCGCCAAGCCGTAGGGTCCGATGCAGCCCGTTCGACAGCGCCGGCTTCCACCTAAACGAAGGCGCTACGAGAACGAGCGTTTCACGTGAAACATTCGTTCTCATTTTTTGGCTTCGCGCGTCGTGCAGTATACTTTGAACTCAAAGCGACCGCACGACGAAAGCGAGGGCAAGATGAAGTACGACGAGCTGAAGGACGAGATCAAGGCCGCCATGAAGGCGAAGGACAAGGTTCGGCTGTCCATCCTGCGGCAGGTGCATGGCGAGATCAAGAACATCGAGGTCAACGAGCGGCGCGACATCGAGGACTCAGACGTCGACGCCATGATCAAGCGGCTCATAAAGCAAACGCGGGAGACGCTCGACGGATCCATCAAGGCCGGCAACGACCAGGAGCGCACGGACATGCTGTCCGAGCAGGTTGCCATCTTGGAAGGCTACCTGCCCAAGCAGGTGACAGGCGACGAGCTCACCGCGCTCATCGGCGAGGTGCTAGCCGAGACGGGCGCCTCCACGAAGAAGGACATGGGGCGCGTCATGGGCGCCCTCACGCAGAAAACCTCCGGCAACTTCGACAAAGCGGCCGCCGCCAAGGAGCTGGGACAGCGCTTGGCGTAGCCGCCTGCGATCCGCAGGCGGCGGGGTCGCCTCTGGCGGGTTGGGCGCGCAACAGGACGGTGCAACGGATTGCGGCAAGGGCAGAGCCCTTGCCCTACGGGACGATCCCCAAGCGGGGCCTGCGCTTGGGAGCATTCGTTACGGCCTCTACCGGCGCTCGGCGAATTTGTAGCCCACTCGCCATACGGTGAGCAGGTACTGCGGCTGGGAGGGGTTCTCCTCTATCTTCTCGCGGATCTTGCGCATGAAAACGGTGATGCTGCTCTCATCCACTTCGCTGTCCACGCCCCAGATATGCTCGAATATCTGCGCACGCGTGAACACCTGCCCGGGGTTCGCGGCCAAAAGCGCCAGGATCTCGAACTCTTTTGCCGTGAGGTCGACCTTCCGCCCGTGCAGGCGCGCCTCGTACTGGTTGAAGAACAACTCCAGGTCGCCTGTGGTAGCGCTTCCCTCGCGGTTCACGGCCTTCGCGAACGCGAGGTCGTCCTTGTGGCGGCGCAGATGCGCCTCGATGCGCAGCAAGAGCTCGTCAGGGCTGAACGGCTTGACCACGTAATCGTCGCCCCCGGCCTTGAAGCCGATGCTCTTGTCCACGATATCGCCCTTCGCCGACAGGAAGATAATGGGAATGCGCCGGCCGTCCTCGCGCATGCGGCGGCACACCTCGAAGCCGTTCATGCCGGGCATCATCACATCCAACAGGAGCAGGTCGGGCTTCTCACCGGCCAGCAGGGTCAGCCCCTCCTCGCCATCGAACGCCGCGCAGAATGCATAGCCCGCATCCTCCACGATGCGCCTCATGAGCACGTGCAAGCTCTCATCGTCGTCGATGAGCATCACTTTCGCCGCATTCCCCATACGATTCCTCCCCTTCCGCTCGTGCTGCGCACCCGAGCAGCCCATCCTGCAGCTTTCCCTCGCTCCGCGAGGCACTGCCCCCTTTAGGACGCGCCGCCAGAAAACAGCGCCGCATTCACGCTCGGGCCTCGGTCGGCCCGTCCACCGGAATGCGCACCGCGAACACGCTGCCGTGCCCCAGCTCGCTTTCCACGGAGATGGTGCCCCCGTGCATCTCGGCGTACTCCTTCGCCAGCGAGAGCCCCAGCCCGGTACCATTGTAGCGGCGCGACGCCGACGAGTCGGCCTGCACGAAGCGGTCGAAGATGCGCCGCTGGTCCTTCTTCGCAATGCCGATGCCCGTGTCCGCGACGCGCAGCCACACCTGGCCGCATTCGGGATGCCAGCTGATGGACAGGCGCACGTCGCCGCCCTCCGGCGTGAACTTCACCGCGTTGCCGCACAGGTTCTCCAACACGTGGCGCAGCTTCTCGAAATCGGCTGTGATCAGCGGCACGTCGGGGTCGATCTCGTAGGCGAACGCGATGTTCTTTCGGTTCGCCAGCGGCTGCACCACGGCCTGCACCATGCCCGCGATGTCGCCCAAGTCTACCGTTTCCCTATTCATCTCGATCCTTCCGGCGTCGAGCCGGCTCATCTCCAGTATGTCGTTGATCATGAGCAGGAGCGCGCGGCTGTTCGCCTCGATCTCGCGCCGCGTCTCCGCCTCCTTCTCGTCGGCGGGCTCGCTGTTGCGGTTCAGCAGCTCCGTGAACGCGATGATGGACGTGAGCGGCGTGCGCAGCTCGTGGCTCATCATGGCAAGGAACTCGGACTTGTAGCGGTTCTCGTCGCGCAGGCGGCTGTTGGCCTCCTCCAGCTGCGCGCGCTGCCGCTCGAGCACGGCGTTCGCCTCGGCCAGCTGCGCGGTGCGAACCTGCACCTGCGCCTCCAGGTTGCTGTAGATGCCGGCCAGCTCGTGCGCCATCTCGTTGAACTCGGTCATGAGCGTGTTCATCTCGCGCGACGACTCCGTGTGCGCCAGCTCCACGTCCAGATCGCCCGTCTGAATGCGCTCGACGCCCGCCTGGATCTTGCTGAGCGGCCGCGTGACGAGGTAGGTGAGCGCCAGGTACATGATAACCAGGCATGCCACCAGCATGCCCCCGAAGAAGATGACGTCCTGCACCACGGCGCTCTTCTCATTGTCCATGTACACATCGAGCGGGATGACGATGCTGATGGCTCCGCCCACGTCGCCCGAGCGCCATCCCTCCTTGGCGTAGCCGGTCACGTCGATCTCGCCGGCGGGCTCCCCGTGGCAATCGAGGCAGTTCCTCTCTATGCGCATGGGCGCCAGGTAACGGAACACCTCCTCGCCTTGGTACTGCGCGATCTCGTAGAACTCGCGGCAGGTCGGGTCGGCATAGAACGCGTCGAGCGCGCGGGCCTCGAAGGCATCCGGCTCGTCGGCCTGGTTGCGCGGGCTGAAGTTCACGAACCGCGTGGTGTAGCTGGATTGCGACGTGAAGAGCTGTCCTATGCTGCGACCGGCGATAGCGCAGTGGAGGCCCTGGTACACGCCGTCGTCGGTGTAGGATATCTGCTCGAGGCGGTCCTGGTTCGAGGCCATGAACTCCCAGACGGCGTCCATCTGCTGGGTCAGCACCATGCCCTTTTCGCGCAGCTCGTTTTCCATCTGGGCACGCTTGTTCTCGGACGTCCAGGCCAGGTTGGCCACAAGCGACACGGCGATCAGCACGATGATCAGGCCTGCGAACTTCGTCTTCAGCTTTATATTCCCCATGACGCTCCCCTCCCCTCAAGCGCCTTGGCCCGGCCTCACGCGGAGGCCGCGAGTTCCTCCAGCACGTCGGCGTCGCGCGCGCAGACGAGGGCTGCCAGCTCCGCGAACCGCGGATAGAAGGCCCCGTCCCCGGCGCTGCCCGCCAACCGCTCCGCGAACGCCCCGACCCACGTGAGCAGGTGCTCGCGCAGGAAATCCCGCTGCACGGCGAGCAGGTCAGCGCAGCGCTCCTCGTCGCCCGCCTCAAATGCGGCGCTCGCATCGGCCGCAAGCGTGGCCATGAAGTCGAGCTCAACCGCCAGATGGTCGTCGGCCTCGTGGGGATACCCCGCGGCGGCATAGCCCGCCCGACGGTAAGCATACCTCACGGCAAGCGTGCTCTCCTGAAAAAGCAGCGGCTCCCCAGTAGCATACACCGATTCCCATGGCGGTGCGGGGAGCTTCGCCGGGCCGATGAAAAGTTTCGTGTACGCACTGCACAGTCCATCGGGACCGCTTGCAACCGCCTCGGCGATCGCATCCTGCAGGCGCGCGCCCTCGCCGCCCTGGCCGTCGAGCAGCGCGCATTCTTCGCGCGTGTGCGCGTCGGCCACGATGCCGAGCAGGGCGTCGTCGGGCTCGGCCGCGAAGGCCCGCCAAAGGTAGCGGTAGAGGAAACACCGGTTGGCGAGCACGGTGCCCGCCGCATCATCGAAGCGCATATCGTCCCCCTTACGGGCAAGCTGCAGCGACTGGGAGGGAGAAGGCCGCTGCAGCTTGTCGTCGGATGTTACATGAGCGCCGACACGGGGTCGGGCTCGAGCGCCGCCGGCTTGGCCACGATGGCGATGCTCGGCTCGGTCTTCGGCTCGGGCAGGATCGCAACGGCGTTCACCGCATCGGGATGCGCGGCGCGCAGCTCGTCGATCGGCCCGAACTCAAGAGCGCGCATCGGGCACGCCGCCACGCAGGCCGGCTGCTCGCCGTTCGCGCGGAGCTCGATGCAGCCATCGCACTTGTGCGTCTTCTGGATCGACTCGATATGCTGGGGCACGCCGTACGGGCACGCCTTCACGCAGTATTGGCAGCCGATGCACTTCTCATCGTCGTGCTGCACCGTGCCGTCTTCCTCGTCGATGTACATAGCGGCGTTGGGACAGGCCGCCACGCACTCGGGCTTCTCGCAATGGTTGCACGAGCCGGAGTAATGGTAAGTCTGCACGGCGGGGTACTCCCCCACCTCGAAGTCCGACAGCCTCCTGAAGATCACGCCCATCTCAAGGTCGTTCTTGTCCTTGCACGCAACCTGGCACGTCCTGCAGCCGATGCAGGCGGTCATGTCGAAGCAGAATCCGTTCCTCATCGTCGATCACCTCTCCTACATCTGCGCTT
This sequence comes from Gordonibacter sp. RACS_AR49, assembly GCF_030418435.1. Taxonomy (NCBI): domain Bacteria; kingdom Bacillati; phylum Actinomycetota; class Coriobacteriia; order Eggerthellales; family Eggerthellaceae; genus Gordonibacter; species Gordonibacter sp. RACS_AR49. Next base: position 106,750 of record NZ_JAIUDM010000002.1, on the reverse strand, counting down.
CGGGGATGCGCGGGGGCTGCTCGCTGTCGGGTGCGAGCTCTTCTTGGTACTTCTCGATATTGCCTATGCAGGTGTTCCAACCGGACACTCCCTGGCCCGACTGTATCTGCCCCGTGAGGATGTTGTCCGATCCGGCACGGTCGATGCCCTTTTCCTCGTCCATATCGACCCATGCACCGTGGGGCAGGCCGATAACGCCCGGCATGAAGCGCTGCGTGGGGCACGCGGTGCGGAGGCACTTGCCGTGGGGGCTCGTGATCAGCACCGTGTCGCCTTCCTGGATGCCCTTCTCCTGCGCGTCCTGCACGCTGATGAACACGGGGTTCGGCCAGGTCTCGCGCAGCCATTGCACGTTGTCGAACACGGTGTGGGAGCGGCGCAGGTAATGGGGGTTGTACACCTGGTAGGGATAGTCGCCCTTCACGCCCGCCTCGAAGTCGCTGAACGTGGCCTCGACGCCTTCTTGCGGGGGGACGTAGGTAGGAATGGCCTCGATCTTGCTGTAGCCGATGCCGTTGATGGCGTCACGCAGGGGCGCGCAGTATATCTCCTGCTTGCCGCTGGCGGTTTTCAACGGATTCGCCTCAGGATCCTGTACGAACTTCTCGTAGGCGATGTAGCTATAGCCGTCGTCGGGCGAGCGGGGTATCTGGTACATACCCTTCTCGATGAGCTCTTTCATCCCGATCACACCCTCTTGCGGCTCGCCCTCGCACTCCCATTCCCTGATGTCGTCCTCGGTGATGGTGACGAGCGGCTTCTTCTCGCCCGCCTCGTCGACGATGTACGCTCCCACGAACTGGTTGAACAGCTGCTGCTTCACTCCGAAGGGGAACACTTCCTCGGGATTGAGGCCCAAGCGCTTTCCAATCTCGCTGGCGATCTCCTCGTCGGAAAGGCATTCGTACATCCGGTCGATCACCTTAGAGTGGTAGATGAGCGCCTCGCGGTTGCCCTGGAGGAACCCGCCCTCCTTCTCCCAGTAGGACTCGATGGGCAGCACGAAATCGGAGTAGGCGGCGTTCGTGGTCATGAACAGGGAGTGCGTGACCACGAGGTCGACCTTGCGGTGCGCCTCGATACCCTTGGCCTGGCCGTCGGTGGTCTGGAGCTTAGCGTTCATGCTGTCGTGGTAGATGAGCTTGATATCCACCTCGCGCGGCTCGCCGGGGACCTTTTTCGTGGAACCGCCCGCATAGGTGTACTTGCCGTCGACGATGGCGTTCCACATCTCCGTGTCGTTGATGCTCTCGGTGGCAGCGAGCGGGTTCTTGATGGACGGGAGCTCGCTCGAGCCGGCGCCTATCAGGTACGTGCCGCCGTTGAACGAGCGCGAATGGCACGACAGGCCGCACATGTGGCCCGACTTGCCGAAGTGGCCGCCCATCGCGCCCAGCGTCATGACCAGCTGGGGAAGGCAGTCGGCGTTGTGCGTGCGGGCGGAGGCCCAGGCCATGAGAATGGCGGCCTTGTTGTCCTTGCCCATGAGCACGGCCAGGTAGCGGATGTTCTCGGGGCTCACGCCGCAGATCTTGGAGGCCCACTCGGGCGACTTCGGGGTTCCGTCGTGGGTTCCCAGGACGTAGTCCTTGAAGTTGCCGGCCGGGTCCTCGCCCTCGGGCATGTGGTCGGCGTCGAAACCTACGGTGTGGGTGTTCAGGTAATCCCAGTCTATCAGGCCCTTCTCGCCGTCAAGCTCCAACATGGCGTTCGCGATGCCCAAGAACAACGCCATGTCGGTCGAGGGACGACAGGGAATCCACTCCGCGTCCACGAGCGCATAGGAGTCGTTGTAAAACGGATCGACCGCAACGAACTTCGCGCCGGCCTTCTTCATCTGCAGCAGATGGTAGGCGGGGTTGCCGGCGGACGACCAGGCCGGGTTCGTGCCGAACATGACCACGACCTCGCTGTTGCGCATGTCGAGGCGGTCGTTGATGCCCTCGTTCGGCTGCGGGGCGATGCCCACCACATCGGGCGTGTACGTCCACGCGCCGCGCGACGTGGTGCCCCAGTGGCCGATGTAGCCGCCGTAGAGGCTTAGGAACTTGGAAACGGGGCCGCCGTCGGCGAAGAACGCGCGGTTGCCATGGGCATCCTTGATGCGCTTGATCTCGTCTGCGATGTAGGTATTCGCCTCGTCCCAGGAGATACGCTCCCATTCGTCCTTGCCGCGGAGGTCTCCGTGCGCGTTCTCGCCGCCGCCGGGCTGCCAAGACTTGCGCTTCATGGGGTACTTCAGGCGGTCGGCGGACAGCACGTGGTTACGCTGGGCACGGCCGCGGACGCAGGCTCGCTGCTGCGGGTAGTCGGGGCTGTCCTCGTGGGTGTCGTCGGTCTTCTGGCGTATGACCACGCCGTCCTTCACGAGCGCCTTGTTGAGGCACCGACCGCCGCAGTTGTGCCAGCAAGCCGCCGTGACCCAGGTGCCGTCCGTGATGTTGCGCGCGTCGGCGGCCTCGTCCTTCTTCGCCGGCTCCACCTTGTTGGGCGCGCAGCCAGCCAGGCCGCCTACGGCCAGGGCGGCCGTGGCGGCGGCGCTGGCTTTGACGAAGCCTCTTCTGCTCAGCTCCGAAGACTGCCGAACCTTCTCCATGTAGCTCGTCATCTCTTCCCTCCTTTTTCGTGCTTTCCCCTTGGAGCAGCACCTTATCGGCGCCTTGCGATGAGACTACAAACCGGCGGCGTTAATAGCAATGGCCGCCACCTTGAGTGTTTCTTAAGAAGATGTTTCCCAATTATTAATGATTCCCCTGATCGTGTTATCCCTGAAACGCGGGATGGGGCTCTCAAGTGATAGGCCCCCTCTCGAACGCAGCGGCCTTCGCCGCCATGCGGCCGAAACACCGGCGGGGAGGCCGTCGCCTCCCCGCCGATCCACGCTTCGCATGGCCTACGCCAGACATCGGGCAAGACGCTTATCAAGATTCGGGACCGCGCGTTATGCCGGCCTCTCCCAGCGCTCCGGCGAGGTTGACTACGTCCACGGGCGAAAGCTTGCCGATGGGCCTGATGAGATCGGAGTACGGCAGCTCGATGGCCTGGGAGCAGCGCACGGTGGAGCGCTTCAGCAACCCGGCGGACTCCAGGTCGACCACTTCGAACTCCCCTAGCTCGTCACGGGGCCCGTGGCTCGTCACCTTGACGGCGACGGCCACGAGCGCGCCCTCGTCTGCTTCGAGGATTATCGCGGGGCGTACCTTCTTCACCTGGGGCATGTCGAGGAACCTGAAATGGCAGAGCCACACCTCGAGCGGCTCAGGCGAGGCCGTCATAGACGTCCCCCTCCTGGTCGAGCCATTCGCTCGGCAGCACGGGGGACCCGTCCGGCGTCTTCTCGGGCTGGTAGAGCTTGCTGCGGTCTATGCGCGGGATCTCGACGTTCCGAGGGATCTTCACGTCGAAGGGGAACCCGCCCACGGCCACGAACTGCCGGGCGAAGATGTTCATCGCAGCTGCGGACGTGGTGCCGATGGCGGCTGCGGTCGCATCCATCTTGCGTTTGACGTCCTCGTCTATCCTTAGGTTCATCTGCGCGTTGGCCATCGATGCCTCCTTCGTAAATCCTATCAACCATGAGGATTATAGCAAATGCTAGCAATAAAATTCAATTTGATAGCAATACGTTTAGAGGTTGCCGAACAGCAGTTCCGTCTCATCGGACCAGGACTCTTCGTCTACGACCCAAGCATCCCCTTGCTTCACCAGGTCAACACCGATGTAGGTCTCGGTCGTGTCCGTGGTCTTCTCCATGGCGGCATTGAACAGCTCGCCGAGCTTGGCCTTAACGGCCGCCTCGTCCATCGAGCCCGCCTCCGTGGAGCGCGAGAACGCCGTGGCGTCCGTCATGAAGGCGCCGGCGAACGCGTACACGTCGCGCATGGTCACGTCGGCATACGTGGTACCGGTGCCATCGCTGCTCGTGTAGGTGCCGTCAAGCTGGTAGTCAAAGTCGGCCAGCAGCCACTGGACGAACGCAACCGGATCTACGCCCAGCTCGGCAAGGCTGTAGCCGGCGCTGTCGGCAAACTCGGCATCGAGCTGGGCCGCAAGCTGTTGCACGAATGCCGGGTCCTGGTTCTTCAGCTTGTCGAGCTCCGCTTGGGCCACGGCCTCGGCCTGCTTCTCGCCCTCGGTGGCAGCGAGCCCGGAGTTCGAATCCGAATAGGGCGCGTTGTCCACCACCGTCACCGAACCGGGATTCGCCGCGATGTAGGCCATGGCGCCGAAGCCGATGACCAGATACAGAATGAACGACAGCACGGAGAGCACGATGCCGATGATGCCGCATACCTTGCCGCCGGTTGCCTTGCCGTCCTTGCCGGCCTCCTTCACGGCCTTCACCGCAAGCACGATGGCGACGATGCCCAGGATAATGCCGAAAAGCGGCGCCCACGCCAGCAGGATGGCAAAGATGCCGCACACGAGCGCGCCCGTGGCCTTGCCGCTCTTGGCGGGCTGCTGGTAGTAGCCGGGAGCGGGCTGGCCGTACGGGTTAAAGGGCTGGCCGGGAGCTACAGGCTGCTGCGGCTGGCCGTAAGGCGCGGCTGGCTGGTACGGCTGCGCAGGCTGGTCCTGCCCCGGAGCGGGCGGGGGAGGCGGGGTGGGCGATGCAGCGGACGGCGCGGTGGGCGTCGGCTCGGGAGCGGATCCGGGAGCAGGCTCGGCAGCGGGCGTCACCTCGCCCCCCGGCTGCTGCGGCTCGGAGTTCTCGGGCAAGGGAACCGTCCGATCTTGATCGTCTGCCATAGTCGTTCCTTTCTGATCAGGCTCGTTATTGCACAATACTCTATCACAATACTAGAGTAAAGTAAGGCCGGCCCGCAAATCGGGCCGGCCTTCGATTCCGCTTTTCGTTGAGGGTTCCGCAGCTTTCGCGTTAGTAGTGCGCCAGGTCGTCGTCCTCGATGCGCCCGCGGAACGTGCGGTAGATGATCACGTGGTACACCAATACCAGCGGCAGGCCCACGCACGTGATGATGGTCATCCACATGAGCGAGAGCTCGGACGACGCAGCGCTCATGAGCGTGATGGACGGGCCCGCGCTGCCGGCCGACGCCACCACGAGGTTCGGGAACATCGAGGCCGCCAGAAGTCCCACCAGGCAAAATGCCGAAACCGACTGCGCGAGGAAGGCGCCCTTGTCGCTTCCCTTGCTGCGCGCCAGCACGATGGACGCCACGATGCCGCCCGCCGCCAGGATGGCAAAGAGCCAACGCACGATGCCGAGCGCCGGGTCCATGGCCGGCTGGATGACGAAGTGCCCGTACACCGACACCGCCAGGAACAGCACGAGCGCCGCGATCTGCAGCGGCAGCCGCAGGCCGGCCGCACGCGCCTGAAGGGCGGACGGCTTCGGGGCCTTGAGCGCGATCCACGCAGCGCCCGCCGCCAAGAACATGGCCAGGCCAAGCAGGCCGCACAGCAGCGTGAACGGCGTGATGAGGCCCAGCAACGGAACGCCCACGTAATCGCCGTTCATATCCATGGGAATGCCCGCATAGATGTTGCCCACGGCCACGCCCAGAAGCAGCGCCGGCAAGAGCGATCCCACGAAGAAGCAGCCGTCCCAGACCTTGCCGTACTTCTTGTCGTGCCCGCGGTACTCAAGCGACACCGCACGCACGATAAGCCCGAACAGCACCAGCATGACCGCCAGGTAGAACCCGCTGAACGTGGTGGCGTACGCGGGGGCGAACGCCGCGAACAGCGCGCCGCCGGCCGTGAGCAGCCACACCTCGTTGCCGTCCCATACCGGCCCGATGCTGCGGCGCACGACGGCCTTGTCGTGATCGTCCTTCGCCACGAACGGGTACAGCACGCCTGCGCCCAAGTCGAACCCGTCGAGCACGAAGTACCCGCCGATGAGCACAAAGATCAGGAAGAACCACAGCACGTTGAAGAAGGTCATCTCCATGGCTACTCACCGCCTTTCGCAGCGACCACCGGATCGTCCACCGGCGCGAAGCCGGGCACGACGTCCTTGCGCTTGGCGTCGTCGGATGCGGCATTGTCGGCTTCGGCCGGCTTCGCCACCGGGCCCTCCTTGATGAAGCGGCCCATGACGCGCGCCCACGCGAAGATAAGGAACACGTACACCAGGAAGAACAGCACCATGGTGACCAGCAGCTCGGGAGCCGACACCGAGGCCGAAGCCGCATCGCCGGTGGCAAGCGCCACGCCCTCGGGGCCGGTGGCCGAAGGGTACACGACCCACGGCTGGCGGCCGAGCTCGGCGGTGAACCAGCCGGTTTGGATGGCGATGACCGGGAACACGGGCGAGATCAGCACGAGGCGCTGCAGCCACCTCATGTTCTTGATGCGGCCACCCTTGCGGTACGAGAACACGATGGCCAGGATGGCCGTGATCATGATCAGGCCGTACATGGCAACCATGATATGGTACGTCTGGAACACGAAGTTCACGGGCGCCGTCTCGGGATCGAGAGCGCCGTACTGCTCCGTCTCGGCCAGCGAGTTCAGACCCTGGTACTCGGTGTCCCAGGTGCCCGTAGCCAGGAAGCTGGTGCCGCCGGGGATGGCGAACGGGGTGATGACCTGCTGACTCTCCTCGTCCACCCAGCCGAACAGGTACAGCGGCGGGACCTCGTCGTCGTACATGCCCTCCATCATGGCCAGCTTCGTGGGCTGCTCCTCGGCCACGACCACGGCCGACGCGTGCGCCGTGAAGATCATGACGCAGCTGGTGACGATGCCCACCACGGCGCCGATGCGCATGGTCTTCATGGCGAAGTCGGCGTGCCTGCCCTTGATCAGGTACCACGCGCTCACGGCCATGGCGGCGAACGCGCCCATGATGAGCAGCGCAACCACCACGTGGCTATAGCGGGCCATGAGCGACGGGTTGAGCGCGGCGCCCAGGAAGTCCGTGATGACGGCCTTCGACCCGTCGGCCGCAAGCTCCGCGCCGGCCGGCGTCTGCATCCACGAGTTCGCAATGAGGATCCACAGGGCGGAGAGGCACGAGCCGAACCACACGAGCCAGGCGCTCACCAGGTAGAACTTCGGCGACACGGTCTTGCGTCCGAACAGCAGGATGCCCAGGAACACCGACTCCAGGAAGAAGGCCAGCAGGGCCTCGGCCGCGAGCGGCGCCCCGAAGATGTCCCCGACGAAGCGGGAGTAGTCCGCCCAGTTCGTTCCGAAGGAGAACTCCATCGTGATGCCCGTGGCCACGCCTATCACGAACGTCGCGGTGAAGATCTTCACCCAGAACCTCGAGGCCGCCGCGTCTTTCTCGTTACGCGAGCGGTAGTACCTGGTTTCGTTGATGGCTAGGATCAATCCCAAACCTATGGTCAACGGCACGAAGAAGAAGTGGTAGGCCGCCGTCAGGGCGAACTGCACACGCGCCAGCAACACGGGATCGGAAAAGATATCCATGGCACACCCCCTTTATGTCTCGCCTTGCCTTGTGCGCCGCCCGCAAGGAGCGACGCGCTTCTAATTGATACTATATTAGCACCATTTACACGAAAATACTATGCCGGCTCCGATCATTTTTCGGCTCCCAGCAGTTGCGTGCCCCCTCCTGCCGATTGTAGGGCCGCGCACGGCGGCCGCATGCGTTTCGACACAAAATCGTTGACTATAAGGCTCATTATAGTGCAGGGCCCTGCGGGGTGCGAAGCGGGAAAGGCCGGGCAGCGGCTACCCCGCTTGGGAACTCCCCTTCGCGGCGCGTTTTTCGGCGTACATGCTGTCGTCGGCGGCGCGGATGAGGGAATCGTAGTCGCATCCGTCATCAGGGTACGCGGCAACGCCCACGCTGACGCCGATCGTCCAAGCCCGTCCCTCGAGGACGACAGGTTCTTCGAGGGCCTGCTGCAACCGGTCGGCGAACTCCTGGGCGGAATCGCCGGAAATCCCGCTCACCGCCACAACGAATTCGTCGCCGCCGACGCGCGCCAAGACGCCCGCATCGCCGCACACGGTGCGGAAGCGGTCGGCCACCTGCACCAGCAGCTCGTCGCCCAGCTTGTGGCCCAGGGTGTCGTTGACGGCCTTGAACCCATCCAGATCAAGGTAGAACAGGCTGAAGGGAACCTCGCGCGGCCCGTCACACCAGCGCCCGATCTCCTCGGCAAACCAGCGCCGGTTGTGCAGGCCGGTCAGCTCGTCGGTGTTGGCAAGGTCGTGCAGAAAACGTCGCTTCACCTGCATCTGCCCTATTACCACGGCCAGCAGGGCGCTGATGACCAGTCCCGCCGCAACCGTGGCGAGCACCTTCCCCCCATTCACCCATCCGGATTCCGGCGCGATGCCGAGCGTCCAATCATGGTTGGGAACCGACACCGTGTAGCTGACGGGGTCGTCCTCCGGAAGCGTATCGGAAGACGCTATCGTCAGGTGCTCGCCGCCCTCCCCCTCCGTGTACAGCTCGAAGCGGTAGCCCTTGTCCTCGAGGTCGGAGAACATGACCGGATCGAGGGCGGCCGGAAGGTCGAGCACGATCACCGTGAAGCCCCAGAAGGTTTCCCGGCCGTCTCCGTCGGTGAGGAAGATGGGGTTGCGCGCAACCAGGCCGAAACCTCCCTGGTTCAGCACGTAGGGACCCGAGAGGGTGATCTGCCTCGTCTCGAGCGCAAGCAGGGCGTCCTCTCGACGCTCCGGGTTCTCGAAAATGTCGCTTCCAACGGTGGGCTCGTTGCCTTCGAGGGGGTACACATAGCGAACGACGCCATCGGGGAGGTACTGGATGGCGCGTATGCCGGCCCCATCGGAGAGCGAGCGTGCCAGGTCGACGAAGGTCTTCTCCGACAGCTCGCCGTTGCCTGCGATGATCATGGCCTCCATGATGTCGGTCTTGTGGAACAGGCCGTCCAAAAGCGAGGTGATTCGCGAGCTGTATACCTGGTCGGTGCGCAGCGCCTCGTTCCGCTCGGCGCGCACGTCGTCCCCTGCGACGTACGCCGTCACGGCACCCACCACCAGCGCGCCGAGGATGAACGCGACCACGGGCAACGGTATGAGGTCCCCGATCCGCTTTCCCCTTTTCACACCTCCACGGCCTTTCTGCGCTTAGCCCTGCCGACCCCTTGCCGACCTTACTAGTAGCGGTAACGCGCGTCGCACCGCAAGGACACGCGCCCACGTTGCCGCATCAGCCTTTTGCCCGATCGACGCGCACCGCCCCCAACCTCAATAGTACCGGTAGTACGCGGCGCAGCTGCCCTCGCTGGACACCATGCAGGGGCCTACCGGGTTCTCGGGCGTGCACACGCGGCGGAACAGGGGGCACTCGTTGGGGGCCATGATGCCGCGCAGCACGTCGCCGCAGCGGCAGCCCTTCGGGTCCTGCGTGGGCTCGATGTTCGGCTGGAAGCGGCGCACGGCGTCGAACTGCGCGAACTCCTCGCGGATGCGGTAGCCCGAGCCGGGGATCTCGCCCAGGCCGCGCCAGAGCGCGGTGCACGTCTCGAACACCTCGTCGATGGCGGCCATCGCCACGGGGTTGCCCTGGGGCATGACGCCGCGCGCGTAGGCGATCTCGATCTCGGCGCGGCCCTCGTGCAGCTGGCGCATGATCATGGCGATGCCCTGCAGCACGTCAACCGGCTCGAAGCCCGTGATGACGCCGGGAATGCCGTACTTCTCGGCCAGGAACCGGTACGGCTCCGCGCCGATGATGGTGCTCACGTGGCCCGGCAGGATGAGCGCATCCAGCTTGAGCTTCGGGTCGTTGATGATGGCCTCCAGCGCACCGGGCATGTTCTTGTGGGCGCCGAACACGGTGAAGTTCTCGAGGCCGGCCGCAGCCGCGCGCTTGATGGCCATGGCCACGAGCGGCGTGGTGGTCTCGAAGCCCACGCCCACGAACACGATCTCGCGATCGGGGTTCTGCTGGGCGAGCGCCAGCGCGTCGAGCGGCGAGTACACGATCTGCACGCTGCGGCCCGCCGCCTGCTCTTTCAGGAGGCTCGACGTGGAGCCGGGCACGCGCGTCATGTCGCCGAACGTGGCGATGGTGACGTTGTCGGTGCGCGCGAGCGCGATGACGGTGTCGATGTCGTGATTCGACGTCACGCACACCGGGCAACCGGGGCCGGACGCCAGGCGGATGCCCTCGGGCATGAGGTTGCGGATGCCGTTGCGCGCGATGGCCACCGTGTGCGTGCCGCACACCTCCATGAGCGTGGCGCCGCCCGCGGGCGCGAGCTTCTGGATGGAGTCTATGAGACCGCGCGCGAGCTCGGGATCCTTGAACGCCGCGAGCTCGGCCTCCATGGCGGCGCCATCGACTGCAGGCTTTTCGTGCGCGGGCGTTTCGACCGGCGCGGCGGATGTTTCACGTGAAATATCCGTTCCAATTTTTTGGTTCGCTGGAGCGGCGCTCGTCGGGCCGCTCATCGGGACGCCTCTTCGACGTCGGGAATGTCCTCGCCGGCCAGCTCAGGGAACTGCTTGATGAGGTCGATGGTCTCCTGGGCGTAGTCGGGGTCCACCACCTCGATGGCGAAGCCGGCGTGCACGAGCACGAAGTCGCCCACGCCGGCCTGCGGCGTGAGGTCGACGGCAATGTCGCGGGTGACGCCCAGGATATCGACCGTCGCCAGGTTGCCGTCTTTGAGCTCGGTGATCTTAGCAGGTATGGCCAAGCACATAAGTTCATGCCTTCTTTCAGGTTGCGGCGCGGCTCCGCGGCGGATCGCGCCTTACGCACCGCGCTCGGCGGCGCCCTCTTCGTTCGAGGCCCATGCTACCACAGCTTGGCCGAACGAGATGCAGCCGTCGTTGGGCGGCAGATCGCGGTTGACGGCCACCGTGAACCCGACGCGCTCGAGCGCCGCCAGCGCATGCTCCACCAGGTAGCGGTTCATGAACACGCCGCCCGACAGCGCCACCGTCTCGATGCCGTACACGCTGCGCGCCAGCTCGGCCGCCGTGGCAACAGCCTGCACGAACGCGTCGTGGAAGCGTCGCGCGATGACGGCCACGGGCACGTCGGCAGCCTTATCGTCCAGAAGCGCACGGAACGCAGGGGCCGCGTCGAACAGCACGACCGAGGTGTCCTGCGCCGTGCTCTCCGCGGTGGCGGTGTTCTTGACGACCTCGATGGCGTAGCGGTCGGCCGCAGCGGCATCATCCTCGGCGTTCGGGAGGACGGTCGGAAGGGCAGCTGCAGCATCGGCCGCGGCATGCGCGGCCTCCCGCTGGACGGCTTCCGATGTTTCATGTGAAACATTTGTCTGGTTTTCGTCCATCACCGCTTCTAGCAAGATGGCCGGCTCGCCCTCGTACTTCGGTTCCGTGCAGATGCCCAGAAGCGCGCTGGCGGCGTCGAACAGGCGGCCGACAGACGAGGTCATAGGCGTGTTCAGGCCGCGGTCGATCATCTGCTCGCACAGGGCCGCCTGATCGCCCAGGGCGGCGAGCGCGTCGGCCGCGCCCGGATGCTCCAGCAGGTCGAACACCCACAGGGCACCGTAGGCCATGCGCAACGGATGCCTCACCGCCGCCGCGCCGCCCGGCATGGGCACGTAGGCGAAGTTCGCGAACCGCTCGAACGCGCGCTGGTTGCACAGGAGCACCTCGCCGCCCCAGATGGCGCCGTCCACACCGTAGCCCGTGCCGTCGAACGCGATGCCGCACACGGGGCCGGGCAGCCCGTGCTCGCCCATAACCGACACGATGTGCGCGTGGTGGTGCTGCACCTCGGTGAGGGGCAGATTGCGCGCGCGGCTCTCGTCGTGCGCCCACTTCGACGTGAGGTACTCGGGGTGCAGGTCGCAAGCCAGGCGCGTCGGCGTGATCTCGAACAGCGTCTCGTAGCGGTCCTTCGCCTGGAGCCACGCGTCGTAGGTCTCGGCGTTCTCCATGTCGCCGATATGCTGCGACACGAACGCCTCGGCATCGCGCGTGAGCGTGAACGTGTTCTTCTGCTCGGGGCCCACGGCGAGTATCGCCTGCGAACGAACGGATGCCTCACGTGAAGCATCGTGAGAACCCTCGGGCCCATCGGGGTCAGCGAGGACTTCCCCGGTGCCCGGGATGCGTTCGCTGGCGGAGGCGCCGCGTGCTTCGGTACGCAAGCTCTCGTCAGCGGGCGCAGATCGGGTGCCACGGGAGGCCGCAGCGTCGGCTCGTTCCGCTGGCTGGCTGGCCAACGGGATCGGAAGGGGCGCGAAGCCACGGGCGCGGCGGAGGAACTGGAGGGCCTCGCCCGCGCTGCCGGCATCGATGACGCGCACCACCGAGTCGTCGTAGCGGGCGCGGATGGCGCGGTCGTGGCCGATGAACGCGTCAGCCACGGAGAACAGCTTCGCGTAAGCATCCTCGTCGTCGATGACGATGGGCTCGTCGTGGATGTTGCCGGACGTCATGACGAGCAGGGGAATGAGACAATATCCCCGTCCCTTTGTCTCATTGGCGAAGTCGTGGAGCAGGAGGTGCTGGAGGGGGGTGTAGGGCAGCATGACGCCCAGCTCGGGCAGGCGGTCGGCCAGACCGGGGGCGAAGGCGGCGCCCGCGCGCTTCTTCAGCAGCACGATGGGGCGCTGCGAGCCCTCGAGCGCGGCAGCCTCGGAGTCGTTCACCTCGCAGACGCGGCGAACGTCGGCCGTCGAGGCAGCCATCACCGCGAACGCCTTGCCCTCGCGGCGCTTGCGGGCGCGCAGGAGCGCCACGGCGTCGGCGTTGTTCGCGTCGCACACCAGGTGGAAACCGCCGAGGCCCTTCACGGCCAAAATCTTCCCCGCACGCAGCAGCTCCACGGCGCGCGCGAGGATGGCATCGCTCTCTGCACGCGTTTTCCCCCAGATCACCGGGCCAAGTGGCGAAGCGATGGCGTCGGGGGCGTCACATGCTTCACCTGCAGCATTCGTGCGCTCTTCGAGGCCTACGGCCGGCACGGAGGCGTCTACGCTGGCCAGCGCGCAGGGCAGGCCCTCGTGCTCGCGCCAGCTCAGGTGCGGCCCGCACTCGAAGCACGCGTCGGGCTGCGCGTGGAAGCGGCGGTCGAGCGGGTCGCCGTACTCGCGGGCGCAACGCTCGCACATGGGGAAGTCCTTCATAGACGTGCTCTTGCGGTCGTAGGGCAGCTTCTCGATGATGGTGAAGCGCGGCCCGCAGCTCGTGCAGTTGATGAACGGGTAGCGGTAGCGCCGGTCGTTGGGGCTGAACAGCTCGCGCACGCAGTCGTCGCACGTGGCCAGGTCGGGCGACACGAGCGTGGTCTTCTCCACCGCGCCGGCGTCCGAGAAGCGGATCTCGAAGGAGTCGAAGTCCTCCAACGGAACCTCCTTGAGCGTCACTTCTTCGACGCGCGAGGCGGCCGGCGGGTTCTCGGACAGCTCGATGACGAACTCGTCGAGCAGCTTCGCCTCGCCCTCGGCATGGATGAACACGCCGTCGGTAGCGTTGAGCACCCAACCGTTTATCAGGTACTTCTTCGCCATTCGATAGACGAAGGGGCGGAATCCCACCCCTTGCACGATACCCTTCACCTGTATGTCGAGCGCTTCGATCATGGTGCGCCTTCCCGATAGGTTTGCGAGCGGAACCTACCTAGTTCAACGTTGCGAGTATCCCCGTGATAACCTCGGACAGGGCGCGCAGCGTCACGCCGGAGTTGTCGGGGAGGTGCAGATGCACGCAGCGGCGACCCCGGTCAGCGAGCGTCAGCAGGTCTCCGGAAGCCTGCGCCTTCGCCAGCGTTCCCAAGCTCTCGGCCTCTTCCGACAGCGGGATGTCCTTCAGCTCGTCGGCCGACAGGATGAGGAACACGCCGTTGTTCTGGCCGCCCTTCTGCAGCTGGCCCGTGGAGTGCAGGTAGCGCGGCCCCACTTCCAGGCACGACACCGTATGGCGGCTGGCCGCCACGCCGTGGCGTATGAGCTCGAGCGCCTCGCGCCGTCCCTCGCCCGTGAACGGCAAAAACGCGTTGAGCGCGAAGTAATCTCCCGGTTGGATGCTGGTCAGAAGCGCGCGGAGGGCGCCCTGCACGTCGGTGCAGTCCTTGAAGCACGGCGCCAGGCGGACCTCCACCTCGCCCATGTGCACGTCGCCGATGTAGTCCTGCACGAAGTCGGGCGCCGGCTGGCCCTCCTTCAGGATGTCCAGCACCACGGCCTTCGCGGAGGCCACGTCGGGCTGGTCGAACGGGCACACGCGCATGAGGTAGCCGCACATGGCCACGGCGTACTCCCACATGACGAAGTGCTCGGCCAGCTCCTCCACCGAGTCGATCTTGAAGTTCGCGCGCGGGATGGTGGGATCGATGTAGGACAGGCTCATCTCGAAGTTCTTGCGCTCGTCCCACAGGTCGGTCTTCGTCTGGTACATGATGACGCTGCGGTCGCCGGGGTCGTTCGTGAGCAGCAGCGAGTCTATCTCGATGTTCGGCAGGATGCCCTGGCCGTCCTTGCCCAGGCTCTCGGCCACCAGCTGCTCTATCCACAGGCCCAGCACGCGACCGCGCTTCGGCGTAAGGAACGAGAACTTGTTGCGCCCCTGCAGGTAGTTGTCGTACAGAAACGCCGCCAGCCCGATGGCCGGGTTGTCGATGGCGTCCTCGCTGCAGCGCTTCTCGGCCTCCACGGCGTGCTCCAGCAGCTCCTCCAGGTCGATGCCCACGAGTGCGGCGGGCAGCAGGCCGAACACGGACAGCGCCGAGAAGCGGCCGCCCACGGACGGCTCGCCGGGCAGCACGGCAGCCCAGCCTTCCTCGCGCGCTTGACGCTCCAAGTCAGAGCCGGGGTCGGTGATGGCCACCAGGTGCTGCACCAGCTCCTCCTCGGCCAGGGCATCGCCCACCGCGTCGCGCACGGCGCGCAGGGCGAGGCGCGGCTCGATGGTGCCGCCGCTCTTCGAGGAGATAACGAACAGCGTTGTCTCGGGCCGCGCCTCGGCCAGGATAGCGCGCACGCGCACGGGCGAGTCGGAGTCGAGCGTCTTGAACACGATGCGCGACGAGTCAGGCTTGTTGTATTTCGTGATGGTCATGGGCGCCTGCGTGGAGCCGCCCTGACCGATGAGCACGACCGTCTTGAGTCCCTGCTCGATGACGGAATCGGCGAACGCCTGGATGTCGGCGAGCGGGTACGGCGGGTTGCTGGCGAGGTCCGTCCATCCCATGTACCGTTCGGCGCAGGCCTGGGCCTGTTCGGAGAAATCATAGAGTTTCGCGTCCTTCGCGTGGACGCGGCTGGCAACGCATTCCTTCACGAGCGTCTTCGCGGAGGGATACAGCTTTTCCATATCACCCGAAATCATGAAACCTTCTTTCAGCGGAGTTTCGCCCATTCTAGCAAACGGCGGCGAGAAGTGCCCGTGCCCACCTCGGCTTGTGACGGAGTTGTGTACGTGAGACCGCCCAGCGGCTCCTTCCTGAAAGTCCACTAATTCGATTATATTTCTTATTGATTTTTATTACTTATTGATATAAAGTATCAATCATTAGATGAGCGCAGACGAGAGCAGCGCTCACGCGGATCGGGCGGCGCAGAAAGCACCGCCGCTGGAACAGGAGGGGTTTCCATGTCCGATATCTCCCGGCGAAGCTTCATGAGGAACGCGGCTATTGGAGCCGCAACCGTCGGTACGCTCGGCCTGCTGGCCGGCTGCGCGCCCAAGCAGGAAGAGCCCGCGCCTCAGGCGAACGCCGACGCTCCCGCCGACGGCGCTACGGCGAACGTGCTCGACCCGCAAACCATGCCCGACGCGGCCACGGCCAGCAACTTCAACGTGGTTGAGGAAAGCGCCACCACCGTGGGCACGACGCTCGACAACCTGAAAACGGCCATCGAGGGCGAGACGGGCGCCACCACGAAGTACGCCGCATGGGCAAAGGTCGCCGAGAAGGCGGGCTACGACCACATCGCACGCCTGTTCAACTGCACGTCGGATGCCGAGAAGATCCACATCGAGCTGGAGTACAAACTGGCACAGAAACTGGAGCCGGGCTATGAGAAGCCCGAGCCGCCCGAGGTTCCCGAGCACACCGTGGACCTCAACCTCATTGCCGGCGCGAACGGCGAGATCTACGAGACGTCGGACATGTACCCCGCGTTCATCAAAGTGGCGCAGGAGGAGCAGAACAACGAGGCCGTGCAGGTGTTCACCCGCGCCAAGCTGGCCGAGGCGTACCACGCCGAGCGCTACCTGGACGCGTACAACACCATCGACACGCCCACGGATGACAAATACTACCTCTGCCCCATCTGCGGCTACATCCACAAGGGCGAGAACTTCACCGCCTGCCCCATCTGCCTGGCACCCAAGGCTTCTTTCAAGGAATACTAGGCTTTCGACCTGCCCTTAACGGGGTCTCTCCCTCAAAGGCCCGGATGCACCCTTGGCGTGCCCGGGCCTTCCCTTACGCGAACGAATATTTCACGTGAAACATTCGGATAGAGAGCGGAAAGGGTCGGAAAAGAGGCACTCCGAAGAGACAAAAACGATCAGCCCGATCAAAATCAGGCGGATCGTTTTTCGTTTCTTCGGAGAAGGATGAGCATGGAACGTGGACGGCAGCCCAGCCCGTCCCGGCGAGCAACCCGGCCTGTCCCAGCCGATTCCGTTTCCCGCCCTACAGTCCCAAGGCCTTCTTCAGCGCGGACACGCGGCGGCGGGACACGGGGATCTTCTCGTCCACGGCGTTCAGCGTGAGCAGAAGGGTGCCGCCGGACACCGACTCTATCTCCTCCACCATCGACAGGTTCACCAGGTAGCCGCGGTGCACGCGGAAGAACCCGTGGCCGTCCAGGCGCTTCTCCAGCTGGGCCAGGCTCACCGTGGAGAAGTAGCGGTCCGTGTCGGTCTGCAGGTAGGCATAGTCGTCGCGCGCCATGACGAAGCGGATCTTGTCGATGCCGATGAGTATCTTCTTCCCGCCCTTCTCGACGGGGATGCGCTCGGACTTCTGGGCGGCCACGTGCAGCGACACGTGCTCGCGCACGCGGGAAATGGCCTGCGACAGGCGCTCCGTCTCCACCGGCTTCACCAGGTAGTCGATGGCGCTGACCTTGAACGCCTCGAGCGCGAACTCGCTGTACGCCGTCACGAACACCACGGCGGGCGGGAACTTCAGGTGCTGCAGGGCCTCGGCCAGCTGCAGGCCCGTGGCCTCGGGCATGTTCACGTCCAGGAACATGACGTCGACCGGGTATTCCTTGAGCTTCTCGATAGCCTCGCGCACGCTGGCAGCCTCGGCGACCACCTCGGTCTGCCCCAACTCGTCCAGCAGGAACTTCAGTTCAGAGCGCGCAGGAGCCTCATCATCGACGATCATGGCCTTCAACACGTGAACCTCCTAGCTTCCGAACCCCGACATACTTTTCGCCTCTTTCGGCATCATTATAAATCAAGGCAGGCGGAAACTGCGGAGAAGCCCGAATATACGAATTAACTCGACGGTTTCAAGCGGCGAACGTCATGCAGAACGGGAGGCGGCTCGACGCGAGGCGGCGCGGGGCCGCAGCGAAAACACGGCGGCAGCGCGCGCGTCGGCTCCCGCGGGCCCCAAGGCGCCCCCTCCTGCCTTCGCCTAGCCTCTCGGGTCGTCCGTCAGGTAGCGGGCGCGCAAGGTGTCGCGCTTCTCGTCGGTGATGCCCACGGCTTTCCCCATGTAGGCGTCCAACCCGCCGAACTCCCGGTCGATGGCGTCGAGCGCCGCCTGCAGGAAACGCGGGTCGGCCGAATTGATGACCTGGATGCTCTTGTTCAGCTTTCCGGCCAGATGGTAGGTTGCCAGCGCGTCCATGATGTCCTCGGTGCGCGACGCCACGTAGCGGTTCGTGGCCTCGTAGTCCCGCATGATGTCGTCGTGCGAGGCGCCCAGCACGTGCAGCAGCAGCATGGCGGCCAGCCCTGCTCGGTCTTTGCCGATGGTGCAGTGCCACAGCACGGCGCCCTCCTGGGTGTCCAGCACGTCGTCGAAGAAGGAGGCGAAGCCGCGCTGGCTGACCTCGTCCAGCACCATGCGCTCGTAGATATCCCTCATGATCTGGGCTGGGTCGTCCTGCACGGCGCGCAGCATCTTCAGCGCACCCTTGATGCCGCCCTCGCGCGTCACGCCGAGGGTGGCCGTATTCAGCACCGGAGCGTCCTCGAAGCGCACGCCTTCCATGCCGTCCTCGGGGTCGGGCTTCTCGCGGCGCTCCTCCTCGGTGCGCAGGTCGATGACCGTGCGCACGCCGAAGTCGTCGAGCAGCACCTCCAGGTCGCGCTCTGTCGCACCGGTGAGCGCGCCCGAGCGCAGCAGGCGCGCGTGTTTGACGTAGCGACCGTCGGCCGCGGGGATGCCGCCGATATCGCGCGTGTTCGGCAGCCCCTCCAGCTCGATATGGCCGTCGGATACCTTCTCGAGCCCTTCGGCATCGGCTATGCCGAGCGAGGGGGAGAAATCGTCGGGCACGGTGTCGACCATGGCAGTGCTCCTTCCAAAGACGGAAGCGCCCCGCGCGCTTATCCGGCGGCGGGGCGCTCGCGCAGGCTTCTACTTCAGGTCGAGCTGCATGAGCTTGTCCAACGTGAGCGCGTAGATCTTGAAGGACTGCTTGAGCAGTTCCTCGCTCACGCCCTCGTCGGGACCGTGCATCGTGCCGACCCAGTCCGGATTCTTCTCCCACGGCTTCTCGGGACCGAAGCTCGCCCCGCTCTTGAACTCGCGCGCGTAGGTGCCGCCGCCCATGGTGAACGGCTTGGCGTCCTCTCCCGTGGCCTCGTTGTAGGCGTTCAGCAGCGCCTGGATCACGGGGCTGTCCGGCTTCACCAGGAACGGCTCCATGAGCAGGGTGTTCTCGAACGAACCGCCGATCTCCTCGGCCAGCTGGCGCAGGCGCTCGGTAATCTCGTCCGCCGTGATGGACGTGGGGAAGCGGCTGTCCACCGTCTGCACGAAGCGGTCGTCCTTGAGGGCGATGGTGCCGCCGATAACGGTGAGGGGGCCGAAGTACTCATCGGAGCTCTTGATGCCCACGCCGCTTCCATCCGTGTGGTTGAGCAGCTTCTGGTCCAACTCCAGGAACGCGCGCTCGTCGGCGCCGCACAGACCGTTCTCCAGCAGGTAGTCCACGATGAGGCCGATGGCGTTGACGCCATCGTCGGGCATTGAGGCGTGCGCGCCCTTGCCGGTGGCCTCGAGCCGCGCCCGGCCGGGGCCGGCCTCGGTCACGACGATGCGGTCGGTGTTCTTCAGCTCGTGGGCATCGGCGTTCACAATGGCGTGGGCCAGGCCCGGCACCGCGTTCGTGGCCGCGCCGCCCTCGAACTCCACGATGACGCGCGCGCACGGCTCGATGGGCTTGCTCATGAGCATGCCGTCGTAGCCGCCCTTCTCGCCGTAGCACACGGGGAACTCCGCATCGGGCGTGAACAGGAAGGCCGGGTCGTCGTAGTGCAGGTGGTAGTAGGCCACGTCGGCCATGCCGGATTCCTCGTTCGCGCCGAACAGGAAGCGCACGGTATAGGGGAACTGCGGCGCCTCGCCCTCGTCCTGCAGGTCCTTCCAGAACTTCATAGCGTGCAGGGCCATGACGCTGGGACCCTTGTCGTCCAGCGTGCCGCGGCCCACAAGGTAGCCGTCCTTGCGCGTGACCTCGTAGGGCTCGAAGGTCCAGCCGGGACCGGCCGGCACCACGTCCATGTGGCCGATGATGCCCAGCTGCGTGTCGGAGGCGCCGGGGAAGTCGGCGAAGCCGATATAGCCCTCGGCATCATGGGTCTTGAAACCCATGCCGCCCGCCAGCTCGAGCGCCGCTTCGAGCGCCTTCTTGGGGCCGGGGCCGAACGGGGCGCCGTCGGCCTTCTTGTCGTCTTCCTGGAAGCTGGGGATGCGCACGAGCGTGGCGATGTCATCCACCATGGCGTCCCAGTTCTTCTCGAGGTATGCGTCTATCTTATTCGTCAGTTCGGTTTGGTTCATTGCGTGTCCGCCTCTCGTTCCGAAGATGCGTTTGCAGGCCGCAGCGGCGCTAGCGCCGTCCGGCGACGTTGCCACCATTATGCGCCAAGCGGCATCGGCGCGCCAGACCGTCATGTATATGTTGACCGTTTGCCGAGCGGGCGCCACAAGGTAGCGGCGAGTGCGCGGCGCGAAGAGCCTTCTTGCGATTCGCGCGCACAATTCGCACCAGTTTGCCCTCGACGGCCTACGGGGCATCCGGTATACTTTCACGGTGCGCCCGAGTGGCGGAATGGCAGACGCGGCGGTCTCAAAAACCGTTGTCCTAGACGTGCGGGTTCAAATCCCGCCTCGGGCACCACTTCGCATATCCGAGAACGATCCCGTCAAGGGATCGTTTTTGCATTGGGGCGCGAAAACGCGGAGAGACGGGCGGGGCATTCGTCTCGTCACCTGCATCTTGAGCGGAAGCATGCAACCCAGGATGACAACGAGCAGCGCTCACCTTGCGCCATGACGTCCTCACGCCACCGCGTCGGGCTGGGCGCAGAGGCCGACGAACAGCGGGACGCCCTGGCGCGTGCGGATCTCGTACAGGAACGGCCGATCCAAATTGAACTCCAGCTCCTCGATCACCGACGGGTCGGGCAATGCCGACATCTCCATGATGTCCACCTTCGTGTAGGCGCTCGCCTCCACGCCGTTCTCGTCAAGGCCGATGCGGCTTTCCTGCGCCACGCTCGACACGTAGGCGGGAGTGTCGGAAAGATTGGAGAAGTCGGCCTGGTCGCCGAACGCTGCGACGACGCCCAGCCGCTCGAGCGCGGGGATCAAGCCATAGGAGCTGTCGAAGGCGAACTTCGGCACACGGTAGGTGACGAATGCCTCGCCGGTGGACTCGCCCGCGAACGCCTCTTCGAGCAGGGCCCCGTCGGCCAGCAGGTCCTGCACGCCCCTGCCTTCGGCGGGCAGCACGAACGTCATCTCGCTACCGTCCACGAAACCGAGGCTCGCGCGCGTGTAGACTTCGGTCTGGCGGATCTCCTGCGGACGGTCGAGCCGCTGCACCATGAAGGCCGCCTGCACGTCGCCGCGCTCGGCCGCGAACGCGCCGGGCACAGTGGCCTCCGCGTCGAAGGCCTTAGCCCACTCGCCCTTGAAGTACACGGTATCGATCAACGAGAGCAGCTGGCCCTCCTGGCTTTTGAACGCGGGGTTCAGCGTGCCCTCGGTGTTGTCGGCAATCCACTGCGCCATGGCCTTGTCGGCTGCACCGGTGCCGAAATCGGCCAGGAACAACGAGGCGTAGAACTGGTCGCGCATGGCGTCGACGAACGGCTGCTTGAACTGCGCGTCGGGACGCATCCACACGGAGTTCGCCAGCCTGACGTCAGAAAGGTGGTCGGTGGCCAGCAGGCGCATCAGGTTGCCGCACTGCTCCGCCGTGGCCGCAGCGTCGGAGGAGCCCAGTGCCGCCGCGATCTCGTCGCGTGTCTCGCCGGCGGCGCCCATCTGCGTCATAGCGAGCGCCAGGTACAGGCTGACCGGCGAGAAGTTACCGTTGGCCTGCGGCTCATCGCCGAGCACCGCGGATGCGCTGCGGTAGGAGAACGCCGAGAGGCCGTCTGCGAACGACCCGTCCAGCGCATTCGCGCCCAAGAGCTCGTCTTGCGCTTCGTAGTCGTCGGCCGCCGGCTTCGCGGGGAGCTCTGCGAGCGCAACGGTGGTCGCGCCCTCGTAGGAGACCGATTCCGAAGACTGCGGCACATCGCCTGCCTGGGCGCAGGCGACCAGCGCGACGGCAGCGGCCAGCGCGAGCACCGCCGCAAGCACGGCCTTCCGCAGGGAACTCGCCTTCGCCTGCGCGTGCGATCTTGCCTCATGCAGGCTTGCCTCCGACTGCG
The DNA here is from genome assembly GCF_030418435.1 of Gordonibacter sp. RACS_AR49. Classification (NCBI taxonomy): domain Bacteria; kingdom Bacillati; phylum Actinomycetota; class Coriobacteriia; order Eggerthellales; family Eggerthellaceae; genus Gordonibacter; species Gordonibacter sp. RACS_AR49. Next base: position 84,982 of record NZ_JAIUDM010000002.1, on the reverse strand, counting down.
CGCGTACCGCACGCACGCTCGGCTTTATCTGCGTGTCTCTTTTCCTCCGCATGCTCCCCGCCTTCCCCAAAGCGCAACGCGCCGGTCGCGTTCGTTTCTTCGCAGGGTAACACGATCCAACGCGCCCGATTGTCGGGAAAAGCTAGAACAGGAAGGCGAGGAACGTCGCGATGCCGCCGGTCACCACCATGATCACCCACACGATGAGCCAAAACAGGCAACCGAACCAAGCGAACAGCTTGCCGCCTTCGCTCCAGCCCCAGCCGTCCTTGCCCATGAACCACGCGGCCAGCACGCCGAACAACCCGCCGAACAATCCCACGCAGAAGTACCCGAACTTGGCCAAACCCGATATCTCGCGCATGGCGGCTCCTTTCGCTTGACGAAAGAGCCAGCATACGCCGAGGCGTCTACCGTGCCACGCGCATCCCCCAACCGTGTCGAACCCGATCTCAACCCGACTACCGCTTGAAGGATACGTCCCTATCAATTCTCACTACAATTTCTCACTTGTCACTGCATGTCGTCACTGATATTTTCTGTGACGACATGCGAAATGGGCTCGTCGAATTCGACGAGCCCATTTTCGATGGCTTGATGAAAAGCTGCCCTCTTCGGATGATTTACGCGCGCACCTCGCCGCCGATCTTCCGGGCGGGGACCTGCTGGCCGGTGGCGGCCATGCGCTCCTCGTGGGTCATCTGCGCCAGCTCGTGCACGCGGTTCGCGTCCACGCCCAGCGCCTCGGCTAGGCGGTCGCCGTACTCGGGGTCGGCCTTGTAGCAGTGGGCGGCGTGGCGCAGGCGGATGTTCTCCGTGACGCCCTCCATGTTGCGCGCGGTGTTGCCGATGAGCGCAGCGCGCTGCGGCTCCTCCATCAGGCGATACAGGTCGCCCGGCTGATAGAACGTGTCGTCGGTCGGGTCGTCCGCCGGGTCCCACGCGTCCATCGGGCCGAACAGGTCCAGCGGCGGCTCAGCCGCGTCGGCCTGCTGCTGCCACTGCCCGTAGCTGTTGGGCTCGTAGCCGATGGTTCCGCCGAAGTTGCCGTCGGTGCGCATCATGCCATCGCGATGGAACTCGGCGTAGGGGCAGCGCGGACGGTTCACCGGGATGTGGTTGTGGTTCACGCCCAGACGGTAGCGCTGCGCGTCGCCGTATGCGAACAGGCGGCCCTGCAGCAGCTTGTCGGGCGACAGGCCGATGCCCGGCACGAGGTGCGTCGGAGCGAACGCGGCCTGCTCCACCTCGGCGAAGTAGTTCTCGGGGTTGCGGTTCAGCTCCAGCGTGCCCACCTCGATGAGGGGGAACTCCTTCTGGCTCCACGTCTTCGTGATGTCGAACGGGTTCTCCTTGTGGTTCTTCGCGGTGGCCTCGTCCATCACCTGGATGCAGAAGCGCCAGCTGGGGAACTCGCCGCGCTCGATGGCACCGAACAAGTCGCGCTGATGGCTCTCGCGATCACCCGCGATGATCTGGGCGGCCTCGTCGTCGGTGAGGTTCTTGATGCCCTGGTTGGTCTTGAGGTGGAACTTCACCCACACGCGTTCGTTCTGCTCGTTGATCAGGCTGTAGGTGTGGCTGCCGAAGCCGTGCATGTGGCGGTAGCTGGCCGGGATGCCGCGGTCGGACATGACGATGGTCACCTGGTGCAGCGCCTCGGGCAGGCTCGACCAGAAGTCCCAGTTGCTCTGGGCCGAGTGCATGTTGGTTTTCGGATCGCGCTTCACCACGTGGTTGAGGTCGATGAACTTCTTCGGATCGCGCAGGAAGAATACCGGCGTGTTGTTGCCCACGAGGTCCCAGTTGCCCTCGGGCGTGTAGAACTTCATGGCGAAGCCGCGGATGTCGCGCTCGGCGTCGGCCGCGCCGCGCTCGCCGGCAACCGTGGAGAAGCGGACGAACACCTCAGTCTCGGCGCCCGGCTGGAACACCTTGGCCTTCGTGTACTGGCTGATATCGCCCGTCACCTTGAAGGTGCCGTACGCGCCCGAGCCCTTCGCGTGCATGCGGCGCTCGGGGATGACCTCGCGGTCGAAGTGCGCGAGCTTCTCGATCATCCAGTTGTCCTGGAGCATCATGGGGCCGCGCTCGCCTGCCGTGAGCGTGTGATTGTTGTCGGCGACGGGATTGCCTACCTCGTTCGTGAGGCGCGTGGTGTCGGATTCGCTGGCCATAATATGACCCCTTCCTGGTGGATACCCCGATGGGCATCGTTCACATCTATCGGTTGCCGCGATCATAGCACCCGAGGAGCTCACTTCACCATATTATTGATAATAATTCTCAATTAGATCACAGTTTTATCGAGTGGGTTGATTTTTGAATTTCGATAAAGGCCGCAAAATGTTAGAGGTGGAGAGACAAGGAGAGGAGCGAAAAGGCGGGGAATGAGCCGTGGGAGGAAGGGTGGAGCCGGGACAGGATGAGCTGGGGGGGTGAGTCGGGATGAATTCCTCGCGTGAAACAGCCTGATGAGCAGGTATATCAGAGTGAGTTGCCCGGAGATCGCCTGTGATCCGTTGTTGGCGGGGTCTCGAAGGTGGGGCCAAGGGCACTCCCCTTCTCTCGGGCCGCGGTAGGCGTATAAAAAAGAAACGGACGCCGAAGCGTCCGTTTCCCTGTTCGCAATGGGAGCTCGAAGCCCTACAGAGCGAAATCCTTCTCGCCGTTGAACACGGCAAGGGCGTCGGCGACGGAGTAGTCGGCCAAGGTGATGGCGCTGATGGCCTTCGTCAGGCGGACGGCCTCGTCCAGCGAGCGCTGGTGGATGTTGCGACCGGTGGCGTTGCCCACGGCGCCGCCCGTGTGGATCTGGTCGTAGAGCTGGGTGAGGAACGTCTCGGCGTCTACCGTCGATCCGCCGGCGCACACGAGGCCCGTGCGGCCGGACGCCATCGTGGCCACCTTGAGGGCCTCGGCCGGAGCCGTGCCGTCCTCGGGCTTCGGCGGGTTCACCTTCACGAAGTCGGCGCCGAGGCACAGGGCCACGCCCGCCGCACCGGCGATGAGCGCCGGGTCCTTCTCGGCCGTGACGGCCTTGCCGCGCGGGTAGATCCACAGCACGACCAGCAGGCCGTTGGCATGGGCCTGGGCGATGAGCTCGCCGGCTTCGGCCATCATGGTGGACTCGTACTCGCTGCCCAGGTAGATGGTGTAGCCGATGCCCACCACGTTCACGCCGGCCTCGCGCATGGCAAGCACAGCGTCCAGGTCGTAGAGCTGCGGCGAGTAGGGGTCGTCCTGCTTCGTGCCCACGAGGTTCGTCTTCGAGTTCATCTTAACGAGGTAGTTGATCTCGGGATAGTCGGCCGCGTACTGCGCGATGAGACCGCGCTGGCCGGCGAGCACGCCGCACACGCCCTGGCGGCCGATCTCAAAGAGGTGCTGCGGCTCGGCGTCGGCAATGTCGATGCCCTCGCCGTAGAAGTCCTTGTTGAGGTGCTCGATCTTCTGATCGCAGGCGAACAGCATGAGGCGGCCCGTTCCGCGGGTGGCCTTCAGGTAGTTCGCGATGTACTCGTCGCGGGACTCCGGCATGACGTCGGCCGGCACCCTCACCTGGTCACGAGTAATTTGGGGCATGATTTCCTCCTTATAGGATCTCAGTCGCAAGGCAACGCTGCCTTAATCGATGAAGTTATTCTAGCCAATGGACGGAACCGCCCGCGTTGCTCCACCGAAAAACCGGGGAACTATCAGGCGAGCGGGCGTTTGGCAGTTGGACGATGGCAGGCGCCCGGCAAAGCGCTTCGTGCAGGGGCGCTCCGACGGCCTCCCGGCTGTCGGGAGGCCGTCGGAACCTTAGAACCACTCGCGCTTGTTTACCACGTACATCTGCTCGAACTCGGACTGGGACTTCGTCAGGTAGAGTATGCCCTCGATGATGCCGATGACCCACATGACGCCGCCCGCCAGGCCGAACGTGAACAGGCTGCCCAGAATGGTGACGGCAAGCATGATGAAGCCGGCCGTATTGTAGCCCAGGTAGAACTTGTGGATGCCCAACGCGCCCAGGAAGATGGCGAGCAGGCCGGCGGCCACATGATCCTTCGTCGCGATGACAGGCTGCTGGTACGGCTGCTGGTAATAGGGTTGCTGGTAGCCGTAATACGGCTGCTGCGGAGGCACGGCTCCAGGGCCCGCATGGGGCGTCTGGCCGTAGGGTGCGGCATAACCGCCGTAGGGTTGCTGGGGCTGAGGCGGTTGCTGGGGATTCTGGTAGGAGCCTTGGCCGGGTGCAGGAGGCACGGGACCGGGCGCAGTTGAGCCGGTGGGCGGAACGTACGGCGCATCATAGGATGCGCCCGACGGGGGCGTCGGCTGCGAACCGAGCGACGGGTCCGCTGCGGGAGCCGTCGTGTAGGGAACCCATTCGGGCGCCGGCTCGCCTTGCACCGGAATGGCGGCCGTGTCGGCCGGGGAGGCCGGCGCCGGCTCGGTCGCATCGTTCGGGGAAGGTTCGCCGCTTGCAGGCTCATCGAAGCCGGAATAATCCGGAGCGTCGCCAGCCGCAGGCGTATCCGCCTCGTCCACCGCGCACGCAGGCGCATTGCCAGCATCATCCGAAGCAGCCTCGGCAGGCGTATCTCCGTCCGCCACGGAATCGCCCTGCACGTCATCGTCAGCCGCAGCCACCGCCTCTGCCTCGAAGATGACGGCCTCGATCTCGGCGGTATCCTCGTCCACGACGACAGCGGCCACGCCGAAGGCCTCGGCGGGCTCCCCGTCGCCGGCGGCATCGGACGGAGCGGCACCCGGCTCGACGGCGGGGTGCTCGCCCTTGAGCTCGGCAAGGCGCGCGCGTGCCGCCTCGAGCGTTTCCTGTGCAGCGCGAAGCTCGGCTTCAGCAGCGGCGACCTCGTCCGATGCGCTGCCGTTCTGTTCGTTGAGGTTCATAGCATGCCTCTCTTATCGTGAGGTTCCAAGGTGATAGCGCCATGGTATCCGGCCGTACGGCTCTGACGGTAAACCGTCACCGTGTCGTTGCCCTCTGTATACCATCGTTAAGGTTTCCGTTGCCGAAAGTTCCGAAAGCGCGCACCCGTCGCGCCGTACGACGTGGCTGGTGCGCGCTGCGCCTACTTGTCGCGGTGCGACCGCTTCTCCAGGAATTTCATGATGCGCTTCTGGAACACGATGCCCAGCACCGCGATAACCGCGGCCACGGCGAACAGGACGGCGCTCTCTGCGAAGCGCCCGTCGATGAGCCCGTCGGCAGCGTACGTCGACACGAGGATGCCGGGTATGCGCCCGATGTTCGACAGCAGCAGGAACGTGCGCATGTTCATGTCCGTGAGGGGCACCAGGTAGGTGAACGTGTCCTTCGGCAAGCCGGGGATAAGGAACAGGATGAACACCACGATGTTCAGCTTCCCCGTCTTCTCGAAGGCGCGGAACTTTTCCAGGTACTTCGTGGGCACCATGCTCTGCACGAACGGCGCGCCCAGCTTGTGCACGAGCGCGAAGATGAACGCGCTGGAAACGACGCAGCCCATCAGGATGATGAGCGCGCCCAACCACGGCCCATACAGCATGCCGGCCGCTATCTGCACGACCTCGCCCGGGATGAACGCCACCACGATCTGCAGGAACTGAAGCCCCAGCAGGATGAGGAAGCCCACCGGCCCTGCGCCGCGCACGTCCGCGATGACGCGGTCGATGCCGCCCGGCTCGAAGATGTCGGCCACATACGGCCAGATGAGCAGGCAGATAATCACCATAATGGCGAAGAATGCGATCAGGCCGACGAACTTGAAGATGTCGCCCTTCTCCATCTTGTGGCCGTGCACGGTCGTCTCCTGCTGCGCCTTCTCGTGCAGCTCGTGCGTGCGCTCGGCCGCCTTCTGCTTCAGTTTGCCGGTATCGAATTCATGCGATGGTTTCTGCGTCAATGGTATGCCTAATCGTCGTGGCGCGCTTTGTCGTACTCTTCTTTGAATGCGGAGAACATGTTCTTCTTGGGCGTCGGTTTCTTGGCGGACTGCTTCTTGGTCGCAGCTTGCTTGGCGGGGGCTTTCTCGGCCTGCGATGACGGTTCGGGCAGTTCATCCGCTTCGAGCTCGCCTGTCTTTTCCAGAGCCTTTTCCTGCGAGGGCTTCGGGCCGCGCGCCTTGTCGTATTCCTCCTTGAAGCCGGAGAACATGCCCTTCGTGGCGGCGATCTGCTTGCCTGTGGCGTACGCGCCCTTGTTCACCACCTCGCCGGTCTTCTTGGCGGCGGCGCTGGCGACAGGCTTCGCCTTGTCGACGGCGGTATGGGCCTTGTCCACTACCACGGCCGTGGCCTCGCCAGCCTTCTCGGCCAGGCCGCCTTCCACGGCGATGTCGCGCGCCTCGTCGGCCACGAGGATGGCGCCGAACACCACCTCTTCGGACTCCTCGCCCTCCTCGCCCGTTTGGGCGAGAGCTGCGCCCATGCCGCGCTTGAAGCCCTTCACGAGATTGGCCGGAATCTCGCGCTTGCCCAGCAGCGCATTGGCCGTCGCACCGCTGTCGGTGGTGACGGAGGCGATAGCCCCTGTCCTGCGATCGAACGCCACGGAACCCACCACGCCGAGCGTATCCCCATCCTCGGTCATGACGGGCAGCCCCACCCACAGCACGCACGCGTCCCAGTCAACGCCGAGCTCCTTGCAGGCGGCACGGTTGGTGGCAGCCGGATCGTTGCTCACCACGATGCGGCCGTCCTCTATCTCGTAGCCGTTAACGGCCACGAACAGGTCTTTGCGACGAAACATCCACAGCAGGTCGGGGCGCTTCACCACGAAGCCCACGACGCGCTTCTCCTTGGGGTGGAACACGAAACGACGCGCCTTGCCGATGCGCTTCGTGCCCTTCTTCCCGCCGACGACGCGCACGCCCGTGAGCTCGTCGGTCGTGATAAGTTTGTTGGCCATGTTCGATCTTCCCCCAGGCGCGCAGCTGTGTAGCGGCGCGGCTCTCTCAGGCCGCGTCGGCCGCTGTCTTCCTGCGTGCCGATGACGCGAAGGGGGCATGCGGAAGCCGGACGGTCATCGCCGTCCGGCTTGGCGCGGTGCACCCTTCATTCGTGCAGGCTACTTAGTTCTCTTTGCTCTCGGCAGGGCCCTTGTCGACCGGGACCTCCGTGTCGCCGGCGATCTTGCCGGCGGCCGACTCGGCGGCGTTCGTCGCGGTATCGGCGGCTTCCTTGGCCTTGCCGGCCACGTTGTCCACCGCCTCGTGCGCGTTGTCGGCGGCTACGGGGATCTTGTCGCTCACGGCGTCATGCGCCTGCTCGGCGTTCTTGGCCACCTGGGCCGCGATGCGCTGGCGGGCAGCCTCGATCTTCTCGCGCAGGTCGTCGTTCTTCTCGGAGAACACCGGCTTGATGTTGTCCGCAGCTTCCTGCACGCGCGCACTGGCGGCGCCGTACAGCTCCTGGCCCTTGGTCTGGGCGTCCTGAACGGCCTGCTGGCCCTTGGCGGCCACGTCGTGCACGACCTCCTGGCCCTTGGACGTGGCGTCCTGGTACACCTGCTGCGCCTTGTCAGACGCCTGCGCGCCCAACTCCTGGGCCTCGCCCCACGCCGCGTTCATCTTGTCGGTGACCATGGCGCGCGTCTCATAGCCCGAGCGGGGAGCGTACAGCAGTGCGACGGCGGCGCCGACCAAACCGCCGATGAGGAAGGTTCCTACCTTGTTGCCCATATCTGCCTCCTAAAGGAATGTCTTGGACGTTTGTCGATCAGCCCATTATAGGGGCACCCGCCAACCACCAGTAGGGAAAACACGAGCGCTCTATGATTCAGTTGCCGTTTCGTTGCCAGAAGCGAAAGCGCCGCGATACTACTTCGCGTACTGGGATACCAGCTCGTTCAGCACGCTGGAGAGGGACAGGCCGGCGGCGGCGCAGGCGGCGGGGAACAGGGAGCGCTCGGCCATGCCGGGCGACACGTTCACCTCGAAGACGCGGGCCTGGGCGCCGTCCCAGATGAGGTCGATGCGGGCTAGGTCGCGGGCGTTGTAGGCGCGGTACACCTCCAGCGCGGCGCGCTCGATCTCGGCGCGGATGGCCTGGGCGTCGCCCTCGTCGTCGGACAGCGAGGCGGGGCGCACGGGCGCGAAGTACTGCACGGCGCCGGGCTCCATGCGCGCCTCGGTGCCGTAGAGGCCCTTCGTGGGCACGATCTCCACCGGCGGCAGCGCGTAGGCGTCCCAGCCGGTGCCGAGCACCGACACGGCCATCTCCACGCCGTCCACCCACTGCTCGATGACCACGGCCTCGTCGAACGAGAGCGCGTCGAGGATGGCCTCGCCCAGATCGTCGACGGAATCCACCTTGTGCACGCCCAGGGCGGAACCTCCATGCGCGGGCTTCACGGCCACGGGGAAGCCGCCGATCACGCGTTCCTGCACCAGATCGAGCGCCGTGGCCGCGCCCATGTCCTTGAACGCGTCACGCGCCAGGTAGATGCCCTGCGGCCACGAGGCGACCGGCGCTTCTCCGGTGATAGCGCGGTACGTGGCCAGCTCGTAGTGCATGGAGTCCTTGTTCCACGAGCGATGGCACACGTGCGACGGCGAGCCGATGAAGGGGATGTCCAGGAACTCGAGCAGGCTTTGAATGGTGCCATCCTCGCCGTGCTTGCCGTGCAGGGCGCTGTAGCACACGTCGGGGCGCTCGCTGCGCAGCGTGGGCACCAGCTCGCCCGTGGTGTCGAGCGGCACCGCCTTGTGGCCGGCCTCTTCGAGCGCAGCACACACATTCTTGCCACTGGCCAGGGAAAACTCGCGCTCGAACGAAGCGCCGCCCATCAACACTGCAACTTTGAGGCCCATCGATAACTCCTTGTTCGGCTTATTCGGCTTTGATGGCGCCCGCCTCCAGGAAGGCGCGGTAGAGCTCCAGGCGGTCGTTGATGACGGCGGCGAGGCGCTTGACGGCCTCGGCGAGGTTCTCGGGGCTCTCGTAGCAGAACGCGATGCGCATGCAGTTCTTGCCGGCGGAGCCGCCGGGATAGAAGCCGTCGCCCGGCGTGTACGTCACGCCCCTCTCCAGCGCCACGGACAGCATGGAGCCGGTATCCACGTACGGCGGCAGCGTCACCCACACGAAGAAGCCGCCTTCGGGGCGCGTCCAGGTGGCCTCGGCCGGGAAGTGCTCGTCCAACGCGGCCAGCATGGCGTCGCGTCGCGTGCGGTAGGTTTTCACGAACTTCTGCAGCGTCTTCTGCCACGGGGTGTCGGTGAAGTAGTGCTCCACCACCACCTGGTTGAAGGCGCTTCCGCAGAGGTCGGTGCCCTGCTTCACCAGGTTGATCTTCGCCAGCACGCTCTTCGGCGCCACGATCCAGCCGGTGCGCAGGCCCGGCGCGAACACCTTCGACACGGTGCCCAGGTACACGACGTCGTCCGAGAGCGCCTTGAGCGGCAGCACGTGGCCGCCGTCGTAGCGCAGGCGGCCGTAGGGGTCGTCCTCCACCACCATGAAGCCGTACTCCTCCGACAGCTCCAGCAGGCGCTTGCGGCGGGCGGGCACCATGGTCACGCCGCCGGGGTTCTGGAAGTTCGGGATGGTGTAGAGGAACTTCAGGCGCAGGTTGCCCTTGCCGAGGCGCGCGAGCTCTTCCTCCAGCAGGTCCATGCGCATGCCCTCGTCGTCGAAGGGGATGCAGCGGATGTCGGGCTCGTAGGCGGAAAACGCCTGCAGCGCGCCCAGGTAGGTGGGGCCCTCGGCCAGCACGATGTCGCCCGGATTCAAAAACGTCTTGGCAATAAGGTCGAGCGCCTCTTGAGCGCCCGTGGTTATCATGACGTTCTCGGGCTTGGCGCGCACGCCGATGTCGCGCATGAGGTCGCAGAACACCTGCTTCGTTTCCACGCGGCCGTCGGTGGAGCCGTACTGCAGCGCCACGGCGCGCTCGTCGTCGCAGGCGGCGCGGGTGGCCGCGCGGATGGCGGAGTGCGGCAGCAGCGACACGTCGGGCATGCCGCCGGAGAGCGAGATGATGTTGGGGTTCGACGCGGCGGCGAACAGGTCGCGCACGGCGGAAGAGCGCATCTTCACGACGCGTTCGGCAATCTTGTCGCCCGTCTGGTCGAATGTGAGGTGTGCCGTAGTCATTGCGTTAGAGTACCACCGCTTCGTTCAGAAAGCGCGCCGCGTCGCGAAAAGCCCGCAAAGCTACCAAATCGTCGGTGAAGCTCACCTCGATGTGCGCCCGCCCGGCGTTTTCGTCCGTCCACCTGGTGATGCCCACGTAGGCGGTGTCGGGGGACGCATCGGGAGGCGCCGCCTGCGTCTGCAGGTCGATGACGAGGTGCTCCAGCAAATGCGGCAGCGACGTGGCCTCCATGACGGCGCCGAACGTGTCGCCCGCCCCGTTCACGCAGGCATGGCGCGGCAGGTTGGGGAACGACGCGCACACGCGGGCGGCGAGCACGGGATCGGTGGTGCGCGGCGCCTGCGCGGCAAAGACCACGTCGCAGCCGATGCGGCCCTCGCCCACCACGAGGCGCTCGATGGCGAGGGCGTCCAATCAGGCACCCGCGTCGTTCACGTCGTTCAGGTCGAACAGATTGTCGGGAGCAGGGGAGATCGAACCCGGGCCGTTGGACGGGGAGGCATTCGAGTTCGAGGCCCCGGCGTTGGCGGCGTTCCCGCCGCCCGCATTGGTGCCGCCGTCGGCATCCCCGCTGGAACCCGCATCGCCGGCGGGCGCGTTGGAGCCCGTGCTGCCCGCATCCGCGGAGGCGCCGCCGCTCGCACCCGCATCGCCTGCCGAGCCGTTGGCAGCGTCGGACGAACCGGCCCCCGGGGCGCCGTTTGCCAGGTCGCCTGCTGCACCTGCGGCAAGCCCCTCGTCGTTACGCGGCTGCGCCGCAGCGTCGTGCGAGACGCGCGCGAGAACGGTGATGCCCTCCCCCGCCTCCGGCTGCGCCGGGGCCTGCCCCTGCACGAAGCGCACGAGCCCGTCCCACATCCAGCCGACATCCTCGAACAGCGTGGACAGGACGGAGTAAGAGGACCCCTCCGTCACCACGAGCTGCGACCGATCGGCCGAGAAGCGGTAGCGGCCAGATCCCTCCATGTTCCCGAACGTGAACTCGATGGTCTTGGCCGTAGGATCGATGGTGTAGGCGTAGGCCACGTCGTCGGTGAGCTTGATAGACGCGCCGTCGATCACGATCACCCGCGTCGTGCCGTCAACCTGCCACTCTCCCTGCAGCTCGCGCGCGTCGTCGTAACGCAGCCAGCGGTCCCACGAGAACCCGGCCGCGGCAACCAGCAGCACCGCCAGCACGCCGAGCGCCACGCACCAGGGCCAGCGGCGCCGGCCTCCTGCGTGCTTGCGCGGCGCGCCCTCGCGGGACGGGGCTGCCTCCGCATCCTCGCCCGTTCCGGCCGCGGCGCTCGCCTGCTTCTCGAGACGCCCGCTCTGTCCTGGTGCGCCCTTCCGCTTCGCCGCCTTTTTCGACCGCGCGCCAGTCGATGCCGAGGCTTCCGCCGGCGCCGGCGGAACGGCAACCTTGCGCGCAGAGGCAACGGACGGCTTGGGCTTCGCGCCGCCCGCCTTGGCCGCGCCCTCGGCAGGACCCTTGGCGGGGCCTTTCGCCAGGCCCTCGACCGCACGCTTGGCCGAGCTTTTGGCCGCATCCGCCGAAGCTGCCTTCGCCGGAACCTCGGCGGGCTCCTTCTCCACGCCCTTCGCCGGGCTTTTGGGCGCGGCCTTAACCGGACTTGTGGCGGAAGCCTTCGCCGAAACGCCAGGTGCGGCCTTCGCCGCGTCCGGCGTGCTAGAGATCTTCTTTGCGTTCTTTACCGACTTGCGCTTCGTTACCACGCGCTTCGCCCCTGACCGAGCCCGCCGCGCCTATTCGGGCGCGATGACCTCGACGCCGCCCATGTAGGGAACCAGCACGTCGGGCACGCGCACGGTGCCGTCGGCCTGCTGGTAGTTCTCGATGACGGCGGCCATCGTGCGGCCAACCGCCAGACCCGAGCCGTTCAACGTGTGCACGAAGCGCGAGCCCTTGAAGTTCGCGGGGTCGCGGTACTTGATGTTCGCGCGGCGCGCCTGGAAGTCCGTGCAGTTCGAGCAGGACGAGATCTCCTTGTAGCCGTTGTACGACGGCAGCCACACCTCGAGGTCGTACGTCTTGGCGGCCGAGAACCCGATGTCGCCCGTGCACAGGCTGATCACGCGGTACGGCAGGCCCAGCAGCTGCAGGATGTTCTCGGCGTCGGCCACCATGGCCTCCAGGTCGTCGAAGCTCTCCTCGGGCTTGGCGTACTTCACCATCTCCACCTTGTCGAACTGGTGCACGCGGATGAGCCCGCGCGTGTCGCGGCCGGCGCTGCCCGCCTCCTCGCGGAAGCACGGGGTGAACGCGCAGTACTTGAGCGGCAGCTGTCCGGCGTCGAGCACCTCGCCGGCGTGGATGTTCGTGAGCTGCACCTCGGCCGTGGGGATGAGGTAGAGGCCCTCGGTGGTGTGGAACAGGTCCTCCTCGAACTTCGGCAGCTGGCCCGTGCCGGTGAGCGTCTCGGCGTTGGCCATGGCCGGGCACCACCATTCCTTGTAGCCGCGCGAGGAGTGCGTGTCGGCCATGAAGTTGATGAGGGCGCGCTCCAGGCGGGCGCCCAGGCCGCCCAGCAGGATGAAGCGGCTGCGCGCGAGCTTCACCGCGCGCTCGAAGTCGATGATGCCGAGCTCCGGCCCCAGGTCCCAGTGCGGTTTCATCTCGAAGCCCTCGGCGGCGAAGTCGCGCGGCGTGCCCCAGCGGCGCACCTCGGGGTTGTCGTCCTCGCTCTCGCCCACGGGCGTGGAGTCGGCCGGCATGTTCGGCGTGGCCAGCAGCAGGTCGCGCAGGGCCTCGTCGGCGGCTTCGCGCTCCTTGCCGATCACGGCCAGCTCGTCGTTGATGGCGCGCACGCGCTCCTTGGCAGCCTCGGCCTCGTCTTTCTGGCCGGCGCCCATCATGGCGCCGATGGACTTCGAGGCGGCGTTGCGCTCGGCCTGCAGCGCCTCCTCCTTCGCGATGGCGGCACGACGGGTCTCGTCCAGTTCGGAGAAGCGAGCGGCATCCCACGAGGCATGGCGGTTTTCCATCGCCTCGGCGACGGCTGCCTGGTTGTCGCGGACGAACTTGATGTCTAGCATGACGCGCTCCTTCTCGGTAGGACCCGGTTATCGTTTCAGTATAACTTCAGTATATCGCACCCACGAGCGCCTCATGCAATCCTTCACTCGCTCGGCATGTTCCCGGCCAGTTCCGCAAGCAGCGCCTCTTTCGCCCGCGCGCCCGCTAGCTGCGGCGCTTTTGAAGGTGGATGGCTATCTCCTTGAGCACGCGACGCATGTCGATGGGCTTGGACAGGTGGGCGTCCATGCCGCACTCCAGCGAGGCGCGCACGTCCTCTGCGAAGGCGTTCGCCGACATGGCGATGATGGGCACGTCGGCGGCGTCGGTACGCGGGAGCGCGCGAATGCAACGGGTGGCTTCGTAACCGTCCATCACCGGCATCTGCACGTCCATGAGCACCACGTCGTAGTAGCCCGGTTCGGACTCGGCGAACAGGCGGCACGCCTCCTCGCCGTTCTCGGCCCACTCAACCTCCAGGCCGGACTCGCCCAGAAGCTCGCAGGCTATCTCGGCGTTCAAGTCGTTGTCCTCGGCCAGCAGCACGCGCGTGCCCGCGAGGCTCGCCGCCGTGGGCAGAGGGGCCGTCGCGGGGCCGTCGGGCCGCAGCAGGGGCGACCTCGTGGCCGACGGGAGAGACAACGAGGACGGCGCGGGCACACGCGACGCCGTTCCGTACAGGCCGTCGAAAGCCACCTCGGTTAAGTGCGATTGCGGTTGCTTCTGCGGCCGACCCGACACGTCGAGCGAGCCCTCCCACGCATCGCCCGCCCGCTCGGCCGCCGCCAGCGCGCGGCGCTCGGGCTCGAACGCCAGCCGCAGGTTCACCGTGATGGTGAACGTCGTGCCCTGGTCGACCGCGGTGCGCACGTGTATGTCGCCGCCCATCATGGTAACGATGTTCTTCACGATGGGCATGCCGAGACCCGTACCCTGCACGTTCGCGCGCCCCTCCATAACGAACGGCTCGAACAGGTGCTCGTGGAACTCCTCGGTCATGCCGATGCCATCGTCGGCCACCACGAAGGTCACGCAGCGGTAGGCTACGATCGAGTCTGCGTCGATGGATGCCTCCAGCCTCACATGGCCGCCCGGCCGCGTGTACTTCACGGAATTCGTCAACAGGTTGATGAGGAGCTGGCGCAGGCGCACGGCGTCGCCCACGAACACCTCGTCGTCTTCGGGAACGACCACCTCGAAGGCCTGGCCCTTCTGCTCGCATTGCGGGCCGATGACGGCGGCCGCGCGCTCCAAAAGCACCGACAAGCGGAACGGCTCGCTCGTTAGCACCATCTTCCCGCTCTCGATCTTCGAGATGTCCAGCACGTCGTTGATGAGGTTGAGCAGATGGTCGGACGCCGCACCGATTTTCCGCAGGCTCTCCTCGGTCCTCTCGGCATCGTCGGTATGCAGCTTCGCTATCTGCAGCATGCCTATGATGGCGTTCATAGGCGTGCGTATCTCATGGCTCATACGCGAGAGAAATTCGGATTTCGCCTGGTTGGCGGCCTCGGCGGCCGTCATGGCATCCTTCATGGACAGCTGCAGCTCCTTCTCGGTGGTAACGTCGCGCAACACCACCAGGATGCGCTGCTTGCCCTCGTAGCTCAAGGGGCTGGCAGAATACGCTATCCACCGCACCTTGCCTGTCTGCAGGTGCACGAATGAGAACTGGCCCTGTTGCGGGGCCTGCACTGCACCTTCGCGCAGGCGGTCCAGCAGGCCGCGGCCCTGCTCCGACAGCTGCAGCTCGTCGGCGACGCGGGGGTCTGCGATGATCTCGGGCATGGTGAAGCCCAGGATGCGCGCAGCCTTCGCCACGATGGGCGTGACGGTACCGTCTACGGGGCAGTACAGGTTAACCGCCATATCCAAGCTGTCGGACAGGGCCTTGTACAGGCGCGACTTCATGGCCACGTTGCGCTCGAGCATGCGCTTGCGATACGAGGAGAACATGAGCGCGATGACGGCGGCGAAGCACAGCACTACCACGGCGAACACCACCTGGAACGCGGTGAGCACGATAGACGCCTCGGCGCGCACGTTCTCCACGGGTATGACGTTGCATACGTACCAGCTGCCCTCTCCCACCGGCGCCACGCACACGTAGCTGTCCTTGCCGTCAACGAACCCGACGGCAAGCCCCGTCTCGCCCGCCGCGACCGTCTCGTCCAACGTGGGCAGATCTTCCGCATCTTCGCCGAACGACAAGGCCATCATCTCCGTCATGCCGTCGTCGGGAGGTCGCTCGTATTCCGCCGCCTGGTCGAGGAACGAGTAGACCGTCATGCCGCTGTTCACCGGCGTTTTCGTGTCTTCGATAGGAGGCACGAGTATCTCGCCCGTCGTCCCTTGGAACAGCATGAAGTAGCCGCGTCCGTCGAACATGTCCAACTGCTTGCTCATGGAGAACATGGACAGGGGAATCTGCACGTACAGCGCGCCTATCTGCTGCCCATCGAGATAGAGGGGACGCTGTGCCAGGCGCACGCGGCGGCCATCGTCCAGCTCGAACGTGGAGGAGTACGAGTCCTTGCCCTGCGAGAGGGCCGTTTCGGGCTGGGCCATCTCTTCCACGGAGAACGGCGTGCCGTCCGAGAGGACCCCTCGGCCATCCATGCCCGAGAACGCAACCTCGGCAAAGCCGAACTGGTCGCGCAGGCCCTGCAGCGCCGGCACGACGGTGACCGGATCGGCCGATTGCACCTCGAACGCCCCGATAGCGTTCTGCACGATGAAGATGCGGTCTGCGACATTGGAGGCGGCTTGCTGCGTGAACGTGACCACCTGCTGCTCGGCTCCCTGCTTGAGCTTCTGGTCGATGTAACCCATGAGCCCGAGCGAGGTGCCCAGGACAACAACCGCTGCCAAGGCGGCGACGATATAGAGAGCGAGCCGCCTGCCGCGTCCCGCCTGGTTTCCAGCGCGCATGCGCCCACCTTCGCAGTCTTCAGTTGGTGCGTTCACGTATATGAAGGATTCTCGTCGTGGAGGTATCCCGAATTTGCACGGGCATAGTATACTCTACCCGCAAAACTTAATCGGAGAAGTGACGCCTGCGGGCGGACTTTGCGTAGATAGGACGAAGAGGCTGCCATGGACTTCGGTCAACTGTACCATTTCCTGTTCGAGACGTTCGAGGGCATCGGATGCCTGATCGCCATCGGGCTGGTCATCAGCATAATAGCCTGCATTATCATGGAGAGGCGTACGCGCAAGCGCTTCGTCAGCCGCGAGGCCGAAGAAGACGATTGGTCGTTCTTCGACGATGATGACGACGAGGAGAAGGACCAGTAACAGAAGCTCCTACCGCATCGGTTCGAGCAGAGGACACCAACGGGCGCCCACGGCGCCCGTTTTCAACTTGGCAACGGTTCGAGCCGCCCACCCGCCGCATCGTACCATTGCCAGACAACGAACCAGACACCGACCCCTTCGAGAAAGAGCGAACCATGAGCGAAACCACCCTGTACTCCCGCGAAGGCGACTACATCCCGCGCGTTGCCGCCGTGCACGACCTGTGCGGCTACGGCAAGTGCTCGCTGGGCGTGGCCATTCCCGTGCTGTCGGCCGCTGGTTGCGACGTGTGCCCCGTGCCCACCGGCCTGTTCTCGTCGCACACGGCGTTCCCCGGCTGGTACATGCACGACACCACCTCCATGCTGAAGGACTACCTGGCGGCCTGGAAGAACATCGGCGTGGAGATCGATGCGGTGTACTCCGGTTTCTTGGGCGCGCCCGAGCAGGTGGACCGCATCCGCGACCTGTATGCCCTGTACCCCGCCGCGCTGCGCGTGGTCGACCCGGTGATGGCCGACCACGGCAAGGTGTACCCCACCTACACGCCCGAGCTCTGCGACGCCATGGCCGAGCTGGCCTGCGGCGCCGACATCCTCACGCCGAACCTGACGGAGGCCGCCATCATCCTGGGCGAGCCCATCGGCGACGAGTGGGCCGGCACGGACATCTCGGACGAGGAGGCGCACCGGTTGGTGGACGCGCTGGTTGCGAAGGGCGCGAAGCACGTGGTGCTCAAGGGCATCCAGCGCGAGGGCGAGACGTGCATCCGCAACTTCGTGGGCGGCGTTGACATGGACACCGTGGAGGTGCACAACGAGTACCTGCCCTACATGCTGCACGGCACCGGCGACCTGTACGCATCGTGCCTGATGGCTGCCGTCATGGCGGGCCGCACGCTGGAGGAGGCCGTGCGCTTCGCCGGCGACTTCGTGCACGACGCCATGATCGTGAGTGCGAAGCAGCCCGAGTTCCGCGACCGCGGCGTGAGCTTCGAGCCCCTGCTGGGAAAGGTGTGCGAACTGCTGTAGAGGGACGCGATCGCATCACGCAGTCGACAGGCGACGCCCTCGGGATTGGGTTCCCGAGGGCGTTTTTGCGCTATGCTCCAGCGGGCGGTTGGGGCGCTACACCTCCAGGTCGACGTTCTTCTTCATCACCTTGTGCAGCACGAAATAGTACGCGATGCCGGCGACGACCCAGATGATGCCCATGGTCTTGGACGCCGGGTCGAGGCTGATCCACGTGTAGCCCACGATGATGAAGCCCAGAAGCGGCAGGATGAGGTGCGTGAACACCTTGCCGTCGCGCTCTTTGATAAAGAAGTGCCACACCACCGTCACGTGCAGCACGCAGAACGACGTGAGCGCGCCGAAGTTCACGAGGCGCGAGATGGCGTCGATGCCCAGCTGCTCGAACACGATGACCAGCACGAGCGACAGCGCGCCCACGAACGCGGCTGCCACGTAGGGCGTCTTGAACTTGGGATGCACCTTTGCAAGCGCCTTCGGCAGGTTGCCGTCGCGGCTCATGGCGAACAGGATGCGGCTGATGGCCGTCTGAGCGGCCAGCGAGTTGAAGATGCCCCACGCGATGGCCGTGGCCAGCGCGCACAGCACGTAGAGGAACTTGCCGCCGGCAACCTCGGCCACCAGGTAGAACGCGTTGTCGGGGTCGTTCGCGAACACGGCGCCGTCGGGGCTGATGCAGCCCGCGATGTAGGTTTGCAGCATGAACAGGAAGCCCACGATCAGGAGCGACCCCACCATGGCCTTCGACGGGCCCTTCTTCGCGTCCTTGGCCTCCTCGGACAGCGTGGCGATGCCGTCGAAGCCGAGGAACGACAGCACGCCCAGCGACACGGCGCTCATCACCAGGCCGGGGTTGAACGTCTCGGGGTTGTAGAACGGCTGGATGGTGAAGCCGTTGGACAGCGGGTCGGTGGCGATCCACAGCGCGCCCATGACCACGAACACGCCCAGGCACAGTATCTCCAGCACCACGGCCACGCGGTCGACGATGACCGTGAGCTCGATGCCGCGGATGTTCACGAACGTGTTGATGGCCACGAACAGGATGCCCCAGATGAGCGCGGGCACCTCGGGCACGATGCCGCTCATGGCCTGCGCGGCCACCACGTACAGCAGCGTGGGCACCAGCAGGTAGTCCAGCAGCATGGTCCAGCCGGTCACGAAGCCCACCGGCTTGTTGATGCCGCGGCTGGTGTAGCCGTACACCGAGCCGGACACGGGGAACGCCTGCGAGAGGGTGGCGTAGGAGAACGCCGTGAAGATCATGGCCACCATGCCCACCAGGTACACGAGCGCGGGCATGCCGCCCGAGTCGCCGAACACGCCGCCGTAGATTCCGAACGGCGCGATGGGCACCATGAAGATGAGCCCGTACACCAGCATGTCGGGCACGGACATGGCGCGCTTGAGCTCCTGCTTGTAGCCCATGGCCTCCAGCGCGGCCTCGGAGGCGGCGCTTTGGGATTGGGCCGCGTCGTTGGCGGACGAGACCGCCTTCTGCTCTTCAGTCATTGGATCCCCCCTGTTTTCTTGGTTTGTCTTTGCCCTACAGCGCGAAGCCGAGCGCGTCCAGCACGTACTTCGGCACCATGAAGCGCACGGTCTTCTCCGGGTCGACCATCTGGCACACCTGCACGTCTGCCACGAGCGACAGCAGCATGACGAGCTCGTCTTGGGCCACGCCGGTGCGGTCATGCAGCAGGTCCACCATCTCGTGCACGGCGCGGTCGGCTGCTGCGTCGAGCGTCTCGGCCGAGGCGATCACGCCGAAGTGCGTGTCGTTCTCGATAAGCGGGTCCGCGAGATGCAGGTCCGGGAGTGCCGTGAGCGTGACCGTGGCCCAGCCGGCCACCTCCGCACCCGAGACGCTGATCTCGCCGTCGCCCATGGCCGCGTGCATGTCGCCGCAGCCGAAGAGCGCGCCTTCCACGGCCACCGGGAAGTAGAGCGTGGCCCCCGTGGTGATGGCGGTGTTGTCCATGTTGCCGCCGTGGCTGCCCGGCGTGCCGCAGTTCACGGGCTCGCCCTCCGGGGCAACGCCGATAACACCGATCATGGGGTTGAGCGGGATGGACAGCTTGTCGCTCCACCTGAGCTTGCCGTCCTCGATGGCGCACAGGCGCGTGCTCCACGCATCGAAGCGGTCGCCGCACACGCCCTCGTCCTTGCCGGTGCACGAGGCCGTCTGCGCGTCCAGCTCGATGTTGTCGATGCTCACCTTCAGTGCGCCGCCGGGGACGGCTCCCTCCACGTACACGGGGCCCGTGGCCGGGTTGATGGCGTCCCAGTCGATCTCGTCAAGCTGGTCCTCGGGCGCCTGCACCTGGTTGCCGAAGCAGTCCTGCGTGCGGATGCGTACCGTGTCGCCCGACGCCACCCGGAGCGCCGGTTCGAGGTCGCGCGCGAACGCGAACAGCACGCACTCGTCTCCTAGCTGATGCATGGGTTTCCCCTTTCTTCGTCTCGCTTGCTCGTATTCTTCTGACGCCATGGCCGCAACGCTCCTGCGCAATAGAGCGCTCTACCGTTGGCGCATCACACGATACTCCAGAAGGAACGCGAACGCACGCGCTATTTAGGAGGAAATGCCGGTCAGCCTTCGCTCGACGCGGCTTCTTCCCATTCCTCCTGCAGGTCGAGCGCAGGTGGCTCCAGGTGGCTGGCAACGACAAGGACGGCGACGGCCACGGCCGTGGACACGATGGCCGCAACCGAGGGCATCCAGGTGAGCTGGCCCGAGGCAAGCCAAGCCGCAGCGCAGATGCCGGCCACGAGCGCGGCGGCGACCAGCACGATGCCGAGCACCGCGAGGATGCGCGACAGACGGCACCGACACGCGGAGAGAACTGCGGCGGCGGCCAGCCAGCTGACGGCCACGCACCAGGTGGCGGGCTGCAAGAGCAGCGCGCCCAGGTTCGCCTGCACGTCGGTGCCGGCGAAGTCCCAACGGGCGAACGCGTCCCATCCCAGCAGGTTGCCGGAGCCGAACGATGCCAGCAGCGCGGCCACGAGCAGCGCGAACGCCGTCGTGCCGAGCGCGCGGGCTGGCGGCAGGAAGAACCCGGCCACCACGGGCGCCAGCTGGTTGCCGCCCACGGCGCCGGCCAGGGGCACGGCGAACGTGGCGTTCGCCGCCGCGTTGCCCAACCGCCCGGCGAAGTACCACCACACCGCCGTAGCCGCCAGCAGTACGCAGCCGGCAGCCGGCGCGCCCTGCGCGATGAGCGCCGCGGCCAGCGCGAAGTAGGCCAGCAATGCTCCCAGGTGCGGCTTGAGCGCGCCGGCCAGCGCAATGAGCGCGAACAGCCCCCAGAACAGCAGCAGGGCCGGCCCCGCCAGGCCGAAGATACCCTCCAGGCCGCCTATCTGCGGCAAGTTCGCCAGCGCCACGAATGCCACGGCCCCGCTGCCCGCCGCGCCCACGATG
This sequence comes from Gordonibacter sp. RACS_AR49, assembly GCF_030418435.1. NCBI lineage: Bacteria > Bacillati > Actinomycetota > Coriobacteriia > Eggerthellales > Eggerthellaceae > Gordonibacter > Gordonibacter sp. RACS_AR49. The sequence continues at coordinate 64,121 of NZ_JAIUDM010000002.1, read as the reverse complement.
CGCGCCGCCACGGCCGCCTGCCGGCGCGTGATGCGCTCGCGCAGCGGCACACGCGGGGGACGGGGCGGGTGCGGCGCTCTTTCTTCCTCTTCCGCCTCGTCGTCGCCCTGCGCATCGCCTACGATGACGGCCAGCTCGCGATGACCCGTCCTCGGGTCGCCCAGGAACTTCTCCATCTCCTCGGCGAAGTCGGTCACGTTGTCGTAGCGCTGCTCGCGGTCGGGGTCGAGCGCGTAGAACACCACGTCGTCGACCGCCGGATCGAGCTCGTCCCAGCACAGCGAAGGCAGCACGAGCTCCGCATCCTCGATGGCGGACTCCGCGCGGGCCAGATCGGGCGCAAGGAACGGGTTCTCGCCGGCCAGCATCTCGTACGTGACGGAGGCGAGTGCCCACTCGTCGCAACGTGCGTCCAGGCTCACGCCGCGCATCTGCTCGAGCGGCATGTAGCCGATGGTACCGCCGCCCGCCGCGCCGAAGCCGCCGGCATCCGCGAGCGTGGCCAGGCCGAAGTCCGTCACCTTCACCTGTCCCTGGCGGTTGATCAATACGTTGTCCGGCTTGATGTCCAGGTGGAGCACCTGGTTCTCGTGGGCCACCTCCAGCGCGTGGGCGACGGAGCCGAACACGGCGGCCACCATGTCGAGCGTGAGGTAGTCGGCGTAGTCGTGCAGCAGTTCCGTGAGGGTGATGCCCTCGATGTACTCCATAATAAGGTAGGCCGTCTGGCCCTGCACCTCGAAGTCGTACACCGTGACGATGTTCGGGTCGGTGAGCATGGCGGCCGTGCGCGCCTCGTCCAAGCCGGGGATGTGGGAGAGCGAGCGCACCGGCGGCAGGTCGTCGTCCAGGTCGGCCGCGGGGTCGCGGTAGGCTGCGGCAGCCGGGGAACCATGGGGCGCGGCGGATGAGGGGCGCGCGGCTGCGGTCGCGGCAGCCTTGTCCCGCTTACGGAAGGGACTCTCGAAGTCGGGAGGCGGCGGAGGGGCGGCGGGGAGGTCCTCCCAAGGCGGGACGTCGTCGGGATTGCGTCCCGCAGCCACGCCGGATTGGGCCGCGCGCCGTTGCGCGACGGGCGGCTCCTCGCCCGGGAACACATCCTCGCCTTCCCAAGACGGGATATCGTCCCAGTCGACCTCGTCGAAGCGCGGCATCGCGCCGGCACCCGCCTGCTCGGGATAGCCGTGGGCTTCGACAGGCGCAGAGGCGGGGGCGGTCGTCTGCCGCCGCACCGCATCGGCATCCGGCAGCGCCGCACGTGCGGCATCCACCTCGTCGAGCTCGATGCACTTGATGGCCACCTTGCGCTGGATGCGCGTGTCCCACGCAACACGCACCGTGCCGAAGCCGCCCGAGCGCGACTCCCCGATGGGTCGGTACCGATCCAATATGAGCTGGTTGCGTGCCATGCGCCTTCTCTGCGGTCGTTGCGGGTTCGTTTCAGAAAGCGGCAGGCGAGCACCGCGCGCCTGCACCGACCATGATAGCGCAATTCGCCCCTCCACGGCACGCTCCCCACCCGGAAGCGTCGAATGAACGAGCGACGGCGCTCCTCGAAACCAGCAGTCATTCTTCTGGTCCAGCCGGACCTGCTGTCTGGCCGTAGTTACCGGCCTGCCGGCAAAAACGCCCGCTGCTGTCAAAAAAGCGCCGGTTTGGCAACCGCTGCCACTTCGAAGGTGGTGCAGTGTGTAACGCGACCTGGCCTTTTTCTAGTTCCTCGCAGAGAAGACCTTCCAAGGCTGACATCTAGATTGCCAATCCGGCGCTTTTTTGACAGCGGCGGGCGTTTTCGACGTCAGGCGACGGAACCGGGCGAACGGGCCGCGAACGCGAGATTTCAGGAAGCAGCGCCGGGCGCGCGAATGCGGCGTTGTTCCGCAGAGGTTTCAACTTGACGTCCGAAAACGGCTAGTTCCCTCCAGCCTTTCGCGCTAGACTCTTGTCAGAGAGGCGGTGCGGCGTGGCGGCTGGCGGCGCGGCGCTGCACGGTACGGCGACTTTAGAGGCGGCTTGGCAGCTGCACCGCCTCTCGCAGTGCGGGCTACTTGGAAGGAGGGCGGCGCCCCATGGCAGAAGAACAGGAGAGCACCCTGCGGCAGGACCTCAACCATCCCGAATCGCGCAAGCGGGCGCTGTATGCGGCGTTCGCGTCCAAAGACGCGCGATTCGACGGACAGGCGTTCGTGGGCGTGTCCTCCACGGGTGTGTACTGCCGCCCCGTCTGCCACGTGCACATGCCGAAGTACGAGAACTGCACGTTCTACGAGACGGCGGCCGAGGCGGAGGCTGCCGGATACCGGCCGTGCCTCGTGTGCCGCCCGGAGCTCGCGCCCGGCCACTCCATCGCCGACGCGTCCGCGAACCTCGCACGGCGTGCGGCCTCGCTGCTGCGCGAGGACTGCACGAGCGGCGAAAGCCTCGGGCGCATGGCGGAGCGGCTGGGCTACACCGACCGCCACCTGAGGCGCGCCTTCCAACGCGAGTTCGAGGTGACGCCGGTGCAGTACCTGCAAACCTGCCGTCTCCTTCTGGCGAAGAGCCTGCTCACCGACTCGGACCTCCCGGTAAGCCAGGTGGCCGCGGCCGCCGGGTTCAAGAGCGTGCGGCGCTTCAACGACCTGTTCAAGGAACGCTATCGACTCACCCCCACCGCCGTGCGCAAGAGCGCCCGACGGCGCACGCCGTCGGGCGACGGAGTGGCCTTCACGCTGAGCTACCGTCCGCCGTACCGCTTCGCCGAGCTGCTCGCGTTCTTCCGTGCCCGCCAGCTGGAAGGCGTGGAAGCGGTGGACGAGCACGCCTACGCGCGCGTCGTGCGCATGCAGCACGGCAACGAGGAGGTGCTCGGCTGGGTGCGCGTGACCGACAACGAGCGGCGGGGGGCGCTTGCCGTCACGATGAGCGCGTCGCTGTTGCCGGTGACGTCGCAGGTCATCGCCCGGGTGCGCCGCATGTTCGACGTCGATTGCGACCCGCAGGCCGTGCACGAGGGCATCGCCTCGCTGAATGATACGGTTCCGGGCGCGGCGGTCCTGGGAACGCGGGTGCCCGGCTGCTTCGACCCTTTCGAGACGTCCGTGCGGGCCATCCTCGGCCAGCAGGTGACGGTGGTGGCCGCCAACCGGCTGGCGGCGCGCATCGTAGAGCGCTACGGCAAGCCCGTGGACACCGGCATCCCAGGGCTCACGCACGCGTTCCCCACAGCGGCGGAGGTCGCCGCGCTCGAACCCATCGAGGACGCGCTCGGCGTGCTGGGCATTATCAGGACGCGCTCGCGTACCATCGCCGAGATCGCGCGGCTGCTTGAGACCGGCGAGCTGCGCTTCGATACCGGTGCCGTGGTGGCGGAGCAGATGGAACGCCTGCTAGCGGTGAAAGGCATCGGCCCCTGGTCGGCGAACTACCTGGCCATGAGGGTGCTCAACCATCCCGACGCCTTCATGGAGACCGATGCCGGCGTGAAACACGCTCTACCCCACCTGGAACCGAAGGAACGGCTGGCGCTGGCCGAGCAGTGGCGCCCGTGGCGCAGCTACGCGGTGCTGTGCCTGTGGAACTCGCTGGCCGCATAGGAAGGAACGCGCATGGTTTATCGGACGAACTACACCCACCTCGGATTCGGCGAGGTCACGATCGCGAGCGACGGGCAGAGCATCGTGGGACTGTGGATAGCCGGACAGAAGCATTTCGGCGGCACGGTGGACGGCGAGATGGTGCCGGCCGACGACCTGCCCGTTTTCGCGCAGGCGAAAGACTGGCTTGAGCGCTACTTCGCCGGCAAGCGACCAGCGACAGCCGAGCTGCCGCTGGCGCCCAACGGCACCGCATTCCGCCAGCGCGTGTGGCGCAAGCTGGCAGAGATTCCCTACGGTTGCGTGCGCACCTACGGCGACCTGGCCCGGGAGATCGCGCAGGAGGACGGCAAGGAGAAAATGTCCTCCCAGGCCGTGGGCGGGGCCGTCGGGCACAATCCCATTTCCATCATCATCCCCTGCCACCGCGTGGTGGGCGCGAACGGGAGCCTGACCGGCTACGCCGGCGGCCTGACGCGCAAGATATGGCTGCTGGAGCACGAGGGAGTCGACATGGAGGCCTTTTTCGTTCCCAAGAAGGGCACGGCGCTCTAGCGCATGGAAGAGAGCGGGGACCTCATGCTTTACTCGACCGTGTACCCCCATGCCGAGCTGGGCGACCTCACCATCGCGAGCGACGGCGAGGCAATCGTCGGGCTATGGATCGAGGGTCAGAAGTACTTCGCCGGCAAGGTGGCGGGGAACCTGCAGCGCCGCGACGACCTTCCCGTGTTCGCGCAGGTGCGCGCCTGGCTCGACCGCTACTTCGACGGCGACCCCCTTCCCGTAGCGACGCTGCACCTCAAGCCGGGCGGCACCCCGTTCCAGCAGCGCGTGTGGAAGCTGCTAGCCGACATCCCTTACGGCGAGCTGCGCACCTACGCCGAGCTCGCCGCGCAGATCGCATGCGATTGCGGTGGTAAGGCCTCGGCGCGCGCCGTTGGCACGGCGAACGGGCGCAACCCCATCTCCATTATCCTGCCCTGCCATCGCGTGATCGGCTCGGACGGCAGCCTGACCGGATACGCCGGAGGCATCGCCCGCAAGGTCTGGCTGCTGGAGCACGAGGGCGCCGACCTGACCGGCCTCTACGTGCCGAAGCGCGGCACCGCCTTGTAGGGGCCTGTGAAGCATGCACCCCGAGGCGAAGCACAGGAGACGCGTGGAAGCTCTCTGCGATTGCTCGTTATAGGCCGTTTTTCTCCGCAGGAGCAAATTTCGGTCTTGCATAGGCGGGTGAAGTCCTGTATCATCTGTTCTTGCTTTCGACCGAGGTCGGAGAGCAGATGCGGGTGTGGCGGAATTGGCAGACGCGTACGGTTCAGGTCCGTATGGGGGCAACCCCATGGAGGTTCAAGCAGTCGAACCGCAATCCTCCTTTCTTGAGTTCATAAATCCAGGTCAAATGGAAATCTCTTCTTCATATCGCACCCCAAGTGCGCCTTTTCGAGAGGCGGTTGGGGTGTGGTTGGGGTGCCACGGGGCCATTCCCATGCATATCCAATAATCTGCGATCATTCCGAAGGCTTCCTGTCGTTGCCACGTCGCTCCTGATGGGAAGTGGTTTTCGCGTGATTGGGCGGTGTCGGGCATGATGGCGTGCCGTTTTTCCTCGATGTTTCGGCACCCCAATAAACGGCACTGTTCACCTGCGAAGACGATTATCCAAGTTTTCCCATCGGCGGGTGTCGGCCCGATCGGGGGGAATGAATAGAAACTGCATAATCGAGAGGGCTCGCGGGGGCGGGCGAAAAAAGGCTCTTGCGTCGAGCGCCCGGCTAGAGTATCATGTAATCCGCTGTCGGGATTTTCCGGGAGCGAAGAGTTGCGGGCGTGGCGGAATTGGCAGACGCGTACGGTTCAGGTCCGTATGAGAGCAATCTCATGGAGGTTCAAGTCCTCTCGCCCGCACCATCGAAGAGTTTTGCAAATCCCCAGGTCACAGGCTTGGGGATTTTCGTTTTCCAGGCTCTCGCACCCCGGTTCCGGGCCCCGCACCCCAAGCTCCGCGGTTCGCCCGGTGCCTCGCACCCCAGTCTCTCATCAGGCGCTTCCTTGACGGCCCTACCTCGCTCGCACCCCGAATCCCCCTTCTGGCCGCGCGCCTTCCGGGCTGGCCCTCCGAGGTTCCCTCCGGCGCACGGGCCGTCAAGGGCGCCCAAAATCCCTCCACAGCTTCCGCTGCGCGGAACCGGTGGAGGGACCGCCTTCGGCTTTTCGGACGCCCTTGACCGCCCGCGCGCCTCCGGGAGCGGCTCAATGAGCCGGTTGCAAGGCGGGCTTGCAACCGGCAAGGCCGATTCGGAAAGCGACATGGTGAAGGGCCGAAGGGGCCCCGACGCCGCAAAGGAGGAGAGAGGCCATGAGGAAAGAGCTTCCCAACCAAGAATCCCTGTTCGATTCGATCCCGGCGAGCGACAGGCTGTACGGCGTCGGAGACAGGCTGTACCGTCTCGTCTTGGACAGCGTGCGGCCCATCGTCGTGACGGAGGCGTTCGAGTGCAGGGACTGCGACGACCCGCTCGGAGGGAGGACGTTCCGGTACCACTCGAACCAGGAGGGCGGGGGGAACTGGACGTTCGGGAAGGGCGACGTGGGGGTCAACGTGTTCGAGAGCCGCGCCGACGCCGAGGCGCAGGGGGTGAGGAACATCCGGGAGATGGGGGTGGACGTCGTGCCCGCCGCCTCGATCGCCCCGAGCGAATGGCTCGCGCTCGAGGAGAACGGGGCGTCTTTCGGAAGGGCGCGGCCCCTGTACGCGTGCTGCGGCCTGGTAGGGGGCACCTTCGTCTTCCGGAAAGGTTGGCACGCCTACTGCTTCTTGGACGCCTACCCCGACGAGAAGGCGGCGCGCAGGGCTTACGGGAAGGCCCTCGCCGAGGTTCGCGGCTTCCGGGGGATGTCGGTTTCGGAGGCCGGGTTCCGCTCGGAGGACATGTACGGCCGGGGAGACGGCCGTTGGGCGTCTGCCGAATACGCCTACAACAACTGGTTCGGGGGTTTGGGCCTTTAGGGCCGGGCCGCGCGGAGGGCGGGGGCGCCCCGCCCTCCAAGTCCCGCCCTAGGCTTCCTCGGCCCCTTCCGGGGCCTGGCCGGCGTCGGCCTTTCCTTTCCGCTCCCTGCGGAGGCGGAGCGCTCCCGAGGCGGCGGCCGCCGCCGCGCCCACGCCGCACGCGGCGGCGAGCCAGGGCAGGGCCGCCGCTGCCGCGTCGCCCGTGTCGGGGAGCGCCGGCCCCTCGGCCCCCGGCACCTGCTCGACGCGATCGGAGTCGTGGCCCTCGAGGCCATCTCCCCCTCCGTTGCGGCACAGGTCCACTCGGGTCTCGTTCTCGAGGAGGGCCCCCTCGGCGTAGGAGTCCGTCACGCGCATGTGCAGGATGGCCGCCGAAGGCGAATCCCCGTTTGCGGGCTCCGCGTCCGCGACGTCGTCGTGGGCGTCCTTGATCCCTTCGCGGTCCCATCCGTCCTCGCGGGTGGTGAACCCCGCGTCCACGCACCCGTATTCGAAGCGCACGGCGGTGACGACCTCGCCGTCGCCCAAGCCGAGATCGGACGCGTCGAGGTCGGTCGCGCGCGTCGCGTCCACTCCGGACTCCCATAGGCGCCAGCCGGCGTAGTCGACCGCCCGACCGTCATCCCCCAGGATGCCGTTCGGATCCTCCGCGAGCCACGGGTTCCCGTGGCCGTCGTCCAGGGTCGCGTTCGCGCCGCTCTCGTCGACGTGGTCGGAGGGGGTGAGGTTCGTCCGGTACCATACGTTCATTCTGCCGTCGCGGTCCCCAACCGCTTGGGCGGTCGTGACCCCCTCCAGAACCGCGAGCCCCTTTTCGACGGAGGACAGGTCGTCGGTCACCGTGAACTCGTCAACCCACGTGCTCGACGTGCTGCGGTAGTCGAGGCTGTAGTCGAAGCGGCCGTCTTCCGAGACGGACACGTCGGCCTTGTTGGCTCCGTCGCCGTTCTCCACGGCCCCCGGCGCGGTTGGGTCGGCTATCTCTTGGCGCTTGTCTATCTCCCCGGACACCGATATGGGCTCGTCGTACATGACGACCCGTTGCACCTCCCCGGTCTCCTCGACCGTGAAGGAGACGCTTTGCGCCTGGTCGTAACCGTTCGGCGTCATCGTCTCGGTCAAGGTGTAGTCGCCCGGCTCGAGCCGCTCTACGCGATGAGGCTCGTCTCCGGAAACCCATTCCTCCACCACGGTGCCGTCGGCATCTTCCAACTTCAGGTGCGCGCCGGGAATCTCGTCCTCTCCGGCGACGCTGCGCTTGCTGATATCCACCTTCGTATAGTCGTTCTCCAAGACGGCCGCGGCGTCGCCTCCCTCGGATTCGAGCCACTCGCCGGAGATCGCGCCGTCCTCTCCCACGGTCACGCTGCGCACGGTCTCGTCGCGCACGTACCCGGGAACGGGCTCGGCCTCCTGCAGACGATAGGTTCCGGGCGCCAGCTTCTCCACATGCAGGGCCCCGTCGGCGGCGACCTCGATGATCTGCTGCTCCTCGCCGGGCAGTATCAGGTACGGTCGGGCCTCGACGACGAGGACCTCGGTCGCTGCGGGGCCGGCCTCGTCCTCGGCATCGGCACCGCCGCCCAGCGCCGTCCCTTCGCCGGACGGACGCGCCTTCGCCGATGCGATTCCGAATGCAGTCCCCCCGGCGGCCACCGTAAGCGTCCCTTCGGCGCGCTTGCCGTCCGCCTCGAACTCATAATCTCCGTCGGCGAGGCCGCCGGCCCACCATACATCCCTGTCCTCGTCGTACGACATGGGATGCTCAGTTTCGTCGGAGCCCACGGCAACCCAGCCGCCGGGGCCTTCGGCGCGCACGGCCACGACTCCGGGCTCGCTGAAGGATGCCTCCTGATCGGCGTTCCACCATAGGAACTCCGTTCCGGGCAGGGACGCCTCCGCATTCCCCAGCTCGGTTTTCGCGACTGTCAGGGTGTTGGCCCTGTTCTCAGCGTCCACGGACGTATGCGCAACGGAGGTGTTCTGGTCCTGATAGGAGACAGTGAACTCGCGCGGTGTCGGATCGAGCACGTACCCCTCGGGCGCGCGCGTCTCGACGAACGCGTAGGAAGCGCTACCCGTGCCGAGCGGGAGCCCGTCGATGGAGGCGGTGCCGTCCGCGCCCGTCGTCACGCTTCCCACCGTCTCCCCTTCGATCAGCTGGACGGTGCCGTCCGGGCCCTTGACCAAGCCGAGCGACACGACGTCGAACTCGGCACCCGCCATGGGCTCTCCGGTGGCGGCGTCGGTTTTCCGGATGGTCGCCGACCCTTCGGCGGCCTCGTCCGCGTAACGGACGACGACCGTGGGCGTGATCGCCTCGTCGTCCGGAACAACCACGCGCACGTCCTCGCCGCCGAGCAGATAAGGGGGCTGGGCCGCGGTTTCACGTACGTAGTAGGTTCCCGGCTCGATGGGCTCGGGCAGCGTGACGCATCCGGTCTCGTCGGTTGTGAACTCGGAGAGCTCGACATGATTCGGATACCACGACTCCTGGACGATGGGGTTTCCTCCCTCGTCGAGCAGCTGGAACGAGAATCCGGCAACGGGGACGGCTCGGCCCGTGACGGCGTCCGTCTTCACGATCTGTATGCGGGTGTGGATGGCGGCGTTGTCGACGATGTACTGCAGGAGCGCTCCGTCCTGCATGTCGTCTTCGGTTACCGTCCAATCGCCCACGTGGTGGAATCCGTCCGGGACGGTTTCCTCGACCTCTCTCACGGTGTAACCCGCCTCGTCGTAAGGGATGGCTCCGGAGGCGCCGTCGGGCCGCGATCCTTCGCCGAACCACGCATCGGGGTTGCTTGCCGTGTTCGCGAAGCCGTACTGGTTCGTTTCGACGGTTCCCACGACTTCCTGGGTGGTGTTGGACACGATTTCGAACACCACGCCGGCGGCGGGCTGGGCGACGCCGCTCTCGAAGTCGCCGTAATCCTTGAACTTGGCGATCTCGATATCGAACGCGATCACGTCCTCGTCCACGGACGGTTCGAGGAGGACGTCCTCGTGCTGCCCGCTTCCCGACACGTGGAACTGGTGCGGCTCCGGATCCGGCCTGTAGCCTTTGGGCGGCTCGATCTCCACGAGCGTCGCGTCGCCGAGCGGGATGCCGTCGAACCGGATGATCCCCTCGTCGTCGGAGGTTGCGACGTGAGAGGCTCCGTTGGCATCGACGAGCTTGTACCTCGCGCCCGACAACGTGGCTCCGGGCTGGGCCTCCCCGCCGGTCGCGGAGTCCCTCTTCCGGATGGCGAAGGCCACCGTGCAAGGCTCGTCCTCGAGCCGCACCTGGCCGTCTCCCATCCCGGTTTCGAAATAGACGCGCTCGCCGCTCGGCTTGAAGCCGTCCGGCGCCTGCCGCTCGATCGCGTAATAGCTCTTGTTCGCGGGCAGCTTGCAGCTCGCCTTCCCGTCCTCCCCGGTGACGATCTGGGCCGCGAGCGAGTCGTCGGAGGCATCGTAGATGTCGTAAGACGCTCCCGAGTAGGCGTACTCCGCGTTCCCGGTGGTGATGGAGGCGTCGGCGCTCTCCTTGGCGAAGGAGACGCTCACCTCGGGCGACCACGAGAAGTTTCCGACGCGCTGGCAAGGGCCGGAAAGGAGGCAGTCGGGATGGGGGCTCGCGTCGCGGGTGTTCACCACGATGTCGAACGACGATCCGTTCCAGGTGCCGCTGAAAGAGTACCATCCGTCGGCGGGGTAGGCGAGGCCGTAGTCGAGGCAGTGGCCCCGCAGCACGGTTCCGTCAGGCATGGTCACGTCGAAGAGGTTGCCGTGATCGTTGGTGTGGCCGGGGTTCACGCAGTGCACGTACGCTTGCCCGGACACCGTCTGCGCCGTGTCGGCGTGCGCCTCGCCTTGCCGAGGGGAGAGCGTGGGGAGGAGCCCGACTGCCAGGATTGCGCAGAGCAGCAGGCTCGTCGCGCGGCGCAGCCATTCCGATGGCCGGGCCGCTGGGGCGGGGGGCGCGGCTGCCGTCGAGGCACCCTCGGGGCGTCTCGGGCGCGCCTTCGCCCTTGCGAAGGTGGCGTGTTTCATGGTCTGTCCTTTCGTCGCGCCCGCCGGGCTGTTCGGTAGGAGTGGCGGGCTCGACGAAAAGTATAGGATACGGAGAATGTTCAGGTATCCCCTGATGAAACGCTATTTTCGTTATAAAGATACCAAGATCACGAAAGTATACCGCCTGAAGCGTTCGGCATTGCGGCCTCATCTTCGCCAAAGCAGCCCGGTTTTTCCTGCTCCAAGAAGAACAGGGTGCTCATGGTCATGGCCGCCAAGAGGAGATACGCGGCTTCGAGCGCCGCCCAGCAGCCTATCTCTTCGTCGGAGGGATCGTTCCAATGGGCGAGCCTGTTCCTCCTGTTCATTCCGACCATCGTGTTAGGATTGCAGCTGAGTACGAATTCCACAGCCGAGCATAACTCGCCGGTCAAAGCCCTCCTCACCTTTTCATTTTCAGTCAGTCGGCCCATGGTCGTCTTTCCCATCTCGGCAAGGGATGAGTCGCCGAGCAAGCAACTCGCCATATGTCTCATTGCCTTTTCAAGAAACCCGTAGATGAACGACATCGCCCCGATGGACTGGGTTCTCAAGAAAAGATCGCCTTGCTCGAGATCGTCCTGCCCCATCGCGTCGGACAGATTGGAGAGGAATTGTAGAAGCAGGAGGAAATCCCGCTCCCATGAAGGCGATCCCGTCCTAGTTTGCACTAGGTTGAAAGTGATTTCCAGCCAGCGGAAAAGATCGTCGCGCAGATCGTCGTCGTCCAAAATGCCGCCAACAATATGGCTTCCCATCGACAAAGCGAGCCTAAGCCTCATTTGGTACGACCTTGTAAACCGTTCGTCCGACTTCGGCTCCGTCTGGGTGACGAAACCCAAGGGGCCCTCCCTCAGCCCCTCGCTGGGAAAGGCGGATAGAGGGAAAAGGATTGCGGTGACCATTCTAGATTCGAAGGGAGCGCTTTCGTCCTTGAGGGTTTCAAAGACGGGACTCAAGTCCACTTTCGTCGAGGACGGGTGTCCGCCTTTGCCCATCTCTAATCGGAGGGATCCTTCCAATTCGGAGACTAGGGCCTCGAAGTCACCCGCATGTCCATCGTGCGCCGCCTTAAGAGTGCATACCGCATCCCTTGCCGCGATGATTCGAGGAAGAGCGCTGGCCCCGAACGCGCCACCGGTTCTACAAATGCTAAGAAGCTCCCCGAAAGCCCAATCTGCTTTTTCCTTGAACTCGCCATCCCTGCCCAAAACTATCGCGATTCGAAGTGCGGACTCGAATCTAGGAGGGCACGTACGAGCATCCTCCACCACCGCCTCAAGAAACCTTTCCGCAAGGCGGTTATTTCTGAGCAAGGGAAGGAACTTGTCATGATGCAAGATGAGTATGAAGCACCTTTTCTCGATAAGTTCCTGAAGTGTCTCTGCTCGAATTCCCTTTTTGAATTCAAGAAGCACCTCGACGACGGCCGGAAGCATGTCTTCCGGGCTATCATCGCTCGCAGGATCCAGGAGGGCAGGGAGATTCTCGTTTAGAAAAGCCACGACAGCGCCCTTGTTCGACTCCTCGCATATGTCTTTAGCGCGGTCGCAGCATTCCGCTGCGGCATCGCACAACGGCTCCGGGATGTCGCCTCGCTCCTTGTACACGTCGATGGCATCCCGCAGCTTTGACAGCTTGCGGGCCTCCATCCACCTCACGAAATCAGCGTGCCCCTTCACGTCGACGGCGGCATCGGCATCGCCCAACGCGTCAAGCACGGCATCCTTCAGCCGCCCCACATCAGCCACCTCGCCTACGGTGGCGAAATCGCCCGGCCCGCGATACCTGAATGAGAATCGGGGCACTATTTCATGAACGAAGCCCATTCCGTCCCTTTCCGCTGCGGCAGCCCTCGGCGCTCGCAGCTTCGCTATCTGCGTTACCTGCGCCACTTTAGTAAGAACATTATCCCATTATCCATCTCATCATGGTACAAAGGTGATGCGGGGCATCTCCTACCGAACATAACGCCCCGCGAGGACAGGCCGATATGATTCGAAGAAGGTGACGGAGACGTGCCGAGCATTCCTATTCCCGAAGACGCGGCGACCCGACGCATGGTCGTAGTGGCGGTGGCGAACCAAAAGGGCGGCGTCGGGAAGACCACGATGGCCGCCCTGTTAGCGCAAGAGGCCGCCGCGCGCGGGCTGCGCGCCATGGCGATCGACCTTGACCCCCAAGGCAACCTGACGAGGCACCTGCATCCCGCCCCCGTCCGAACCGGCGTGGCCCGCATGCTCTACGAGAAGGCCGCGCTCGAAAGCGTCCTGTGCGATGCCGGCGGCGTCTCGCTCGCCGCCGCGACCCCCGACCTCTCCGCGGCTGACCTCGCCTTGTCGTCGAAACCGGGGAGGGACGGGCTGCTTCGCCGCGCGCTCGGGCCGTGCGCGCACGCATACGATCTTGCGGTGATCGACACCCCTCCCGGCCTCGGCTGTCTCGCGTTCAACGCGCTTGTGGCTGCGGACTTCGTGCTGATCCCCACTGCTGCGGAGAAGTTCGCGTTCGACGAGACGGCAGAGGTGGTGGACACGGTTGGCCAGGTGCGCGAATGCGCCAACACCCGCCTCTCCGTCCTGGGCGTCGTCGTCACCCGATGGCAGGGCCGCACGATAGTCCAACAGGACTTCGACGAAGCGCTGAGAAGATGGGCGGAGGCGAAAGGGGTTCCCGTCATTGGTCGCGTCCGCCAGTCGGTCGTGGTGCAGGAGGCCCAAGCTTTGGGCGCTCATCTGCCGGACTACAAGCCCGACAGCCCTGCGGCTGCGGACGCGTTGGCGGTCGCCGACGCGGCGTTTCGTCTGCTAGGGCTCGCGGATGGGAAGGGGGCTTCCGATGGCGCGGCGTAGGAGCTTCGCAGGGAGCACCGTGCGCGACATGCTGTCCGCAGCAGAAGCGTGCGCAGAGCGTCCAAGCGACCTTCCCGGCTACGAGGCCCGTCACAGCTCCTCGGTCGAGCCGGACGCATACACCAAGCCCATCAACGTCCTGCTCACGCCCTCGCAGCATTTCACCCTCTCCCTGGTTGCCCAAAAGATGTCGAAGGACGCCCCGAAGCCCACACAGGACGAGCTCGTGCGCCATGCCATCGTCGCCACCTGGCCAGACGAGTACGAGACGGCCAAAGCGGCGCTCGGATGCGAGGAGTGACGCCATGGAGTTCGTGGAAGAGGCTCATGGGCACAGGTTGTACCTTGCGAACGCTGAAGACGGGTATTCGGAAGGAAGGGTGCTGGTGTTTCGCCGGGACGCGTTCGGAGGGGCGTGCAGACTCGGTGGAGAGGTGGCGTCGGCCCCCGACCTGGATGCCGCCCGGCGCGTGGCGATGATGCTCTTGTCGGGAACCCGGACGGCCGACCTATCGGCCCAGGAGAGAAGCGCCGAGGACGAGGCGAGGTCGAGGGAGGCCTCGCGCGAGGCGAGCCGCAAGCGAGGGGAAGGAGGAACGCGTGGGGCGTGAGGTTCTGCCGTCGGGGCTCGGCCGCCCCGCCCCCGCGCCGGGGCGCGGGGGTCCACTAGCCAGAGCCGTATTTGTGCGCACGTTCGTGCGCGCAAATACCGGTCGCCTCCGGCGCCCGCTGGCGCGCCGCCGCTTCGCGCGTCGCGGTTTCCCCGTCATTCCCTTCTTTCCCATCATGTCCCGTGCGAGCTCTCTTCGCCGCGGCTGCGGAGACGGGAGGGGGCTATGACGGCAGACGAGCGCAAGGATGCCCGCCTGCACATCCGGCTCACACCCTCGCAGGACCGGGCTCTCTCCGAGAGGGCGCGGGCTGCGGGGGTCACCAAAACGGATTACGTGACGGCGGCGCTTGAGGGAACCGTGCTGCTTCCGGCGGCCGACCGCGACCTTTTGCGCGCTCTGCTTCTCGAGCTGGCGCGGCAGGGCAACAACCTCAACCAGGTGGCCCATCGCCTCAACGCGCTCTCGCGCGTCGACCCGCTCGGGTGCGCCGATGCCATCGCCTCCGTCTCCGAGAGCCAGGCGGCGCGCGTCGAGGCGTACCGTGCGGTCCGGGACGCGCTGTCGTCCGAGAGGAGGGCGCGCACGTGACCATGCTCAAAACCATAGACGGGCACAGCTCCGTGCGGGCGCTGAAGAGGTACCTCGAACGGAACGGGCGCGCGGCGGCCACCCTGTGCCTGAACCTCGGAGACGAGCGCGAGTGGGCGGCCGACATGGACGCCACGCGCCGCGCCCACGGGCACGACCGGAAGCGCGGCGGGCGCGGTCGCACGCGGTTCTACGAGCATTTCGTCGTGTCTCCCAATCCGAAGGACGAGGCGGCCCTCGACAAGGACAGGGTGATGGGGCTCGCTGCGAGGTGGGCTCGGGAGATGTTCCCCGACCACGAGATCGCTGTCGTGCTGCACGACGATGCGGCCCGTGCGGGATACCATGCCCACGTCGTGGTTAACTGCACCAACCTTGCGACGGGCCTGAAGCTTCAGATGGGCGACAAGGACCAGCGTCGGCAGGCGAACCGCCTCCAGCGTATCTCCGAGGAGCTGGGGTTCTCCGCCTTGCCCGACTTGCCCGCCCGACGTGCCGACCGCGATGCGCGCACCTCTGCCGAGCGGGGGATGGCCTCGCGGGGAGAGGCGTCGTGGAAAGAGGACATCCGGAGGGCGGTTACTGCGGCCGGGGCGGTTTCTGAGGACTTCGCATCCCTTGAGCGAGCCCTCGGCTCGGCAGGGTACTCCATGCGGTTGACTAGGCGCGGCATCACCTACTTCCACCCGGATGGAGAGCACAAGGCCACCGACGAGAGTTTGGGGCGGGCGTTCTCCCCTTCCGGCATCGAGGCCCTTGCTCCGGATGCTCGCTGGGAAGACTTCCCTTCGGAAGTGGAGGGGAAGGGGGCGCTGTCCCATTTCTCGGCCGACGATCTGGCTCGGTGCCTGCGCACTATAAGGAGGGAGGGGATCGGGTCGCTGCGGGGCTTCGATGCCCTCAAGGAGTCGGTCGAGGGGAGGCTTGCCGCTGCGAGGGCCGAGATGCGCGAGGTGGCGGCGCGGCTCGCTTCGGGAGGTCCCGAGGAGCTGCAGGTGGACCTGTTGGGAAGGGAGGAGGCGCTTGTGTCGGAGCTCGACGAGCAGACTGCGCGCTTGAGCAACCTCTCGTTCTCTCGCCACGTGGCTGCGACGGTGCTGAGGGAGGCCGAGGAGGCGCGGTCGGCGGCTCTCGGGGACACCGGGCGGGAAGGGTTTCACGGAGTCGGAAGCCGGGCTCGCGCCTCCAATGGCGAGCGAGAAGGGCGGACTGAGAGGAACTGCTCTGAAGGAGAAAGAGAATCGGCCAGATGATGCCCCTTCGAGGAGCGCGCCTTTTCCCATTGCCGTCATTCGTTCGATTGCGATTGTGGAATGTTGCCGCCCTGTCTGCTTGCAAAGGAATTCATATTTGAGTCTTGATGGACTTACTTCATCGTGTTGCGAGCTTTTTTGAACAGAGTATTCAAGAGAAAACGCTGTACTGAATTGAGTGAGGACATCGGGCAACCCGCCTTCGCCCCCTCCCCTCCTCTCTAAAGATATTGAATTGACGCATATTTCAAAGCGCTACATAATGTTAGTGTAAGAAAACATATACGGTGAAGTAATGAGAGGAGTGTTTTCTTTGGCCAAACATCCTGAACACGTGCTCCTCGAGGGCGTTGTGCCCTTTCCCGAACATCTTGCTCAGCTTTATCGAGAAAAGGGTTACTGGAGGGGCGAGACTATTGCTGACATGTTATTCAATAGTGTCGAACGCTATTTTGATCGTATTGCGGTGATTGACGGTGCCGAAAGCGTTACTTACGCACAACTAGGCCAGAGGGTTCTTTCCCTCTCTCGAGGGTTTCAAGAGTTGGGTATAGGTCGTTTCGATAGGGTAGTTGTCCAACTTCCAAATGTTGCAGCTTATTTTGAAGTGGTGTTTGCTCTGTTTGAACTGGGCGCAGTTCCGGTATTTGCTTTAGCTGCACACCGAAAGGCCGAAATAGAATATTTCTGCAGTTTTTCAGAAGCGAAAGCATACATAACCGTCGATAAATATGGGGGCTTCGATTACGAGGCCCTATCCGTAGAAATTAAGGCAGAGGTTCCCACGATAGAAAACGTCATCATCGTCGACGTGAGCAACGGGTTGTCTCGTTTTAGCCAGCTTTACCAAGAGCCTCGATGCCATGAATTATACTGCTCACCAGCAGATGTGGCTTTCCTTCAGCTTTCTGGTGGCACCACAGGCAAGCCAAAGCTCATTCCTCGCACTCATGATGATTATTTGTACACTGTTCGTGAATCTGCTCGAATTTGCGGGCTGTCTTCTGGCAGCGTTCATTTGACATCTTTGCCGATAGCTCATAACTATACTATGAGTTCTCCAGGGATTTTGGGGTGTCTATTTGCTGGTGCGACTACTGTTTTGGCGCATGATGGAAATCCCGAAATCGCGTTTCCTCTCATCGAGAAGCATCGAATTACCAGCGCCTCCCTTGTTCCTCCTGTTGCCTTACTTTGGCTTAACTCTCCTTTGGTGGGTGAATTTGATCTATCTTCACTTGCTGTTTTGCAGGTTGGAGGAGCAAAATTGAGTGAGGAAGCGGCGAGACGTATAAAGCCTGTTCTTGGGTGTCGGCTTCAGCAGGTTTTTGGAATGGCCGAAGGGCTTGTGAATTACACCAGACTTGACGATGAAGACGAAGTTGTTGTAACCAAACAAGGATTGCGCATTTCGCCCGACGATGAAATTCTGGTAGTAGATGATGACGGGGTGCCGGTTCGCAATGGCCAAGCCGGAAATCTTCTCGTTCGGGGTCCATATACTATTCGGGGGTATTACAAAGCGCCCGATCAGAACAAAAAGGACTTCAACCCAGAGGGATTTTATAGGACTGGTGACGTGGTCATCCAAGATGATCACGGGTACTTGACGGTAGTTGGTCGCAAAAAGGATCAGATCAACAGGGGAGGAGAGAAGGTGGCGCCTGAAGAGGTGGAGAACCTTTTACTTTCCCATGCGTATGTGCACGATGCTTCGGTGGTCGGAATTCCCAATGATTTGCTTGGTGAAAAGGTCAAGGCGTTTGTGATATTGAAGGCTGACGCCGATGCATCGGAAGTCACTCCTTTCAAACTAAAGAAGTTTCTTCGAACGAAGGGCATCGCAGAATTCAAGGTACCTGATGAATTTGAAATCGTGGAAAAGTTTCCTGAAACTTTCGTCGGGAAGGTGAGCAAGAAGGCTCAAAGAAATGCGTGAGTATGTTAAATCTGGAGAGTTGATAGTGTGGATTGGGAATGCCAATAGCATTTCGATCCCAAAGGACAAGGCGCTCGAATGGTTCAGTGCTGAAGAAATAGCTGCTTGGCAAAGTTTGAAATTTGATAAATTGCGTTGTTTTTACGCAGCTGTCCACCTTGCTGTGAGGACGAATATCGCATCGTTTTTTGATGTCTGCCCTTCGTCGGTGGCGATTGGCAAAAAGATATGTCCTCGATGTGGGTCATTCCGACACGGCCCCCCGGCGCTTTTTGTGGGAAACAAGGAGTTATCGTTTTCTTTGTCAAAGTCCTACCCGTTTTTTGCATTTTCAGTTGCGCGATGCGCTGTCGGTATAGATATTGAACGGAAAAATCAAGAAGGCTTATCTCGGCTTGGAGACGATGTCTTCAGTTCTTTTGAGCGGAAAAATATAATCCAGTGGGGCGATCCCCTTGCGTTGCGTTATTGGGTTCGCAAAGAAGCGTTAACGAAAGCGCAAGGGGTAGGCATTGCTTATCCCTTGCGCTTCGTTGACGTGTCGAAGCCCTACTTGGGAAGAAGTCAATTTGATAGCATTTACGTCGAAGGTCGGCAAGGAAAATGGCTTGTTAGCGATATTCCTGCGGATTCGACCGATTGTCTTTTATCGGTAGCTATTCCTCTTCGAGAAGCCGACTACGCTATCAAGGTTTTGCAAGCTGAATAGAGATCTACAGCCCCAGCATCGTTTCTGCGCGTTTTCTCAATGCCTGCTTGTCGAAGGCTCCTGAATTCTTCCTTTCGGGAATTTTTTCGACTATTTCGATATGTGATGGACGATACCAAGGGCCGCGAACCACTTCGAGTTCGTTACCCATATCCTCTTCTGATAGATTCGAGCCTTCTTCTAATTCCACCCAAGCAAAGATGTGCTCTCCATCTTTGCTGTCGGAGATGGGGTGGGCGATTGCCATGCGCACCCCATCCATATCGAGAAGAACTTTTTCTACGTCGAAAGCGTACATGACAAACCCTCGATATAAAATGACATCGCGCGAGACACCGACGATGTGAAGATAGCCGTTCTCGTCGAAATATCCCTGATCAAGCGTATCTCGCCAACCATCGACGACCTCGATAGGGGCATCAAATCCCACAGTTTGAACGCAAACGCTTGGATTTTTTGTGACAACGTGCCCTATGTCTCCTACCCCCAAAGTTTGATCCGTGCGAGGATCTCGAATCTCTACTTCCGTTCCGTCAAAAGGCACAAGTACTCCGGCAGAGTCAAACACCTCCAGGTCTCCTTTTTGGTGATCTTCCGGAGAGAGCCATGTAAGGAGGCCCGTCTCTGTCGATCCGTATATTTGAGCAAAATCACATCCAAGCAAATCGTAGGCATCCATGATGTCTTCGGCACTTACTTTCTGGCCGCCGTATACAAAACGATCCAGTGATGACAGATCGGCCATGGCTGCAACATCGCTTCTGGCAAGTTTCACCATTTGCGAAGAAGGAAGAAACAGATCTGTAATTCGCTGTTGCTCTATTGCTCGCACTATGCCTTCGGTCGATGGTTTCCCCCAATAAATCACCACCGCTTCACGACGAAGCAGTGCAGCAACCAGCATCGCGATACCTTGCAAGTCGGTAGAAGGGGTGAGTTGGAGGTATCGGCCGTCTTCCCTTTCTCCGTATACGGTTGCCATTTTTGCCAAAGAATAAAACTGGGCTTTATGAGTTAATACGATGCCTTGGGCCGCTCCTGATTGGCCGGCAGTGAACCTTACCACGGAAGCGTCGTCGGGGTTGTTATGGCGATCGGAGAACGTTTCGCTCCCAATCGGATGCAGCAAAGTTCCATTTTCTGAAATCTCAATGAAGTCGATTTTACGTTCGTCTTCCTGAAGGCAGCTTCTAATTTTTTCAACCAAGAAAGGTTCGCATATAACAAAACGTGCGTCTGTTTCCCGAATGAAGCGCGCCCAGCTTTCTGGCCCAACGTAGTTTTGCAGTCCAACAGACGCTCCTCCTGCCATCGCTATGCCAAATGCAGCAGCAACCATTCCAATGTCGTCGCTTCCTCCATATGCGCAGAATTCGCCAGAATTGAAGCCTCGACGGATGAGCTCATCTCTTATAGATTCGCAGATTTTCAGCGCTTCACAACCGGAGAAACTCCCGGATTTTGTTATGAATACTTCTTTTTCCCCAGCTTCTTCCAGTAAGGCTCGATAATAAGATTGCAAGTCTTGCTCGATGATGCCATCACTTAACGACATGGTCTTCCTTTCGTTGTCTGTGTCTTGCTTCGAGGTTGTCAGAGTTGATCCGCTTCATTCTCGGTATTTTTGAGGAATTCGACAGCTTTGCTGCGCAAAAGGGCTTTATCGACTTTGTATGCCAGGCGTTGATGGTGGGGTATTTCTTCAAGTAGTTCTATGTGAAGATATTGCTCATCGATGGCGAATTCCGCGGATACTCGATGTGCTAGATTGGCTTTGTCAAGAATCTTGGCAGATGGTTTCACCCAGACGAAAATATGGTCGTTATCGAGGGAGTTGGACATGCCATGTACCGCGACTTCTGCCACATTGAAGTTTGCGGCGATCAGACTCTCTACGTCTCCGCTAAAAATCACTCGGGCGTTAGTTCTTATTGCATCGCTAGCGCGCCCTTTGATAAAAAGATATCCGTCTTCGTTGAGATATCCAACATCGTCCGTGTCTCGCCAATCCCCTCTCATTTGGAAATCTTCGTTACTGCCAAAAAGCCTCCTTGTGATCCCATGCCCAAATGCCATTATTCGTCCGATTTGCCCGGATTCCAAGGGTTTGTCGCTGTTAAAATCCCAAATTTGTATAGAGGTTCCCAATTCGGCAAATGCTTTCCCCGCCGAACTGAGCAAATCGGCATCTCCGGAACGGTGCTCTTCAGGGCCAAGGAAAGTAAGCAGGCCACTTTCTGTGCCTCCGTAAAACTGCAAAACTTCGCATCCGATCTTTTCTGCGATTCTATTCTTCTCAGTGGCTGATACTGCTTGCCCTCCATACGCCACTCGTTGCAGTGTGGATATATCGACGGTGTCGACTTCTCTGTTGTTGATAAAATCCATCAATATTGATGGAGGAATAAAAAGGTCAGTAATACGATGTTGGTTGATGGCGCGAGCAATCTCACGAGCGTTCATTGAGCCAGCGTAGATAACTAGAACCTCGTGACGCAATAGTGCTGAAAGGCATGTGTGCATATTGCCGGACATGGAAAGGCAAAGAAAGCGTCCGTGCTGTCGTTCTCCATATACTGTAAGCCACGTGGAGATGAAATAGTATTCCGCTTCCAAGGTGAGCGCAAAAGCCTTAGGAAAGCCAGTGCTTCCCGAACTGAAGATTATCTCAGCCAAATCGAGGGCGCTTCCGGCGTGGTCTTCCTTGGTGTCGAGACAAGTTGGATTAAGTAGAGTTCCGTCGGGCCTTATCTCGATTATCTGGAGAGGAACCGAAGCCTTTTCCAGCGCGTTTCTGAGAGGAAGGGTGTTGTCTGGTTCGCAGATGATGAATTTTACATTAAAATCAATTATGAACTGGATCCAAATATCTATAGGGTAATGACTCGCTAACGGCACGGGTATCCCGCCAGCCAAGACGATTCCTAGTTGAGAGACTAATACCCCAACATCGACGCTTCCGGCGTAGGCGATACACGTCTGAGGAGTTGCGCCTTGCTTCAGCAGTTCGTCTCGCAAAGCGTCGCAGCGGCTTCTCATTTGCGATCCGCTCAAATTTCCAGAGGGCGCAACGATCATCTCTTCGTCGTCTGCCCAAGCAAGAGCGTCTCTCACTATCCGAACAAGGGAACGATCTGGTTTGCTGTCATGGAATGTCACAATCTTTCTCCTTTTCTGGTGGTTTGCGTTGGTATCCGATCCTTTTTGAAGATTCGCAACTTCTTTTCGCTACTCTCCAAGCGCTCTTTTTAGGGAGTCGGTCAGCCCTTCCTCTTCGTATGCCACATGGACAGATGACGGGTAACCAATCGCTTTCGTGATCGTTGACCAATTTCTTGAACAGAGAACATCGGAAGCGTTGAGGTTTTTTGTAGCGCTGGCAAAGTTGAGGATGTTTTCACTTATTGCGCAAGTCCACCCATCGCTTATCCAAATGGATGAATTTCTTCTATCTTCTTCCATTAGGCATTCAATAGGATGGGTCGTTTCATTCGATAAGGGCAAGCCAACCTTGCTGTATCCGACAGTCTTCATGGCTGGTAGCCAAAGAAGGGGCCCACATGCTTCAACCAAATGAAGCGTCCCTTCAGGAAAATGGGCACTAAATCGCATAGTTGCATGCACATATGCGTCCGGGGCCGCATCATCGACCTCGTTATGGATGAGCATCGAGAGAGCCGTGTTTGCCAGTTGTGCAGAAATGCGTCGAAATGGGCCTTCCGTGCTGACCTTATTTATGCGCAGTGCGCTACCAGGCATCATGGCATCCAATATTTTTGAAAGAAAAGCAACCGTGTGAAAAGACGTTCCAACTTCAATCAGGAACGGACGCCGCTTTTTTGCTACATCCGAAAATGCTTTTAGGAAAGCCGCTATGTGAGGTAGATGCGCATACATGTTTGCAACTGCCAATTTTCTTTCAGAGCTTCTGGCGCTCTTTATTAAGTCTGCGAGTTCTTTAGAGCGAATGGGCGGTTCAATGAGGACGTCGTACCCTCTCTTCATTAGGCTTGAGGCTACCGATTCGGATTCGCCTCCCAATACGGAAGAACGTATAGCCACCACTGCTATTGCGGCTTTGCTGTGGTCCTTCTTTGGGATATCTTCAAGTGAGGTTAACAAAGGCACTCTGTACTCTTCTGCCAATTTCTTTGACCGATCACTGCCCTTGCAATGGATTCCAATTAGGTTGAACTGAGGGTTTGACGCTACGGCGCGCATGTACATTGCCCCAAATTTTGTTCCGCATACCAAGACCTCCAAGGGCGACGAAAGGCTCATATTGTCCCCTCCTCAACACTAGAGAACGGACTTGACGTCGTTGCAACTTCGTCTACCTTTCCTCCGACGAGCGCAACAGCTTCCTCTATATAGAGCTTTGGATTCTTGGATTGCAAAATTGCGAGAGGAAGAGCAGAGTCTCGGCATTCGTATAGATCGTGCCGAAATGCCAACCATGCACTTGCGGTAGCGTCTAGCATCATTGACATTTGGGCCGGTGGCTTCAAAAGAACAAAGTCGAATCGGGCGAAGCGCCAACCATCTCAAGCCAAAGGATGCGAGAACTAGCAAACGCTTTATACGAAATTGTATATGGCTTTAAGCCAATAAGCATGCTGAACTCCTATCCCGAGCTTAATTACGAAAGGCAAATACTTGCATCCCCCGACTCAAACGGGGTATGCGCTCAGAGCTTCGCGATTGTTTCTTAAGAAACAGAGGTCAAAACTTACAGTCACTCCGACATAGTGCCCGAAAGGAAAATAGTACGTCCCGGAATGATCGCTCCTGCTGTTGATACACATATCCCCCGCGTCGTAGCGACCAGTGCCCAGTTTGCTCACATAGTTCATACGCCCTTTTCGGCAGAAATCCAAAACGAGCAGATCGTCTTGAGCGTCGAACCCACTCTTGCACCACGAGAGGCAGTATTCGTTGTACATGATCGTAACACCAGGAGATGCCTCTCTTACCCGCAGGAAGCCACGGCCGCTTTCTCCGTAGAACGTATTGCGTCCATATGGGTTTGGACAACTCGCCCCTTCGCTTCATACTCTCAAATATTAGATAAGAGTAACTTTCTCCAGGGTGGGACTTGGGAAGTCGTTGCATTTTAGTTGGGAGAGCAAAGATGAAGAGAGAATCTGCGAAGGGGCCAGCCAAGGACGAAGCTCATAGGGATACACGCGGATGGCTCGGGATTCTTTTAGGATATGCGAGCAAATGCCGAGGTCGTATGATCCTGGCCGAAGTTCTGTCTGTTGCCAGCGTGTTCTTGGGACTGGTTCCATTTTATGCAGTGTATCGCATCATCGAAGTCGTTGCCGCGACCACGGACGATATCTATGCAAGCTGGGATGCGATACTGTTTTGGAGCGTTGTTTCCATCGCTTCCTATGTGCTGCAACGCGTATTCTTCGGACTCTCCACCATCAATGCGCACATCAGTGCATACACAATTCTGGGCACCTTGCGAGAGGGGGTGGCCACAAAACTCATGAATGCCTCATTGGGCACTGCCCAAGATAAAACAATTGGGAATCTTAAAAATCTCGTAGTAGACAAGATAGAAAAGATCGAGATCCCCCTCGCTCACATGATTCCAGAACTTTCGGCCAATCTTCTTCTGGCTCTAGCCATTGCAATATGGCTTGCAATTATAGATTGGAGAATTGCTCTCTCCTGCCTTCTTACCGTCCCCATCGGCCTTCTTGTCATGGGGCTGGGAATGCAGAATTATTACAAGATGTATGACGGTTACCTAAAAGAACAGGATCGCGTTAACTCTGTCGTCGTCGAATACATAGAGGGAATCCGTGTAGTAAAAGCATTTAACCAGGCAACTAACTCATACAAGAAATTTTCCGATGCCGTGTCCAGTTTTTTGAAGTTTACCCTCAGCTGGATGAAGTCATCCTGGATTCCGCAGCATCTCGCCATGTCGATAATCCCCACCACATTACTGGGGGTCGCTCCCGTGGGGATATTGCTGTTCGAAATGGGAGATATAACTGCTCCCGAGTTCGGTCTTTCTTGCGTGCTTGCACTTGCTGTAGTTACACCGGTAACTTATCTAGGGGCAAGCTTCAATGAGATCAACCTTATATCTTATGCAATTGCGGATGCGAGGGAGTTCCTTGATTTGCCCGAATTGCCTCAGCCTGCGGAGCGAGCTGTGCCGAGTGGGGCAGAAGTAAAGTTTGATGACGTGCATTTTTCTTATCGGGAGGGCAAGGAGGCCCTTAGCGGCGTGTCTATTGAGGCATCCTCTGGCAGCTTCGTCGCATTGGTGGGTCCTTCGGGTTCAGGAAAATCTACGATCGCCCGTTTGATTGCGAGGCATTGGGACGTTGATTCTGGCTCCATAACTATTGGCGGAGTTGACGTGAGGAGCATGCCTCTTAGCCAGTTATCCGATCTTGTGAGCTACGTCTCGCAAGATGATTATTTGTTAGACGGAACTCTCTTGGACAACATCCGCATGGGTCGACCCGACGCAACCGAAGAGGAGGCCATGGCCGCCGCGCAAGCAGCAAGTTGCGAAGAATTCATAAAAAGATTGCCGCAAGGTTGGGATACCCCTTCAGGCGAGGCGGGGAGGATGCTTTCGGGTGGTGAACGCCAAAGGGTGTGCATCGCGCGCGCCATTTTGAAAGACGCCCCCATAGTAGTATTCGACGAGGCCACCGCATTCGCAGATCCCGAAAACGAAGCTCGCATCCAACGCTCGGTAGCTCAGCTGTCGAAGGGAAAAACACTGATAGTAATTGCTCATAGGCTGTCCACAATCGTCGCGGCGAATACGATCTACGTTATCGAAGATGGTTCTGTTGTGGCGCAAGGAGGGCATGACGATCTTCTCAGAGAGTGCAAATTGTACTCTTCAATGTGGGAAGCTCATACCGGAGCTTCCACATGGGCGGTTGGAGACGGGGGCGTTTCCAAGGCATTCGCCTCGAAGGCACAGGAGGTCGATGCCCGATGATGCGCGCATATAATAAGATTGTCACTTGGATAGGGAGCCTCAAGGGTCGTTTGTACGGAGGTTTCGTCCTTTCGATATTCACCGCCATGGCAACGGCATTGCCTACTTTTATTTCTGCCTGGATACTGGGTCAGCTCATCGACAGCGCAAGAAATGGAACTCGCATTGACGGCAATCTCGCATGGGTTTGTCTTGCGGCAATTGCCGGATGCGTTGCTGTGCGCTTTGTGCTTTCTTATGCGAAGGCTCGTATTCAAGAAAGCATCGGATACGAGCGTGCTGCAGAGACGCGGCAGGAGGTCGGCGATATTCTCAAAAGGCTTCCCTTGGGCTATTACCAACATACTTCAACAGGGGACATTCTTTCGACGGTGACAACGAATCTCAACACTTTGGAACTCGAGGGCGTTCGTCAAGTGGATGCAGCTTTGGGAAGCTATATAGCGGCGGGCGTGATCACCGCTTGGCTTTTCGTCGTGAGTCCTCTTTGCGGGATTGTGGCTCTTGTGGCAATAGGGGTTGCTATACTTACCCTCGTTGGCGTCAATAAGATGTCGGCTCGCCGCTCACCCGCCGCCAAAACCGCGACCGAGAGGCTGTCGGGAGCTACGGTGGCTCTTTACAATGGATTGGGAACTGCGAAATCTTACGGCACAAGTCAAGCTGTTCGGAGGCCATTTGACAAGGCTGTGGAGGAACTCAGGCGAGCTCGTATCGATATTGAGTTTGGCTACACCCCTCTGAACGTGTCCCATAAACTCATTTTGGAAATTGCATCGGTGATTCTCGTCTTGGTGGCAACGGCGGGGCTTGTTTCCGGCAGTCTTGAATTGTGGGTATATCTGGGAATCGCATTCTTTTCGACCACCGTCTTTAGCGGCATTGGGCGATTGACGGATTCTGCGCATATGTTTGCGGATCTCAATGATTGCTTGGAGAGGGTTGAGGCTCTTGCAAGTGCCACTCCTATTGATCGGGATGGAAAAGATATTCGTCTCGATCGATATGACATCGAATTCGATGATGTGTCGTTTTCGTACGGGGATGGCAATGGCTGCGAACGCCAAGTAATCCATGGAGTTAGCTTCAGCGTGCCCGAAGGAAGTACGTGCGCCAAAGTCGGGCCTTCTGGCTCGGGAAAAACAACATTGACGAGCCTTATGGCCCGTTTTTACGATGTCAGTTCAGGGGCGGTAAGAATCGGTGGCCGCGATGTCCGCGAATTGACTTGCGACAGTCTTCTTTGCAATTTCTCAATGGTGTTTCAAGATGTTTACCTATTTAACGACACTATTGCGGCAAACATTGCTTTTGGAGCCGAAGGCGCAACGAGGGGGGAAGTTGTTGAAGCGGCCAAACGAGCTCGTTGCCATGATTTCATTTCCGCACTTCCCAATGGCTACGATACCGTTGTAGGCAAAGGCGGCAATACTCTCTCCGGAGGAGAGCGTCAAAGAATATCGATTGCGCGCGCCCTGCTCAAGGATGCTCCCATAGTGGTGCTCGATGAGGCGACGGCGTCTATCGATCCGGAAAATGAACGCCAAATCCAGCATGCGCTTGACGAGCTTACTCGAAATAAAACGGTTGTTGTTATCGCGCATCGGCTTGCGACGATCGAGAACGCGGATCAGATTCTGGTCGTCGACGACGGGAGGATAGTCCAGAGGGGCACGCACGCGAAGCTTGCAGCCGAGCCGGGCGTCTACCAGAGGTTCGTCGCCATCCGGAAAGAGGCCGAAGGCTGGAAGATATGACGCGCTCCATCAGCTGGGGCGCGGTGCTCGCGTGCTGCGCGGTCATGGTTTGCGAGGGTATCGACCTGGTCGTCTACGGCAACGTGATACCCTCGCTCCTCGAGGACGGCTCCATGTCGGTTGACAAGGCCGCAGCCGGCAACGTCGGCAGCCTCGTCTTTGCTGGCATGTTCGCGGGCGGCATCGCCGCGGGCAGGATCGGCCTCGCCCTGGGCTCGAAGCGCGTCGTCGTCTCGGGCGTGGCCTGCTTCAGCGCGGCAACCCTCTTGTCGGGCCTCTCTCCCAACCTGGCCGCGTTGGCGGTCTTGCGGTTCGTCACCGGCGTCGGGCTGGGGGTCGTCCTTCCGATCGCCCTCTCCGTGGCGCGGCGGGGCGTGGAGGGCAGGGAGGCTCCCTTGGCCATAAGCGTGGTCATGTCGGGCGTCCCGATCGGGGGGACGGTCGCCGCGCTTGCCGTCTCCGGCGCCGTGGGCCTGGGGTGGCGCGCTCCCCTGATCATCGCCTCCGTCGCCGGGTTCGCGGTTTCCGGGTTGGCCCTGGCCCTCCTTCCCGCAGACGGGCGCGGGGCCGGGAAGGGCGCTCCCTCGCCGGACTCCTGGCGCGGCGCGTTCAAGGCGTTCCGCCTCCCCCTGCTCGTGGCATGCTCCCTGGCGACGTTCTTCGACCTCTTCGCCTACTACGGCGTCACGACGTGGCTCA
The DNA here is from genome assembly GCF_030418435.1 of Gordonibacter sp. RACS_AR49. NCBI lineage: Bacteria > Bacillati > Actinomycetota > Coriobacteriia > Eggerthellales > Eggerthellaceae > Gordonibacter > Gordonibacter sp. RACS_AR49. The sequence goes on along the minus strand of NZ_JAIUDM010000002.1, from coordinate 36,099 downwards.
CCCAGCTCATGCGGGAGTTCGGCATTCCCCTCGAAGGCTCGCTCCAGCTTTCGCTGGTGCTGAACGCGGGGGCGATTGCGGGATCCCTTGGGACGTCTCTCGTCTCGCTGAGGACCGATGCGAAGAAGGTCGCGGTGGCGAGCGGCATCCTCGCGGGCGCGAGCCTCTTCGCCATATCGGCCAAGCCCGAGAATCCTGTCGCGCTCGTGGCGCTGGTGGCCGCGACGGGCGCCTTCGCCATAAGCGCGCAGAACCATCTGAACGCGCTCGTGTCCAACGCCTTCCCGGCCGAGACGAGAAGCTCCGCGCTCGGCTTCACCCTCGGCTTCGGCAGGCTCGGGGCGGTGTTCGCGCCTATGTGCGGAGGGGCGATCCTCCAGGCGGGGCTCGGGGCGCCCGCCGTGCTCAGCTGCTTCGGGCTGGCCTCCCTCGCCGGTTGCCTGGCCTTGGCGGCGTACACCGGGAGGGCCGTCGAGAGGAGCCTGTCGGGCGATGCGGCGCGATGCGAGGGCCGGGGGCCGCGCGGCGTTCGGAGGAAGGAGGATCGATGATGGCCTATAGCGAGTCGACGGAGGACTACCTGGAGGCCATACTCCGGCTGGGGGAGGGGCTTCCCGTCGTGAGGCAGGTGGACGTGGCAGGGTTCATGGGGTTCTCGAAGGCGAGCGTGTGCAAGGCCGTCCCGCGCCTTGCGAGGGAGGGCCTTGTCGAGTGCGGGAGGCATGGCGCGCTCGTCCTGACGCCGTCGGGGCGGGCGGTGGCGGAGAGGGTCTACGAAAGGCACCGGTTCTTCTCCGGCCTCTTGGAGCGTCTCGGAGTCGACGAGGAGACGGCGCAGGCCGACGCGTGCAGGATGGAGCACGCCCTGAGCGAGGAGTCGTTCGCGGCCTTGAGGCGGATGGTCGAAGGGGCTGGCTCCGAGGGATCGGGAGGGCGTCCGGCCGCTCTTCTGCGGGAGCGCGGCGGGGGCGGCGTCGCGCGGCATGCGGCAAAGTAGGGCATCGGCCTTTTCACCGGAGCGCGCAGGAGCCCTCCTCGCCTTCCGGCCGCTACGCCGCCGACGCCTCCATCCGCTTCCCGATCCACCTGATCACGGGGACGGCCATGGAGTTGCCCAGCGCCTTGTAGCGCGGGGTGTCGCAAGCGGGCTTGCCGCGGTATTCCACATCGGTCCAGCCGTCCGGGAACCCCTGCAGGCGCTCGCATTCGAGCGGCGTCAGGCGGCGCACGAAATGTGGAACGGCGAGCATAGAGGCCAAGGGTTCCTTTTTGAGCAAGTTCCCGCCCCGTGACCTTCTTTTGGCAATCATCCACGACGGCCCTTTTCTTTGCAAAAGTGATGCTCTGACATTGAGCCTAAGAAGGGTCTAGGCAGGGCAGCTTCTAGAAAACCCAAATTTCTTAACCGATAGTTGAAATATTTCCATAGGTGGTCGAGAGATGATGCACGCGGAGCGAATATGAAGTCTGCCACTTAGTTGTCCGGAAGTTGGACAAGCCATCTTCGGAATCTGGCATCAAAAGAAACAAGTTTTTTCCCAAGAGGGATCAACTTCACTCGTAATAAGCCACTTGCCTACAAGGCAAGTATAGGCTTTTGCAATGGTCGATAAGCGACATATGGTAGGTGCCAGAATAAGAAATCTCCGGGAATCCAACGGATTATCTCAGAGAAAGTTCTGCATGATGATCGATATGAATAGAACTTATTTCAGCGAAGTTGAAAAAGGAAAGAGAAATATATCCTTAGACAATTTAATCAAGATAGCCGACGGGCTTAATATTGGTCTTGAGGATCTATTCCGGGATATGTAGTTGTTCTAAGGGGTGTCTTCGAGGTAGCCGTCTCCGAAAAGGCGCCTCGCCTCTTCGTCGGGTATGCATTCGAGAATGTCTCCTGGTTCACACTCAAGGGTTTTGCAAATTGCATCCAGCGTTGCAAGGCGAAAAGCCTTGATCTTTCCGGTTTTGATTCTGGAAATATTTGAAGGGTCGATGTTCAATCTATTTGCAAGCTCTCCTACCGACATTTTTCTATCGGCAAGCATTCTGTCCAGTCGAATAACGATAGCCACATTCCGCTCCTAAACAGTTTCGTCGGAAAGTTTTTGGAGGAGGGCGCCGTATTCGAAAACCAGAGAAAAGCAGATGCAAAAAAGCCCAAAAGTCAGCAATCCTATGTTGATCGGGATGCCTTGATACTCGTTTGCCTCGCGCATGCTAGCCCCTATGGCTATATCTCCGATATCTAGGATTGCGAGAGTTTCAGGAGATAAAAGCGTTTGCAAGGCAGTGCTTGCGAGCAAGATAGCACCTAGCAGTTTTAGCCTATTCGCATGTTTTTTGGTAAAGGGGGATATCTTCAGAGACATATCTTTGAAGATAAAGTATGCCACCCATAGTGCGAATGCCATGCAGAACCACAAGAGGAACAAGGAGAGCAAGCCTAGGGTAGATGTTTGGACGGTTGTGTCGAAAGGTGCTGCCATTTGGCTCGCTATCCCAAGGCAAAGTACGGAGATCCCTATTAATGAAGTTGCGCTAGCCAAGACGGCAAGCGCAACTTTTCCGATATATCCAAATCTCGCTACTTTCGAAAGCGATCTTTCGATTCGGCAGAATCCTTCGCCTGACATCCGGCGATCCTCCTTGTTTCTAAGACGCGATGCTCTCTCAATATACCATTATCTCGCCAGCCTCTTTGCGCGAAACGTCCGGACGTGGGCAAGAAGGCAGCGTCTTTCGGAGGTGAATACCGGTGAGGATTTAGAAGCCTAGAACGATGCATATATCCTTAAAGCCGATGTAGCTGCACGCTCCTAGTGTTTCGGGGTTTGAGTAAAAAAGCATGGCGCATCCCTTCTCTTAGGTTGGGTTTTATGAATGCTTGTTCAAGAGTATCTCGCTATCATTGGAAACGTTCGCGTGCCTTTTTCTCAATCAGTGAGAAAAACTCATAGATTCAAAAGCGACCAAACTGCTTGAGATGTTGAGAAGAATCTCCATTCTTCTTCGCGCATTACCATGATATTGAAATTGCGCATTTCACCTATAATATAGCGAAATACGCAATTTCATTTGTATGGGACATCCATGAACATATACCAACTTCAGTACTTTGTAGAAACCGTGCGTTGCGGAAGCTACGCTCGCGCGGCGAAGAATGTGTTCCTGTCCCCATCGGGTATTTTGCGGGCTGTTGGAGATCTTGAAAAAGAACTGGGGATAAAACTCGTCGAAAGGTCGGGAAGAGGGGTCCGGCCAACTTCGCAGGGCAGAATCCTGTACGAGAAAGCGCTCGAGGTTATTGACGAGGTAGATGATTTTCGATCTCTTGCAAAGGCCGTAGCAGCAAAGCCGAACATTGCGCATCCGATATCGATCTCGATTTGCGCAACGCCTTATAGGGGAATCGTGTTGAGCCAACACGTGCTCGATGCCGTATACAAGTTATGCCCCAAGCCATCATCTTCAATTTATAGGGACACAAGCAGCACGTGTTTGGCCGCCTTAGAAGAGGGAGTTGTCCAGGCGGCGATCGTTTTGGGGCGAGTCGAGAAGGGATGGGTGTCTTGTTCTCGCCTCTTTTCTTTTTGTCCCCAGGTGGCCGTGTCGAAGAGTCACCCTCTGGCCCTTAAGAAGGATGTTGCCCTCTCCGATCTGCTTGATTACCCAATAGCTCGCCCTTATGATTTGCGGTACAGCTTTAAGGTGATCGCAGAGGCTTTGGAGAAAGCTGGAAGAGGGCTGCTTTACGAAGAGGTTTTCCCATCCGAGGAAAGCCATATAGATTTTATGCAGCGGGATAAGGGAGTGGTTTTTGTCGCTTACGACGCTTCTTTGGAATCGATTTATCCCGATGCGTCTTTTCTTCAACCAAGAGATTTCGGAGTCATGATCCCTGTTTGTTTTGTTTACGATCGCGAAAACGGCGGGGAGGAGATTTCCTCTGTCAAGAATCGGCTTGTCATCGCATCGAGATTCCCTCATTTAAAGCAACGCTAGGATTCTAGTAATCTTTTTTGCCTTTGGTTTGCTGCGTTTTTCTTCGCTATAATGAATTAGTGGACGGAAATAAGTGATCTTTTTAAAGTCTCTTTCTCCGGGAATCAAGCGATAGGTGCTCGATATGGATGGTAAGCAGGTCACAAGCGCGGAGCTTGTTTTTCAAGCTCTGGATTTGATCAGTAGAGCGTTCTATTCTAAGAATGAGAGACGGGAAATCGATGCTCTTGAGCGCGGAGTTATAGAGCAGGTTGCTTGTCAAGCTTATGCAATTAAAGTGGAGAAGGGTTTGCTGTAGATAATGGAGGGGCGTTCCGAGAAGAAAAGAGTGGTTTCTAGGAGAGCCGAGCCCTTCCCTTTCCTTCTCTGAGCCTCGTAAGCCTTGCCTTCTTTGCGTTGATCTTTCTGCGTATGCAATCTATTTCCCATTTCTCCATTTTGACTAGGTGATCGTACTCCTCCCTTTTCGAGTTTCGCTTTCCCTTGCCTCTCGGTTGAGGCATCTCTGGTTTTGGTGGATATGTGATTCTTTCCAATGTTGAAGCGGCCAAGAGTTTTTCAATGTTGGCCGAATCTGAAATCTTGAAAACCATGTCAAGTCTCTCATCGTATTTCTTTAGTAGCTCTTTTGCTCTGCAGACGGGGCATAATCCAGATTTGCCGTAGAGCTTGGTTCTCCATGTGGCGCATTGCGGACACCATGTCAAATTTGCTCGAGCGCTGTTAAGGTGAATGCCGGAGCCAAGCTTGTTCATTCGATAGGCTTTCGAGCGGACGGAGGCTTCGCTTCTGCCCAGGAGAGTGCATAGTGTCGGAAAGGAAATGTTGTCGGCGTTGTTCGTTAAAAAGAGCTCTTCCGGTTTTGACCACTTTCGTTTTTCAATTCGAGCACTGGTCATATCGGGTCTCTTTCCTTAGGTTGGGTGATGCTGTCTGCCTGGGCGCTATTTGGAAGGTGGGATTGGGCGGGGTCCAAGCGAATTGAGATGGGCAACCTGCTTGTTTGAGGGCGTGCGACTCTCGGAAGCACTGCTTTCGGATTCGGGGGTTCTCGGCACCTATGGATGTTCCTTTTTCTGGGGTTCCAAGTAAACCTATTGGAAGGCAACGCTTTCTCAAGATAAGTGAGTAATTGTAATGATTGCCAGGGGGCTTGGCTTGCCGTCTCCGGACTTGTTCTATCGATGAGGTTCAGGCGCGTTCTGTCGAGAAATCGTAGAGGCGCGAATAGGAAAATAGTCCGGCATAATCTCGCCTTTCATGGTTGCCGCAATGTTGGGCGTATGCGGCAAGAGGGGTGGATCGTGGTGGGCGATTCTGCTGCAATAGGAATGGCAAACTCGTTGCGTCCTTTGAGCGCTCGTCGCGAAAAAGGTAACGCCATGCCTAGCCTTCTCTCCCAAGGGCCGCGCAGCCGGATGCTCGCGGCAGAGAAAGGAGAGATCATGTCAGCAGAAGTTCTCGAAGCCCAAAAGTGGCTGAACTCCACGTACGGCGGCCGGGCGGGCTACCAGCGCGTCGAGGAGACGGGCCTTCCCGGCTCGGCCACGTCCGCCGCGCTCGTCTCGGCGCTTCAGATCGAGCTCGGCATGAGCACGGTCACGGGCGTGTTCGGGGAGCAGACCGAGGCGGCGTGCGACGCGAACCGCATCTCCATCGGGGACTCGGGCAACCAGGTGAAGATCATCCAGTACGGGCTTTTTTCCAAGGGGTACAACCCCGGCGAGGTCACGGGCATCTACAACGGGACGACGGGGCTCGCTGTGCAGAGCATCATCGCTGACGCCGGCGTGTCGGTCCTCGCCGACGCCTCGATCGGGTCCATGGCGATGAAGGCCATTCTGGGCGTTGACGAGTACAAGCTCCTCGCCGGAGGCGATCCCAAGGTCCGTTCCATCCAGCAGGACCTCAACAGCCGTTACCGCTCCTACTCGGGCCTGTGCGCCTGCGACGGCTATTATGGCCGCTCCACCAACACGGCTCTCATCTACGCCATCCAGGCCGAGGAGGGCATGCCCACCGACATGGCGACCGGGTTCTTCGGCCCCTCCACCAAGACCTACCTGCCCGACCTGTGGCAACCCGGCCAGTGGGGGATGAACGGAAACTACACCGACGCCCAGATCGCCAACTTCACCAGGCTCGCCCAGTACGCCCTCTACTGCGTCGACGTGGACCGCTACACGGGCGGCTCGGGCTCCAAGTACGATCCGGGCGCGATGAACGGCAGCCAGAGCGCCTCCACTCTGTCCGCCCTCCACGCCTTCCAGTCCGACTACGCGCTCGCCCAGCGCGACATGGTGGGCCTCGACGAATGGATGGGGCTCCTCGTGAGCACGGGCAACCCCAACCGCGACGGCCTCGCCTGCGACTGCGCGACGCAGCTCGTGACCCCCGACCTCGTGGCCGCCCTCTACAACGACGAGTACCGCATCGTGGGCCGCTACCTCACAGGAACCGTCGGCGGCGGCGCGAACAAGCGACCCAAGAACCTCACCTCCTCCGAGATCCAGACCATCTTCGCCGGAGGGATGAGCCTGTTCTGCATCTTCCAAGATGACGCCGACTGGTGGCAGGACCACGACGACCTGTCGGGTTACTTCGGCTATTCCCGCGGGTTCAGCGACGCGCAGAAGGCTGTGAACGCGGCGTATTCTCTTGGCGTCCCTCGCGGAGAGTACATCTACTTCGCGGTCGACTATGACTTCATGGAGGGCGAGGTATGGAGCAAGGTTGTGCCCCACTTCCAGGGGGTCAATGCCTATATGGCCGCCGTCGGCAGTCCCTACAGGATCGGCATCTACAGCGCCCGCAACACCTGCGGCATCGTGTCGGCCCAGGGCCTCGCGTCGAGCAGCTTCGTGTCCGACATGTCCACGGGCTACTCGGGCAACCTCGGGTACCCCCTGCCGTCCAACTGGGCGTTCGACCAGATCCAGGAGTACACGAACTCCGCCGGCTTCGGCATCGACAAGAACGTGACCTCCGGCCGCTACATGGGGTTCTCCAGCGTGACGGAGGGTCAGGTGCCACCAGGGGCTTGCTACCTAGTTGACCTTGACTACTATAGTACCCTCAAAGAAAGCACTAGCACGATGAGGGATATCCTTTGGAGCGATGATTGGCTCGGGCGTTCTTCTGCTGATTACGGCAGTGGTTTGGCGACGGCGGCCATGGCTTTGAGCGCCCTCGCTTATTCGGATTCTGGGCTTGTTTCGGCAGGGCTGCAGAAGATCGGTTTTCCTTCCGGAAGTATTTTTTCGGGCAGCGTCGCCGGCGAAGGGCCTGTCGGTTATCATTTTGCATCGAAACGGGTGACCGTAGGTAGTTCGACGGCCAACTTTGCAGTTGCAATTATTCGAGGGACGTCAAACCGGGCAGAATGGGAGTCTAATATGGACATGTCCGGCGGATCTGCGACTGCGAGCGAGCATCGTGGTTTCAGGCTTGCCACGGATGGCGTGTACGAGGCTTTTATCTCCTGGATGAATGCTCATGTACGGTAAGGAAGCAAGCAACCGAAAACAAGAGATAGACCGCCAGCACTACACTATTCCGAACCAAAGACCAAAAGATAAGCATTGTGGGAAAATCTAAACTTTTGGATTTTCCTACAATGCCAACTACGGCGGAATCCCTCCCACTCCTTATATCTTTCTGTATACATTGAATTTGTATTTAGTAAAATGCAGACAACACCACGGATCGGCTTTTGGCTGGACAATTCCAACCAAACACCACAGCAGACAGCAGAAAACATTCTGAACGCTAGGAAGCCGGTATGATTGTTACATATAAGGGGAAGAAAAATTTCTTTTAGGTACTTGCTTTCCTAAAACTGATGTGATACAATGATTTAATCCAGAAAAGGAGTAAAAAATATGCGGCAAGGTATTCTTAAATAAAACTATAATCAAATAGTGGGAACAAAGGATTATGATAGTTCCTTTTGTAGGGGCTTAGTTTTTTGTACCCAATTTAAGAATACTTTTGCCTTATCAATTTTGACATATCCCCAAAAACAGCAATCACAAACAGGTGTATGCTGTATATGTGTATGTCCGCAACTTATAATCCCCAGTGGTAAAAGTATTTTACTGCTGGGGATTTTTATGCCCTTTGGGGCTGTAAAGGGAGGACAATCACATGAAAATAATCAATATTGGAATTCTTGCCCATGTAGACGCTGGAAAGACGACCTTGACGGAGAGCCTGCTATATGCCAGCGGAGCCATTTCAGAACCGGGGAGCGTCGAAAAAGGGACAACGAGGACGGACACCATGTTTTTGGAGCGGCAGCGTGGGATTACCATTCAAGCGGCAGTCACTTCCTTCCAGTGGCACAGATGTAAAGTTAACATTGTGGATACGCCCGGCCACATGGATTTTTTGGCGGAGGTGTACCGCTCTTTGGCTGTTTTAGATGGGGCCATCTTGGTGATCTCCGCTAAAGATGGCGTGCAGGCCCAGACCCGTATTCTGTTCCATGCCCTGCGGAAAATGAACATTCCCACCGTTATCTTTATCAACAAGATCGACCAGGCTGGCGTGGATTTGCAGAGCGTGGTTCAGTCTGTTCGGGATAAGCTCTCCGCCGATATTATCATCAAGCAGACGGTGTCGCTGTCCCCGGAAATAGTCCTGGAGGAAAATACCGACATAGAAGCATGGGATGCGGTCATCGAAAATAACGATGAATTATTGGAAAAGTATATCGCAGGAGAACCAATCAGCCGGGAAAAACTTGCGCGGGAGGAACAGCAGCGGGTTCAAGACGCCTCCCTGTTCCCAGTCTATCATGGCAGCGCCAAAAATGGCCTTGGCATTCAACCGTTGATGGATGCGGTGACAGGGCTGTTCCAACCGATTGGGGAACAGGGGGGCGCCGCCCTATGCGGCAGCGTTTTCAAGGTTGAGTACACCGATTGCGGCCAGCGGCGTGTCTATCTACGGTTATACAGCGGAACGCTGCGCCTGCGGGATACGGTGGCCCTGGCCGGGAGAGAAAAGCTGAAAATCACAGAGATGCGTATTCCATCCAAAGGGGAAATTGTTCGGACAGACACCGCTTATCAGGGTGAAATTGTTATCCTTCCCAGCGACAGCGTGAGGTTAAACGATGTATTAGGGGACCAAACCCGGCTCCCTCGTAAAAGGTGGCGCGAGGACCCCCTCCCCATGCTGCGGACGGCGATTGCGCCGAAAACGGCAGCGCAAAGAGAACGGCTGCTGGACGCTCTTACGCAACTTGCGGATACTGACCCGCTTTTGCGTTGCGAAGTGGATTCCATCACCCATGAGATCATTCTTTCTTTTTTGGGCCGGGTGCAGTTGGAGGTTGTTTCCGCTTTGCTGTCGGAAAAATACAAGCTTGAAACAGTGGTAAAGGAACCCTCCGTCATTTATATGGAGCGGCCGCTCAAAGCAGCCAGCCACACCATCGATATCGAGGTGCCGCCCAACCCGTTTTGGGCATCCATAGGACTGTCTGTTACACCACTCTCGCTTGGCTCCGGTGTACAATACGAGAGCCGGGTTTCGCTGGGATACTTGAACCAGAGTTTTCAAAACGCTGTCAGGGATGGTATCCGTTACGGGCTGGAGCAGGGCTTGTTCGGCTGGAACGTAACGGACTGTAAGATTTGCTTTGAATACGGGCTTTATTACAGTCCGGTCAGCACGCCGGCGGACTTCCGCTCATTGGCCCCGATTGTATTGGAACAGGCATTGAAGGAATCGGGGACGCAGCTGCTGGAACCTTATCTCTCCTTCATCCTCTATGCGCCCCAGGAATACCTTTCCAGGGCTTATCATGATGCACCGAAATACTGTGCCACCATCGAAACGGCCCAGGTAAAAAAGGATGAAGTTGTCTTTACTGGCGAGATTCCCGCCCGCTGTATACAGGCATACCGTACTGATCTGGCCTTTTACACCAACGGGCGGAGCGTATGCCTTACAGAGCTGAAAGGATATCAGGCCGCTGTCGGTCAGCCGGTCATCCAGCCCCGCCGTCCAAACAGCCGCCTGGACAAGGTGCGCCATATGTTTCAGAAGGTAATGTAAAGATACATAATCGTCAAGACGGCAACAATCAGAAGTTATGGAGGGTAACAATGGAATATAGTAAGGAAGATTTAATGGAAGCAAAAAAGCAAATTTGGGGAGTGGGAGAGAACATGGGAACAGAGGAAAGTAAAAATGTGTGCCGCGATCTCCGGCAGCTTCCCGCGTCCATGCAAACTCAATATCGGCGGTTTCCAGCCCGCAGCCGAAAGAGGACGCAAGCAGCTTCCCGTCTGTCTTTTCGGGATTTAAGATATAGTCTATCGCAGCCTTTAAGGTTGATTTAATAGGGTGCGTCTTTGTAACCGCCATATCTCGTCCACCGCCTTTTTAATGTCCTCTATATCCTGCCTGTAAACCGTCCCCGTCGCATTGGCGCGTTTTGCAATTTGGTTGATGTTCCGGCTCACCGCTTGCAGTTCCCGGATATATGCTTTTGTGTCGCTTCGGTCAACGACAAGAATATACCCGTCTATCGCCATTTTACGGAAGTATGCCCCATACTGCTTTATGGGAAGCTGCTTCATCTTCTCGTCGATCAGCCGCTTTTCTTCTTCCGTAACGTAAAACTTCATCTGTATATTTCTCTTTCGGTTTTCCATTTCCGCACCGCCTTTCGGTATAAGGGTTTGGGATTATCCCAACAAGCATTTTCCGCAAACGGGTACTCGTTTGCTGTGCTTGCTATCTACTCCATACCCCCACCGAAAGGCGGTATTTGTTGCGCGTTCCTTTGATTTTGGACGCAAAAAAAGATTGCAGCCGCCATGCGCTGCAATCTCCCGATTTCTCATATTGTGAGGTTAATCCTCTGCTTTTTCGACTTCCGTTATCTCCCTTGCTGTTGCGGTTACAATCCGTATGCCTTTATCGCTCATACCGTCCAGCAGCGCGTCAAGCTGCCGCCGCCCGGTGGATTTCTCCGCATTGCTGTTCGGGAAGAAAAATTGATCTACCGAAATATGATACCGGGTTACAAGGTCATAGAATACCTGTAAACTCGGCTGTTGTCCCTTGTTCTCGATATTCGCAAGGTAGCGCGGGGAAATATATAACTCGTCGCTTACCTTTTTGCGGCTCTCGCCGTATTCATTTCTCGCGGCTTTTATAGCTGCCCCGAAAGCCTTAAAGTCGTACAATGGTACGGGTCTTTTTGCCATTTTCATTCACCCTGTTACATTTTACAGTTCACCTTTCTTTTTGGATATGTCCACACAATTCATATCATTAGGTTAAATACTTCCTGTTGTGTATTGACAGTAGACTGATTTTCTGATAAAATAAAATTTATGTAAAAGGAGGCGGCGTTTATGTTGCATAGCATGCGTATTAGATAAGCATTGAAAAAAAGGATTTTCCCATTTTCAACATGGGCTTTTTTGTCATGCTTATTTTGCGGATGCTATACAAAAAACTAACGACGTATAGATATAGTATAGACATAGTGCAAGCTATGCCTTAGTTTTGTTGTACTGCTCTGTGCATTATAAATGCAGGTCAATGCTCATGTTGAGGATTGACCTGCATTTTTTTGTGTAAAAAGGACGAGTGAAATATAATGCTTAAAAAATATTGGATAAAATGTCCGATTTGTAACGGAAAGACGAGAGTTCAAGTATTTCATAATACTGTATTAAAAGATTTTCCTCTTTTCTGCCCTAAATGCAAATTGACGCATATCATTGATGTAGAAAAATTAGAGATTGTAATCAAAAATACAGAAAAACAAACTTTTATTATTTAGAAGAAAGGATATAAAAATGAAACGTTTACCTAAATATACGCCTGCGGAAGTACGGAATGATCCATACGGATTTACTTACAAAGAAATGTCGGAAGTTATTGGCGAGAATGAAGCAAAAGCCTTATATGAAGAATTATATAAGCAATTACCACGCAAAAAAATCTATCAATGTTGGTAAAAAATATTTGCAAAAGCAGTGATACTGAAAAGTATGTTTACGAACTGAAAGACAACAAATACATTGAAACGGTTTTTATCAAGCGGCGAGATGGTGGAACTGTTTGCGTGAGCACACAAGTCGGTTGTCCTGTTGGTTGTATTTTTTGTGAGTCCGGGCGAAATGGCTTTGTTCGTAATCTAACATCGTCAGAAATCGTACAACAGATTATATTGTTGCGTCGAAAAGTAAACCGTATCGTTTTTATGGGTATGGGAGAGCCTTTATTCAATTATGACAACTTGATAAAAGCAATCCATATTCTCCGAGATAGATATGGGCTCAACTTTCCAACCGACGGCATTACCATATCAACAGTTGGTCCGGTCGATCAATTAAAAAAATTGCGCGAGGAACATCTTAAAATTCAGTTGACAATATCTTTACACGCAGCAACACAATCTGCAAGAAATCGTATTATTCCTCACATGCGCATATATGCTATTGAAGATGTTGTTAAGCAAGCCTTATCCTATTCTGAAAGGCATAATCGCAAAATTGTCTTTGCGTATTTGCTTTTACCGGGTATAAATGACCGGCCCTCAGATGTAAGACAACTTGCAAAATGGTTTCGGGGCAAAAAAGTTATGATTAACGTGTTACAATACAACCCAACAAGCAATTCAAGAATTAAAGCACCACAGAAACGGGAAATAGTTGCATTCAAACATCAATTAGAGCAAGCAGGACTTGAAGTTACTATGAGAGTTTCTCATGGCAGAGAGATTAACGCGGCTTGTGGACAGTTAGCTAACACATATAATAAATTCAAAAAAAAATGATTAAAAGTGCCAGACGCATAGACGCAGAGCCGATAACGCATTAGGTCAAAAAACCTATGTGTTATCGGCTTTTTTATTTAATATTGCGCAAAAGCCGCTGTTCCCTATTATAGAATGGATTGCGGGTAGTGTATTAAAGTCGCCCTTTTTTAAGGATACGGCGGTATCGGGGAGGTATCGCCGTGTCCATTTTTATTTACTGTAACCCGCCTAATGCTTTGCGGTCAAAAAAAGCTATGCTCCGCAAGCGGGATATTCCGGCTATGAATGTGAACTGTCAATACATTTAGCTACTGCTTACATTTCCTTTGCGCCCGTCCGCGTCTTGCGGACGGGCGCATTTTGCTTTTTTCAACTTTTTTCTGAAAAGCGCACTCAAGAGCCATCTCCCGAACGGGTACGGAGCGAAAGGGGCAGAGAGGACAAGCCCTTAACTCCCGTCCTCTACTCCACGCGGGAAGGAGGTGAACTCTATGGAGCTATCTTTCAAAGGCCCGGTTTTCAAGCCATGCTTGCAGACATTGAAGCCGGGAAAGTGGGTACGGTCATCGTCAAGGACATGAGCCGGTTAGGGCGTAACTACTTGCAGGTGGGATTTTACACGGAAATGCTGTTCCCTCAAAAGGGAGTGCGTTTTATCGCTGTCAACGACAATGTGGACAGCGCAAACGGCGGCATGGACAACGATTTTACCCCTCTGCGAAATCTGTTCAACGAATGGCTGGTGAGAGATACGAGCAAGAAAATCAAGGCAGTAAAACGAGCAAAAGGCATGAGCGGCAAGCCCGTTACCAGCAAGCCGGTGTATGGCTACCTCATGGACGAGGACGAGAACTATATCGTTGACGAGGAAACCGCGCCGGTAGTCAAGCAGATATACCAGCTTTGCCTTGCCGGGAACGGCCCGACCAAGATTGCCCGTATGCTTACGGAGCAGCAAATCCCCACGCCGGGGACGCTGGAATATCAGCGGACTGGCAGCACACGCCGCTATCACCCCGGCTATGAGTGCAAATGGGCGACAAATACCGTTGTCCACCTGTTGGAAAACCGGGAGTACACCGGCTGTCTGGTAAACTTCAAGACGGAGAAGCCCTCTTACAAGACCAAGCACAGCGTAGAGAACCCCATCGAGAAGCAGGCCATTTTCCCGAACCACCATGAGCCGATTATCGACACGGAAACATGGGAGCGCGTGCAGGAGTTACGCAAGCAGCGCAAACGCCCGAACCGCTATGATGAAGTGGGGCTGTTCTCCGGTATGCTGTTCTGCGCCGACTGCGGCCATGTGATGTACCAGCAGCGGTATCAGAACAAGAACCGCAAGCAGGACTGTTACATCTGCGGCAGCTACAAGAAGCGCACCCGCGACTGTACGGCGCACTTTATCCGCACCGACCTGTTGACCGCCGGTGTCCTCTCCAATCTCCGGCAAGTGACCGAGTATGCCGCCAAGCATGAGAGCCGCTTTGTGAAGCTGCTTATCCAGCAGAACGAGATCGGCGGCAAGAGAAAGACCGCCGCAGCCACGAAGCAGCTTGAACAGGCACAGGAGCGCATTTCTGAAGTGAGCCGCATAATCAAGCGGCTGTATGAGGACAATGTGAACGGCAAAATCAGCGACGAGCGTTTCATGGAACTGTCGGCAGACTATGAGCAGGAACAGCGGGAACTGAAAGACCGCGCCGCCGCTTTGCAGGAGGAACTTTCCAAGTCGCAGGCCGCCACCGTCAATGCGGAAAAGTTTATGGGTATCGTCCGAAAGCACCTTGCCTTTGAGGAATTGACCCCCACCCTCTTGCGGGAGATGATTGAGAAAATCGTCGTGCATGAGTGCAGCTATGACGAGAACGGCACCCGCAGGCAGGACATTGAGATTTATTACAGCTTTGTCGGCAAGATTGACTTGCCCGAAGCCTAACGCCCGACCTATCCGACACAACGCGCGAGTGCCGGATAGGAACGGCAAAATTTTTTACACTTCTATTACTTCTTTATCGCACATAAGCAAAAGATCAGGGAATCAACTCGGCTTCAACTAAGATATTGGTTACAGGGCATAGTCGCGGGGCAGCAGTGGCTAACATGCTCGCCAAGCGCCTCATGGCGAGCGGCTTCGTCTCCAACAACATTTTTGCCTATGCGTTTGCTACCCCAAACGTCTCTACATCTGTCAGTGCTCTGCCGAATATCCACAACGTGGTCAATCCGGAGGACTTTGTCCCGAAAGCCCCCTTGGAGAAATGGGGGTTCGGGAAGCACGGTGTTGTTCACGAGCTGCCATCCCTCTCGAACACAGAGATGAGCTCGTACGACCAATTGCATTCCCTGATGAACGATCACTTCAAGAAATTGGTCGGAGAGGATCATCTCAACTATACTGGCGCTGCGGAAACATCCGAGTTCATCGCGAATGTCGGAAATTATGCGCCGACCGTCCAAGCCTATTATGAGACGAGGCACGGAGTTGGCCAATTGACCACGTACGAGTACTTCATGAAGCTTGCCGGTGTTGTGGGAGGTGGAGGCGATATCGCCGACTTTTCGACGGCTTCTGCAAGCTTTCCTGATTTGGCGGGGTACCTTATTGCGGGGGGTCTGCTTTCGCCTCGGATTTTCCATGCTCACGGCCCCGAAACGTACCTTTCGTGGTTGAAAGCATTCTCCTCTTAGAGGATCATTGGCAGATGCAAGATGGGAAGGTCTAGGCCGTCCGCCGCGCGGACGGCTGGGCTTCCGGCGCGGGGGCGGCGCCCCCGCGCCGGGGCCGGTCGCGAGGAGGCTTCGTGTTCGTTCGGACTTGCACCCTGCTGGAATGGCTGGCGATCCCCTCCGGGGCGGCGCTCTGCCTGGCCCCTGCGGCGGTGTTCGCCGCGGCGTTCTGGGTCCCGATCCTGGCTGGGCGGGGGAGGAGGAGCCGTCCCGTGTCGGCGCCCCTCGGGGTGGGGGCGGCTTCCTGCGGGAACGCCCTGCTCGCTCTGGCGGCCACTGCCGCCACTCCAGGGGGGTTCCTCGCGAAAAGCCTCCTGTCCTGGGCCTTCCTGTCCCCTTACCTGTGCGCGAGCGTCGCCCTCGCGGCGTCGTTTCTCGTCTTCCTGGCGACGTGCCGCAGGCTTTCCTACGAGCCCTACTCGTACAGCGTCGGGCGGGTGGCCGCGTCGGCCCTTGTGTTCGAGGCGGCGTTCGTGCCCGGCGTCCCCCTCGTGGTGCTCGCGATGTCCCTCTTGTGAGGTCTCCTCCCGTCGGGCGGGCCTTCGCCGGGGGCGTCGCGAACGCGCCCGGGGCCGGGAGGCGAAGCCGTCGGGGCCGTCGGGGCGATTGCGGCCGCCCTCTGCCTTTCTCGCGCACGGCCCTTATGCCCTCGCCCATCCCCCTCGCTTCCTTCGAGCCGGGCCCGCCGAAGGCAAGCGACGGAACGTCGAAGAGGAGGATCGCCCCGCCCACCTCTTTCCGGTCCGCGGCCCCGGGGCCTCGCCGGCCCGGGGTCCGCGGCGGGCCTCGCCATCCGCGGCGCCGCGAGGTAGAATGCCGTTGAGTTCGTCAGGCGGTCTTCGGGGAAAGCGAGGCATCGGCGATGGGGAACACTTCGAAAAGGGTGCCGCTGTTCTGCGCGGCGTCGCTCGCGTGTTCGCTCGCCTTTGCGGGCGCCGGATGCGCGGAGGGGGGCGCGGTCTCGGCAGACTCCCCCGTGGTGGCCGACGGAGTCACCACCTCCGAGCCGTTCCTGTCGCCCATGTCCTCGCGGGAGGTGCTCCTCGACGAGGTGACGAAGCCGACCCTCGTCTCCCTGGTGTTCTACCAGGCGGGGACGGCGGAGGGCGTGGTGAGGGACATGGAGGGCCAGCCCGAGCGCGAGTACTACGACGAGGACGTCCTCCGGAAGTACCAGGAGCGCGAGGAGCGGGTGACCGACCTTCTCGCGCGCGTCGTGTCCATGGAGGCGTCCGACACGGAGGCGCTCGAGGCGGCCTACGGGGAGCTCCTCGACATACTGGAGGTGGACGAGAGCCCGGGGATGTGGGAGCGCCTCGACGCCGAGGAAGGGGGCGGCCGTGCGTAGCGGCGCGAGGGCCGCGGCCCTCCTTGCGGCGGCGGCCCTCGCCGCCTTTCCGATGGCGGGCTGCTCGCAGGAGGGGTCGGTCGGCTCCGGGGAGGAGCGGGAGGATGTGTCCGACGAGTTCGGCTACGTCCCTGAATGGTTTGAGGAGGACGCCCGCGTCGAGCCGTTCTCGAAGCGCGCCCTCACGGAGAAGCTGTTCGTGTGCATGAACTGGCTCGAGATGCTGATCGAGACCGAGTACGACCAGGCCCTCGAGGAGGGCCGGGCGGACTCTCCGAAGCTGCTCGCCCTGCAGGAGGACTTCGGTCAGATGGCCAAGGTGCTGGCTCGCGTCGTCTCCGCCGATGAGGACGACATGGAGGCCCTGGAAGCCGCATATCAGGACATGAGGGCCGTCATGGGCCTCGATCAGGGCCAGGGGACGGCGGCCACCTCGTAGGACGAGTGCTGGGACGGTCCCGGAGGGGCGGCCCCCTCCGGGCCGGGCGCGGGGCCCCGGCTAGATCGCCCTTCCGTAGCAGGCGCGGAAGCGGTCGATGCGGGCGCCGTTGCCGGCGTAGTCGTCGCCGGACCCGCTGTGGTCGTAGAGGTCGTGCATCTCGGGGAGCCAGACGCCGCCGACCGTCGCCACCTGGTAGCGCACCATGAGAACGCCGACGTCGGGGTTCGTGGAGTCGGTCCAGCACCGTATGCCCGTGATGGGGGAGCCGTCTCCGGCGCAGCCGTACATCTCGTCGTAGATGTTGTACTGGCTCACGGGGGGCAGCCATCCGGACGCCTCCGTGCGCACTTGGTAGTACCCGCAGTAAATGTCCATCGCCACGTACGTGATGGGCTGCCCGATGTTCCCCGCGAAGTCGTCGCCGACGGGGCCGGTGTCGCTCCAGTTGACCATCTCGGGCAGCCAGCCGGCCTGGGCGGTCTTCACGCGGTAGCGGAGGTCGGGGAGGCCGCCGCTCGGCGGCTGGACCCCGCCGCCCTCGCCGACGTAGCGCAGGATGCCGTCCCATGGGGCGTCGTAGTAGTGGACGATGCGGGACTCCCATCCGGTCTGGTCGCCCAGCTGGCCGTCCACGCCGCCTCCCTCCGGGCCGTAGAACTCGGCCAGCTCGTCGGGGTACGCCGACGTGCACATGGCCGTATGGCCGTTGCCGGACATGCCCCGTCCGTGCTCGTTGAGGTAGATGTCGCCCCGCTGAGCGATGTAGGACATGGGCATCCACTCGAAGTTGCCCGTGGAGCACATGCAGTTCTTCATGTTTCCCGTGTACGTCGCGCCGCCGCAGTCCACTCCGGCGGCCTCGTAGGCCGAGATGACCGCGCTCGAGCAGTCGCGGTCCCCTCCTGCGAAGCTGTACGTGACGCCGTCTATGACTATCGACTCGGTCCCGGTCCCGTATCTGCCCGGCTGGGAGTAGCCGTGTCCGCCGCCTCCGTCGTGGGTGCACAGGTGCTCCATGATCTGCGCAGCCACTTCGCTCTTGCTCGTCATTCTCACCACGCTCCTTGCGTCTGGGCAGACCCTTCGTCCGCCTTCGCGTCCATCCTGCTCGCGGCGTTACCCAAATCGATGGCTTGGGCGCGTGGTCGCTCTTTGCCGCGGCAACCGCAGCGAAAAACGCTCTTCCTCGCATTCCGGCTTCGAGCGCTTGTAGGGTCTTGGGCTTTCTGACGAGCGCGAAAAAAGTAACGCCTTGGAGATACTTCCCTCGCTTTGGTGGCGAGAAGGGAATTTCTTATGGGCGGGAGCATGCCGAGAAGAAGCTGGACCACTTCGGAAGTGCGTTTCCTCAAGAAGTGGGCTGGCCGGATTTCGGCAAACGAAATCTGCGAAGCCCTTGGAAGAAGCAAGGCCTCCGTGCAAAGCAAGGTTTGCGAGCTTAGGAAGGGCGGAGAAGGCGTCTCTCTTAGGCACTACGAGTCCGTGCTTGTCTGGTGCCCGAACTGCGCAACGTGGAGGACGAAGGTGTTCAAGGGCACCGGGCTGTGCCTCGTGTGCCGTTTAAGGAGCCGGGTCGATAGGTGTCGACGCCGGTGCGAAGAGGCCCTTCTGGAGCTTCCTGACGAAGCGCGCGCGGAATTCTTGTCGAAACAGTTCAAAAGGGGAAGCAGCATCCCTCCGAAACCCAAGATGAAAAAGGCAGACGGCTCCTCGGAATACGAGAGGCGCCGGTGCGAGGAGGAGAACGCTGTCGCCATCGAGGAATGGGAGGTCTCGTATCTCAGGAGAATGGCCAACGCGGAGAAGGCAAGGCTTTATCGCATCCGCGAGAAGGCGAAGGGCGCCGAGAAAGAGGCTGCGGCGATCGCGCAAATGGTTACGCCTGACGAGAATGGGATTCGCTAGCTGCTGAACCGCGGGGAAAGGGCGGATTGTGGGCAAATGTTCGGAACATATTCTGCACGAGTACAGGATAAAGGCGCTTGAAGAGAAGATCGCGACCGATCATGAAACCATGGAGGGCAATTCGCGGGCCATCGATGCGAGCAACGCGAAGATGGACTTCGTTCTCAAGGACGTGAGCGATCTTGAGCGAAAGGCGGACGACGCCGAAAGCGAGCCAAAGGAGCTTTTGGCAGCTTGGAAGCTCGCGGTTGCCGCCGCCGTCGCCTCTCTCGTTGCCAATGCCGTTTTTAGCGCTTTGTTCGAAAGGTGATTAGCATGTTTGGAATAGACTGGAAATCGCGGGTGTCCAACAAATCTTTCTGGATCGCCCTGATACCGGCTCTTCTCATCTTGGCCCAATTTGTGCTCAAGGTGCTTGGCGTCGAAGTCGACGTTTCGGCGATGGAGGGCGACGCGATAGACCTTGTGAACGCCGTTTTCTCCGTTCTCGCAATTTTCGGAATCGTGGTGGATACGTCGACTGAGGGCATATCGGACGAGTCCTGCCGAGCGAAAAGGGAAGGGGGCTTGAAATGATCCGGAGGGGGCTTTGCTTGATCGAGGCGTGGGGAAGCGGGGGGAATCCGCTGACGCAAAACAAATGATGCCGCTTCCCCGATAGGCAAAAGCAGAAGCCCCTCGTTCCATGCGCGGGGCTTCTTTGGCGGTTTCGACGGTTTCGGCATGGCTGATCGGTCATGCCGAACCGTTTTCCTATTCAGGGACGGAGAAATGCCCGCAGGCCCAATTGGCCTCCATCCGCTTCCCGATCCACCTGATCACGGGGACGGCCATGGAGTTGCCCAGCGCCCTGTAGCGCGGGGTGTCGCAAGCTGGCTTGCCGCGGTACTCCACATCGGTCCAGCCGTCCGGGAACCCCTGCAGGCGCTCGCATTCGAGCGGCGTCAGGCGGCGCACGCAGAGCTCTTCGAGCACGTGGCTCGCCTGCTTCGCGCCGGGGCTCGCGGCGAGCGCCCCGACGTGGTCGCCCTTCCCGCCGACGAGGCGGAGCTCGTCTCGGACGTTCTGGGCGAACGCGACGGGGCCGCCGCCCGGGCAGACCATGGGCCCGCCCTTTGCTGCGCTTGCGGTGAGGCTCCCGCACAACTCCTCGCCGATCGACGCGTTGGGGTTCGTGGAGGCGACGCACAGCGCGTCTGCAGGGCGCCCTCCGGCGGGTGCCGCCACGGCGTGCCGGTCGGCCGCAGTGAGCGTGTACATGCCGGCCTCGTCTGGGTCGCAGAAGCCTTGCCCGTTGCCCCCGTTCCCCGGCGCGCGCCCCACGGTGTTGCCCGCTATTCCGTAGCACACGGCGGGGCAGCGCCCGGCCGTCATCGTGGGCGAGCCCTCCTCGACGTACCCTATCCCTTTTGCGGCGGGAGGGGCGTTGAACCGGAAGCCTGCAGAACGAGGGCCGCCCTGAGCCTTGTCGGCAAGGGCCGCCCTCTTTTCTCTGCTCGTCGGAGCATCCCAAGGCATGCTTTCGGGCTCAAATAGTACTTCGCAGGCACGGGCGGCGCTTCCAAGCACGCCGACAAGGTAGACACGCTCGCGTCTTTGGGGTACGCCGAAAAACTGCGCGTCCAGCACTCTCCATGCCAGACCGTACCCGAGCTCATCCATCTTCCCGAGCAGCAGCTCGAAAGCCTTCCCGTCCTCGCACGAGAGCGCCCCCGGGACGTTTTCCCACAAGAAGCATCGAGGCATGATCTCGCGTACCGCTCGAATGTACTCGAGCATGAGCCCGGATTCCCCTTCGAGCCCTGTTCGGTTCCCGGCAACCGAGAAGCTTTGGCACGGGCTCCCTCCGACGACGATGTCCGCCTCTCCATCCAGATCCCTCCAATCGACGTCTCGTATGTCGCCCAAGTTGGGCACGTCCGGGAAGCGCGCGGACAGGACGGCGTTGCAGAAGGGGTCGATCTCGCTGAACGCGACCGCGTCCCATCCGAGAGGCCTCCATGCGCAACCCGCCGCCTCGATCCCCGAGAAGAGGCTGACGTATCTGATGGCCGCTTTCTTCTTGCGGCTGGCCGGCGCGACGCTGTCCATGGGCCCCTGCTCCTTCCTCCCGTTCCCTTGGCGAAGGAGGATGCCGCCGAGCCGTGTGCGCCGTTTCTCGCTTCCCTTCGGTGGTTGTGCGCCGTTCTGCGCGGCACCTCCCTTCCTGGCCCATTGTCCCTCGGGGCGGGGATCGGGTCGGGAAGTGCCCATATGGACATCGCTCGGCTGCGGGGCCGCACGCATGCGAAAACGGGGCCCCGGGCGTCGCCCGGGGCCCTCGCGCGGATTGCCCGGTTTGGCGCGGCCCTTCGTCCGGGCGCGGATGCCGGTCGGCTAGGCGTCGCGGGCGATGCCGGCCTCCCTGATGCCGTCGGCCAGCTTGGCGGCGTCGGCGGGCGCGAGCTCCCCGATGCGCCTTATGAGGTCGCTGAAAGGCATCTCTATGGCTTGCGAGCACCGCACGGTGGACCGCCTCAGCAGTCCGGCGCGGACGAGGTCGGCCACCTCGAACTCCCCGGGCTCGTCCCGGGGCGCGTGGCTCGTCACCTTGACGGCGACGGCGACGAGCGCCCCTTCGTCTGCCTCGAGGATCACCGCCGGCCGCACCTTCTTCACCTCGGGCGCGTCCAAGAACCTGAAGCGGCAGAGCCACACCTCAAGGGGCTCAGGCGAGGCTGTCATAGACGTCCCCTTCCGGGTCGAGCCATTCGCTCGGCAGGACGGGGGAGCCGTCCTGCGTCTTCTGGGGCCGGTAGAGCCTCTCCCTGTCTATCGCGGGGAGCGCCGCGGCCTTCGGAGCTTTCACCTCGAAGGGGAACCCTCCGGCGGCCACGAACTGGCGGGCGAATATGTTCATCGCCGTGGCGCTCGTGATCCCGATGGCGCTCGCAGTCGCGTCCATCATCCTCTTCACGTCCTCGTCCATCCTCAGGCTCATCTGAGTGGTGGCCATGCGGACCGCCTCCTTCCTCTTGGCAGGTGCGTGTCCTAAAAGTATAGCAGATGGTATGCAGATCGCTTCATTTGATATCATTTTGACAACTCCTGATTCTCTGCTTGGAGGGGGCGGGGCCGTCCTTCACCGAACACGAGCTCCACCTCCCCTCCGGGGGACAGCCTCAGCCCCGCCTCGAAGGAGGACCCCTTCCTCGACCTGAGCCCCTTGGCGCGCACGGTCTCTCCGGAAAGCAGCTTTTCGACCTGGGACCCCGTGAGCTTCTTGCCGGCCACCGTCGGGAACAGCTTGAACCCGCATCCTGCCGTCAGGGTCCACGAGCCGTCCTCCTCCCTTCGGGAGCGGTTGCTGCTGCATTGGTAGACGCCCCCGGTTCTGACGACGGGGCTGCCGCACCGCGGGCACGCGCCCGCCTCCTCCGCTCGCCGACGGACGGCCCTTGCCGGATCGAACGACCCCTTGGCCGCGGCGACCACCTCCCGCGTATAGCCCTCGATCCGGCTCATGAAGTCGCCGAGGGGCATCTCGCCGCGCTCGACGAGGGAGAGCGCCCGCTCCCAGCGGGCGGTGAGCTCAGGGGACTTGAGGCCCTCGTCCACGAGGTCGACGAGGGCCTCGCCGTCGGGGGTCGACACGATGGCGCGGCCCTTGCGCTCGGCGTACCCGCGGCCTATGATCTTCTCGATGATCGACGCCCGCGTGGCGGGCGTCCCCAGCCCTCCCGAGTGGGACGAGTCGTCGTCGATGGCGGCGCGCAAGTCGGCGTCGCCGATGAGCCTTCCGGCGTGCTGCATAGCCTCGAGCAGCCCGTCCTCGGTGTAGGGCTTCGGCGGGGAGGTCTCGCCCCTCTTCACTTCCACGCCTCCCAGCCCGAGGGCGCCCCCTCGCGCGACGTCCTCGGGGATGGGCGCGCCGCCCCTACCGGCGCCGCGCGCCGATTCTCCTCCGAGCATCGCCGAGCAGGCGTCCTCGACGGCCTCCCACGAGGCCTCCAGCGTCTCGCACGACGAGGCGCGCAGTTCGACACCCCCGGCCCTCGCGACGATCTTGGTCCGGCGCCGCGCCGCTGGGGGCATGGTGGCCGAGAGCAGCCGGCAGCACACGAGGAGGGCGACCCGCCTTTCCCGGCCCTCCAGGCGCTCGAACGCCTGCGCGTCCATCATCCTCGTGGGGACTATCGCCCCGTGCCCGGACACCTCGGAGTCGCCGACGATCGCGCGGACGCTCGCTCTCCCCATGTCGAACGCCTCGGCGGCGGCCCCGGCCACCTCGGGCCGCGCGATTTGGGCGAGCGCGCGGGAGGCGTCCTCGGCGTCGCTTTCCAAGATGCGGCGCGATTCCGTGCGCGGGTAAGTGACCAGGCCGCGCTCGTAGAGGGACTGGAGGGCCTTGAGCGTCTCGTCGGCGGTCAGCCCGCAGCGTTTGGCGGCGTCGCGCTGGAGCGCCGTGAGGTCGTAGGGCGGCGGCGCCTTGGGCCGCTCCTCCCTCCTCTCCGCCGCTTCCACGGCCGCCGTCCCGGCCGCGCGCACCCTCTCGGCCGCGGCCTCGGCCTCCTCGCGCGAGCCGAACCTGCCGGACTCGGCCGCGAAGCCGCCGAGATCGGCTTCGACCAGCCAGAACGGAACGGCTTCGAACGACCGGGCCGCCCGGGTCCTCTCGACGACGAGGGAGAGCACCGCCGTCTGCACGCGCCCCGCCGTGAGTTGCGCACCGTAGAGGGACGCGTAGGCGCGCGTGGCGTTGAGTCCGACGAGCCAGTCGGCCTTCGCCCTGCCTTCGGCCGCGTCGGCCAGCCCGTCGTAGTCCGACAGAGGGCGCATGGCGGCAAGGTCCCTCTCCACGGCCTCCGGAGTGAGCGCCGTGCTCCAGAACCGGAGGGCGGGCTTCGGGCACCCCGCATGGGAGAGCACACGCCGGAAGATGCCCTCCCCCTCGCGGTCGGCGTCGCAGGCGTTCACCAGCTCCGCGACGTCGCCCCTTCCCATGAGCGACGTCACGATGCCGAGCTGGCGCGCGGCGCCGTCCTCCTCCGAAGGCTCCCAAAGCCACTCCTCCGGCACCATGGGCAGGTCGTCGGGGTTCCAGCGCCCCGCCCACTCGGGGTACCTGTCCGGAGGGGAGAGCTCGACCAGGTGTCCGCGGCACCAAGTGACCACGTCGCGCTCGCCCTCGAGGAACCCGTCCTCCTCCCTGTCCGCTCCGACCGCCCGCGCTATGGCCCTCGCGACGCTCGGCTTTTCTGCGACTATGAGCCTCTTCAACGGCTCCTCCTCTCTCGACTATCTGGCCTCCCGGCCTTCCGTCCCTTTCGGCGCGGAGCCCCTTTGGTCCGCCTCGCGCCTCGCGTCGTCCATCCGCTCGCCCAGCCCGCGCCTCCTGGCACCGCGCGCGGGAGGCGCCAGGTCCGAGGAGGTCGGCTTCCCCGGATGGGCGAAGGCGACGGACGGGCAGCCGAGGACGTACTCGGCGCACTCCTCGAAGCTCCCGTACCCGGACGAGACGCCCTCCTCCTTCGCTCCGAGCGCCCCCGTCTCGGGGTCTGCCTCGTAGAGCGCCCACCGCATGCGGCCGGGATGGGCCTCGGACAGGGACACCTCCGCGAGGAGCCCCTCCTTGCCCGGCTCTCCCGGCCTCCACGTTCCCGCCGTTCCGGCCCGTTCGGGATGGGCGGCGATTTCGAGGATCGCGAGGTCGCATTCGTCGAGAAGGCGCCCCTCGCCCCCTTCCAGGGCCTCGCGGAGGATCCTCGCGAGCTCGTCTTCGGGCAGTCGGGGCGCGTCGGCGAAGGAGAGCCGGCCCTCCGTCTCGGCCAAGGCGTCCGCCAAGATGCTCGCGATCCAGTCGAGGGGGCGGGAGGCTCCGAGCATGCGCCAGGCCCTCTCGGCCGCGTCGATGACCCCGTGCACTTCCTCCCCGCGTATGCCCCAGGGGCCGTCGAGGAGCGATTGCGCGGCGCTGCCTCGGCGCAGGGCCTCCCTGTCGGCCGCGCGCCAGGCCGCCATGTCGGCGCGGAGGGGGAGGCCCACCCCGCGCGCGAAGAGGGCCGCCTCGCCGCGGCTGTCGAACGTGCCGAGCGAGGGCCCTCCCGGGGCCGGGGCTCCGTTGTAGCCGAGCCACGACCCGGTTCCGTCCGCCGTGTCCGCGACGAGCATGGGGCCGTCCTCCTTGGGTCCGCGGGCCGCCTCCGCCTCGAGATGGGCGCGGGAGACGAGCTCGGCCACCCTCTCCCCGTCCGCAGCCGCGCGCCATTCCCCGGACTCCGCGTCGCGGTAGGGCCTGAAGGTGATCGACGCCTCGGAGGCGGCCCCCTCGAAGTCGACGCGGCAGCGTCCCTCGCGCGCGGCTTCCTCGACCCTGCGCTCGAGCTCCCTCGCGCGCTCGGGCGTCGGCTCCGCGCCGTCCGCCTCCGCGAGGGCGTCCCTCAGCCTGGTCCTCAGCGCGTCCGTCATCCTCATGTCAGCGTCTCCTCCCTCTCGTTCGCCCTCTCCGCGGCGCCCTTCGTCGCGTCGGTCGATGCGGACGCGGCGCGCGCCTCCTTCATCTGCTGCGCCAGGCCCTCAATGCGCCGGGCCGACGCGGGCCGGCGGGTCCTTTTCTCGTCCCTCTTGAGCTCTTCGAGCTGGCGGGACAGCTCCGAGTACTCGCGCTCGTGGCTCCACGGCCTTCCGAGCTCCGCCCTCGCCTCCTCTAGCTCCGCGCGGGCTTCGGCGAGCTTCCCCTCCAGCTTCCTCTCGGCTTGCGCGATCTCGGAGATCACGCGGTCCATCTGGGCGATCGCCGATCCCTGGACGGATGCCGAAGGATGGGGCAGGGGTTTCGGGGCGCGGTGCTCGCAGGCGCCCGCGAGGGCGATCCGGGGGATGGGGTCCCCCGACAGGGGGTCGGGGTCGGCCGTCATCATCACGTCGAACCCCCGGTAGCTGCCGACCCTCTCCGAAAGGCCGGGGCGGCCGCGCCCGCGCAGCTCCCACAGGGCCCTGCACGCCGCCCCCCTGTCCGAGAGGCGATCGCCCATGACCTCCATGCCCCTCCACTCGCCGCCCTCCGTCGTCTGCGGCGGCGCGGCGCGGGCGCGCGGCCCGTCGCTCCGCGCCGCCTCCAGCTTCCGGGAGAGGCCCTCGACGCGGGGCGCGATCAGCGCCTCGATGCGCGTGCGCAGGTCCGCCTGCTGCTTCGAATGCGCCGAGCGCAGCAGCGTGAGCTGCCCGAACCGGTTCTCCAGCTCCATGCGCCTTTGGATGTTGGGGTCGCCCGTGGCGAGGGCCTTTATCTCGGCGTAGGACAGCACCGTCTCGTCGAGGTCGGACGCCTCGCGGACCGGCGACTCCGAGGTGAACACCTGGCTGATGAACGCCTGCTTGTTCTGCACCAGCTGGTACAGGTAGCTGTCGAACGTCCCGGAGGTCACGTACCGGTAGACGCTCACGCGCTCGTTGAGGTTGCCCCTGCGCACGATGCGGCCGAGGCGCTGCTCGAGGTCGGACGGGCGCCACGGGCAGTCGAGGTCGTGGGTCGCCACGAGGCGCGTCTGGACGTTCGTCCCCGTCCCGAGCTTCTGCGTGCTGCCGACGAGGATGCGGGTGCGCCCCTCCCGGACCCGCTCGAACAGC
Source organism: Gordonibacter sp. RACS_AR49 (assembly GCF_030418435.1). Lineage (NCBI taxonomy): Bacteria > Bacillati > Actinomycetota > Coriobacteriia > Eggerthellales > Eggerthellaceae > Gordonibacter > Gordonibacter sp. RACS_AR49. The sequence continues at coordinate 9,270 of NZ_JAIUDM010000002.1, read as the reverse complement.
TCCTCGCGCCTCTTCGGCGTGGGCGCGTCGCTCACGAATGCGACCTCGGAGGAGGGCACCCCGAGGGCCGAGAGGCGCTCGCGCAGGTCCTCGTATATGTTCCATTTCCCCGAGGCGGGCGTGGACGCGTCGCAGAACACGAGCTGGCATCCCCGCTCCCGCTCCGTCTCGCGCCATATGGAAGCGACCTTCCGGGCGCAGGCGTCCACCTTGCCCCCGTCGAGCGGGTCGGAGTCCCCGTCCGGGTCGAGCAGCTTCGGGTCGAGCGCCACCTTGCGCCCGTCCCCCGTTATCTTGAGCATGTTGTCCACGTCGGGGTCCACCGCCCCGCTCCGCACGAGCGCCGCGCGGTCGGCGAGCTCCCCCACAGCCTCGCGCTGCTCGGGCGTCGCCTCCACGGCCACGGGGACGATCCGGCACTCGGGCAGGTCGAGCTCGATGTCCGAGTTCGTCTTGATGTCCGCGTAGCAGTGGAACGAGGCCATGAGCTCCGGAAGGTTGTGGAAGCGCCCGAACCGCTGCTTGATGTGGAATCCCGTGCCCTCCGGCCTGAGCTCCACCGACTCGGTGATCTCGCCGAAGGTGGAGGCCCACGACGCGAACGAGGACGTCCCCTGGGATTCGAGGAGCCCGGGGGCGAGGTAGCGCTGCATGTTGTAGAGCTCGCTCATGCTGTTCGACACCGGGGTGCCGGTGAGGAACACGAGGTTCGACGGGTTCTTCTCTCTGATGAGGTCGCATTTGTCCAGGAGGTCTTCGCACTTCTGCGATCCCGACACGCTGATCCCCGACACGCTGATCGAGGTCGCCACCGCGAGGTTCTTGTAGTTGTGGGCTTCGTCGACGACGAGCATGTCGAAGCCCAGGTCGTCGAAGTACACCCCCTCGGGGTCGATCTCGGCGCGCAGCTGCTCCATCTTGCGCTCCGACGCCTTCCGGGCAGACTCGATGCGCTTCACGCTCAGGGGGTTGCCGGACTCGTCGGCAGCCTCCCGAGCCTGAGCGAACTCCTCCACGCGGCTCTCGAGGGCCGCGATCCTGCGCCTGGGGGAGACGGGCACCATGCCGAAGCGCGACTGGGCGACGATCACCGCGTCCCAGTCCCCCGTGGCGGCCCGCCCCCAGAACCGCTTGACGGCCTCGGCTCCGCGCATGTCCTCCCGGCCCATCACCAGGATGCGCGCCGACGGGTAGAGCCGGACGAAGTCCGCGGCCCACTGCTCGGTCAGGTGGTTGGGCACGACGACGAGGGGCTTTCTGGCCTTGCCGAGGCGGCGCGCCTCGCATGCCGCCGCTATCCCGTCGAACGTCTTGCCCGCGCCCACCACGTGGGCTATGAGCGTGCCCTCCGGGGCGAGCAGGGCGCGCGCGATGGCGTCCCGCTGGTGCTTCGTCAGCTCGACGGCCGACGACATGCCAGGGAACGTGAGCGACGATCCGTCGTAGGATCTGGGCGCGGTGGCGTTGAACCGGGAGTTGTAGATGCGGCAGAGCTCGGCGGCGCGCCCGGGATCCTCCCACGCCCATTCCTTGAACCGCTCCACGAGGGCGCGCCTGCGCTCCCACGCCGCCATCGTCGCCGCATGGTCCCTCCTCCTCTCCCCGTCGCGCCCCTCCCTCGTGACCGTCAGGTCGGTCGAGTTGAGCGCCGAGGAGAGTATGTCTAAGCAGCTTCGCTCGGGAGTGCCGTACGCCTCCCGGGCCGCGGCGCGCACGTGGGAGGCGGTCCCCGAGCAGGATACCCTCCATTGCCCCAGCACGTCCGAACGGGCCACGGAGAACCCGCGCATGACCGCGTCGTTGCGCGTCGGGAGGCCGAACGTCTCGACGGCGAAGTCGTGCACGATCTTCGGCGGGACCCAGTGGCTCCCGAGCGTGAGGGCTATGTCGGCCGGGCCGAGCTCGGGCGGCATGGCGGCCCTCACCCTTTCGAGGAGCCGTTCGAGCTTCCGCACGCGCCCTTCGTCCTCCTCGCGCGGATTGGACTCGAGGAAGGTGCGGCGCTGCCTCTTGAACGCGGCCAAGCCCTCCGGCGTGGCCCGCAGGTAGGTCCTGCGTCCGTAGTACGAGGGCGCCTCCTCCAAGGCGACCTCCAAGAGGTACTCCGGGAGGGCCTCGTCTTCCGCGAGCGCCCGCGCGGCGGCGTCCCTCGCAATGCGGATCGGGGCGTCGATTCCCGCTGCTCGGCACGCCGCCCGCGCCATGTCCAGGCTCATGCGGGCCATCGCCGCGAAGGCGGCGTCCGACTTCGGGGCGTGGAGGGACGCGAGGAGCGCTCCGTACGCGGCCGTCTCACCCGGAGGGCATCCCGCGGCCTCGAACTCCGGCGCCAGGAAGTTCAGCATGGCGGCGTCTGCGGGCACCCCGCTGCGCGAGGACTCCTCGAGCAGGTCGCGGACGGCCGCCATGCCGCATCCCGCCGACCTGCCGGCGAAGCCCTTTCCGTTCAGGACGGCGCCCACGGCCACGTACCTCTCGGCTGCGAGCGGGTTGACGGCCGAGGCCCAGGCCCCCGACTTCGCGAGGTCCTTCTTGAGGTCCGGCCACGGCCCCTCCTCCGGCTCGACGGCGTCCAGCCCGCGCTCGGCGAGCCATGCCGCCCTTCTGCCCTCCTCCGGCTCGCGTTTGAGCCGGCCTATCTCCGATTCGAGCCACTCCCTCTTCCCGGCCAGGTTGCCGGAGAGGTACTCGTCGGCCATGAGCGCCTCGCCCGTCTCGGGGTCGACCACCGCCAGGTCCCCCAGCTCTTCGAGCGCCCCGGCCTCGTCCGTGCCGAGGAGCCCTGCTATGTAGGAGAGGTCGAACCCTCCCTTGCGGTCGATCGAGTAGGCCAGCGCGTCGGCGGCGGACTCGGCGCGCTCGAGGGGCGGGCGCTCGGCCGCCACGACGCGCCGGGTGAACACGTCCGCCTTGGAGACGAACTCCCCCTTGGCGTCCGTCACCTCGAGGCCGGACAGGAGGTAGTACGAGGCTTCGGAGGGGCTGTAGAGCTTGGCGTTGCGCTTGTCGGAGAGCCGCCCGTGCAAGATGACGAAGCGGTCGTACGCGTCGTTGAGCGCCCCCATGGCCGACTCGACCTGCCGCTCGTCTGCCGAAGGGGACGCCTCGAGGGCGAGGAGGGCTCTGGCCAGGTCGCGGATGCGGACCATGCCCGCGAGGCGGTCGGCGTCCCTCCTGGGGAGGGGCACGGGCTCGACGGTGCTGCCGTTGCCGAACCACACGCGGCCGCCCTCGTCCAGGGCGTACTCGTAGTCGCCGGAGGGCTTCGGCGTCTTCGCAATGTAGGGCTCCGGCGCCTTCGCCGCCATCGCGCGGGCTCGCGTCCCCGGCGCATCCTCCACTCGCTCGAGCTGCTTGGCCGCGAGCCTCTCGATGGCGTCGGACAAAGGTTCGTCCCCCTCGCGCCTGACCGCGGGGACGGGGCCGAACCTGCCCGGCACGATGGAGAGCCGTCCCGCCGCGCACTCGGGCCTCTGCGCGACGATCGCGTTGACGAACGCCCCTTCGACCTCGACGGAGCGCACCCAGGGCTCGTCGACGTCCTCGAGGCGCTCCGGCCTCTTGCGCAGGAAGATGACATCAGCTGCGACCTCGGTCCCCGCCTGCTCGAGGAACACATTCCCGGGCAGGCGCACGCAGGCCGCCAGCTCGGCCCTGCGCGCCATCTCCCTGCGCACGCGCCCGCCGCGCTTGTCCATCAGGAAGCGGGACGCGACCACCGCGACGACGCCGCCCGGCCGCACCGCGTCGAGCGATCGGAGGACGAAGTAGTCGTGGATGGCCAGCGTCCCGACGCCCGGGTAGGCGATCTTGATGCTGTCCGAGAAGGGGACGTTTCCTATCACGGCCGAGAACGACCCTTCGGGGAAAGCGCACTCCTCGAACGGCGCGCACACGACCTCCGCGTCGGGGGACAGCGCCTGCGCGATGGCCGCCGACAGAGGGTCCACCTCGACGGCGCGGAACCGGTACCCCTCGGGCGCGGCGAGCATGAAGTTGCCGACGCCGCACGAGGGCTCCAGCACGTCGTCCGCGACCCCCTCCCCGCCGAACCCCATGCGCCCGAGCGTGCCGTACATCGCGCGCACGACCTCCTCGGGCGTGTAATAGGCGGTCAGGACCGACGACCGGGCGCTCGCCAGCTCGTCGGGGGAGAGCAGCTCCTCGAGGCGCGCGAGGGTTCCCGCCCATTCCCCTCTGCCCGAGAACGCGTCTGCGCACGGGCCCCATCCCGAGTAGGCGGCGAGGGCCCTCGCCTCGTCGGCCGTCGGGCGCCCGCCGCGCTCGCGGACGGCGGCCAGGGCCTCGATGGCGGCGAGGTTGCGGGCCGCGTGGTCCGCGGGGCCGCCGCCCGCCTGCGCTCCCAGGTCTACCTTGGGGAGCCCTACAGGGCCTCGACCACCTCCTTGACCGCTTGGGAGCGCGCCTTCATCTGAGCCGCCATCGCCGCCGTGTACCACGCCCCCCAGTCGCGCGCCTTCTGCTCCTCGTCGGCCCCCGCTTGGACGCGGTACACCTCCTCCAGCTGGGCCCTCCTCTCGTTCACGAGCTTCTCCGTCTCCTCGAGGTGGGCGTCCAGCGTTCCCGCCTCCCTCATGCCCTCCAAGAGGGCCGGGGCGTTCTCCTCCAGGAACGCCAGCCGCATCGCCGCGTACCCGCTGTACGCCTGATCCGTCAGCATATCCTTGCTCCTTTCCTTGAAAAACCGTAGAAAAACCCAGTTTATCATTATAGGCGAGCTCCTCCGGCTTGTCCACTTCTGGGGCGTCCTGGGAAAACAGGTCCAGCGATAGCTGCCCCGGAACCACGGCGTTTCTTCTCATGCGCGCCATGCGGGATACTGACCTCCTTGTGCGATGCTCGGCCGGATCGAGGTGGGCCGTCTAGATGGACATGCCCCTGAACGCCGCCGGGGCCGTCTGCGGGCGGGCCGCCTCGCGCGACCCCTCTGCCCCGACAGCGGCGGCCTGCTGCGCCGAAAGGCTCTCTCGCCGCGCGGGCTCGGGGCGCTCGCCGCGCCCGCGGGCCTCGTCGCCGCGCTCGGGGACGGTGGTCAGCGCTTGGACGATGGCCTCCTCGAGGGCCTGGGGCGAGACTTCGATCCTCTCCTGGAGCCTCCTGCCGTCCGGGTCGAGTGCGGGCTTCAGCCTGTTCTCCCGGCGGTCGTAGAGCAGGACATCGCGATGAAGGCGCACGTCGCGGTCGGCGAGCAGGGGGATGACGCTCATGGCCGACGAGTACCTCGACTCGTCGACGAACAGGGGGTTGAACACCCACCCGTTGCCGAGGGGCTTGCCCCCTATCTCCGCGTGGGCGGGCACCTTCACCTCGTTGAACGTCGTCCCGTCCCGTTTCGCCACCTCTCGCACGTAGGGCTCGGTGGGGACGGTGAGGTACACCTTGGGCACCCTCTCCTCCTGCGGGACCCCTCCCGTCGCGCCCCTCGTCTCGGCGTACTCCATTTTGGCCTCCTCTCTCGTCGGATGGTTCTCCCATTGTGCGCTTTCGCCCCGCCGCGATGCCGAGGTGCCCATATGGGCACCTTTGCCCTCTCCGCGCCGCCTCCGGCCTATCCTCCCAGTATCTCGCGGGCCCACGAGCCGGTCTTGCACATGGCGACGAGCATCACGAGCATGAGCGCGAGCCACTGGGCGAACACCCCCATGGCATCGGCGAGCTGCCCCACCGCTCCCATGTCTCCGAGGTTCGCGTACCCGATGGAGGAGATGATCGCCGGGAAGAAGTACAGGACGGCGAGCAGGAGCGCGTTGGCGAGGGCGACGCCGGCGAAGCTCTTGAGGAACCCGAGTCCCGCGCCGCGCGTGCCGTCCACGCCGAGCAGGGCGATGGGCAGGGCCGAGAACGCGGCGTACACGTATATCTGGACCGCTCGGCCATACACGAGCAGCTGGGCGACCACGTGCGCAGCGAACGCGCAGGCTATCTGGAGGCAGCAGACGACGAGCACGACGAGGCAGACGGCTATGTCGGTGCTCTCGAAGGCCGCGTCGGGCATCGACTGCGCGGCGACGCCGCTCGCCGCGGTGATCGACGCCATGACCTTCCCCGCCGTGCGGTAGATCGCATCGCATATCTGCATCGAGTTGTCGATGAGGAGCTTGCCTACCGCGTACCCTACGAGCAGCATGCAGATGTTCTCAAGCCCGGGCATCCCGGTCATGGAGCCGTCCGCCCGCTGCGTCAGCTTGACGAACTGGAGGACCATCGACAGCGCCAGGACGCAGTAGGCGAGCGGACGGACGGCGTTGGCGTTGACGGCGCTGCCCATCTCGTGCACTCCGGAGAGGAGCTCTCCCAGGCCGCCGTGCTGCATCTGCGAGAGAACGGTTCCGGCGGCCAGCGCCCCCACGAGGTCGGTGGAGACGGAGGCGAGGGTGCGGCCGAGGTCGTTGCACAGGCCGCAGAGCCAGTTGTTTATATCGGTGCCTATGTCGGCCCAGGCCGTCCCGGGGAGGGCGGCGGTCGCAGCGAGGGCCAGCGCGAGGCACAGGGCGATCCTGCCCGCGGCCGCGCGCGTCACGACGGCCCTCCGGCCATCGTGGAGCATGCGATCCCGCCCTTCCCGTCGCAGACGGCGGCCACCTCCACCCCCGGTGCGAACTCGGAGGCGAAGTAGAGCGTCGCGGTGCCCGCATCGAAGTCGACCGACGCCAGGCCCGTGAACTCGGCGCGGGTCGCCGCGGGCAGGTTGGCGCGGCAGTGCTCGGCGACGGCGGCTTCCACCTCCTCCGGGGCCGCCGCGGCGAGGGCCGCGGCCTCCTCGGTGACCCCGTTGACCTCATAGGCCGCCTCGGCGCTTCCCCGATACGAGGGGGCCAGCTTGAACGCGGGGGACTCGACCGCCGCCGCCCCCTCGGAGGGGAGCGACAGGGAGAGCGCCACGTGCTCGCCGCCGGCCTCGATGACCGCGGTCGTCCCGTTCGGCCTCGCGTCCACGCTCTCGATGGAGAACTCCGTGACGACGCCCTCGGACTCTCCCGCCCGACGCTCGGTGAACGTCCCGTCGCCGAACTCGAGGACGATGGACCCCGTGGCGTCCGACCACGGGGCCGATCCGAGCCTCGCCAGGAGGTCCTGCGCCCCGGGCGGGGCCGCCTCACCGTCCGGAAGGCCCCGGCCGTCCTCCCCGCGCTCCTGGGCGTTCTCCTGCTGGCCCGCCGCTCCGTCTCCTGCGGCCACCATGGCCGCGCATCGGGCGGCCGTGCCCCCGGTGAACAGCGCGACCGCGGCCGCCACGGCGATGATCGCCGCCCTCTTCCCTCTCATGGCATCTCCTTGTCTCTCGCGTCGATTCCCGTCCGGGCGCCGCCCGCCGGGCCCTCTTGCGCGTCCTCGGAGGCGAACCGCCGCTCCAGGTCGGCGACGGAGCACCCTATGCGGAACGTGTTCCAGGCCCGCTCGTCCATGCGGCTCAGCAAGCTCCACAGGTCGGGGTGCCGCCTTCGCAGCGCGCGCAGGTCGGGGAGGGACTGGAGGGGGCAGCACCAGCATGAGAGCCTGTTGAAATGCCGGTACTCGCCCTCCCAGTCGAGTTCCCGCCTCCGGCAGTAGTCCAGGGCGTCTGCCTCCGTCACGCCCCATTCGGCCAGCGGGTAGCGCACCCCGCGCCTCTCCCTTCTCCGGCGAGGCGCCTCGTCGGCCGCTATCCCCAGGTACTGGGTCACGGGCCTCCCCGCGCTCGCGGCGCGGAGGTGGCGCGCGATCGGCTCGACCTTGAGCCGGGCGGTGCACCATCGGGCGCGCGGCCGCGGCCAGCCGTAGCCGCGGCCGCCTGCCCGCTTCCCGCGCGTGATCTCGTGGTCGAGCAGGTAGTGCTCGAACGAGAGCGGGGGCCGGACGCGGACGACGGGCACGCCCGACAGCTCCTCGACGCGCGCGAGGTGGGCCTCCATGGCGGGGAGGTCCATGCCCGTGTCCGCGTACACCGCCGCGTCAACCCTCATGCCCCTCTCGACCATCATGAGGAGCATCGCCGTGCTGTCCTTGCCCCCGCTCAGGGAGACGGCGTGGTATCCGCTCCGATCCTGCTCCATCCGGTCCCTCACCTCCTCGAAAGGTCGTCTCCGGAAAGCCAGCCCCATCCGAGCCAGCCCACGCGCCCGTTGCAGTTCGCGTACTGGGAGGAGGCCCATTCCAGCAGGCTCCACACCCGAGAGTAGTCGGCCACCTGGCCGTCTCCGAGGTAGATGCCCACGTGCCCGTAGGGGTTCTCCGCCCCGAGCCCGGGGTAGGGCCAGCCCGACGCGTACACCGCCGCCCCGACGGGGATGGCCCCCGCGTCCTCCGACACCCCGTTCGCGAGCCAGTCGTCCCAGGCCGACGCGTACCGGGCGCACGCTCCGGACCCGAAAGCCCTGTCGTACATGTCGTTCGCCCATCTGGCGCACTGCTGCTGGTAGTAAGGGGAGTTCGTCGCGTTCTGACGCGCTATGTCCGCGAGGGACTGCTGCGCATCGCTTCCACCTTCGGACCCGGTCCCCCACGGATAGTAGGCCATCACCTTTTCGGCGTGGTTCGCCGTGCCCTTGAAGCCCTCGGGGAGCGTCGCCTGGAACTCCTCGGAGGCGTCGATGGACCACTCTTCGATGCCGCGCGCCTGGCACCACGAGAACCATGCCGACATGTTGTAGTTGTAGCCCTGCGCTATGAGGGCGAGCTTCCCCGCGTCCTCGATGCCGATCTCCCCCAGGTAGCCGCTCCACATCTCCAGCCCGTCGCGGAAGTAAAGCGTTCCCGCGTAGATGGACGCCCGGGCCGTCGATGCCCCCGCGTCGCGCCACGGCCACTCTCCCACGGAGGGGCAGCATGCGACGGGGCTTCCGCGGGACGCGCCGTGCACGACTACGCCCCCGTAGCCGCATTCGGACGCTTGCATGACGTCCTGCCTCACGGAGGACAGGGGCGTTCCGCAGCCGCCGGGGCACGACACGTAGTCCGCCCCTCCGGCTGCGGGCACGCCCAGGTCCCCTCCGGATTCGGCGGCCATGAGTGCCAGGATGAAATCGGCCCAGCCCGCCTCGTCGAGCACCTCCGCGCACACCTCTTCGACCTCTCCTCGCAGCGCCTCGCAAGCCGCGGGCAAGGGCACGGCCGCGGTGCCCCTGTTCGCGTCCTCCCAGAACCACGAGAACGAGAAGACGGCGACGATGGCGGCGCATGCGGTCGCCGCAACCGCCGCGGCCGCCCCCGCGCCCCCGGCGGCCGGGAGGGCTCCCCCGGCCGCGAGCGCGGCCGCCTTCGCCAGCGGGC